>CAXUHM010000008.1:0-16346 GCA_964250935.1 uncultured Terriglobus sp.
GGCCAGATGCGGGGCTGAGGACTGCTGCGGCGCTTCGGCTTCAACGGCAGGTTCCGGTGCATTGAAGAGAAGGCCAAACTGGCCAAGGGCGTCTGCGGTGGGTTGTGCCGTGGGCCAGTCCGTGCGCGAGTTGCGGCCGCGTCGGGCAATGAGTTGCGCAAGGCTTTTCGGCGCTGCTTCCGGTCTGCGCTCCACGTCCGTGTCCCTCGCAAAGTGCCTGTGACCGCGTTGCTGCTACTGACGCGCCGGAGCGTCGCCAAGGTCCTGCGACGCGATTTCTGCCGCCGCGCTTTTGGGGTCCTTGTCCTTGATTTGGGCGTAGAGTTTACGCGCTTCGTCCTTCTTGCCGGAACTCTGGTACAGGTCCGCGAGCTGCAGCTGCGCGAGTCCCCTGGGTACCGTCACGGAGGGCTTGTCGACGAGCTTTTGCAGCACGGCAATGGCATCCGCATCGCGGCCACTGCCATGGTAGAGGCCGGCGAGGGAGAGCTTGGCCAGAGCGGCGATGTCCCTGTTCCAGTCGCCAGCGCTCTTCTTGAACAGGGTTTCCGCCGTGGAGGTCTGGCCCATCTGCAGCGACGTTACGCCCTGCAGGTACTGTGCGTTGCGGCCGGCCGGGGTCAAGCCGTACCGGCTCACAATGGCGGCAAACTGGCCGTTGGCCTCGCGGGCACGATCCTCGGTGCTGCTGTAGGTTTTGACGCCAGCGGGTGCGGGCTGGCCTGCGGAAACGACGGGCGTCTCAAAGGTGCGCATGGCATCGCCAAGGGCAAGATTTGCCTGGCTGGACCGGTAGAAGTACACCAGCGCGAGGACCGTGCCGAGGAGGGCAACCGCGACAATGGCAGCAAGGATGGTGAGAATAAACCGCTTGTTCTGGGGCAGGTACAGCGGACCGCTTTTTTCAGGAGCGTTGTTCAGAACGTCGTTCTTGCGGGTGGGCAGGGCGGTATTCAAGACTGGGTCAACCTCGGATTTCGTTGGAACTTGGACCGAACGCACGCCTGGAGATGCGCACAGCGAAAAGCAGGCGCGCTCTGCATGCCATCTCGAAGGATAGCAGCGGGCCAACGCATCGGCAATGCGACGGCGAGCCAACCGGAGCGGCATCTTGCCCGGACCACCTCAAACGGCTACGCTGACGGTACGGCACAGGAGCGCGCACCCATGTATGAGAACTTTCGAGTCACTGATCGCTGGAGCGGCGAAGAACTGCACTGCGTGTGGAAAGGTACGGTTGTTGCGATTGCAACGCGCCACGCCGATGCCACCGATGTCCGTTTCGCGGTGAACGGCCGGCCCATGTGGATTGCGATGCCGAATCCGGCTTGGGTCGAGATGAAGAAGCGCGCCGGCCATGTCATTACCGATTACGCTGCGGCCCAGGCAGCGGGCAAGTTTTTGAAAACCATCATTGAATCGGGCTATGACAACGGGCGCGAGTTTTATTCCATGACCGTGGAAGAGGTACTGACGTACGTGAACGCGGTGGTGGACGAGGCTGGCAGCACCCGCGCCCTGCCCACGCTGCCCGTGATCAACGACGACGTGGAACCGGAGTCCTATGCGGGTGCGCTGCCCGCAGACCAGGTCACCGAGGTGGTTGCGCCGCCGAATTCGTAGCGCACCGGGCGGACTGGACGCTGCGTGCGCATGCCCGGGCTACGCAGGTGGCGCGCCGGGCACAAAGTGGAGGCGGACGCATTCGCCTTGCGAGGGATGCGGGTGCTACGGTTCTAGCACCGCTGGAATAACAGACTGTTCACTGAGGCAGGCCGACCATGTACAAGCGCGTTCGCACCTCGCTTTCCCGACGGCATCTTCTTCAAGCGCTGCCGGCAGGTGCGCTGCTGCTGCATGCCGCGGCGCGAGGGCAGCAGGCCGGCCTGAGTGACGGCGCGGTGCGTGTGTTGATTGGAACCAGCGGACGCGGCAGCAAGGGCATTTACGGCGCTTCTTTTGCCGATGGCAGGCTGAGCGAGCCGGCGCTGGTCGCTGCAACGGAGAATCCGAGCTTTCTGGCGCTCCCGTCCGCGGCGAGCCCGCTGTTGTTCGCGGTGACGCAGGCGGAAGACCGGGCGTCTAACGCGAGCAGCTTTCGGCATCCCCCGCCGCAGGACGCGCCCGGGGAGACGTTTGCGGCAATCAGCAACGCGAGTTCGACGAGCCCCGGCGGATGTCACTGCTCGACGACGAGCGACGGCAGCTGCGTTTTTGTGGCGAACTATGGCGGGGGAAGCCTGGCTTCGTTTCGCGCGGACGCGCAGGGCCGGCTGAGCCTGGCAACCCTGGTGGCGTACCCCGCGGACGGCCACGGGCCGGACAAGGAACGGCAGACAAGCAGCCGGGTTCACTCCGTTCAACCAGCGCCGGGCGAGCGGTTTGTGCTGGCAAGCGACCTTGGGCTGGATTGCATTCACATTCTGCAGCTGGAGCGAACGACAGCGACGCTGACCGCGCATGGGAAGTTCATGGCTCGCCCGGGCGCCGGACCGCGGCACCTGGTGGCACATTCCAATGGGCGATGGATTTATTCGATCAACGAGCTGAACTCCTCGATTGACCTGCTGGACTGGGATGGGGAGAAAGGCACGCTGACGCTGCGCAACATTGTGGGAACGTTGCCGCACCACGTGGACACCGTCGGCAAGCGCGCGTGCGAGCTGGTGTTTGGACGGGGGGAGGCGTTTTTGTACGCGTCGAACCGGATCCATGAGGAGTTTGCGGTGTTCTCGGTAAATCCCCAAACGGGTCTGCTCACGAATGTGCAGCACTGGCCGAACACGGGGAAGGAGTCGCGCCACCTTGCCATCGATCCATCGGGCCGGTTTCTGCTGAGCGCGAACCAGTTTTCTGACGAGGTGACGGTTTACCCCATTGACGCGGCGAGCGGCAAGCTTGGGGCGAGCACCTCTTCCGTCAAGATCGGCGGTCCAAGCTGCCTGGTGTTCGGTTGAGGACGGCCTTGTTTCTGCACCGTGTTGCTGTTGAGCGGGTTGGGCGGGATGGCGGCGTGACGACGGTGCCTGTGAAGCAGCTCGATAATTTCTGCATGCGAAACTTTACCAACGACGCGATCTTTGATGACACGCTGCCGGTGGGGGATGGGCTGCTGGAGGTCGGTTCGCTGGTGCCGCGGGCGTTGCTCTGTGCGCGCATGGAGGCCTGGTTTCGGCGGAAGGGCTACCTGCGGGCGGACGAGACGCTGCAGCTGCGCGAGGTGGATGCGTGCGCCTAGTAGAATCGTGACACCATGACACCGATCAACTGCGAGCCGCTGAAAACGCTCATCCGCACGGTTCCTGACTTTCCCAAGCCCGGCATCCTGTTTTACGACATCACGACGCTGCTCAAGGACAAGGCCGGCTTTGCGCAGATGATCGACGCATTTGCAGCGTATTACATCGACAAACAGGTAGACCTGGTGCTGGGCATTGAGGCGCGTGGCTTTATCTTTGGGCCGGCGATGGCGTATCGCCTGAACGCGGGCTTTGTGCCGGTGCGCAAGCCGAAGAAGCTGCCTGCGGCCGTGGCAAAGGTGACCTACGACCTGGAGTATGGCTCGGATTCGCTGGAGATCCACCTGGATGCGATTCAGCCGGGACAGCGCGTTGTGATTGTGGACGACCTGCTGGCCACTGGCGGCACCATGCAGGCGACGGTGCAACTGGTGAAGCAGCTTGGCGGTGAGATTGCGGGCGTTGCCTTTGCGGTGGAGCTGGATTTTTTGAAGGGCCGGCAGAAGTTTCCGGAGTACGACGTGTACAGCCTGTTGCACTACGACGAGTAGGCGCCGGGCGTGGACGGCAGCGCCGGGCGGGTAGGCGGTTAGAAGGCGCCGTCGATGCGAAATGGACCGAGCGCATCGCCCTCCTCCTCCCGCAGATCGTGCACCGTGACGTGATCCACGCGGCTGCCGCGCGACCCGCGCCGGATGGCGACTTCAAGATCCCTGAGTTGGTCCTCTTCCCCGCTGGCGACGGCTTCCACCTGGCCGGTATGGGTGTTCCGCACCCATCCACGCAGGCCGATGTCGGCGGCTTCGCGATGGACGAACCAGCGGAATCCCACGCCCTGGACGCGACCGGTTACCTGAAAGTGACGCACCATCAGGCGTTCTCCTGCAGGTGCGCAAGGATTGCGTCCGCTGTTTGCCGGGGGTTTTCCCGCTGGGGGAAATGACCGGTGCCGTCGAGAAGAATGCGTTTGTACCCGCCGTTGAAATAGCGGCCGGCGCCGTCAGTGGTCTCCGCAAGCTCACAGTGGTCTTCCATGCCGTGGATCAGCAGCGTCGGCGTGGACAGCGTCGATGTTGCCTCAAAGCGGTCCTGCAGGACGTGGTAGTTAGGGTCAAGCGGAGCGTGTCCCCAACGGGAGCGGTAGCCGTGCAGAACAACCTGCGGGAAGTCCTTGCCGCTCCAGCTTTTAGACGCTTCGGCGAGCTCCGCGGGCGTGTACCAGCCGTGCGGACTCCAGGCATCCCACTGTGCCTTGCCGTAGGCAGCCGGGTCGCTGGTGAACAACTGTTTACCGGGGTGCGTGCACAGCAGCCACTGGTACCAGAATGCCTGTGCCTGCGGCAGTTTTGGCGGCTTTGCCGGGCCGGGTTCGAACGGCACGGAGATGGTGACGGCAGACTTGAGCCGCTGCGGAAACAGCGCCGCCAGCGCGTGAGCCGTGCGTGCACCCCAGTCGTGGCCGATGAAGTGGACATGGCGAAGCTTCAGGCCGTCGAGCAGGTCGACCATATCCTGTGCAAACGCTACCGCCTGGCCGGTACGGCGGGGATTGCGGCCGAACAAGCGGTCACGAAAGGTACTTGGACCGTAGCCGCGAAGATAGGGAGCGATCGTACGGTACCCCGCCGCGTGAAGCGCAGGCAGTACCTTGTCCCAGGTGCGCGGAGAGTCGGGCCAGCCGTGCACCAGGAGCAGCGGCTCTCCCTTGCCGGGGCCGGAATCTTCATACGCGAGGTGCAGTGTCGGAGTTTTGAGGTTGCGAAGCTTCATAGGCCAGCTAGGATGCGCGAAACAGGAACCCGGATACCGGTATGGCTGCTGCTGGCATTTCCGGCCTTGCCGGAGGCTGTACGGGACAGCGTTGTTCTCAAAAGGGATGCTGCAGACCTAGTTTCCCGGCCCATTCCATCCCAGGCACGCCTGCCGTGCCGGGCACAGGCAGAGTACCCCTGTGAAACGACTCGCCTGGAGAAGCAGGGTCGCTTTCTCCAGGCGAGTGAGTACCGTGGCCTGCGCGTCAGGACGGATCGTGGCCTACGCACGCGACATGTAGGCGCCTTCAGCTGTGTCCACGCGGATTTTCTCGCCTTCATTGATGAAGGGCGGAACCTGCACGACGAGACCGGTCTCGGTTTTGGCGGGCTTGGTGACACTGCTGGCCGTGGCCGACTTGATGCCCGGCTCTGTCTGAACGACGGTCATTTCAACAACACCGGGCAGTTCGATGCCAACGGCCTTGCCGTCGTAGAAGCTCACGTAGATGTTGAGGTTGGGCAGGAGAAAGTCCACGGCTCCGCCGAGGGTGTCCTGCTTGAGGGCTGTCTGCTCGAAATTGGTGGTGTCCATGAAGTAGTAGTCGTCGCCGTCGTTGTAGAGGTACTCCATGGCGACTTCGTCGACGATGACGCGATCGATGGCGTCGCCAGAACGAAAGCGATGCTCAAACATGGCACCGGATTTGAGATTGCGCAGCTTGGCCTGGATAAAGGCGCGGAGGTTGCCGGGGGTGCGGTGCTCCACGGCGAAGACGCTATGGAGCACGTCGTTGTGCTTGATGATCATGCCGGGGCGCATCTGGGTGGCGGGAATCGCCATAGTGGGTGTACTCCTTCTGAGATCCTGGGTCGTGCGCGGTGGACGGCCGGCAAATCCTGCCCTGGGCCGCACCGGAGTGGCGCGCTGCCGGGACCGGCGAGCCTATCGATTGTACCGTGCGGCTGCTACTGCCCGCCGCCGAACAGCCGGCGAAAGAAGCGGCCGATGGCGCGGAAGGGGTTGCTGCCTGCTGCGGCGACCGGCACGGGCGTGGACGGCGTTGCCACGGGTGGGCCAGAGGCGCTGCCGGAGGTGGGCGCGGCAGCGGTCGCCGGCATGGAGCCGTCAGGATTTGGCGGGCCGCTTGCCGTCTGGGTGTTGCCGTCGTACTGGATCGCGGTCGAAACCTGGACGTGGGTTTGACCGGCGGGCACCGCGGGGATGGCAGGCTGCGTCATGCCGGCGCTGACCGCCTCGGGAAAGTCGTCTTTGGCGTTGGGCCGCGGGCAGCCGCAGCCAAAGCGCTGGCGGTCGACCACTTCGCGCACGCTGCCATGCTCAAACAGGACGCGCTGACCCGCCTTAACCAGGTAACCGGCGCCGCTGAACTGTTCCGTGACATGCAGGATAGGCGCGTCCCTGCCCAGGTTCTCCACGCAGGTATCCCCGGCAGGGTTGACGCGGAGGCGAAGGTCGAGGGGAGCAACGCCGCTGAACTCCAAGCGCAGATCGGGGGTCAAGACGGCATCGGTGCGCAGCGTGCGGGTTTGCACCTCCATGGCGCCGCGCTCAAGCGCGATGAGCAGTGGTGTTCCGGCAGAGGTGGTGGCATTGGAGCGCGAGAGCGCGGCGACGCTGCCGGCGCAGACACGCACGGTGCCACCGCGACTGAGGGCAACATCGCTGGGTCCGCTGCCCGCGCTGACCGTTGCGCTGTTTTGCAAGGTGGCTTTGCCGTTACTGACCGAGACGTTGCCCTGCACCTGGGCACCGGCCGTCGACACCGTCCCGATGCCGGTTTGCGCCGACGCAGCACACGTGCCACACGCGAGAAAGACAAGAAGCGAGAACTTCTGCATGGACACCCGCTACAGGTTAAGGAAGTTCTGGATGAGGAGCTTGCCATGCGTCGTGAGCACGCTCTCCGGGTGAAATTGCACGCCTTCCAGCGGCAGCGTGCGGTGGCGCAGACCCATGATGACTTCGCCCTCCGGGTCCTGCGTGCGCGCTGTCACTTCCAGCTCATCTGGCAGGCCTTGCGGACTGACCACCAACGAGTGGTAGCGCGTGCAGGTGATGGTCGGCTCCAGGCCGGCAAAGAGCGCGCGACCGTCGTGCGCAACCTCGCTGGTTTTACCGTGCATGAGGCGAGCCGCGCGAACGACACTGCCGCCGAAGGCAGCGCCCAATGCCTGATGACCGAGGCAGACGCCAAGGACCGGTGTACGCTTGCCTGCCTGCCGCTCGGCATCGGCGAAGTGGCGGATGAGATCGATGGAACAACCCGCCTCCTGCGGCGTGCACGGTCCAGGCGAAATCAGGATACGGTCGGGGGCCATTGCTTCGACCTGTGCCGGGGTGACCTCGTCATTGCGACGGATGACCATTTCGGCACCGAGCTCACCCATGTACTGCACCAGGTTGTAGGTGAAGGAGTCGTAGTTGTCCAGAACAAAAACCATGCCGTGCCTCAACCGATAGTTTATGCCGTGCCTCGAGCTGGTGCACGGCATCCCACGGTCGTCGGGGGCTGATGCATCGAGCGGGGGAGTGCGTGCTGCCGTCCATCGGGAAGAGGATAGGTGTCGTTGGGAGCCGACCGGTGATGCGATGCGGCTGTCCTGCCGATAGAGGAACGATGAGGTACTGCTCCATTGCCCTGCTGACCCTGCTGCTGGCTACCCTTGCCGGCGCACGCCCATGCCCGGGGGAGACGCCCGACGCGAACATCGCGGCACCGGTAGCGGCACCGGCAATGGCGGCGACGATGACGAGGCCTTCTGCGGCGCGCCTGCAGCCGGCGCTGCTGCTGCAACCCGCGCGGCAGACGCTGCGCGCCATGGTGGCCGGCCTGTACACGGCGACGGCCGCACGCTTTACGACCCTGTCCCCTGCGACGTCGCGGCGTGAGAGCCTGGATGCCCTGCCGGTAATCGGGACGGTGATCGGCACAGTGCAGCGCCGCGCGGGCCGTCGCTTCAACACGGAAGATGCCAGCATCGACGACTTCGCCATCTGCTACCGGCTCTCATCGCGTGTGGGTCTGCAAATGATTCCGGGAGATCCGGCGCCGGTCAAGCTGGCCGTGACCTCCATGGCCAATAACGCGGGCGTGACGCTGGGAATGACGTGGCGCTTGTCCCGGCGGTAAGCCCAGCGGGTCTACCTGTCTTCGCGGTCCTTCCACGTGGGTCGCGCCAGTGAGAAGGTGTCGGAGGTGCGGCAGTACCCGCCTTCACCACCGGTCATGCGGCCGATGAGGGCCAGCTTGTCCGTGTCGATGTGCAGGCGGGAACGATCCTCAAACGCATCGCGAGCGACATGCGCCTGCAGCACGCGCGCGAGAAGGATGGTGTTGCCGGTACCGAGGTCGATTTCCTGATGCAGACGGCATTCGAGCGCGGCTTTTGCACGGGCGATCCGTGGCGGAGCGACGACCAGGCTGGGGACCAGGTCGAGGCCCGCAAGCTGCGTTTCATCGGTGCCGCGTGGCGCATCGATTGCCGTGGTGTTCATGGCTTCGGCAAGGTCTTCTGACACCATGTGAATGACGAGCTCACCCGTGCTGCGAATATTGTCGAGCGTGTCTTTGCTGTTGCGATCGGTCGCCGCGCTGAAGCCAATGGCCGCCAGTGGAGGGTTGGTGGAGAGCAGGTTGAAGAAGGAGTAGGGTGCGGCGTTTCGCCCTCCCTGCGGGCTTTGCGTTACGACCCAAGCGATGGGTCGGGGCATGACGAGCGACGACAACAGCTTGTAAGCGTCCGCCTGGCTCATGGCATCAACGTCAAAGGCTTCGTGCGTTTGCTGTGGCATGGTTCCGCTCTCCTGCTTATCGCCGCGCGCCGCGTGCACGTTCAATCGCGCGCACGACGGCTTTGCTTTTGTTGACGGTTTCGTCGAATTCAGTCAGCGGCACAGAGTCTGCAACGACACCGCCGCCGGCCTGAACATATCCCTTGTCGCCCTGCATGAAGAGGGTGCGAATGGCGATGCAACTGTCAAGATTGCCGGAGAAATCCGCATAGAAGACAGAGCCGCCGTACACGCCGCGACGGGTGGGTTCGAGCTCTTCAATGATCTCCATGGCGCGAATCTTCGGGGCTCCGGAGAGGGTGCCGGCCGGAAAGCAGGAGCGGAAGGCGTCAACACCGTTCATGCCCGCGCGCAGCTTGCCCTCAAGCGCGCTGACTAGGTGCATGACGTGCGAGTAGCGCTCGATGAACATGAGTTTTTTGACCTGCACGCTGCCAAACTCGCTCACACGGCCGAGATCGTTACGGCCGAGATCGACGAGCATGACGTGCTCCGACGTTTCCTTGTCATCGCGCAACAGGTCTTCTTCCAGCCGCTTGTCACTGGCTTCATCATCGCCGCGCGGGCGTGTTCCGGCGATGGGGTGGTACTCGATGCGGCTCCCGTGCACGCGCACCAGAAGCTCCGGGGAAGAACCGACGATGTGCGCGGCAATTGGCTTCTTGGCACCCGGCGACTTCATGGGGAAACGCAGAAAGTACATGTACGGCGAGGGGTTCACGATGCGCAGGGCACGATAGATGTCGAAGGCGTCAACGCCGGGCTCACAGTCGAACCGCTGCGACAGCACACATTGAAAGATGTCCCCCGCGGTGATGTATTGCTTGATGCGGTCGACGGCTTTGAGGTAATCGCGCTTGGGCGTGCGGGGCGTGAGCGCCAATGGTCCAAGGGCTTCCCGCTTTGTGTATTTGGGCAAGGGTGAAGCAAGCTGCTTTTCCAGGCGATCGAGCCGCTGCACCGCCTGGAGAAAGGCGGCGTCGACGTTCGGCTCGCGCTTGAGATCGGCCGTGACGATGAGAAAGATCTCCTTCTTGACGTGATCGAAGGCGAGCACCTCATCGAAGAACATGAGACAGGCGTCCGGGACGGCGAGCTCATCGACGGCAAGCTCGGGCAAGCGCTCGATCTGGCGCACGACGTCGTAGGCAAAGAAGCCGACCGCACCCGCGGTGAAGGGCGGCAGGCCTGGCAGTTTGGCCGGCAGATGCTCGCTGAGCGCGGTTTTGAGCTCGGTGAAGATATCGCCGTCGTAGGTGCGTGTGGAGTTGCCTTCGGTCGCGGTGATGCTGCTGCCACGGCTGACCAGCTTGCGGTAGGGACGGATGCCGATGAACGTGTAGCGACCAATGCGCTCGCCACCCTCTACCGATTCCAGAAGGAAGGCCTCCGGCTCTTTGGCCGCGATCCTGAGAAAGGCGGAGACCGGCGTTTCCAGATCGGCGGTGACAGTGCGGTAGACCGGGATTAACGTGTGGTGCCGGCGCGCCAGAAGGTGAAAGCCATGGGCATCCGGTGTTGTTGTTGGATCGTGGGTGACGTCCATCAGCTGTATCGCACCCACCGCAGGATTTCCGGCAGGTTTGGCTTTTTGCCGTACATCAGAATGCCGACGCGATAGATTTTGCTGGTGACGTAAAGGATGGCCAGAATGGTCGCAAGAAGGATGGCGATCGAAGCGACGATCTCATACCAGGGCACGGGCGAGACGGAGATGCGCATGTACATGAGCAGCGGCGCAAAGAAAGGCACCATGGAAACGACGCGCGAGATGGGGCTGCCAGGCGAGGTGAGGATGAGCTGCAGCATGACCATGCATGCGGCGAGGGGCAGGACCAGAAACATGTTGAGCTGCTGCAGCTCCTGCTCGGAATTGGTCATGGCGCCAAGGCCAGCAGCCATGGCAGAGTACAGCAGGTAGCCGAGCAGGAAGAAGACGATGAAGTACGCAACCTGTGCCGTTGTGAAGGCAATCTGCGTCCCGCTGCTACCCAGCAGGTGCGCAATGAGCGAGGTGTGTGTGAGCAGCACGGCAGCGAGCATCCAGATGCCGACCTGCGTGAGACCGACCGAGCCGACGCCGAGGACCTTGCCGGCCATCATTTCCACCGGTTTGACGGTGGCAAGCATGACCTCGAAGACGCGCGACGTCTTCTCCTCAATGATGGAGCGCGCGACGTTCATGCCGTAGAGCATGATGACCATGTACATGAGAAAGAAGGTGACGTAGGCTGCCGCGAAGTTCGCGGCTGTACTGTCTCTGGCACCGGTGTCTGTCTCCATGTCGACCGGTTTCATGGCGTCCGAGACCTGATTGGGGTTCAGGCCCTGATGGGCAAGGCTTTCGCGGGTGAGCACATTGCTGATGCCATGGCTGATGGTGCTGCGCGTGGCGAGGTCGGCCGAGGCACCCTGCTTGTATTGCAGTTGCGGCCGGCCGTTCAGCGCCCTGGATGGATTGATCCAAAGATAACCGTCAAGGTCCTTGGACTTGACGGCCGCATCCAGGTTGGCGCGGGTCTGCGCGCTGGGCGGGGAGATGACGTCGACCAGCATCTCGCTATCTTTGCCGTGCTCCAACTCGTCCTGGATGTCGGTGGCAAGCCGCATATCGCCCGAGACAACGGCGATGTGCGAATTCGACTTGCTGTGCTTGGCAATCAGGATGGTGCCGGCGATGCCGGCGCTCATCAGCAGCGGGATGAGGATGGTGGCGATCATGAAGCCACGCGTGCGCACGCGTTCGGTGTACTCGCGCTTGGCAATCAGCCAGATGTTATGCATGGGAACCACTTTCCTTCGCGCCTGGATTAAGCATCGACGCGGCCCACCGTGCTGATGAAAATTTCTTCCAGCGTGGGTTCTTTGACTTCGAATTTTTCAATGCGCGTGCCATGGGCAACCGCATCGACGAGGAGCGGCTGCGCATTGGGCTGGTCGCCGCGCAGGGTGATCTCCGCGCGTCCGGCATACTCTTTCACTTCTGCCACTTCTGCATTGCGGAGAAAGGTATTGTCGCCGCTGTACAGCACCTCGACACGGTTTCGCGGGTAGCGGCTTTTGACGTCGCGCATGCTGCCTTCAAGCACCACACGGCCACGGTGGATGAGGGTGATGGAATCGCACATCTTCTCCACCTGGTCCATGCGATGGGTGCTGAACAGAATGGCCTTGCCCTCGTCGCGCAGCTCGATCATGGTCTGCTGCAGGAGCGAAGCGTTGACCGGGTCAAGCCCGCTGAATGGCTCGTCAAGAATGACCAGGTCGGGATCATGCATGAGCGATGCAATAAACTGGATTTTTTGCTGCATGCCTTTTGAAAGCTCGTCGGTTCGTTTTGGCAGGGCTTCGACGATTTGCAGACGTTCGGCCCAGCGGCGGGCGCGGCGGCCGGCCTCCGCGGCATCGAGGCCGTGCAGCTGGCCCATAAAGACGAGCTGCTTCAGGACGCCCATTTTCTTGTACAGGCCGCGCTCTTCCGGCAGGTAGCCAACGCGCTTGAGATTGTCGCGGGTGAAGGGCTGATCGAACAGGCGCACCGTGCCGGAGTCGGGGACCGTGATGCCGATCATCATGCGGATGGAAGACGTTTTGCCGGAGCCATTGGGACCGAGCAGGCCAAACATCTGGCCCGGTTCAATGCGGAGCGTCAGACCCTCAACGGCGACTTTCTGGTCGTACACCTTGCGAATGTGCTGGAGGTCGACGGTCGACATGCGTTGGGCGGAACTCCTGGCAGATTGCTGCGATTGCCACATCTTCAAGTCTAGCAGTGGCTGCCATGCGGTCGCTGCTATGCTCGCAATGCATGCTTCAGCTTTCCACCCCCGTGCAACTCCTTCGGGGCGTCGGTCCGCGCAACGCCGAGGCCCTGGCCAAACGCGGCGTGCGCACGGTAGAAGACCTGCTCTACCATTTGCCCTTTCGCTATGAAGACCGGCAGCACCCCAAGGCGCTGCACGAGCTGCGGCCCGGCGAGATGGCCAGCGTGATTGCCGAGGTGCGCGGGTCAACGGTGTTGCACGCGCGCGGCCGGCCGCTGTTTGAACTGACGGTCGGCCACGGCCTGCAGACGCTAAAGGCCATGTGGTTTGGCGGCGCCTACCTGAAAGACAAGTTCAAGCTGGGGGAGATGGTCGCGCTCTATGGCAAGGTGGAGCCGTCACGCTCCACGCCGGGGCGGTTCAAGATGGTGCAGCCACAGTTTGAGCTGCTGCCTGCCGTGACGGGCGACGCAGACCCGGTGACGCTGCTGGAGGTGGGTCGCATTGTGCCGGTGTACGAATCGCTGGGGGGCACCACGCCATGGGGCGCCAAGCTTGGATCCAAGTGGGTGCGGCGCGTGCTTTGGGAGATCTTTGACGATCTCGCCATGGGCGGCCCAGTTACCGAGGTGTTGCCGCTGGCGATGTTGCGGCGTCTGGGTTTGCCGGGCCGCCTGCAGTCGTTGAAAGAGGCGCATTTTCCACCGGAATCCGCGTCCATTGCGGACCTGCAGGGGTTTCGAACGGCTGCACAGCAACGGCTTGTCTTTGAGGAGCTGTTTTACCTGGAGCTTGGCCTGGAGTTGAAGCGCAAGCGGCTGCGGGACCGCGAGGGCGTGGCCTTTACGACGGACGACAACGTACGCGCGGCCATCAAGTCCGTGCTGCCGTTTCGCCCAACGGCGGCGCAAAAGCGCGTCCTTGGCGAGATTGTGGAAGACATGCGCAAGCCGAACCCGATGCGCCGCCTGCTCCAGGGTGACGTGGGCAGCGGCAAGACGATTGTTGCCATTGAGGCCGCGCTGATTGCGATGGAGAACGGATACCAGGCGGTGCTGATGGCGCCGACCGAGATCCTGGCGACACAGCACTACCTGAGCGCACGCAAGCTGTTGGAGCGATCCTCGCGCAAGTACCAGATCACCCTGCTGACCGGATCGCTGGACGGAGCGGAGAAGCGTCGCGCGCGGCGGCGCATTGCGAGCGGCGAAGCCGAACTCATCCTGGGCACGCAGGCGCTGATCCAGGAAAAGGTCGACTTCGCGAATCTTGGCCTGGTCATTGTCGATGAGCAGCACCGTTTCGGCGTGCGGCAGCGCTTTACGCTGATGAAGAAGCCCGGCAGCGGCGACCCGGACGTGCTTGTAATGACGGCGACACCGATTCCGCGCACCCTTGCGCTGACCGTGTACGGCGACCTGGAGGTCAGCGTGATCGACGAGTTGCCGCCAGGACGCACGCCCATTGTGACGCGCCGCACCGGGGTCGAACGTGCGGACGAAGTGTGGCAGTTTGTGCGCAAGCAGGTCGCCAAGGGCAACCAGGCATACATCGTGTATCCGTTGATTGAAGGTCCGCAGGACGACCAGCCAGAGCTGGACTTTCCGACTGATCCGTTACCCGCAACAGCCGATATGCCCGTTCGTCGTGCAAGCACACGGGCTACTGCGGCGGTGGCGGCAAAGCGCGTGGGGCCGGCGGGAGGTGCAGGCGTTACGACCTCGGGAAAGGGCGCGAAAAAGGCGGCGAAGAAGTCTGCCCGGAAAGCTGCGCTGCGCAAGGGCGACGCGCTCTTTGGTGGAAGTGCCCCCGCGGAGGAGTCGCAGCTTCGCTCCGCCGTGGAGATGTTCGAGGAGCTACGCCACGGGGCGCTGGGCGATTTGCGCCTGGGCCTGCTGCACGGGCGTCTGTCGCCTGAGGAAAAGGAATCGACCATGCGGCAGTTTCAACGGGGCGAGATCGATATTCTGTTGTCCACCACGGTCATTGAGGTCGGCGTGGACGTGCCGAACGCGAGCGTAATGGTGATTGAGAACGCGGATCGCTTTGGCATGGCGCAGATGCACCAGCTGCGCGGGCGGGGGGGGCGGGGCGCGGCCAAGAGCTACTGCATCCTGATGACGGGCCGGCGCGTGTCCCCGGAAGCCGAACTGCGGCTGGATGCCATGGTGCGAACGCAGAATGGCTTCGAGCTTGCGGAGCTGGACCTGCGACAGCGCGGGCCGGGCGAGTTCTTCGGTACCAAACAGGCAGGGACGCCCGACCTGCGCGTTGCCAGCCTGTTGCGTGACCGGCGCATGCTGGAGATTGCCAAGGCGGAGGCACAGAACCTGGCGAGCAATCGACTGACCGATGTGACCGAGGCGGAGCGGGAGTGCGTGCGCACGCAGCTCAAAGATGCCTGGCAGCGGCGGTATGGATTGGTGGAGGCGTAAAGGCAGGCCGGCGTCAGGAGGGATTGTCGAGACGTTTCGTTGCCGGGTGACATGCGGCTTCCGCACAAAGGCCTGCCATGGAGGCAGGCCCTGCTTGTGAAGATTTGGAGCACCGGGTCGGGATTGAACCGACGAATATTGGTTTTGCAGACCAACGCGTTAGCCACTTCGCCACCGGTGCGTCTTGTTGCCGTTGCGCTCCTGCGCTGTGCAGGCAGGATATGCCGAGCTTACTGCGGCTGTGCCGCGGTGCGCAGGTACGGCTTTACGGTTTTGTAGCCGGGGAAGTTTTTCTCCGCTTCCTCCGGTGTGACGGCCGCTGTCAGAATGATGTCGTCGCCCTGCTTCCAGTTGGCTGGTGTTGCGACCTTGTGCTTCGACGTGAGTTGCATGCTGTCGAGTACGCGCAGAATCTCGTCGAAGTTGCGGCCGGTCGTCATGGGGTAGGCCAGGTGGAGCTTGATGCGCTTGTCCGGCCCGATGATGAAGACCGTTCGCACGGGTGCGTTGTTGGCCGGGGTACGGCCTTCACTGGTGTCGCCGGCATCGGCTGCAAGCATGTCGTACAGCTTGGCGATCTTGAGCTCCGGATCGCCGATCATGGGGTAGGTCACCTTGGCGCCACCCACGTCTTCAATGTCCTGCGACCATTTACTGTGACTATCGACCGGGTCGACGCTGAGACCGATGACCTTGACGCCACGCGCGGCAAACTCCGGCTCCAGACCAGCGACCGCGCCGAGCTCGGTGGTGCAGACCGGCGTGAAGTCCTTGGGGTGGCTGAAGAGAACGGCCCAGTGGTCGCCAAGCCACTCGTGGAAGTGAAGGGTGCCCTGGGTGGTTTCCGCGGTGAAGTCGGGTGCAATGTCGTTGATGCGGAGAGACATCGAAATCCTCGTAGTTCGGTAACGTGATGCGTTGGACGAGCATGCGCCCAAACATGAAAACCCACCGGGCCGATGTGGCGGGTGGGTCGGAGAGCGCCTGGATCAAACCTTTGTCTTTGCGCGAACCGACTACCCCGCCATGCCGCAGCAACAGCGGCAGAGATCGGCGGAGATCGCGAAACGCACCATCAATTGCAACAATAGTTGCGGAGGGACAGCATGTCAAACGCAGGAAACCCGGACCTGGAGCAGGTGGACTCGGCGCAGGTGAGCTTGGCGCAGGTGGGCTGGGCGCAGGTGGACGTTTTCGCCGAGCGATCGCTGGAGGGAAACATGCTCGCGATCTTTCCCGACGCAGGCGGTCTGTCTGACACGCAGATGCAGGCGCTGGCGCGTGAGACGAACCTGAGCGAGACGACGTTTATCCTGCCCGGCGATGCCGGGGAGGAGCGT
>CAXUHM010000008.1:16356-98709 GCA_964250935.1 uncultured Terriglobus sp.
CGTTCGGGTGCGGATCTTTACCACCGAGGAAGAACTGCCGTTTGCCGGGCATCCGACGCTGGGCACGGCAAGCTGGCTGCGCCTCTATGCACCCACCTTTGCCGGAGCGGACGAGGTGAAGCTGCGGCTCAGGGCCGGAACCATTCCTGTTCGGTTCAGGCCGGTGCGTGCCGGGGAGCGCGGGGTGTACGGCACCATGCGCCAGCTGGACCCGACGTTTGGCGCCTTGCCGGACCCAGTCGCACTCACGGCGGCACTGGGCATCCGTGGGGACGACCTGCACCCAACGCTGCGACCACAGGTGGTCAGCACCGGCCTGCCGTTTGCGGTGGTCCCGCTGCGCGACACCGAGGCGCTTGGCCGCCTGGCCGTGGATGCAGAAGCTGTCACGCGTGCGCTGAGCCACAGCGGCAGCACGATGGCCTACTGCATTGCACCGGCCGGGAGTGGCGCCAGGAGTGAGGTGCACTGGCGCGCCCGCATGCGGTTTTATGCCGGGGAAGACCCTGCAACCGGATCGGCCGCCGGCTGTGCCATCAGCTACCTGGTGCGGCAGCGGGCGGTTCCACCCGGCGCCATTACGGTCATCGCACAGGGTGTGGAGATGCTGAGGCCGAGCCGGCTTGTGGTTTCCGCACAGCTGGACGGCGAGCGGGTGCACGGGGTGGAAGTGGGTGGGCGCACCATTCCTGTTGCAGTGGGACGCTTTATTCTCGACTGATTCAACTGCTTTCCACACGGCTTGCAGAGGCCAAGCTGCACAAAGGACATGAGTTCGAGAGCTGAAGCGATGTGCAAGGAAAAAATGGCGCAGAGTTTCGCTAAATCTTCGCGGTTGTCAGGGAAGATGCCAGCACATAGGTTGAGAAAGCGCGGAAGAGACGCCGACGCACATGCCTGCAACAGCAGGCTCCGTTGAACCCTACAGATTTCGTTTAGGCACTGCCCGTACTTCGGCAGATCGCCCTTGCTCGCTCATTTTTAATGCTGCCCCGTGAGGGTAGCTGGCCAGGAACGCACGCTTGCCGTGCAGCAGCAGACCTGCGTGTGCAGACCCTGCAGAAACGATCGAAACCAAACGATGCGCCCCAGAAAAGTTATTTTGTGTGTGGATGACAATGAGCAGATTCTTGCAGTGCGCAGCTTTTTGCTGGAGACCAAGGGCTACCGCGTGGTGCCGATTACCTCGTCGCATGCAGCGCTGGAGTGGCTGGAGACCTGTGGACCGGGCGGGGTGGACCTGCTGTTGTGCGACCTGGTGATGCCGCAGATGGACGGAGCCGAGCTGGTGCGGCGCGCACGCGTAGTGCGTCCGGGCATCCCGACGCTGCTGGTGTCTGGCACGGTGAGTGCTTTCGAGCGGGGTGCGGCCGCGGATGCCTTTCTGCCAAAGGGCGCGTCGAGCCCGGTGGAATTGCTGGAGCGGGTCCGCGTGCTGGTGGCACGGAAGCGCGGCCCCAAGAAGCAGGTGGTGTCCGTACCGTCGTACGCGACGGAGTTGCACACGGTCGGGGAGCGGCCGGTGATGGAACAGCAACTTGCGTCCTGATGGTGGTTCAGACCGGCGAAGGAACCCACGCGCACATGGGTTGGATGCGCGCGTGGCTGCGGCACAGGCGATGCTTCGCACCGGCTCATGAACATTGCCCAAGATGGCTTTGAGGCTGCTGGACAGGCGCATGCCGGGCACACGAACGGTTCAACCACTCTGCTACACTCGGGCAGTTCGGGAGGCTTGAGTGCGCCCGTGAGTGAGATTGATGACAGCACTTTTGCAACAGTTCCAGCAGCAATATGACACCATTCTGAAAGTGTGGGTCGAGCAGCTTCGGTCTACCATCCAGCGCCGCGACCTGATGAGTGAGCGCGACCTGGAAGTGCAGGCAAAGGAAGTGCTGAAGACCTTTCTGGGTGTCGCTGCCGATGCAAAGCTGGAGGAGTTCGGGTCGCCGGTGTGGCGGCCGCTGAAAGACCTTCTCGCGACAATGTCAATTGCGCGGGCAACGCTGGGCTTTACGCCATCCGAGACGGCGCTGTTTGTGCTTTCGCTGAAGCCGGCGCTGTTTGAGCAGATGCGAACGCGGCACGGGAACGAGGGAGATGCGCTGCTTGCAGATCTTGTCGTTGTGGACACGTTTATCGACAAGCTGGGCCTGTTTACAACGGACAGTTACATCCAGGGTCGCGACCAGGTAATCGTGCGCCAGCAGGAGGACATGCTGGAGCTGTCGACGCCCGTGGTTACGCTGTGGGACGGGATTGTGGCGCTGCCGCTGATTGGCACGCTGGACAGCGCGCGCACGCAGGTTGTGATGGAGACACTGCTGCAGGCAATTGTGACGACGGATTCGCGCATCGCGATTATCGATATTACCGGCGTGGCGACGGTCGACACCCTGGTGGCGCAGCACCTGCTGAAAACGATTACGGCGGCGCGCCTGATGGGAGCAGAGTGCATTCTGAGCGGCATTCGTCCGCAGATTGCGCAGACCATCGTGCATCTTGGGATCGATCTGCAGGAGATTACCACCAAGGCGCGGCTGAGTGATGCATTTCGTGTGGCGCTGGACCGCACCGGACGCAAGGTGGTGCGCGTGGACAAGCCCGCAATCGGCACGGCCCAAGCAGACCGACCGAAGGACGCCTAAATGGAACGGATTCCGATTCTGCGCATTGGCACTTTTCTGCTGGTGACCATCCAGGTCGACATGCACGATCAGCTCGCGCTGACGCTGCAACAGGACCTGACAGACAGCATTGCGAGAGTTGGCGCCAAGGGCGTGCTGATCGATATTTCGTCGCTTGAAATTGTGGATTCGTTTATTGGCCGAACGCTGGCCAACATCGCCAGCATGGCGCGCGTGCTGGACGCCGTGACGGTCGTGGTCGGCATGCAGCCCGCCGTGGCCATTACCCTGGTGGAGCTTGGCATGGCGTTATCGGGCATTCGCACCGCCCTCAACGTGGAATCTGGCCTGGAGTACCTGCGCCAGACGGTCGAAGTGACGGATGAAACCGATGGTTGGCGCGATGGTTTTGCGAACTGAAACGGTTCCCATCGTGACCTCGAACGACGTTGTCGTCGTGCGGCAACGGGTGCGAGCGCTTGCGTTGGAGCAGGGTCTAAGCCTTGTGGATCAAACCAAGATCGTGACCGCCGCAAGCGAACTGGGACGCAACACGCTGGAGCACGGCCTTGGCGGACATGCCGAAATGGCCCTGCTTCTTGACGGTGGGCGCAAAGGGATTCGGCTCAGGTTTGAGGATCGCGGACCGGGCATTCCGGATATTTCGCTGGCCCTGCGGGACGGCTACACGTCTGCCAAAGGCATGGGCCTGGGGCTGGGCGGCAGCAAGCGGCTGATGCACGAATTTTCCATTGATTCAGAACCGGGACGAGGAACGACCGTGACGGTTGTGCGATGGAAATAACCGGCAAGCTGACACGTTCCGTAGCGATTACCGCCGGCGATGAGAGCCAGTTCGGCAAAGCGCGGCGGCAGGCGTTTGCCCTGGCGAGCGCGCTGGATTTCGACGAGCTGCACTGCGGCCAGATCGGCATTGCCGTGACGGAGGCGGCGCGCAACGTATCGTCGCATGGTGGTGGCGGGGATGTTCTGCTCACGCCGTGGCAGATCGGCTCGTCTGCCGGCATTGACATGCTTGCGCTGGACAAGGGACCAGGGATTGCCGATATCGGCCTGGCGATGCAGGACGGGTATTCCACGGGAACAACGCCCGGCACGGGTCTGGGTGCACTTTCGCGGCTCGCCCCGGGCTTCCAACTGTACTCCCGGCCTGGCGGCGGAACCGCCGTGTTTGCGCGCCTGCTGCGATCGACGACAACGGCGCAACCCGCAGCACGCCTGGGTGCCGTTGAGCTGCCGCTCGGCACGGAAACGGTATCGGGCGATGGCTGGGCCGCATTGTTGCAGCCCGGACGCAGTGTGTACTTTATGGCGGACGGCCTGGGGCACGGTCCTGTGGCGTCACTGGCACAGGCGGCGGCGCTGGAGAGCTTTCGCCACAGCGGAAACCAATCCACCAAAGACATCCTGCAGACGGCGCATGCGGCCCTGCAGTCGACACGTGGCGCCGCGGTGGCCGTGGCCGAGATCAATCACGAACGCGGGGTGCTGCGCTATACGGGATGCGGCAATATCGCGGCCCAGATTGTTCATGGGACGGAGGCAAGAAGCCTGATCTCGATGAATGGAACACCGGGGCACCGGGTTGGCACACTGCAGGAGTTCGCCTACCCGTGGAACAACGGATCGCTGCTGATCATGCACAGCGACGGGCTGGCGACACGCTGGAGCCTGTCGGAATATCCTGGGCTTGTCCATCGTCATCCTTCGTTGATTGCAGGGTTGCTGTTTCGAGATTTCAGTCGACGGCGCGATGACGCGACCGTGCTCGTAGCGGGGTGAACCTGTGTCGATGGTGTTGTTCAAGGTGCGTTTGCAATACGATCGCAATGTGGTGCACGCGCGGCAACGCGCCCGGGACCTGGCAGAGATGCTGGGCTTCGATCGACAGGACCAGGTTCGCCTAGCAACGGCAACTTCGGAGCTGGCGCGCAACGCTTTTCGCTATGCGCGCGAGGGGACTGTGGAGTTTTCACTGTCCCCCGCCGGCTCTACAGAGCCGCAACATCTGATCGTGCAGGTAAAAGATGCAGGTCCCGGCATTCCACACCTGGATGAAGTGCTGACCGGCCGTTACCGCTCCACCACTGGCATGGGCAAAGGCATCACCGGCACGCGCCGGTTGATGGACCAGTTTCATATTGCCGCGAGTTCCGCGGGAACAACTGTCACGGTGAGCAAGGCGCTGCCAAGGGGGCAGACCTCCATTTCTGAAGTGGAAGCGCGCAACCTTGCGTCGAGGTTGTCGCTGGCCGATGTCGATCCTTTTCAGGAAGTGGAGCGACAGAACCAGGAGCTGCTGCGGACGCTTGCGGAGCTGCGCGAGAAGCAGGAGCAGCTTGCCCAGGTGAACAACGAGCTGGAGGACACGAACCGTGGCGTGGTAGCGCTGTACGCGGAACTGGAACAGAACGCGACCGACCTGCGCCGCGTGTCTGACCTGAAGACGACGTTTCTGTCGAACCTGTCTCATGAGTTTCGAACGCCGTTGAACTCCATCCTGGCGCTGTGCCAGATCCTGTCAGACCGGGCCGATGGCGACCTGACTACGGAGCAGGACAAGCAGGTTGGCTACATCCGCAGGTCGGCCGCAGACCTGAGCGAGATGGTGAACGACCTGCTGGACCTGGCCAAGGTGGAGGCGGGCAAGGTTGATCTCCGTCCCCGCTCGTTTACGGTGACCGACCTGTTTGCCGCGTTGCGCGGGATGCTGCGCAGCCTGTTGACCAGCACCTCCGTCGAGCTGGATTTCTACACGCCCGACGACGTTCCCGCATTGTTTACCGACGAGCAAAAAGTGTCGCAGATCCTGCGGAACCTGATCTCGAACGCGTTGAAGTTTACGGAGCGCGGACACGTTTCCATCCGTGCCGAAGCCGTTGGCGAGCGCATTGTTTTTCGCGTAGCCGACACCGGCATCGGCATTGCCTTTGCCGACCGTGAGCGCATTTTTGAGGAATTTGTACAGATCGCCGGGGACATCCAGAGCCGTGTGCGTGGTACCGGGCTGGGTCTGCCGTTGTCGCGCACCCTGGCCGAGATGCTGGGTGGGTCCCTGACGCTGGAAAGCAGTTCCAGCGCGGGTTCCACGTTTCGCGTCGAGCTCCCGATGCGGTACGCCGAGGCACCGGAGCTGCTGCAGCCGGTGGTATCGAAGGTTGCCGGAAGGCCGGTGGTGCTGCTGATCGAGGACAACCTTGAGACAAGGTTTATTCATGAAGCGGCATTGCGCTCCACCGACTTCTCGCTGCAATTTGCACGGAATCTGCCGGAAGCTCGCATCCTGATGGGAAGCTGTGCGCCGGACGCGATGGTGCTGGACCGCATGCTGGACGGCGTCGACGCGCTGCCGGACATTGCGGAGTTTCGCGCGGGTGGATTCCGTGGGCCCGTGCTGGTGGTGAGTGTTGTGCGCGACGAGAAGGCGGCGCTGGAAGCAGGCGCCGACGCGTTTCTGGTGAAACCGATTGAGCCGGGCCTGTTGGCGGAAAGTCTCACCCGGTTGCTCACGCCGGCGCCGCGCCAACATGTACTGCTGGTGGACGACGACGAGATTAACCGCTACGTGCTGCGCGAGGCGCTTGGCCCGTTCGGCCTCCAGATCGTAGAGGCGCGCAACGGCCGGGAAGCCCTGCAGCTAGCGGCGGACCAGGACTTCTCGCTCATTTTTATGGATCTGGTCATGCCGGGCATGACCGGCATGGAGACCTTGCGGGAGTTGCGCAGCAGCGGAAAGGATGTATCCGTGATCGTGCATAGTTCAAAGGAACTGTCGCCCGATGAGTTGCAAGGGATACAGGATGCGGGTGGGCGGATCTTTTCCAAGCAGGAGCTCAGTCAAGCGACTGCTGCGGAACGTCTGCGCGTGTTGCTGGCTGAGGTGAGTCCACGATGAGCGAGCAGGAGCCGCAGCAAACCGTACTGATTGTGGACGATCGCGAGGAGAATCGGTACACCCTGCGTCACGCCCTGGAGCGCGCGGGATTCCTAATCCTGGAGGCGGCGACCGGCAAGGAAGCACTGTTCCTGGCCAAGACGCTGCCCGACGTCATTGTGCTGGATGTGAGGCTGCCGGACATGCTGGGCTACGAGGTGTGCCGTCGGCTGCGCAGCAATCCGCAGATCAGCCACATCCCCGTGCTGCAGTTATCTGCGGCATTTCAAAGTACCGAGAGCAAGCTCTACGCCCTGGAGAGTGGCGCAGATGCCTACCTGGTGCAGCCGGCGGATTCGTTGGTTCTGGTGGCGACCGTGCGTTCGCTGGCGCGGCTGCACCATGCGGAGCGGCAGGCACAGTCGGCAGCTCGGCAATGGGCGGCCACCTTTGACGCGCTGAGTGAAGGCGTCGCGATTATTGAGAATGGAGCGATACAGCGATGCAACCGCGCCATGGTCGGCCTGTTGAACCTGCCGTATGCCCGCATTGAACACCAGGACTTCGCCTCGCTGCTGTGGAACGTGTTTGAAGTGGACGCGCAAGCCCTGCTGGCCGTGCCTTCGGTCAGCGTGCAACGGGACAGCCGCTTCTTTCGCCTGGCAGCCGCGCCCCTGCCGGCAGAGGGCGGCATCGACGGCAGCATCCTGATTGTGTCGGACCTGACGCCGCAGAAGCAGGCGGAAGAGGCCCTGCTGCTGAACGAGCGGCTGGCCGCAACGGGCCGCATGGCACACACGATTGCGCACGAAATCAACAATCCCCTTGAGGCGATTACGAACCTGATTTACCTGGTGCAACACACGAGTGGTGTGCCCACGGAAGCGTTGGACTTTCTGTCTGCGGCGGCAGACGAGGTCACACGGGTGTCGCAGATTTCACGGCAGATTCTTTCGTTCCACCGTGAAACGCGGGATCCGGTGCGGGTGCCAATTGCTGAGCTGGTGGAAGACGTAATGGCCCTGAGCGCGCGTGCGGCGAGCGACAAACATCTTGTGGTGCGCACCGAGTTCGATCGCAAGCTGGTCGTGATCGGATTCCCCGCCCGCCTCCGACAGGCCTTTTCCAACCTGATCCGCAACGCCATTGAAGCGTCGCCGCAGGGTGGAGCGCTGCAGCTGCGCGTGTCGCGTGGCTCGCTCCGCCTGCTCGCGGATTCTGTTCCGGCGGTTCGCATTTCTATTGCCGACGCGGGTCCTGGCATTCCCCTGGCCATTCAGCCACGCATCTTTGAAGCATTCTTCACCACCAAACAACAGAAGGGTTCCGGGGTTGGCCTGTGGCTCACCTCTGCCATTATTCAGGAGCATGGCGGCAGGCTGCAGATGCACAGCAGCACCGGTCCCGGAGCGACCGGAACCTGCCTTTCCGTCCTGCTGCCGACGTAGTCATGCCTTCGGTGCGGGATGCGCTGTTACCATGAGGCATTCGCGCCGGGTGATGTTTCGCGGCGTGTAGGCTTTGAGCTCGCACGAGGAGAAAATACCGCGCCGTCCGGTTCGTCCAAGGGCCTTCCTGACCAGGAACGAGCGGCACAATTGACGCATGAACCCTTATCGATTTTTGGTATTCGGCGCGACGGGAGCCATTGGCAGCGCGATTGTGGAGGATGCCCTGACGCGCGGCTGGCAGGTGACCGGCGTGGCACGCCGCGCGCCTGAAACGCTGCCGGAAGGCGTTTCCTTTATCGCCTACGATCCAGCTGGATCGAGCGAAGACGTCTGGAGTGCACTGCTGCCCTTCGATGCGGTGTGCTGGTCGCAGGGCGCAAACCTGAACGACAGCGTCGCCACTGTCGACCTTGCGAAACACATGGAGCTGTACCAGGCAAACTGCGTTTACATTCTGGCCACGCTGCAGGCGCTGTTAAAGCTCGACAAGCTGCGGGCGCCGGCGAAGCTCTGCGTCATCAGCTCCATCTGGCAGAACCTGGCAAGGCAGAATAAGCTGACGTATTGCATGACCAAGGCAGCGCTGCAGGGGCTTGTCCTGTCTGCGTCGGCCGACCTGGCGGCGCAGGGACACCTGGTGAACGCAGTGCTGCCCGGAGCGCTTGAAACACCGATGACGCGAAAGAACCTGGCCGCAGCACAGATTAAGGCGATCGAACGCAGTACCCTGTTCCACCGGCTCTCATCTCTGGCCGATGTGAGCTCTGCCGTGCTGTATCTCTGCTCGCCGGAGAACACCGGCCTTACCGGGCAGTTTCTTACTGCCGATCTGGGGTACAGCCATGTCCGCATCGTTTGACATTCAAAGCTCGACCGGGGCGTACAAGGTTACCGTACAGAATGGCGCGGCAAGCGGCTGGCTGCGCGGCTTCGCCGGAAGCTCCGTAATTGCGGATGTTTTCTTTCAGCCGCGCTTCGACGCCCAAGGCACGCAAGCCATTTTTATGGAAGCCATCGAGCCAAACAAATCGCTCGAGGCGTCGCCCACGGTGATTGAGCAACTGCGCAAGGCCGGCGCTAATCGCAAGACCCATCTGGTCGCGGTCGGCGGTGGTATTCCGCAGGATTTGTCTGCATTTATCGCATCGGTGTACATGCGCGGCCTGGACTGGACGTATGTGCCAACGACGGTTCTTGCCATGGTCGATTCGTGCATCGGTGGCAAGTCGTCCATCAATGTTGGGCCGTACAAGAACCTTGTTGGAACCTTTCACCCGCCGCAGCAGGTCCTGGTCGATCCTGAATTTGTTCAAACGCTGCCGCCCGACCAGCAGGCCAGCGGATTGATTGAGGCTGCGAAGATCTGTTATTGCCGCGGTGAAGACTCCTTTGCGGCCCATCTTGCAACGCAACCCGCGATCGACATGCCGGTCGAGCAATTGGAAGCGCTGATCATCAACAGCCTGCGTAGCAAGCAATGGTTCATTGAGAGGGACGAGTTCGACAATGGCGAGCGCCTGCTGCTCAATTTTGGCCATACGTTCGGCCATGCGATGGAAGGCGCCTCGCACTTTGGCATCGCTCACGGGATCGGCGTCGGCCTGGGCATTCTGTGTGCGATGGAGTACCAGCAGTTAAAGGGCGTGAGCTACGGCGGTGTCGCGCGCGTTGCGCAGTTGCGCGACCACCTGCTTTCGATGGTCGGCACGGACCCGACGGTCCGGGACGCTTTGAGAAAGCTCAGCATTGACGATGTGCTGGAGCGCTTTGCCAGCGACAAGAAGCATGGCAAGGACTTTTATGCGCTGATTCTGATTGCGCCGGACGGTGCCGTTGTGATGAGCCGCGAGCCGCGCACCGAAGACACCCTCAGAACCGTGCGTCAAAGCATTGAGCGCATGATGGAGAACGTTGCATGAGCAATACCGACGACACCCAGAAGTACTCCGACGTTCTTGCCCGCTGGCTGGCGGAACTCGGTTACACGCATTGTTTCTTCGTTGCGGGCGGCAACATTATGCACCTGCTGGAAAGCTGCAGCCACACCCTGACCTGCATACCGGTGGTGCATGAGGTCGCTGCTGGCATTGCGGCAGAGTACTTCAACGAGGTGCACCTGGGCAGCAAAGCCTTTGCCATGGTGACTGCCGGTCCAGGCCTGACGAATATCGTGACGGCGCTGGGGGGTGCATGGCTGGAGAGCCGCGAGCTGCTGGTGCTGGGCGGCCAGGTGAAGACGGCTGACCTTGCGCGCGGGGAGGTACGGCAGCGCGGGATCCAGGAGATCAACGGAGTCGACGTTGCACGACCCGTTACCGAGAAATCCATTTTGATGGACAAGGTCGTCGACCGTGCAGCGTTTGCCGAGATGACCTATACCGGTCGTGCGGGCCGCAAAGGTCCCGTCTTTGTTGAGATTCCACTGGACGTGCAGGGGACCCGGGTCGACCAGACAAGACTCGACACACCGATCCCCTCAGACGCAGCGCATTTTGAAGCCATCCCAAGCAGCATGCTGGAGGCGCTTGCAACCAAGCTGCGCGATGCCACGCGACCGGCCCTGCTGCTGGGAGCAGGCATTGATCGTGCGCTTGCGACCTCGCTCAGCGACAAGCTCACCACACTTGGCGTTCCCGTGTTCCTGACGTGGAACGCGATGGACCGCCTGGGCAGCGACCATCCCATGTACTTTGGCCGTCCAAACACATGGGGCCAGCGCTACAGCAATATTCTTCTGCAGCAAGCTGACCTTGTGGTTGCGCTGGGCACCCGCTTGAGCATGCAGCAAACCGGTTTCAACTGGCAAAGCTTCGCGCCGCTGGCGCAGGTGGTGCAGGTAGACTGCGATCGCAAGGAGCTGGAGAAAGGTCATCCGCGGGTGGATGTGCCGATCTGCGGCGATGCCAACGTCGTGCTGGAATTCCTGGCAGGCCAGCCAGCTGTTGCAACGACAGAGTGGGTCGATTTCGCGCGGTCGGTGCGTGCGGCGCTCCCGCTGGTGGAACCGGTGAACCAGACCGGTGAGGGTTACCTGTCGCCCTACACCTTTGCGGAAACACTTGGGCCTCTGACCACCCCGGATGACATCGTGATTCCCTGCTCGAGCGGCAGTGCCTTTACTGTCATGATGCAGACCTTTGCGCAGAAGGCCGGCCAACGTGTGGTAACGAACAAGGGGCTCGCCTCCATGGGGTATGGGCTTAGCGGCGCCATTGGGGCAGCGATTGCAGGCCGTGGCCGCCGCACTATTCTGTGCGAGGGAGATGGCGGCTTTATTCAGAACTGCCAGGAGCTTGGAACTGCCGCGGTCAATCAACTGAACCTAAAGATTTTCGTGTTTGATGACAATGGGTACGCGTCCATCCGCATGACGCAGGCCAACTACTTTAACGGTCGTTATGTTGGCTGCGATACCAGCACCGGCCTGGGTATTCCGAAATGGGAGCACCTGTTTGCCGCGTGGCAGATTCCATCGCTGCGCGTCGGCCCGGGCTATGAGAGTGACCCGGAGTTTCAACGCATGTTCTGTGCGCCCGGGCCTGCCGCTTTTCTGGTCCACATCGATCCGAAGCAGACCTACTTTCCGAAGATCAGCAGCCGGGTCACCGCATCAGGCAGTATGGAGTCGAATGCGCTACACCGCATGACGCCAGACCTGGACGAGCAGACCGCAGCGAAGGTCTACCGCTACTTGCCGCAGTGAGCTACGTTTGCGAGGTCTTCTATGGCACTGAGAGGAGCAGGCTCAACAGCGGCTACTGATCGTGCTGCGGAGAGAAGTCGCCGCTAGCGGCAGAAGGGTGAATGTTCGAAGTTGCGCAGGAGATCCGCAGGATCGCGATAAACCTCAATGGCACCCGCCGCCTTTAGCTGCTCCACTTTCCAGCCGCCACAGGTGACCGCGACTGCGGGGATGCCTGCCTTTGCCGCTGCCTCAAGATCCCAGGGGGTGTCCCCGAGAACCATGGCCTCTTCAGGCTGGAGCCCAAGCTGCTTGAGCGATGCCTGGAAGATGTCGGGTGAGGGCTTTGATTGCTCCGCGTCGTCGGACGTGGTGTTCTCCTCGACCAAGTCGTGGATCTTCAGCAAAAGCAGAAACGCTTCAAGATCGTTCGCGGCGGAAGAAGACGCGACGGCAATGCGAAGACCCTGCTGGCGCATGCGTTCAAGCAGACGGCGAGCGTCGCTGAATGGCACGATGCGGTCCATGTATTCGCGATGAAAGAGCCGTTTGCGGAACTCCTTGATGGGTTCCTCCAGCTCCTCGAGCCTGTCTTTGGGGACAAAACAGGGGATGACCTGGTCGCCACCCTTGCCAATCTGTTTTACCATGTCGTCGAAGCTGGAGGCGATACCAAACTCCGCAAAGGTGCGTTGCCAAGCCTCCGCGTGAAAGTGGTTGCTATCGAGCAGCGTGCCATCCAGGTCACACAGTACAGCTTTCGGCATGAACAATCCTCTTAGGAGGAGGATGCCGGGTAACCTGTCTGGTGTGTCTCGAAGGCGTTAGCTGGCGACGGCGGCATCCGACTCAGTCGGGATACGAACGATGAATTCCGTGTCGCCCGGTTTGGAATGCACTGTCAGCGTGCCATGGTAGTTCTCAAGAATGCGCTGGACAATGCCAAGACCCATCCCGGTTCCAACGCCAGCCGGCTTGGTGGTGAAGAACGGGTCGAAGATGCGCTCCTGATCTTCCGGGCGAATGCCGGCACCATCGTCGCCAATGCCAACAAGAACGCTGCCCGGCTCATGCCAGGTACGGATGCGCAGATGGCCACCCTGGCCCGCCGCGTCGATCGCATTGTCGAGCAGATTCGTCCAGATCTGATTGAGGCCGCTGCACAGGCAGGTGAGCGGCGGCAGGCCGGCACCAAACTGTTTGTCGATGTGCAAGTCCCGCTCGCGCATTTTGTGTTTCAGCAGGACGAGCGTTGCGTGCAGGCTTTCATTTACATACACGGTCTGACGGCCACCCTGGCCCTCGTGCACGTAGGTTTTCGCGGCTTTCGCCAGTTCGTGCACGCGCGAAACGCTCTCTTCCACAAGCGCAACCTGCTGCATGCTGGACGCAGTTGCCTCCAGCCAGCGGATCGGCTCCTGGATGGTTTGGCCAGGGAAGACCTGTTCCAGGCAGCCAAGATCGCCTGGTCCCAAGCCACTCGCCACCAGAGTTGGCGCCATGGTCCAGGCATGGTCCAGACCATGCTCCTCCATCCACGTCGCCATCGCTTCTTCGGCGTCGGACTGCTGCAGAGAATCCATGCAGACTGGCCCTTTTGCCGCGAGTACCCGCTCCTGCAAACCGGTGAGACACAGCCGCTGATCCGCCGTGTGGCCGGATTCAGAAAAGCTGCGCGCCAGCAGGTGAAGGCGGTTCAGGTTATCGCGTAGCTGGGAGGCAGCGCGCTTGGCGGCAGCGCCGGGATTGTTCAACTCGTGCAGCAGGCCGGCTGTCATTGTGCCGAGCACGGCCAATTTCTCCTGCTGGCTATCCATGGCCTGCACACCGCGCGTACGGACGGCCATCTCGCGCAGGACGACGGCGCGCAGGGTTGGACAGGTTGCCATGATGCGCCAGAAACCCTCTTCTGAAACGTGCAGGCTGACGGTTTTGCTGGCGGTCGTCACCGTCATTCCGTTGGGCAGGTTGGAAATGATGCCAATTTCGCCCATGAACGACGGCGCAGATACGGTCTTGTGGAAGATGTCGGAAGTGTTGGCACCGCGACGGGTTACGCGTACGGCGCCGTCCAGCAAGACAAGAAACTCATGCAACTGACCGTGTTCCTGCGCCAGCTCCACGCCGGGCACATGCTCAACCTCGTGCGCTTCGGCGACAAGGCAGGAGATCTCCGCTTCGTCGACTTCGGCGAAGAGCTTTTGCGAACAGAGCTGGTGGATGATCTCCAGTTCGCGCTCCGAACGATCGCTCATGCAACCTGTAACTGCTGTGGCCATGGCCGGTTAAAACTCCGCGAGGTACTGATGAACAAATTGAATTGCGATAGAACCTTCGCCCACAGCCGAAGCCGCGCGCTTTACTGATCCGTGGCGTACATCGCCGGCGACAAAGACGCCGGGGATGCTGGTCTCAAGCAGGAACGGATCACGGCCGCCGGTCTTGACTGCAACACCGGAGCGCTTCAAGTCCGGACCGGCCAGAAGAAATCCACGCTCATCCCGTGCGAGTTCCGCAGGTAGCCATTCTGTTTTCGGCGCAGCGCCGATAAAGATGAATACCGAAGACGCCGGCCGCGACTCCACAACGCCATTGTGGTCGAGTTGAACGCACGCCAGATGATCCTCGCCACCGAACTGGGTGATCTGCGTGTTGGTTTCAACCGTGATGTTGGGCACCGCCGCAATCTGGTCAATCAGGTATTTCGACATGCTCTTGGACAGCGAGTCCCCGCGCACGAGCATGGTGACCGAACGTGCGTACTTGGAAAAATACATAGCCGCCTGGCCCGCCGAGTTTGCACCGCCCACGATAAACACGTGCTCATTGCTGCAGGACATGGCCTCCGTCTGAGCGGCGCCATAGTAAATGCCGCGGCCCATGAGGTGGTCTTCGCCCGGCACATTCAGCCTGCACCAGGACACACCTGTTGCGACCAGGACGACGGAGCAGCTGACCTCGCGGCCGTCGCTCAGGGTGACCACGCGATACTGGTCCTCCACGCGGATCGACATGACACGCTCTGTCACAAACTCCGCGCCCAGGCGCTGGGCCTGGATGAAGCCGCGCTTGGCGAGCTCGTCGCCGCTCAACCCCTGTGGAAAGCCGAGGTAGTTCTCAATGCGCGAACTGGAACCTGCCTGGCCGCCAGGCGCTTCTGGCTCAACGATCAGCGTGCGCAAACCCTCTGACGCGCCGTACACCCCGGCCGCAAGACCTGCCGGCCCGGCGCCAATGATGACGATGTCGTAGAAATCACGCTCCACATTCGTCTTGAGGCCGACTTTGCCGGCAAGTTCCTGCTGGCTTGGCTGCGCCATGGCCGTGCCGTCGCTGAACAAGACAACGGGCAACTTGCCGTCGTCGACTCCGCGCGCTTTTAGCAGCTCCAGGGCTTCCGGCTGGGTCTGAGGGTCGAGCCAGCGGTAGCCGACGTGATTGCGGGTCAGGAACTCGCGCACGCTGTGATCCAAAGCGCCCCAGCGCGTACCGACAACCTGCACCCCTTCAAATGGCGGTTGGTAACCCTCGTGCCAGCTCCCGAGGAGGTCGTCCAACACGGGGTATAACTTTTCTTCCGGCGGGTCCCAGGGTTTGTTCAGGTAGTAGTGGATCTTTGCGGTGTTGATGGCGCGAATGGCAGCGTCAGTGTCTGCATAAGCCGTCAGCAGCACGCGTTTTGCATCAGGGTACAGATCGATTGCGCGGGTAAGAAAGTCGACGCCGGTCATGCCAGGCATCCGTTGATCGCTTAGGAAAAGCGCGATACTTTCGCCCCGCTCACGCAGCTGGATGGAGGTGTCGAGCGCGGCCTGGCCGCCCGCCGCACGAACGATGCGGTATTCCTTGCCGTACTGGCGACGCAGGTCCTGCACGACCGCTTCAAGCACGCTGGTATCGTCATCGATCGCAAACAGAATGGGTCGCGGCATGGCCGTAAGTGTACGCCCGCTCGCGCGTGCTCTGCGGAGTGGCGTTTCTCCTCCCTTGAGATTCCCCTGCGGCGCAGGACGATTCATCGAATGCCGTGCCTTGCCGTTGGCATGGATTGGGAAAGTTGCACACGAAAGTTGCATCACCTTCCTGGTCCACCGGCGGCGCGGTGCGGCATACTTTAAGCGAAGCTACTGAAAAGTACTGTTGCAGCCGATACAGAGAGTGTTTGCGGCCAAAGTGGCTCGGCCGCCAATCCTCTCCGCGAGGTTTTACCGCCCGTGACGATTCATACCGTACTCGCCGACAATCAGGCGATCTTTCGCGCAGGCGCGGCCCGAGTGCTGAGCAGCGAGGACGATCTGCGCATCATTGCGCAATGCGATTCGGCCCAGCGATTGATGGCGATTGCCGCAAGTAACCGTGGCTGCGTTCTGCTGGCGGCGCGTGCGCTTGTGCCCGATCTGGCAGCGCTCAGTTCTCTAGCGCGGAGCAACAACAGTCGGATTATTCTGCTGACCGAGCGCGGCGAGTTACTGACCGCTGCGGAGTACAGCCTGATTGACGGCCTGCTGTCGCGACACACCAACAGCGCGCGACTGGTGGAATGTGTGCGGCGTGTGGGTTCTGGACAGCGCATGGTGACACGTCCCGTCTCCAACCTGCGCGCGGCAGACTCCGTCGGCACCCGCGTTCTGGAACGGCTGAATGACCGCGAACTGCAGATTGTCGGATTTATTGTGCGAGGGTGTAAAAACCGCGAGATCGCCGACGAAATTGGCACCAAGGAGCAGGTGGTGAAAAATTACCTGCGGACCATTTACGACAAGACCGGCGTGAGCGACCGACTGGAGCTTGCGCTGTTTACGCTGCACCACCGCGCCCTTGCAGATGCCGCGGCGAAGGCGACCGATCCGGCGACGCGCCTGCCGCAGACCGCCTGATCAATCGCGCCGCAGGATGCCGGTTGCCGCTAGATGCCGTCAGGGTGCTTCATCTCATCGCCGTCGTTGTCCAGGATGCCGATCTTCTCTGCGATGGACTTCGCCTGCGTGAACAGCAACAGGTAGTCCGCGCCACCAGCCTTCGAGTCGGTACCGCTCATGTTGAAGCCGCCAAACGGATGAGCCCCCACCATCGCGCCGGTGCACTTCCGATTGAGATAGAGATTGCCGACGTGGAACTGCTCCGTGGCCACGTTCAGGCGTTCGCGCGAGTTGGAGTAGATTGCACCGGTCAAGCCGTACTCTGTCCCGTTCGCAATGTCGAGCGCCTCTGGGAAGCTATTGGATTGGATGACGGTCAACACAGGCCCGAAGATCTCCTCCTGCGCGATGCGTGCCGTGGCTGGCACGTCCGCAAAGATGGTGGGCTGGATGTAGTAGCCGCCCGTGTCGTTCGTAACAGCGGAGCCGCCCGTGAGCAGGCGCCCCTCGGTTCTGCCGATGGCGATGTAATCCAAGACGCGGCGGTACGCCGTTTGACTGATGACCGGACCGGCGGCGAAGTTGAGCGCAGGCTCGCCGACAGCGATGCGCTCAACGCGCTCGACTAACTTGTCGAGAAAGATGTCGTAGATACGTGCGTCCACAATGGCGCGGGAGCAGGCCGAGCACTTCTGGCCGTTGAAGCCGAAGGCGGATGCTGCAACGCCCTCAACCGCCGCGTCGATGTCGCAATCGATGTCCACAAGAATCGCGTCCTTGCCTCCGAGTTCCAGGATTGTCCTCTTCAGGAAACGCTGGCCCGGCCTCGCCTTTGCAGCGCGCTCATGCACGTCGAGACCGACCTTCTTGGATCCGGTAAAGGCGATAAAGCGGACCTGGGGGTCTTCAACCAACATGCGTCCCGCAAGCTCACCGGAGCCCTGAAGCAGGTTCACCACACCGTCCGGAAGACCTGCCTCTTCCAGCAGCATCAGGAGTCGGGCGGCAATGGTTGGCGCGTCCACGGAAGGCTTGATGACTACCGTATTGCCCGTTACAACGGCAGCCATGGTCATGCCGCAAAGGATGGCAAGTGGGAAGTTCCACGGTGCAATGATTGCGCCCACCCCCAACGGTAGATAACGGAGGGAGTTGCGCTCGTGCGGAAACTGGATGGGCGTTGTTGCTTGTGCGAGCCGCAGCGCCTCGCGTGCGTAAAACTCGAGAAAATCGATGCATTCGGCCACATCGGCATCGGCCTCTGCCCAGTTCTTGCCGACTTCATAGGTGAGCCATGCGCAGAACTCCAGCTTGCGGGCTGTTAAGAGTGCGGAGGCACGCAGGAGGAGTCCGGCGCGCTCTGTTGCGGATACCGTTTTCCACGTGAGGAAGGCTGTGGAAGCCGCTGCAACCGCGCGCTCCACGTGTGCGGGCTCAGCCTCTGGATGCACGCCAACAAGTTGCGCCGGGCGGCCAGGGTTTACTGACCTGATGGTTGTGGCGGCGGTCACGCGCTCGCCGCCGATCACCATGGGATAGCTGTGCCCGAGTTCCCCTTCGACCTGGCGCAGAGCCTGCTGCATGGCGCGCTTGACGTCACCGCTTTCAAAATTGAGGAACGCTTCGTTCCTGAAAGGCGGAAGCGCGTGTGCGCCCTGAATGGATTCGACGTCATGCAGTGTGGGTATTGTGTTGGTTGCCATTATTCTTTCTCCGCTGCAAAACTTCACGCAGCTCTTGTGCAGCGTTTCTCGTTAACGGGGAGAGGGTGCGCCATTCAACATACGATCGGTCGACTTACTCATTTGGGCAGTCCGTTCCAACTTGTCCCAGCTAAACGGCCGGCCGTCGATGACCCGCTTGACTGTCTTGAAAAGAACCAGTGAGAAGACCTGCCGATAGCTGAATCGCTGAATCCAGATATGCAGTAGAAGCCATGCATCGCCTTTGCTGGCCGGGTGTTTTCGCTCAAGCATAAAGGCGAGAGCCGATGCTGAAAAGTCGATCACCATAAAGGCCAGAAAGTACACAAGCAGTTTAAAGAAACTGGCGGAGCTTGCCGATTCCGGATGGAAATGCCGATCGTATAGCCACCGGAAAAAGCTGGCCACAAACATCAAGTCGATCAGGGGTGAAACCAGCGGCAGCATAATCTGGAAAACGATGATGTTGGGTAGAGCAAACAACCCCATGGCGGCACGCGTGCGAAACGCGCCAAGGTGCTTGAACACGGCCTGCATGATGCCGAAACTCCAACGAAAGCGCTGCCGCATCAATCCATTCGCATTGACCGGGGCCTCGGTGAATGCGAGGGCCTGATCCTCGTAAATGACGTGATACCCCTTCTCAAGCAGGATCATGGTGAGATCCGCATCCTCGGCAACCGTGTTGGAATGGTAGCCGCCGGCTTCCTTAACGGGCGCGAACCGCCATGCACCGATAGCTCCCGGCACAACTACGACGACGTTGAACAGGTCGAGTGCGCGTCGCTCAAAATTCTGGCTTGTGATGTATTCCAAGGCCTGCCAGCGCGTCCACAGGTTGACGCGGTTGCCGACCTTTGCATTTCCTGCAACGGCGCCGATTTTAGGATCTGCGAAGTGTGGCACCAGGCGCGCAACGGCATCATGTGCGATGACGGTGTCCGCATCAATGCCGACGTAGATCTCTTCATCCACATAGTTGGTGAGCGCGTAGTTGAGTGCCTCCGCCTTGCCGGCATTCTGCTTTCTGAGAACGACCAGGCGACCACTTTCGATGTCTGCCGGGTAAGCCGCGCGGGCAACTTCGGCGGTACGATCTTTCGAGCCATCATCAATGACGATGATGCGCATGTTCTTGTAGGTGGACATCATGACCGACCGGATCGTACGAACGATGACCTTTTCCTCGTTGTACGCGGGGATGAGGACAGCGACCTGCGGCTGATAATCCGGACCGGCATAATTGGGACGCTTGCGAAAGCGATCAATCAGGGCAAACAGGCCAATGATGATGAGCCGTGCACTCATGAGGACGTCGCCGACAAAGAAGACATCAATGACAAAGTGATTGAAGGAAGCCAGGCCAAAGAACGCAACTGAATCGACGGCGGCAAGGATCTTCGGCTTCCAACCGGAGATGCGAGGCATAACGTCATCGCGCGACCTGCCCATCAACGCGCTGACCGGCACAAATTCGTAACCGCGTGCCCGCAAAGCGTTGATCAGCAGGGGCAGACTCGCCACGGTTACCGACCGATCACCTCCGCCATCATGCATCAGGATGATGGAGCCGCGCAGGTCAGAACGTTTCTGCCCGGCTGCAATCTGATCCAGTACCGACTGCACAATTTCCTGCGGTGTTTTCCGGGGGTGCTCGTCCCAGTCGTTGGTGTCGAGCTTGTCGCCAACGACCACATACCCCAGCTGCTGCACGCGCTCAACCGGCGCAGCCTGATCGTTGGTATCCGGCTCCTGGTCGATGGAATAGGGTGGCCGGAAGTAGAGCGGCTGGACACCCAACTTCGCCGCGAACAATCGCTCCGTCAGGTTCAGCTGCAAGTCCACCTGGCGCGACGAGATGTCGCTGATATCCGGGTGGGTGAAGGTGTGATTGCCGATTTCGTGGCCTTCACGGTACACCCGCTGCATGATGCCGACGTTGTCCTCGGCCTCCTGCCCGATCATAAAAAAAGTAGCCTGAACCTTTAACTTTTTCAGCAGGTCAAGGATGCGCGGCGTCCACTCGGGATCAGGACCGTCGTCGAAACTGAGGGCAAGTTTCGTGGGATGATAGCCGACGTAGTTGACCGAGTACGACAGCGGGAGAACGCTCATCACTTCCGAGTCGATCTGCTTGGAATCGTCGTCGATGGTGAGAACACGCTGTCCATTGCGCGGCTGACCACTGACGTGCATGATGTCGCCTTCGCCCTCAATGTCCAGGTCCCAGCCGGGCGGAACGGAAGCGAGGTCCTTGACGGGATTGGCCTTCATCGGTTGATCCCAGACCTTCCAGAGCGACTGATCTTCTTCGCCAAGGCGCCACAGCGCAAAGGTCTGGATACCCAGCTCACGCGCCGCGCGCATCTCGTTGTAGGTGGTTACCGCATCCAGAAACCACACCTGGTGCCGCTCGTTCTTATCCTCGTCATCGTAGGTGAAGTGGGGGTTCCGCGAAGCGTCGTCCAGGTCCACTTCTGAACCGGAGTCTGACGCTGCCTGCCACACCTGCTGCGTCGACATGTTGTCGCTGCGCACTACCGCTGGCGCCGCCGCCGGTGCCGTTGCGGCGATCTTTCCCCGCTTTCCTTTCGGCGCCGCTGCCGCTGCCGTCGGGATCTTCGTCGTCCAGTCATAGCCGTAGCTGCCGATGCCACACATCAGTTTCTGCTTCGGCACCTTGGCCAGCACATTTTTGAGGTTCTGCTCAAACCAGTCCTGACTCGCCACCGGCCCGGGCCCGCTCTCCGTCTGGTGCTGGTCGTAATTCATCAGTTGCAGACCGTCGCTGTTTGCCGCCATGTACGGCAAATCCCAGTCGTCGTCTCCCACCGGCGTGTTGATGTACAGCCGCAGGTTCTTTGCGTGCAGCTGTGCATACAGCGTGCCGATCAGGTCGCGATACCCCGCCTGCGCCTCTGACGGGATGTCCTCAAAATCCAGATCGATCCCGTGGTAGCGCGAGTTCGACGCCAACAGTCGCATCGTCTGCCCGACAAAGTTCGCACGGGCCGCCGGGTTCTGCAGAAACGCACCGACGCTCGGCATAAACGCCTGCTGCAGCGTGTCGAAGTTGTTCACCAGCGGGAATATTTCTGTGTTTGCGCCGTTGGTGGCAATGATTCGCTCGACCTTGTTCTCGATGTCAATGGAGTGCACGCCCGTGCTGTCCACTACCGAGAAAGGCCGGTTGTCGACCGAGTACGCCGTCAGCCTGCCATCCGGCGTAATGACGTGCAGCCATTCTGGAAATAAAAGATCGATCTGCTGCACATGCTGGCGCAGCGAGCTGTAACTCGAAGCGTCGTAATCGACGTAATACGCCGCACGCAAACCTTCATCGGCATTGAGCGGCACGTCGGAAGGCTTGCGATCGGTTTTGCGGTGCGCGGATCTTGCCTTTCTCGCCTTGTCGTTGGGCACAGGGGGCGTATTCAGCGCGCGGAAGTTGTGCTTCGGTGTTTCCAGCAGAAGTTCGGGCAGGGGGCGAATGCGCAGGACGCCGATGACGAAAATGACCAGCAGGACCAAACCGATGCCGGCGGAAATGTCAAGCACGCGTCGGAGCCGCTTCCAGCGCCGGCGCTTCTCGTCATAGAAAATAGGTTTGCTGTTCGTTGCCATGCCTGCCGTATCGTATCGTGCTGCCGCGCTATGCGGGCAAAGTGTTGGACGCTGCGCTTCACCGGTCGCACACCTGAATAGACTGACCCGGGAAGCCAACCGTTATGATGCAAAGCGATGATCAAGCCACGCCTGTCCACCTATGGAGTTGCCGCGACAGCACTTTTGTTGGCGGGCCTGGCATTGCGGCTGTTCTTCCTGCGATGGCACGCCTTTGTTGCCGGCGATTCCCTGCTATACCAGGATATTGCGCAGAACTGGCTCCATGCCTCCACCTATGGCATGTCTACCAACGGGGCGCCGCGGCCGACGCTCATCCGACTGCCGGGCTATCCGATGGTGCTGGCGGCGCTCGCGCTGGTGTTCGACCCGCTGCTCCAGGCCGATCCGGGAACGCTGCGCAGCTTTCTGCCAGTGCTGTACCTGCAGGTAGTCGTCGACCTGGCCACGTGCCTGATACTGGCTGCGCTTGCCGGCCGGCTGTTCGGGCCACGTGCGCGCGTGGCGGCTCTGGCCATGGCCGCGCTCTGCCCGTTTACGGCAAACTACACTGCCGTTCCACTGTCCGAGGTCTTTACGCTGTTTACCACCGTTCTGGCCCTGTGGTCGGCGCAGCGCTGGCGTGATTCGTTCCAGCGGCGCTGGCTGGTACTGTTGGCGGGTACGTTGAGCTTCAGCATCCTGCTGCGGCCGGATCAGGGTCTGCTTGCAGTTGCGATACTGCCGATGTTGTGGCATGGCGGGCGCCTTGGCTGGAGACCCGTGCTGCTGTGCGGCATGCTGACCGCCCTGCCGTTTGTGCCATGGACAGTGCGCAACGCGCGAACGTTTCACGTCTTCCAACCATTGGCGCCGCGGCTTGCAAACGACCCCGGCGAGCGCGTGCCACGTGGTTTCCAGCGTTGGTACCGCACCTTTGGCGTGGATTTTTCTTCAACGGAAGAAGCGTATTGGAAATATCCCGAAGAGCCGGTGAGCCCTCTCGACCTGCCGAGCCGCGCCTTCGACTCGCCCGCGCAGCAGGCAGAAACCGAAAGCCTGCTGCACGAAGCTGCGGCGTTCAACAGGTTGCAGCCATCGCTTGATGCGCGGTTTGCGCAGCTTGCGGCAGACCGCATTCATGCCAGCCCCCTGCGGTACTACCTGGTGCTGCCCGTCGCGCGTGTGCTCAACATGCTGCTTCACCCACGCGTGGAGATGCTGCCAGTTGCGGAGCGTTGGTGGGTATGGCAGCCGGAACCCGACAAGACCGCGTTTTCTTACGGGTACGGTGCCTTGAACCTGCTGCTGCTCGTGGCTGCATGCGCCGGCGTTCGCAAGGCCTGGCCCCAGGCACGGCGGTTCATCGCGTCTGTTTGCCTGTACATGGTGCTGCGCTGTGTGCTGTTGTTGACGCTGGACAACGCGGAACAGCGATACACGCTAGAATTTGTCCCACTGTGGATCCTGTTGGCGAGCGCACTCGTGTCGCAGACCCGGAGACAACCTGCATGACGCAAGCTCCCGGAAGCGGAGACCAGCCTGCGCAGCCTGCATCCGCGTCAGCGTCGAAGTGCGGCGACGTGGCGGAGCGCGAGGCGGACCGCGCCGCGCAGATTGCACGCTTCAAGTACCTGACGGAAGTTGCCTTGCCGGAGCGGGCGCGTGCGGAGCGCTGGCCTCTTCGCAACGACCATTGCTTCAAGCGCGTTTGCCTGGATTTTGCCGTGGAAGACGTGTGGTACCGGCACGTGCGCAAACCCGCCGAGCGTCACATTGCGGGCGAGGCGCTTGACCGCGCGGTCCGCTGTGCCGAGGAGTTGCTCCGTGAAGGAGAAGGCCTGCTGCGACAGCGTAACCGGGAAAGCCTGCAACATCGTGGCAAGCTGCGGGACTGAGTCTTCCGGCTGCGAACTGGCTTTAATGGCGCCGCAGTTTCGAAGCCATCCAGAATTGCTGCAGGATGTAGGTGTCGGTCATGCCGGCAATGTAGTCAGCGACCACGCGAGGCAGTCCCTGCGATTCACTCTCTCGTACGTAGCCGTCGGGCAGGCGATCTGGCTGCTTGATGAAGAATTGAAAGAGCGTGGACACCACGTTCTGGGCCTTTTCGTGCTCGGCTTCAAGCGTGGGGCAGGTATACAGCGTGTTGTACAGATAGCGCTTCTCCTCAAGGCGCATCTGCTCCACCGCCGGCGAAAACATGGCCACCCGCCCAGGGTGGTGGCGGACGTCGTCCACGGTTTGCAAGCCGTTGCTTTCTACATTGATGATCGTGGTGCGGATCAGGTCGGCGGTCAGTTCGTCCTGCATCCACTGCAGCGCTTCGTGGAAGAGGAACTTGCGATCCACGCCGGGGTGACGGCTGGACATCTCTCCATAGGCCTGGCCCATGATGCTGATGTGATTGCAGAGATGCTCAATGTCCAGCAAGCCCGACTCGACACCATCGTCCAGGTCGGCGGTCAGGTAGGCGATCTCATCGGCGAGGTCGATCACCTGTGCCTCGATCGGAGGCCGAAGGCCAAGGAAATATGGCGACAACTCCGGATACTGAGCTTCCACGTAATCCCGCGAGTGTTTGACGATTCCCTCGCGTACACCCAGCGTCAGGTTCAGGCCGCGATGCGCTGCGTACCAGTTCTCAAAGTGCTCCACAATGCGCAGCGCATGGAGGTTGTGGTCGAAGCGCATGCCGTACGCCTGCATGCATTTGTCCAGCGAACGCTCTCCCGCGTGGCCAAACGGCGGATGGCCGATGTCGTGCACCAGCGCCAAAGCTTCCACCAGTTCTTCGTTCAACCGCAAGGCACGTGCGACTTCACGGGCAATCTGCGCTACTTCAATGGTGTGCGTAAGCCGCGAACGGAAGTGATCGCTCTCACGACTTGTAAAGACCTGTGTCTTGCCCGCAAGCCTGCGGAAGGAACGTGCCTGTACGATCCGCTGCCGGTCGTATTCAAACGCCGACGTGCCCTCGCGTGAACGCTCCGGTGTAACACGCGCTGCAAGCGCAATCTCTTCCGCACCGGCAATTGCACATGCGCTGAGATCGCCTTGAACCCCCGCAATCGAGATCGCGGCGTGCGGGTCGGGCGCGCCAGTCACTAAGGCGCCACCCTTGGGTCGCGTGCATTCTTTGCAACCTTTACGCGCGCGGAGTCGAGCCGCTTGTGCAGCCTTACCACGTCCTCCTGATCAATGTCGGCGGGCAGAGATTTGTTGTATTCCACCACAGCGCGCTCCCACTGAGCAATCGCCGGCTTCAGCTTGCCGTTGCGCTCCAGCGCCTGACCCAAATGGTCATGCAGGGTCGGATCGTTGGGATTGCGGTCGACCGCCTTTTGCAACTCTGCCTCAGCAGGCTGATACTGCGCCAGTTTGAAGTAAGCCCAGCCAAGCGAGTCGAGGTATGCGTAATTCTGCGGATCGAGCGAGACCGCTTTCTTGAGCAAGGTCACAGCTTCCTGCAGCTGAATGCCGCGATCGGCAAACATGTATCCCAGCGAGTTCAGCGCGGCGGCATTGGTCGGGTCGATTGCGAGTACCGCACGCAGGTCCTTCTCTGCGTCAGCCATGTTGTTCTGCTTGTCCGCGATACTTGCACGTAGGAACAGGGGGTAAACCTTGTCCTCCGGCTTGGTTGAAAATGCCTCTGCCTTCTCGATTGCGCTGATGGCTGCCGGGTAGCGCTTCAGGCGAAAGTTCATCTGCGCCATGGTCAGATAAACAGAACGATCTTCTTTCTTGCCGGTCAGCTGCTTGTTCAGCAGGGCAAAGGCCTCGTCCACCTTTCCATTGTCCAGCAGTTGGCCGGCGTACAGCGTCTGAATATCTGCATCGTTCGGCATGGAATCGGCGGCGTTCTTTGCGACTTCAAGCGCCTTGGGCCAGTCATGTACATCGCGGTAGGTGTCGATCTCGTCGCTGTACCCACGCGAGCGCATGTCCCCACCCAGCGCGATAATCTGCTTATAAACGCTGGCCGCCTCGGCGGTTTTGCCCTGCTCACGATACAGGTTTCCAAGCCGCTCCAAAAAGAGGGCGCGGTTGCTCTTGTCGCCGTCGGGAGACGTTGCATCCGCCTTTGCAGGGCCGGCCAGTACCGCCTTCAGGACCTGTTCCGCATCCGCATATCTACCCAGCGAGTCGTAGATCAAGGCTTCGTTGTAGCTCAACTCCAGCGATTCGGGGACCAGCGCCTTTGCCTTCTTGATCGTGACCAGCGCGTTATCGTAATCGCCGTCTCGCCGCTGAATTTCCGAGATGTGGATGTAGCTTTGGGCATCCTGCGGCTCCGCGACGACAATCTGCTGGAACTGCTTCATGGCAGCGTCGAGCTGACCGTCTGCAAGCAGCGCATTGGCCAAGCCACGCTGCGCGTCCAGGTTATCGCCATCGTCGTCGAGCGCGCGTTGGTAGGCTGCCGCCGCCTCCTTTGGCTTGTGGAGCTGATCGTAGGTTCCGCCAAGCGCAAGCTCCACACGCGCGCTGCGATCTTCCGGCGGCAGTGCGGAGAGGGTCATTACCACGCGCTGCAGGTCGCCCTGCTCGCTGTACAGGCGCGCCAGGTTCAGCATCGACTCTTCCGAGCCGGAGTCCAGTCCCTGTGCTGCCTTGAACTGTGCCTCGGCCTTGGTGGACTCGTGGTTCAACTCATACAGTTGACCCAGCAGGAGATGATCCTCCGTGCTGTCCGGCTCAAGCCGTACCAGCGTCTCGTATTCCGTCGTGGCAAGGCCCAGCATCTGTGCCTGCTGCCCATTTTGCAGATCGCCCAGGGAACGGAAATAGATGCGGCCAAGCAGGCGGTGCGCCTCAAGATCGTCCGGCGACTTCTTGGTCTGATCCTGAGCGACCTGGACCGCTTCGCGAATGCGCCCAACGCGGAAGTACAGATCCGCAAGTCCATCCTGCAACATGGTTGAGGTAGGGTCGGCGCTCAGCGCGAGCTTGTACTGCTCAATCGCCTGCGTCGCATAATCCGACCGGCCCTGGGTAGTCGCCAGGTCCTCATAGATGTGGGCTAGGCCATAGTGGTAATACGCCGCCGCGCGACCCGTCGTGGTAGCGGGCACAGGCACTGTTCCCGCGTTCGCCGCTGGTGGAGCTCCGCTCTTTTGCGCCAGGAGAGACAGGGGCGCGACTGCAATGGAAGCCGTCAGCAAGGCTCCCGATAGCACGAGCTTTGGGAATCGGAAAAAGCGTGAAGAGTGTACGCAGGAGGAAGCCAGGGTGGCAGGCTTGACGGCAGATGCAGGCAAGGCGAGGGTGCGCGAATCGTTCATCTCTTGGGTCTCTCTCCCACGCTTGAGAGTTCGCCGGCTATCCTCGCTGGGGGCGGAAGCTGCAGCGATCTCAACCGCCGCCTGCCGCTTGCGATGCCGTCCACTCGCACGTGTGTCTCAGATTAGACGATAGACACCGCCGGGAGTTGCGTAGAAGACCGCCCCGGATGCTAGCCGTGCCGAAAATGCCGCGTGCCCGTGAAGATCATGGCAATCCCGAGACGATCTGCCGCCGCAATCACCTCGACATCGCGAACGCTGCCCCCGGGCTGAATGACTGCGGTCGCGCCAGCCTGCGCCACCACTTCCAGGCCATCGGCGAAGGGGAAAAACGCGTCAGAAGCAGCGACAGTGCCCTGCATCGGCAGGACAGCTTTCATCGCACCGAAGCGTGCGGCGTCCACGCGGCTCATCTGCCCGGCGCCGACACCCACGGTCTGGCCGTAATCGTCGTTGGTGCGCGCATACACAATCGCATTGGATTTGACGTGCTTGCAGACTGCCCACGCGAACCGAAGCGCACCCAGCTCTTCGTCGGTCGGCTGTCGGACGGTAACCACCCTCATGGTGGCGTCGATAGCACCGGCCGTGTCCGGCTCCTGGACCAGCATGCCGCCGCTCACCTGCTTCAGCTGTGGCCGCGAAGGGGATGGGGCGATCTCCAGCAAGCGCAGATTCTTCTTTGTAGCAAAGCGCTCGACGGCTTCCGGCGTGTATGCCGGTGCGACGATCGCCTCAACGAACAGCTTCGCAATCACCTCTGCTGCCGCGGTATCGACCGTACGATTGGTGCCGATGACGCCGCCAAACGCCGACACGGGATCGGCAGCGAGCGCACGCTCATACGCCTCCAACACCGAGGCTCCGGTTGCCGCACCACACGGATTCGTATGCTTTACGATCACCACGGCAGGCTCGGTGAACTCGCGCACCATCTCCCAGCAGGCGTCCAGGTCGACCAGGTTGTTGAACGACAGTTCCTTGCCCTGCAACTGCCGCGCGTTTACCACGCCGGTTGCGGTTCCATCCGTATACAGTGCCGCGGCCTGGTGTGGATTCTCCCCGTATCGCAGAGCACCCTTCTGCTTCAGGTTCAAGCGCAAGGCCTTCGGCAACGGCGGGTGCGGACTGGCAAGTGCAAGCTCGTTCTCTCCCCCGGTTGGCGGTGTGAGCAACTCCAGCGCGTTTGCAATGGCAGTGTCGTACGCCGCCGTCATCGCAAATGCTGCCTGCGCCAGCGCCCAACGGGTTGCCAGCGAAAGTAGGCCGACGTTTGCCTCCATTTCTGCGGCAAGGCCGTCGTAACTTGCGATCTCTGTGACGATGGCGACGTCCGCAAAGTTCTTTGCCGCGGAACGCACCATGCTCGGGCCGCCGATATCGATGTTCTCGATGAGCTCCGCAAAGTGCACACCCGGTTTGGAGGCGAATTGTTCAAAGGCGTACAGGTTTACAACCACCATGTCGATGGGCTCGATGCCGTGCGCCTCGACCGCCGCCACGTGTGCCGCATTGTCGCGAACATGCAGGATGCCGCCGTGAACCCTGGGGTGAAGCGTCTTCACGCGACCGTCCAGCATCTCTGGAAAGCCGGTCAGGTCGCTGATATCGCGCACCGGCAGCTTCGCATCGCGCAGCGCCTTTGCCGTGCCACCGGTGGACACCAGTTCGACACCCATCGCATCCAGCCGTGCCGCAAACTCCACCAGCCCTGTCTTGTCCGTGACACTCAGCAACGCACGCCGTATCGCTCTACTCACATCCACTCCTCATTGAACCGTCTGCTTAAGTTTGGCATGTGTGGCCAGGCAAGTCCCTGCGCAGCCTGAGCGGCACGCCATCCCGCCCGGATTCGTGCACGACGGAACGATGGTGGAGGGAACCGGTTTCAGGATGCAATCGTCCTGCGCGCATTCGCCGCTACAGCCTGTATCTTAAACGTTTCATTCGACTTGAGGCGGGGTGCGCTTAGTCCAGACGCAGCCCGCCGGTAAGCTCCGCAACCCGTTTGACCCCATGCGCCGCGCACCACTTCCCGATGTCCTTTGCCACCTTTTCAGCCGCGCGCGGATCGGCGTAGCTTGCGGTGCCGACCTCGACCGCCGTTGCGCCCGCGAGCATAAATTCCACGGCGTCCTCTGCTCGTAAAATGCCGCCCATGCCGACGACCGGGATGCGTACCGCGCGGGCCGCCTCCCACACCATGCGCACGGCAATCGGCTTGATCGCCGGCCCGCTTAACCCACCAGTGACATTGGCGATGCGGGGGCGCCGCGTCTCCACATCAATCACCAGAGACACAAAGGTGTTGACCAGCGAGACCGCATCCGCACCTGCATTCTCTGCGGTCCTGGCCATCTGCGCGATGCTGGTGACGTTCGGGGACAGCTTTACCATGAGTGGTCGCGTGCTTGCCGCGCGGCATCTGCCCACCAACTCGTTCAGCGCGACGGCATCCGTACCAAACACCATGCCGCCATGCTGGGTGTTGGGGCAGCTTGCGTTCAGTTCGTACATGGCGATGCCTTCCGCCTGGTTCAAGTGCTCGATGACGGCGATGCAGTCCGCCACGGTAAACCCGAAGACATTGGCGATGCAGACGGCGCCACGAAGCTTGCGGATGCCGGGCATCTTGTCGCGCACAAACGCTTCCACACCCACGTTCTGCAGGCCGATCGCATTGATCATGCCGCTTGCTGTTTCGATGATGCGTGGTGCCTTGTTGCCGCCCATGGGGGTGCGCGACAGGCCCTTGGTCACAAAGGCGCCGATCCGGTCGAGGCCAAGAATATCCGCAAACTCTACACCGTAACCGAAGGTGCCACTGGCGGCGATAATTGGGTTCCGCAGAGGCACACCCGCGACGTTCACCTGCAGATCGCACCTGCCGTCCGGCTTGTTCTCGACGCCTCTCACCTGCCAATCCCTCTTGCAGCAGCATACCGCTGCACGGCAACAACACCGCTGCGCAGAGCAGCCATGCGAGGTACGATAGAGCCATGCTCGACCTCGCCTTTGTGCGGGCGAACCTGCCCGCCGTCGAAGCCGCCCTGCGCGCGCGCAACGCCGATTCCATTGCCTTGCTCGGCGACTTCAGCATCGTCGACCGTCGCCGGCGCGACGCCATTACAGAAGTCGAAACCCTGAAAGCCCAGCGCAATCGGTTGTCGGAAGAGATTGGCAAACGCAGGCGCTCTGGTGAAGACACCACCGAGCTGACCGAGCAGGCGCAGTCGCTGCGGCAGCATGCCGAACTGCTGGAGCAGAAAGCCGCCATCGGTGACGCGGAGCTGCGGGCAATGCTGGAAGCTCTGCCCAACCTGCCGATGGCCGATGTTCCGGCCGGTACCGACGAGCATGCCAACGTGCTTGTGAAGACAAACGGCACGCCGCCAGTGTTTGATTTCACACCAAAGCCGCATTGGGAACTTGGGGAAGCGTTGAACATCCTGGATTTCGATCGCGCGGCAAAGATCTCCGGATCGCGCTTTGTGGTGCACTACGGCGCGGGTGCGCGGCTGGAGCGCGCTCTGGCGAACTTCATGCTGGATCTGCACACGCGCGAACATGGCTATACCGAGGTGCTGCCGCCGTCCCTGGTGAATTCGAAGTCACTGTTCGGCACGGGCCAGCTGCCCAAATTCGCGGGTGACCTGTTTCATTGCGACGACAAGGGACCGTTTGTGCCGGGGGAGTTGCAGGATAGCGATCACTGGCTGGTGCCAACGGCGGAGGTGCCGGTCACCAATCTTTTTCGCGACGAAGTCCTGAGCGAAGATGCGCTGTCCATCTCCCTGTGCGCGTACACGCCTTGTTTTCGGTCAGAGGCGGGGTCTTATGGGCGCGACGTTCGCGGCATGATCCGGCAGCACCAGTTTCAAAAGGTGGAGCTGGTCAAGTTCACGACGCCAGACAAGAGCCCGGCGGAACACGAGCAGCTGACCGAGGATGCGGAGGAGGTGTTGCAGATGCTGGGCCTGCCCTACCGCCGCATGCTGCTGTGCACCGGAGACATGGGGTTTGCCGCGGCAAAGACCTATGACCTGGAAGTTTGGCTGCCGGGGCAGGGGTTGTATCGCGAGATCAGTTCCTGTTCAAATTTTGAAAGCTTCCAGGCCAGGCGTGCCAACATCCGGTATCGCCCCGCGGGTGCCAAAAAGCCGGAGTTTGTGCACACGCTGAATGGGTCCGGGCTCGCCGTTGGCCGCACATACCTGGCGATCCTGGAAAACTACCAGCAGAGCGACGGAACCATCCGCATTCCAGATGCGCTGGTACCGTACATGGGGGGCCTGGATTACATTGGGCCGCAGGCGCCCATTACGTCCGGCGCGCGCAACGGGAGCAATGGCTGATGCTGAAGACACTTCGGGGTTATCTTTTCTGGACGTACGAGCGTGGATCGATGCACTACGACATCATGGTCACCCTGATCCTGCTGTTTATTTTCATCACTCCACGCTTTATCCACTACCAGGATCGGCCAAAGTTCCAGCTGCCGTCGCAGATCATGGTGGAAAATGATGGGTCTGGGGATCTGATTTACCAGGTGCGCGCGCAGGACGTGCGGAACAGCATGCGGACCGGCGGCGATGCCGACAAGCAGACGCGGCGTGCGCTGCGGCATCTGATTGAGCCCATTGCGGGGGACGTCAGCGTCCAGCGCTATGAGCCGCTAATCAGCAATGGGCAAATCAGCGGTTACCGTGTGTGGGCGAGGCGCTAGCTCATTTCTTGAACCTTATGAAGCCGGATTCGCCGGCGAGGAGTTAACGATGCGTCAAGTAGTGTTTCCCATTCTTTTGGCCGTGCTGTGTTCTCCGCTTGCGCGTGCGGCAACGGATCCCGCGTTGGAAAAGGTGCTGCAGCAGCTGGATGTGGCCCATGAAAAATTCACGAACACGGAAGCCGACCTGAAAGACGACTTTTTTGAGCGCGTGGTGCGGGACACGACGACGCAGTATGGCTCGGTGTACTTTTTGCGTGGCGCGCATGGTACCGAAATGGGCCTGCTAATCCAGAAGCCGTCGATCAAAATCGTGCACTTTGAAAACGGCACGGGCACGATTTACGACCCGACCAGCGAAAAGAAGTTCAATACCTTTACGACAGGCAACGACAAAGCACGGTCTGAGAGCTTTCTGACGCTGGGTTTCGGCGGCGGCGGGAAGGAGTTGGAGCGGGCGTGGGACATTAAGCGACTGGGCACGGAAAACCTGCAGGACAACGGTGTGGCCGTTGCGGTGGAAAAGTTGGACCTTGTCGCGAAGGACCCGTCCGTGCGCCAGATGTTTGCGCACGTGGTGATCTGGGTTGACCCCGTGCGCGGCATCAGCCTGAAGCAGGAGTCGACAACACCCGAGGGCGACAAGCGGACGGTCACGTATTCGCACACCCGGTACAACGCCTCGAAGCTAGACGTGAAAAAGTACGCGTTTCCGAAGAAGTAATCCAGCCCAGACGATCATCGGCTCCTCTCGGATCATTGCACTTTTCCGAGGGGCCGCATGCGGGTAAGTTCCGTGGCGCTGGCAACGACCGTTTGTGCCGTGAGTTTCAGGTTGTCGGCGACCAGCCACAATGTAAAAGTGCTGCTTCGGCGTGCGGCGTTCGGCACAGGACGCACCTCCACCTGCATGCGCTGTTCGCCGGCGACGCTGCTGTTGCTGGCGGGCGCATCATCCTCGTTCACCAACTCCATAAGGTCCGTGTCGAGGGCCTGTTCGAGAGCGTCGGTGTCCACTGCCTGCTCCAGCTCGACGAAGAGGCTGATGGCGAAGCCGTGAAAGACAGGCGCCTGCACGAATTGCAGCACCGGCACAACGGCGCCCTGGCCAAGCAGCGCGGCGAGTTGCGTGCGAACGCGATCGGCAGTGCCACCGAGGCTTGCTGTGGATTCATCGCCAAAGCGGCGCTGCAGGTTGAAGGCGGCCTGCACATCAAACACCGCGGTAGGAAGGGCCTGGAAGGACAGCAGGTTCACCGTTTGCTGATGCATTTCATCCAGCGCGGGAGCGCCATTCTCGCTTGCCGGCTGCAACACCGTTGCGTATGCGTTGCGGACCGCAGCCTGGCGACGAATGGCCTGCAGCACGGCGGCGAGCATGGTGGCAACGGGGTGAGCGGCGTTTACGGCATCGGTTTCGAGATTGAGCGAGGCTTCCGCAACCGCCTGGGAGCGAACCGGGGCTTTTGCATCCAGGGTGCCACTGGCGTCCACAACGGCCGCGCCCAGAGTGCGTGCGGTTGAAAGGTATTTTTCGGCATCGCGCGCCGTGGCAAAAATGGCAACGTCGATGCTGTCGAAGCTGGCCGGTTCCACCGCGAGAATGACGGCCGGTTCATCACCCACCTGGTCAAGTTTTGCGGCGTCCTGGTCGCCGTCCATCAGGACCACCGTGTGGGGTGAGGTCGAAAGTTCTTCTGCAATTTCCTTGCCCAGCAGGGAGGAGGCGCCGACGACAGCGATACGGTATTTCTGCTTACTCATGCGCATTGGATGCAGCGAGGAAGGGTGGACGTCGCGCCCAGGTTCGCAAAGCCGGTGTGAAGGCTACATACCAGGTGACGCAAATGCGTCGGGTTACGCACCCCTGCGCGCAGGGTGCTGTGGTCTAAACCGGTGGGAATGGTCGTGAATGAGCCAGGTCAGGAGTTTGGGTCGGAGACGGCGGTGATGGTCTGCAGAGACGCCTGTTCACGACGGGCGCGTTGGCGCTGGGCAGCGTAGACGATGCGGGCAAGCAGGCCGCTGACGGTGTAGCTGAGCGCAACCACAATGAGCACGACCTGCGAAAATCGAGCGAGCAAAACGCCAATGACCATGAGCACGACAAACATGCGCATGGTGTGCTGCTGGCCGAGGGTGATCTCTTTGCCAGACCAGAAGCGCCAACGGCTGACCATGAGAAAGCTGATGAAAAGAATGAGGCCGAGCCAAAGAAAGGCGATCCAGGTTGTGTCGATCGGCGAGCCGTCAAAGCAGTGAACGACGGAAGCGACTACGCCGGCCGCAGCCGGAATCGGCATCCCGACAAAATAGCGCCGGTTGGGCCGACCCGGATTACTGGGGATGGGGTTAACCGTGACGTTGAACCGGGCCAGCCGGCAGGCGCCGCAGATCAGAAAGAGAAAGGCGATGAAGACACCAAGATCCATGGCGTTCAGGCGCCACTGCAGGTTGCCGACAGCGGGCAGCATGCGCGTGCCCCACGTGTAGGCAAGGATGCTGGGTGCAACGCCGAACGTAACCACGTCGGCGAGCGAATCGAGCTCGCGCCCGAAGTCACTCTCGGTGTTGGTCATGCGCGCAATGCGGCCATCGAGCGCGTCGAATGGAATTGCGAGCAGAATGGCAATCGAGGCGCGATTGAAGTGCTCCGCACCATTTGTGGAACCCTGCAGGCTTTGCGTAATGGCGTAAAACCCGGCGGCGATGTTGCCCGCCGTAAAGAGCGACGGCAGTATAAACATGCCGCGGCGGGGCCTGCGTTTCGCGGGTCGATCGCCGAATGTCGTGTCAGACACCGGACACCGTTGCCGGTGTACCGCGGCCGGCAGGAGACACCGGAGTCGTGGGATAAACACGATCCGAAGTTCCAGACGACGAAACGCCAATGTCAGCAGGCATCACCTTGGGAACGAAAGCGATGACGGTTGCACCACCCTTAACGGTGTCGCCCTTTTTGACCCGAAGGTTGGCATGCGGCGGCAGAAGAACATCGACGCGCGAGCCGAACTTGATCAGACCGATGCGCTGCCCCTTGCGCAGCGTGTCGCCGGGTTTGGCCCAGCACACAATGCGGCGGGCAAGCAGGCCGGCAATCTGCTTGACCTGAACGGTGTAGTCGCCGTCCTCAATCACGACGACGTTCTGCTCATTCAGAACATTGGAATCGGCGCGCATGGCATTCAGAAAAAGGCCGCGCTTGTAATTCACCTGTTTCACCATGCCGCTGACTGGTGAGCGATTCACATGCACGTTGAAGACGCTCAGGAAGATACTCAGGCGAAGACGGCTGCCCTGCGGAGTTTCGATCCAATCGGCTTCGGTAACCTTGCCATCGGCGGGGGAAACGAGCTCGCCTTCACCGGCGGGGATGCGGCGGGGAGGATCGCGAAAAAACCACAGAAAGAATGCGGCAAGAAGGACCGGAATCGCGGCAAGGGCGACCAGACCCGTCAGCTTCCAGAGAAGGAAGGCCACGACAAGGAAACCGGCGGCGTAGTAGTACCCATCACGAACCATAAGCAATGTCCATGATACCGGAAGTTGCTACGCGTCTAAAGCGCCTGCGGAAGTTGAGAGTCCGGGACTCCACTGCATCAACACGGCGTCCTCCGGGGGTGCGCGGTAGTAGCCGGGACGGCGGCCAGCGGTGAAGAAGCCCGCAGCCATGTAGAGCTGTGCCGCAGCAAGATTGGAAGCGCGCACCTCGAGACGGAGCGTCGTGGCCTGGCGATGACGGCACCAGTTCTGCACCGCCTGCAACAAGGTCCGGCCGTAGCCGCGGCGCTGCATCTCCGGGTGGATAACGATTGCTTCGAGCTCTGCCTCGAAGGGCGCAGGCGGCAGCAGGGCGCCGACCGCATACCCGACAATCCGGCCCTGTATTACGAGCACAAGGGTGTAGCGGTTGGGCTGCGACGGGAGGTCGCGAAAGGTTTGAAGCGGCCATTGCGGAGCGCCGGGAGTTTGCGTGGAGAGCAGGGCGAGCGCGCCCGCATCGGCGATCGCCGCGAGGCGCAGAGACGGAGCATGCTGTGGGGCTCGATCGTCCTGCGAGGCTCGATCATCCTGCGGGGCTGGATCCTGCGGGGCTGGATCATCCTGCGGGGCTGGCCGCGATGTCATGCAGGGAGGTTTGCCAGACGGGCACGCAAAGCGGCTTCGGCATCAGGGACGCGCAGGTAATTGGCATCCAGCAAGGCGGTGTCAGCGAAGGTACCGTCACGGAAGGCGAGAGCGGCAAGGCTCGCGCCGGCGGCATGAAGTTCGGCGTCGGCAACAAAAATCGTAACGGGCTGAAGAGCAACCAGTGCGAGATCGTGGACAACAAGGGGCAGCAGTGCAGCGGTGGCGAGGGCGGCGTCGCGCGGAAGCATGGCCTCCATGATGGGGCGAGGAGATTCCCCTGGAAGCAGGTCGTAGATGCCCAGGTACAGGTCGGAGCGGCCGGCATCAAGCACCGTAGCGACGCGGGGCGCGGCGGTACGGGCACGGACGGCCTGCGCAAGAACGGCGAGACGCGACATTGCGAGAAGGGGGACGTTGCGAGCTTCAGCCAGGCCTTTCGCCGCGGCCAGCCCAATGCGAACCCCGGTGAAGGAACCGGGACCGGTTACGACGGCAATTGCCACCAAGGGTTGTGCCGTGCTGGACAGGCAGGCAGCGATTGCCGCCATCAGCGTCTCCTGCGTTTCGCGGCCAGGGATCGTGCGCACCTCGACCGGTACCCCCGGCGAGTCGGTTTCCACGACCGCAACATACCCGGTGGTACCACACGTGTCGAGAAGGAGCTGCATGGGCACACGATGATGGTATCCCGCGCCAGGGGTCTTCGGGCAGAGGCGCCCAGGTTGTGGCCGGGCCATCCTGCCGACAGCCTTGATGGAACAGCTCCCTACCCTGCTGAGGGTCCGTATGATGGGGCATCGGACACCGAAATCAACCTTCGATGCCCCCGTCGTCAGAGCCTGCTGCTCGGACCTAACCTCATCCATTGTGTAGCAGGCAATTCTTAACCGTGGAGGGCCAGAGTTTGCAGATCCCGAAGATTCCAGGCTTGACGGGATAATCACAATCTGCGATATAATCATTGCAATTGGTGATACGGCCATGAAGCTGTGTGACAAGTTGAGGTATCTGCGCGAGGTGGAAGGCAGTCTCCGCGGCATGCACCGGGCCATGACACAGCAGGAGCTGATGAAGGCCATCGCTGCGGAGATGGGCGCAACCATCAGTCAGAGCTACCTCTCACAGATTGAATCCGGCAAGCGGCCACACCTGACAAACACAACCCGCTTGCTGTTGGCGAAGTTCTTCAAGGTGCATCCCGGCTACCTGGTTGAGGATCCCGAGGGTTACAACGCAGAACTGTTATCCGACCTGCGAACACAGGAAGACAGTCTTGACCTGTGGCTGATCGCAGGGTCGGATCGCTTCGATCGCGATCCGGAGCTGTGCCAGGCGCTTCGGGCCATTGCACACCATGACGATTCGCGTCGCTGCCTTCTGCTGTTGCAGTCCGTTCTGGAAACACCGGTGCTGGTGGAAAGGCTCCTTGCGATTCTGCGCCCATCGGCAAGCGTCACCCCGGTAGAAGTCGCTCCTTTGCAGCATGACGTTGCTACCGTCGCCGTCAGGACGCCCCGGAGGCGGAAATGACCTGGAGTCTGTTCTACCTTTGCTGTTTCTGCGTCGGTCTTGCGTTGTGTTTTCTGTCGGCGCTCACTGGTGGTGGACACGGGCCAGTTCACCTGCACGGCCATGGAGGCCTCCATCTGCCTGGCACGCAGACGAGCGTCAGCCACCAGCACCCCGGAAGCACACCGGCAGTGAATGGCTTCACGCTGACGGCGTTTCTCTGCTGGTTTGGCGGTGCCGGCTACCTGCTCCAACGCCATCCAGGCATGTTTGCCTGGGTCACACTCCTGGTCGCCACGTTGAGTGGTGCTGTTGGGGCAAGCCTGATCTTCTGGTTCCTGTCGAAGGTTCTTCTGCCTCATGAGCGTGCGCTGACCGCGGAAGAAACGGCCATGACAGGCGTTGTCGGACGTGTTTCCGGCCCGCTTGGGAACGGACGTACGGGAGAGATTCTGTACTCCCAAATGGGCGTTCGCCGGTCTTCGCCGGCGCGGTCTGCCGATGGGGCAAGCATTGAGCGCGATGCAGAAGTGATCGTTCTGCGTTACGACGAGGGCATCGCCTATGTGCGGCCCTGGAATGAATTCGAGCTGTAGCGGACTTCCACCCGCGACAGTGGACGAAGAGCAACACGCAATAACCCATGTCGTTCCTCGAAAGAAGGCATTATGCCAAACCCCGCAGTAATCGTGATCGGTCTCGTTGTGCTGGTGACCGTTGTTCTGTTGTCCGTACTTGCCCGCATGTTCCGCAAGGCCGGTCCGAATGAAGCACTCATCGTCTTCGGCTTTCGAGGACCCCGCGTCATCAAAGGCCATGGCACGGTCATCTTTCCTGTGATTGAGCACGCGCGCGAACTCTCGCTGGAACTGATGAGCTTCGACGTCGCGCCGCAACAGGACCTGTACACCCGCCAGGGCGTTGCGGTAACGGTGGAAGCTGTCGCCCAGATCAAGGTGCGCTCCGATCAGGAATCGATTCTGACCGCGGCTGAGCAGTTCCTGACCAAATCGCCAGACCAGCGTGAAGGCCTGATTCGACTTGTGATGGAGGGCCACCTGCGGGGCATCATCGGCCAGCTCACGGTGGAACAGATTGTGAAAGAACCGGAGATGGTCGCAGAGCGCATGCGGTCCACGTGTGCGGGCGACATGAGCAAGATGGGCCTTGAAGTTGTCAGCTTCACCATTCGCGAGGTGCGCGACAAGAATGAGTACATCACCAACATGGGCCGGCCCGATGTTGCGCGCATCAAGCGGGATGCCGAGATTGCGGCAGCCGAAGCCGAGCGGGATACGGCAATCCGTCGAGCCAACGCCCTGCGTGAAGCTGCCGTGGCGAAAGCTGCCTCCGACCAGGACCGGGTCATCGCAGAAACAGCTTCACTCGCCAAACAGGCGGAAGCACAGCGCGACCTTGACATCCAGAAAGCGCAGTTCACGGAACAGTCGCGACGGCAGGAGGCGCAGGCCGACAAAGCTTATGAGTTGCAGACCAACGTCATGCAGCAGAAGGTCATTGCCGAGCATGTGCGGGTGCAGCAGATTGAAAAAGAGGGCCAGGTCAAGGTGCAGGAAGCCGAGATCATGCGCAATGAAAAGGAGTTAATCGCAACCGTCCTGAAGCGCTCTGAGATCGACAAACAGCGCATTGAAAATATGGCAGGTGCGGAGCGGGCCCGGCTCATTGCAGAGGCGGAAGGCCGTGCATCTGCGATTCGCGTGCAGGGCGAGGCTGAGGCAGCCATCATCTTCCAAAAGGGTGAGGCCGAAGCCAAAGCGATGAACGTGAAGGCCGAGGCATACCAGGAGTGGTCGCAGGCCGCAGTTGTCGACAAGCTCATCACCAACATGGCTGAAGTGGTGCGGGCCATGAGCGAGCCGTTGAGCAAGGTCGACAAGATCACCATTGTCTCGACGGGGAGTGAGGGAGGTCTTGGCGCCCACAAGCTGACAGGGGAGATGACCCAGATTGCCGCACAGGTTCCTGCCCTGTTCGAAGCGCTGAGCGGTATGAAGATGTCGGATCTGATGTCCAACGTAAAGAGTATGGCGACGCGCAAGAACGACGGCGAAGCCTCTCGTTAAGAATCCAGCCGGCTGCTTTCTCCGCCCAGGAAGCAGCCTTTACCGTCGGGGTACCCGGCAGCAATGGAGACAACATGGCACTTCTGGAACGAGTGACAACCCTTCTACGCGCAAATCTGAATGACCTGATCGACCGCGCGGAAGACCCTGACAAGATGCTGAAACAGCTTGTCCTCGATATGGAAAACCAGCTGCTGCAGGTGAAAACGCAGGTCGCCATCGCGATCGCCGATCAACACCTGCTGGAGAAAAAAAAAGAAGGGCATCAGCACGAAGCACAGGAGTGGAGCAGGAAGGCTACGCTCGCCGTCTCACGTGAGCGCGACGACCTGGCGAAGCAGGCACTTGCCCGATCGCTGACGGAGACCCGTTCCATGGAGGCGTTCACGCAGCAGCTGGAGGATCAGCGCGCGCAGGCGGAAACCCTGCGCACCAACTACTTCAAGTTGCAGCAGAAGCTGGCGGAGACCAGGACGCGGTGTGAGGCCCTTCGTGCAATGAACCGACGGGCAAAGGTCATGGGCAAAGCGCAAAGGGCTACGGTGCCGCTGTCGCAGGGCGCCATTGATCGTTATGAAGCGCTTGTGCTGGAACAAGCAGCAACGAACCACGCGCATGACGTTCTCAACGTGCCTGACGTCAACGAAAGTCTTGCGGAAATGGAACGGGAGGAGCAAGTGAATGCCTTGCTCGAACAGCTCAAGAGTCGACGGGCACTCGGCGCATGAGTGCTGCAGCATCGAGCCCGGTGTGCTTTTCAGGAGCCGGTTTCTGCAGGAACGGAGGGGTACCGGAGCATGGAGAAATGGGCTTCTGGTGCATGCGGCCACATGTGTCGTGCGATGAGGGAACGTACCGTCCGCGCTGCAGGAACATTTGCCGGGGTTGGGGCGTCTATCACACCCTGAGGTATTGCCAATGCGTTCCAGCCTGCGCGGTCTTGCCGTCCTCCCGTTCATCCTGCCATTGCCGGTAGCTGCACAGGGTGCGCGGTCAAAGGTTCCGTTGCATACTGCAGCGGTTTCTAACAGCACCCCCGGGCGTGGAGCGCTGCCGATCCGGCGGGTATCGTTGTACAAAAATGGTGTCGGCTTCTTTGAGCACCAGGGCGCAGTGCATGGAAACGACACGGTGCGCATCGACTTTACGACGGCACAGCTGAACGATGTGCTGCAGTCGTTGACGGCGGTGGATCTGGGTGGCGGGCACATCAGCGGCGCGGGCTACAACAGCACGACACCGCTGGAGCAGCAACTCAAAAGCCTGCCGCTGGGGCTGGGCGCAGATGCCACGTCAACGGATCTGCTGGGCGCGCTGCGTGGGGCACGGGTGGAGGTGACGGGCGCAGGGACACCGTTTACCGGGCGCATTCTGAATGTGGAGCTGCGGTCGGAGCCGCGGGATCCGACCATTGATGCAGCAACACCGCCGCAGATCGAAAAGCACCTGCTGACCGTGGTAAGCGATGGTGGTGACGTGCGCACGGTTGAGTTGACCGGGGCAACGCGCGTGCGCATGCTGGATAGCGGGTTGCGCGGCGATGTGGATCGTTACCTGGAAACACTGGCGGCAAACCGGGTAGACGGGTTGCGCCACCTGACCCTGCTGGACCACGGAAGCGGCACGCGGGAACTGCGGGTGTCGTACATCAGCGAGGTGCCGGTGTGGAAATGTACCTACCGGATCCTGCTTGACGCAGCAGGCACAGGGACAGCGCCGAGGGTCGCGACGCTGCAGGGATGGGCCGTGATCGACAACACGGTTGGGACGGATTGGGACAACGTGGAGCTGTCGTTGGTGAGCGGAGCGCCGCAGAGTTTTCTGCAACCCATTTCGCAGCCGTACTACGCGCGGCGGCCGGAGATTGGGCTGCCGCAGGAGGCGCAGTTGTCGCCCCAGACGCATGAGAGCGGGGTGGAGGAAGCAAAGTCTGCGGTAGTCTCGGACGAGTTATCGATGCCGCAGCCGGTGTCGACCGGCGTCGCGGGTGCGGTCACGGCACCGCCGGCAGTTGGGATTATGGGTGGACTTGGGTTGAATTCCGCACCCGTGCAGGTTCAGCGACGCACGGCCGGCGTTGCGACAGGGGTCGGTCACGGGATTGGGGGCGGGTCTTATACCGCCGGGAAGAACAAGGCGGCGGCGCCGATTAGCTATGAGGATTCGGCATCGGCGTCCATCGCGCCGAACACGTCGACGGCGAGCTTTGACGACTATTTCGAGTACAAGTTGAACGAGCCGGTGACGATCAAGAAGAACCAGTCGGCGCTGGTGCCGATCTTGCAGGCGAAGGTGGAGGTGGACCCGGTGACGCTGTGGTCGCCGAACGGGGCGCAGCCGCTGCGTGCCCTATGGGTGAAGAACACGAGCGGGTTGACGCTGGACCGGGGCAGCTTCTCCATCGTGCAGGGTGGCAACTTCAGCGGGCAGGGACTGCTGGATCCGATCCATCCGGGAGAGCGCCGGTTGTTGAGCTACGCCGCGGATTCAGCGGTGCGGGTTTCGGTCGACCACCCGAACGACACCCGACGGCTGCAGCAGGTGACGGTCGCCAAGGGCGTTCTGCGGGAGAAGACGGCCGAGGTTGCGGACGTGGAGTACGTGGTGCATAACGCGGCAAATGAGTCCCGCACGGTGGTAGTTGAGCAACCGCGGCGGCAGGGATGGGAGTTGGACAGCGATGCCAAGCCGGAGGAGTCGACACCTTTGGCCTATCGCTTTCGGGTAGTCACTAAGCCAGGGGAGACGGTACGGCTACACCTTGGCGAGCGGCACACGCTGACGACCGCATACGCGCTGGCAAACATTGACGAGCAGCAGATGGCCGCGATCCTTCGCCAGAACGGCGATGCGACGGCAGTACTCACAGCACTGGAGCCGGTCTTTGCCGCCAAGCGGCAGCTGGCGCACATAGACCGGCAAATCACGGAGCGCAACGACGAGCTGAGTACCATTGCGCAGGACCAGAACCGGCTGCGGGAGAACCTGAAGGCGCTGAAAGGGACAGTGGAAGAGCGGGACCTGACGCGACGGTACACGGGCGAACTGAACACGCAGGAGGACCGAGTCAATGTTTTGAAGGGCGACCTTGCCGGGTTGCAGACGCAGCGAGCAGCGGCGCAGGAGGTAGTGGCGCAGGCGATTGGAGCCTTGAACCTGGACCAGACCATGAAGTAAGGTGCGTTCGGATGGTCGCGTGGACGGCGTTTGAGATCTGCCGCTTTTGACCGCGCACGTCAGACTTGGGCTATGTGTTGGCTCGAGTCAAGAGTGCAGGCTGACCACGACGCCAATCCCAGTTCAACGACGAAAGCCTCGACCTGGTGACAGGCATGAAGCCGAAGGCTTGCCGACGATGGTGTGCAATAGCGTGGATTGTCGGCTGGACAGCAGGAAGGCCTCGAGGGCTGTAGTGGCAGTTTGCGTACTTAGATCTAAGAATGTGCAGCCTTGACCGAATCACTTGCGGTGCCGGACCTTTTGCGCAGCTATAGTCCGTTCTGCTGAGACACAACGAAGGCCTTCCTACTGGGCGCCCGCGGCTGCATCCCCGGCGCTGACCTTGGGAAAGTATCCACTGCGGGTTCGAACGGTCAGACGCCCAAAGCCATTTTGCTTGGCGTCCACATGAACCTGGCGATAGCCGCCAAGGCGGGCGGGTTTCGTGGGCTGATAGCTGATGGTGTACTGCTGGCGAATGTCGGCGGCAACCTGGGCGGCAATGCTGTCGACCTCTTCCAGACGCCGCGGGAAGTAGGCAATGCCACCCGTCTGCTCCGCGAGTGACTGAAGGACGCGCTTGGCATGGCGGGATTCACGCTTGTCTTCGTCAGGACCGAAAAGCAGGCCGACGCAATAGACGGTGGGGCCATCAAGCTCCTGAATGCGCTTGATGGTGTCTTCAAGCGAGGAGCTGCTGGCGTTGTCGTCTCCATCGGTAATGACAAGCAACACCTGCTTGGGCTGCTTGGCGTTGCGGGCCAGGTAGTCGGCACTGGCAACCACAGCATCGTAAATGGCCGTGCCACCGCTCGCCTTGACGTAGTTCAAGCCCGCCTCAAGTTTGTGAATGTCAGAGGTAAAGTCCTGATCAATGTAAGGCTCCCACGAGAAATCCACGAGAAACGCTTCGTCCTTTGGATTGGACAGGCGGACGAAGTCAAGCGAGGCCTTGCTGACGGCGGCGCGTTTGTCGTACATGGAGCCGGAGGAATCGATCAGGATACCGAGTGAGACAGGCAGGTCCTCATGCCGAAACGAACTGATGGTCTGCGGCACGCCGTCTTCGTACACGTGGAAAGCGTCACGATTCAGGTCCTGAATGGCACGGCCGTTATTGTCCAGGACAGCGGCATTCAACCGCACCTCGCCTACAGAGGTGCGCAGAACATAGCCGCTCTTCTGCCGCTCGACTTCAGATTGTGAGAGCGGAGCTGCAGTTGCGGATGCGGGTGGGAGCGTATCGCCATCGGGAGACGGAACAGGGTCGCGATCGACGGAAAGCGGGGCCACTTGCTGCGGAGCCCGGCTATTCTGCGTCCCTGCGGCGAACGGCACCAGCAAAGCTGCCAGGAGCATGAGGGAGGCCGCGCTGAATCGTTGGTTCATCATCCCATTTCTATTGTGCACCATGGGTTATGGCTGATGGGAGCGGTCCTGGAGCAATGGACCAACGGCATCGTTGTGAGGAGGAAGCGCAGCCTTAAGCAGTTGATTAATTGCACGGGACACACTCCGGTGCACTCCGAGGTATGGCCCTCAACCTATGAGGTTGATGAACGCGGCCATGTCAACCAGGAATCGTTTGAGCCGACGTCCTGGCGATGAACCTCGACAAGCACCGGAACACTTGGCCTGCTCCGCAGCATGCGTCATTCCGAGGGGGCGTAGTAGCCCTGGCGATTATGGACAATCAGTTGGGGCAGCCCTTGTGGGGGGTTGAGCTTTACCTTGAGCTTGCGGTAATTGCCGTCTTTCTTCACATCAGTAGGCTTGTAGCCCACGACGTACTCATTGCGAAGCTCGGCGGAAATGCGACTGGCAATGTCTCCTAGCTCGCCAACATCGAGTACACGGAAGAGACGACCGCCCGTCATGTCGCAGATGTCGGTGAGCAGAGCCGGTCCTTCCTTCTCTTCGACCGTTGGTGCGTACTGGTCGAAGATGCCGATGGAGTAGATCTGCACATCACTCTCGCGCACCGCTTTGCGAAGCTCGCCTTCACTGTAGCGGCTACGGTTGTCACCACCATCGGAGATAATCAGCAGGGCCTTGCGTTCGTACTTGGCATTTTTGAGCTTGTTGATGCCGAGATACGTTGCATCGATGAGCGCGGTACGAGCGGTCGGCTTCAGCATTACCATCCGGGCATCGATGTCATCGACGTTCGAGGTGTAATCGACCACAACGGCGGGCCGGTCGTTAAAGGCAATGACGAAGAATTCGTCCTGGGGATTGCTGGTGCGCATGAACTCACTAAGGGCTTTGCGCGCGCGCGGAAACTTACTGGTCATGCTGCCGGACAGGTCAAAGATAATGCCGATCGTTACGGGCGCATCGTCCGTAGAAAAGCTGCGTATGGTTTGCGGCTGGTTATTTTCGTAGACGTAAAAGTTTTCTTTTTCCAGGCCAGTGACAAGGCGGTTCTGGACATCGGTCACCGTCATGGGAACCAGGACAAGACTGGCGTCCACGCGCAGGGTTGCTGTGGGATGGGCAGCACCCTTCGCGGTGACGTCAGCACCCTGGAGAACTTCGCCTTTTGGTTTGGACGGCTCGGCCTTAGTGGGGGTCTTTGCGTTGTCGAGCGGGTTTTCCTGGGCGCGAAGATAAACCGCGCAGAACAGGAACAGCACGAAGCAGGCAAGCACCCCCTGGCGGGTGGTGCAGCGAAGGCGAACAAATACAGTGCGGTGAGCCATAGTGATGCCCTGTCCTGTTCCAGTCTCGGAACGCACGCGGTCTGATGTGGCGGCGGCTGCCATCGCGGGTAAGACGGGCCGCGCAGACAGAACGTAACCAATGCGTGCTGTCGGTGCTGGGAAGCAGATTCTACCGGACTACTTAGGGCAGAGAAAAGTGCGGTGTGCTGAAGGTAACGGTTCGATATGGGAATCAGAGCCAAGGTCCTGCTTCGTGCGGGCGCCCGCTCTCCAAATCCAGCCTCCAGCCTTAAGCTAAGTCCTAAGAACCATCGTGCGGGCAGGCACCATACACGGTCCTGTCGTTCATCCGTTGAAGAGAAGCCTAGTGTGCCGCACCTTCCGGGGCTTTTTCGCCAGGTTTGGGATTGGCGAGCAGGAACGCCAGAAAAAAGGTCAGGCCCGTAAGCCAGGCAAGCAGACGGTAGACATCGACATAGCCCTGCGTGGCTGCCTGCTGGTTGAGCTGCTGATAAATTGCAGCCTGGCCAGCCAGGTTACCGGTGCCTCCGTAAACGGTGGAATTGCCCTGCAGGAAGGCGCTCAGGGATTGTAACTGGGCCGTAAACTGCGGATTTCCCGAATTCATGTAGTTCTGCAGACGGGCCTGGTGGAACAGCGAGCGGTTTGTTACCTCCGCACCCGAAATCGAGATCAGGATGGAGCCACCGATATTCCGCGCAAAGTTAATCAGGCCCGAGACCTGGTTCGAGGCTTCACGCGGCAACCCGACATAGGCGGCATTGGTGAGCGCAATAAAGCAGAACGGGATGGGAAGCACCTGAAGGACGCGCAGGATGCTGGCATAACCGAAGCTGATGTCGAGCGTGAGGTGATCGGAGACGTACCAGTACGCGCCGGTAAAGAGAAAGAAGCCGAGTGCGATGAGATTGCGCGCGGGTAATTTGGTCACCAGAAAGCCCGCGAGGGGCATGATCAGCACCAGCGCGACGCCTCCCCAGGTAAGAGCCTGTCCGGACTTGGTGGCAGTGTAGCCAACAATCTGCTGTAAAAACTGCGGCTGAAGCACGGTGCCGGCGTTGAGGATACCGCCGACAAGGAGCATGAGAAAGCAGCAGATGGCGAAGTTGCGAAACTTAAACAGGCGGAGATTCATCAGCGGTGCTTTTGCGCCTTTGAGCTCCCAAACGATCAGGCCGATCATGCCAAGGACGAACATGCTGGCAAAGGTGACGATAAAGTGCGAGGCGAACCAGTTATCCTCTTCGCCCTTATCCAGCGCAATTTGCAGACCAGCCATGGCGAGGGTGAGAAAACCAAGGCCAATGTAATCGACCTTGAAGATGTTTTTCACGTCGTGCTTGGCCCAGGGTGGATCTTCGACCAGCCGGGAAACCAGCAGAAGCGCCAGCAGGCCAACGGGGATGTTGATGTAGAAAATCCAGCGCCAGGAGTAGTTATCCGTGATCCAGCCGCCGAGGGTGGGCCCGATGGACGGCGCAAGGACGGCAACAAGGGCGTACAGGCTGAAGGCGAGTCCGCGCTGTTTTTCTTCAAAGCTGTCGGCCATGATGGCCTGTGCCATGGGCTGCAGGCCACCACCACCCGCACCCTGCAAGACGCGGCACAGCAGCAGAACGGGGAGCGACGGTGCAATGCCGCACAGAAAGCTTGAAATGGTAAAAAGAATGATGCAGGACATGAAGAAGTTCTTGCGTCCGATGACGCTGGAGGCCCAGCCCCCAAGCGGCAGAACGATGGCGTTGGCTACCAGATAGCTGGTGAGCACCCAGGTTCCCTGGTCAGTACTGGCGGCAAGCGAACCGGAGATGTGCGGCAGGGCCACGTTGGCGATGGAGGTGTCCAGCACCTCCATGAATGCGGCGAGCGCAACCGAGCCGGCGATCAGCCACGGGTTGACCCTGGGCTTCCAGTGCTGCTCTGCCATGCGGACTCCGTTCGGCTTCCCAGCGGCTGCCCAGGCAGACAGATCGTGGGACGGTGGGTTAGCTGCGGTTGCAGTGGAGCTTGAACGATGGTGTCAACAATGGTGTCTTGGATGCGCCAAACGGAAAGGACGACACATGCAATTCCGAGGTGCGCCGTACACTGAGCTTAGTTGCGGGTGGGCAGTCCGCCTGCAGCGTCATCTCTGTCGCAAGGAATGTGCCGCACCGTATGCGTATTTATCCGTTTCGCGCCCTCCGTTACAACACCGGTAAGGTTGCCCTGGAAGATGTGGTGACGCAGCCCTATGACAAGATCTCGCCGGCCATGCAGCAGGCCTATTACGAGCGCAGTCCCTTCAACCTGATCCGTGTCATTTTGGGCAGGCGCGAGCCGGACAGCCCCGGCAACAACGTGTATACGCGCGCTGCAAAGACACTGCAGGACTGGCGCAAAGAAGCAGTCCTGGTGGAAGAGCGCGAGCCGGCACTGTATGGCTATGCGCAGCGGTATACCGTGCCGGGATCGACCGAGGTGCGGGAGCGGCGCGGGCTCATTTGCCTGGGTCACCTCTATGACTACGCGGAGAAGGTGGTATACCGGCACGAGCAGACGCTGAGCAAGCCGAAGAGCGACCGGCTGAGCCTGTTTAAGGCGACCCGGACGTACTGCGAGCAGGTCTACATGCTGTACAGCGATCCTGCCTTTACGGTGGAAGAGCTGGTGTTCGGCAACAAGAGTGGCGTACCCGCTAATCTGCCCGACGAGACGGTTACAGACGAATATGGTGTGGTGCACATGCTGTGGAAGGTCACCGATCCGGTGACGCTGAACCTGATTGTGACCAGCCTGCAGGACAAGAAACTGATCATCGCAGACGGCCACCACCGCTACGAGACAAGCACGACGTATGCGCGTGAACGCGCCGCGGAGCTGGGGCTGCCAGACAGCACACGCGATGTGGCAACAGCACATACCGAGGCGAATTTCGGCAAGCCGGACGAGAGCCCAAGCGAAGCCGCGGACGAACGCTCGGCTTCCCTGCTGCCTGCGCCGGAGTTTCCGGAAGCCGCGATGATGATGACGCTGGTCAACATGGATGCGCCGGGGATCACGATTCTTCCCACGCATCGCCTGGTATTTGGCTTGCAGAACTTTTCGAGCGGTACGTTTCTGGGCAAGGCTGCGGCTTACTTCGACGTGCAGCCCCTGAGCGCGACGGCTAAAACGGCAGAGAGTGACGCAGAAAAGATTGAGGATGCGGGCGAGTTGTTGGCGCCGCTGCATGCCGCGCCGGGTGTTGCGTTCATCGCAGCGACGCGGGAGGGCAACACGTTGCTGACGGCAAAGCCTGAAGCTGTTGCGGCAGCGCTGCAGCAGGTGACCGCACGACAGCGCTCGCTCGACGTGGTGCAGTTGCACTCACTGGTGCTGGAACAATTACTGGGCCTGACGGCGGAGAACATTTCAGAACAGCAGAATCTGCGCTACCTGCGCAGTGCACCAGATGCAGTCGCGCAGGTGGCACGCGGTGACGCAGACGTGGCCTTCCTGGTAAAGCCGGTAACCCTGGAGCAAATGAAACAGATTTCGCTGGCAGGGGACGTGATGCCCCAGAAGTCGACGGACTTTTATCCAAAGCTGCTGAGCGGGCTGGCGTTCTACGCGCTGGATGGAGCGGGATGACCCGGGACCTGTTGAGCGGGCGGGAGCAGAGGGCATCGGGCCGCGAACCCATTTTGAACCGCGCGTGGTTCGTTTGGAATGGCAGGGGTTGCAAGGAGTCAAGGCTGGCCGCGGGACGGAATGCGGACAAAGCAAGCGACAAAGACCGACTTGTGCGAGCGGCAGAGTTCCGATCGGGCCAGTGACCCGCTACAATCGACGACGGCCTAACCTGTGAGAACCATTTTCCCCATCGTCGTCGGTCTATGCTGCTGTTCGGCGCCGGCACAGCGATTGACCATCCTGCTGGATCCGGCGCGTGGCGGGACGGAGGATGGTGCGCGCATCGATGACCATACCCCGGAAAAGCAGGTCACGCTGGACCTGGCCAATCATCTGCGTGCCCTGCTGAACGCGCGGGACTTCAATGTGGTGGTGACGCGCGAAGCGGATGTGACGGTGTCCAACGATGCACGTGCCGCGCTGGCCAACCAGTCAAAACCGATCGCGTGCTTGCTGCTGCATGCGACGGCTGCGGGCAAGGGTCTCCACCTGTTTACCTCATCGTTGCAGCAGACCGCGCCGCAAACGGTTGCCGTGCCCTGGGACGAGGCGCAGGCGCCCTTTGCACAGCGGTCCCAGCGGCTCGAGAACGAGTTGTCCACGGCATTTGGCCGTGCCAAGGTGCCGGTGTCGAGTGGACACACCTGGATTCGGCCGCTCGACAATATGCAATGCCCTGCAGTTGCGCTGGAGATTGCGCCGGAGCCGGACGGAACCACGGCCTCAAACCACAACTACCAAACCCGCATCGCGGACACGATTGCCGGCGCCCTGCTGTTCTGGCGGGGACATCTGGACATCGTGGGTTCCATCGTGGCAGCTCCGCCTGAGACAAAGGTAGCCCCACCGGAATCCGCTCCCGCCAGTGCGGGCTCAGCAGGAATGACGGGAACTGCCGCGACGCACGAAACAACTCAGACGAACGCCGGAACGGCAGCACAGAAAGGTACGGCTGCGCCCGCTGACAAACCTGCGCTCCCGAGAAAGACGGCTCCGTCCCTGAACGGCACGGCTGTTGCGCCCAGGTCGACGACGGTACCCTTTGGAACATCAGCGACAAAGTCGCCCCTGTCCGGAGCAAGTGGCGCACCAGCAGTTCCGCGGTTGGGAACGAGCGTGACAGCAAGGCCAGCGAGTCCGGGCGGCACATCGACCACGGCGCCAAAGCCGACGGGTACGTCTGCCATCAGACCACCTTCAGCCCGGCCGGCAACCGACCCGAATGCGATTGCGCCGGTGCGAGTGCCGCCCGCGCGCGCCGCCCAGCCGCCAGCGCGGCCCGCGCCGACCACCGCCAAGCCGCCCGCCCGGCCTGCAGACGGGAGCGTGCCCCAGTGATTCCCCGCTACCAACGTGTCCTGTTTCTGGTGCTTCTGGTGGGCTCCATCGTTCTGGCGGTGCTGCTGCTCAATCACCATCGCCATAACTACACGTTGCGTGAGGCAGCAAACGCCGGGGACATGCCCATGGAAGCGCCATCGTACGCCGCGGCCGAGGCAACGACGCTGGACCTGGCGAACGACAGGAATGGCACCATTGTGCCGACAGAGCGGCCGCTCGCACTGCCGTCAGAGCCTGCGGTACGCACGCGAGCGCTCCTGGAGCACCTGCTCACGGAGTACACGCTGCCGACCTCGGCGCACCCGGTGAGCGGCGGCGTTGCGGTGGAGGATGTGTACCTGATCCAGCTGCCACTGAGCGCGCCCGCCATAAAGAGCGCCGACGGCACCGTTGGCGTGACGGCGCGGGCGGCTCCGGTAACGGACGCCATTGCTGCCGCCGATGCGCTCACGCGCGCGACGGGCGAGCTGGCTGTTATCAACCTGCGTGGCTCGTGGTGCGACTCGCATCCTTCGGGCATTACGGTGGAGACCTTGACCATCGACTCCATCCTGGGGACGCTGCATGCCAACCTGCCGGAGATCACCCAGGTCCGTTTTCTTGTCGACGGCCAACAACGCTCCACCTTGGCCGGCAATGTAGAGCTGGACCGTACCTACGCCGTGACCGACACGGCAAGCGCACCGGCGCAGAATTGATGAGTGACCCTTTGAAGGAAACGGCAGCAAGCGTCGCGACGAAACGTACCTGCATCGGCGTTTTCGATTCCGGATTTGGTGGCCTGACGGTCCTGCATGCGCTGATGGAAGCGCTGCCAGGCGCGGACCTGATGTATCTGGGCGACACGGCACGGCTGCCGTACGGCTCGAAATCCGCCGAGACAGTGACGCGATATACGGGCGCGGCAGTAGACCTGCTGACCGCACGGGGTGCGGAGCTGGTGGTGATTGCGTGCAACACGGCATCGGCACTTGCGCTGCCTACCCTAACAGCAAGCCGGACCGTTCCGTTGGTGGGCGTCATTGAGCCGGGCGCGGCAGAGGCAGCCCGCGTGCTGGCAGCCAACCCCGCTGGCAAGCGTACGGTGTTGGTGCTGGCGACGGAAGCGACGGTCGCCTCGCATGCGTATCGGGCGGCGTGTGCTGCGCACGGTATGGACGCCCTGGAAAAGGCATGCCCGCTGCTGGTGCCCCTGGTGGAAGAGGGCTGGACCGATCACGCCATTACCGCGCAGACCGCGTATATTTACCTGCGCGATGCACTGCGCGAGATGCGCACCGCGGTACCGGCCATTGCCGACGACCTGGAAGCACGCAGCGGCTTGCCGATGGCGTCCGAGGTGGCCGCGACGGAGCCGTCGCTCATTCTGCTGGGATGCACCCATTATCCCTTGCTACGGCCATTGCTGGAACGCACCGTTCGATCGGTCATGGCTCCGGTGCCGATCGTGGATGCAGCAGCGGCGACCGCGGCGCATGTGAGCACGATGCTGCCCCATCTCGCGGTGGCAAGGGACACCCCAACGTCCGTGACGTTCCTTGCGACAGATTCCCCGGCGAAATTTGAGCGCCTGGGCGAGCGCTTTCTACAGCGCCATGTAGGACCGGTGGAACTGGTAAGCCTGGAACCATGACGCGGCAGCGCAGGTGTACCGCAGCGCGCGGTATGCTCAAGCACGGATGGGCGCTCCAGGTAGCCCGGCAACGACTCCCCAGAAATGGACAACCATGTACTATTTGCTGAAATCTGAACCGGATGTGTACAGCTTCGACGACCTTCTGCGCGATGGCGAGACCACATGGGACGGGATCAAGAATCCGCAGGCGCTGATCACGCTCCGCAACATGCGCAAGGGTGAGAGGGCGGTGCTGTACCACTCCAATGTCGGCAAGGAAGTGGTAGGCACGGCGACCGTAGTCTCGGTCGACAATACCGATCCCAAGGCACCGCTGGTGCGATTGAAAGCCGGTAAGCGGATCGAACCACCCAAGTCGCTGGCCATGATGCGTGAAGCCGCAGTGTTTGCGGACTCCCTATTGTTCCGGCAGTTCCGCCTGAGTGTGGTGCCCCTGGACGAGGCACAATTCCATTGGCTGCTGCAGGGAGAAACGACGGCGCCCACAGCGGCGGGAAAGACACCTGCGGCTGGCCGCAAATCCGCATCGGCAAAATCGGCCGCCACAGCAAAGCGCCCGGCTTCAAAGACCGCCGCCAAATCTGCTGCTTCTCACAAGTAGCCTCCCTGAAAGGAACCTGTCATGATTGACCTCTCCGGTAAGACCGCCGTCGTGTTCGGCCTCGCGAACAAACGCTCGATCGCGTGGGCCATTGCGCAAAAATTGAACGACGCGGGTGCAACGCTGGCCATCTGTTACCAGAACGAGCGCCTGCAGCGGGACGCCGAGCAACTGGCGACCGAACTGCGGGACGCCAGGACGTTCCAGTGCGACGTGACCAGCGACAGCGACATCGATCAACTGTTTGCCGCTCTAAAAGAGACGTATGGCAAGCTCGACATGGTGGTGCATTCCGTTGCGTTTGCCGGAGCCGAATCCATGAAAAACGACTTCCTTGAGACAACTCGCGATGGCTTCCTTCTGGCGCTCAACATCAGCGCGTACTCGCTCATCGCGGTCGCGCGCGGTGCCGCGGCGCTGATGACGGAGGGTGGATCCATCGTGACGCTGACCTACTACGGCGCGGACAAGGTGTTTCCCAATTACAACGTGATGGGCGTTGCGAAAGCGGCGCTCGAGAGCAGCGTGCGCTACCTGGCGGCGTCGCTGGGAACGAAAGGGATTCGGGTAAACGCCATCAGTGCCGGTGCGATCAAAACCCTGGCGGCGCGCGGCATCGGCGACCTGCAGAAAATGATGGACCACGCAAGCAATCATGCACCGATGAAGCGCAACGTGGACCCGGCGGAAGTGGGCAATACCGCGGCGTTTCTGTTGTCGCCGCTCGCCAGTGGCATCACCGGCGAAGTCACCTTTGTCGACTGCGGCTATAACGTAATGGGGTAGTTAACCCCGGCAGAATCGTAAGTCACCGACTTACTCCTCTGCCGGGCTCGCATACCAAAGGGGAAGCGCGCATGACAATTGCAGAAACGCTGTTGTTGGACTTCGATGTGGAAGCAGAGAGTACGCGGCGTGTGCTGGAGCGCATCCCGGATGACAAGGCTGATTGGAAGCCGCACGAAAAATCCATGGCGCTGGGAGTCATGGCAGCACATGTGGCGGGGCTTGCGGCGTTCGGCAACATCATCCTGACGACGCCGCAGATGAACATGGCCACCGACCACTACCCCCGGTATGCGTTTACGACGGCTGCGGAGTTGATCCGTTATGCATCCGGCGCAGGTGCGGAGGCGCGGACCTCGCTGGCGAAGCTGACGGACGAGGCGCTACTGGAGGAGTGGAGCCTGCTGTTCGGGGAGCAGTCCATCCTGAAAGCGCCGCGTGCCGTGTGCTATCGCACGCTGTTCTTCAATCACCTGCTGCACCACCGCGGACAGCTGTGCGTGTACCTGCGCCTTTTGGGTATTGCGGTACCCGGCATTTATGGACCGTCGGCGGATGAGCCATTTGGAAGCTGATGCGACCAGGACACATGGAACGAAGGGCACCGTGGCTCATGCGGACTGCCGTGCGGGAACAACTTGTGCGCTCCCACACGAGACCTGGAGACGCCGGCACGATCGGATGAAACTTCTTCCGCTACATGCCGCGGTCGCCGCGCTACTATTCGGCGGCGTTCATGGTGCGGCACAACCAGGAACGCCGCCCATGGTGCTGCACGCCGCACGGCTTTTGGATGTTGCGGCAGGCGCAGTGATCGCGCCGGGTGAGGTACTGGTGCGGGATGGCCGCATCGCCGAGGTTGGGAAGCACGTGACCCGCCCGAGCGGTGCGACCGTGCGAGACCTGGGTGATGCAACGCTGATGCCTGGCCTGATCGATGTCCATGTACACCTGTTTCTACACGTGGGGGACGAGGCAAACCAGACCGTGGATGAATCGGTCGCGCAGCGGACGCTGATTGCGGCGGCAGCCGCGCGTGTCGACCTGATGGCGGGATTTACGGCGGAAAGAGACATGGGTACCGAGGGTGCGGGATGCGCGGACGTCGCGGTGCGCAATGCCATTGACACGGGACTAATTCCGGGTCCGCGCCTGCGTGTATCGTGCAATGCCATCGACATCACGGGCGGACACGAGGACACCAGTGGCCGGAATCCGGAGGAGCACCTGCTGTCGAATGCAGACCGGGCGGACAGCGCAGAGGCACTGGTACGCGTAATGCGGGAGCAGCACAAGCAGGGCGCCGACTTCACCAAGGTGTATGAAACGGGGCGCGACCGCTTGGAAGGCGGCGTGTTTACGACGCCGTACCAGTACACGGAGGCGGAGCTGGCTGCGGCGATCGCGGAGGCGAAACGTACGGGCAGCGTGGTTGCGGTGCATGCGACGGGCGAGCCGGGGACGCTGTTTGCGGCGCAGGCCGGGGTAAGCAGCATCGATCATGCGGACCAGCTCTCCCCCGAGACAATGCGGCTCATGCGCGAGCACGGGATTGATGCCGTGCCGACCTTTGCCATCGGCGAATACTTTGCCGAGCATGCCGCAACGGCGGAGGCGAAGGCGCGGCGAGAAGCAGTGGAGCGGTTTCATGCACTGGAATTCAAACGGCAGATCGCGGCGGGTGTGCCATTTGCGGTTGGATCGGACGTGGGGCCGTTTCCCCATGGAACACAGGCGCGGGAGCTGGAGCTGATGGTGTCGAACGGCATGCCAGCGGCCGATGTGCTGCGGGCCGACCTGCTGCATGGGGCGGCGCTGCTGGGGTGGGCCGACGAGATTGGGCAGTTGCGGCCGGGATTCCGGGCGGATGTCATCGCAGTGCCGGGCAATCCATTGCTCGACATCTCCGTCACTGAGCACGTCTCGTTTGTGATGAAGGATGGCACCGTGGTGCGGTGAACTGCGTGCGCGGCGATGGTGGGACCCCTGCGAAATGTGCCGTACGCTCCCGGGCACCTTGGGCGTGAAATGGACCGAAGCTCCTTGAAGCTTCAAGGAGTGGAGCGGACGTGCAGCCGACGCGAAGCAAACGCCGACACCGCACCTCTGCTTACATCTTCTTCCTCACTGCGCTGGGTTTCCCTCGGCTGTACCCGTGGCGTCCGCAGCCTGGAATCAAAAGCGGCTCTCCCGTTCCATGCAGACCCACCGGCCATCGGGCAGCCAAGGCCGAACTCTCAATACTGCACTGGTGCGTTACGCGACTTTCTCCGCGAGTTCGCTCCAGCGGTCCATGACGGCTTCCATGGCGGCGTGAGCGGCGGCCTGTTCATCCAGGGCTGCCTGGAGCTTTCTGCTGTCGGAGGCGATCGCGGGGTTGGCGAGAGCGGCATCTGCCTTGGCAAGGCGGGCGTCCGCCGCTTCCACTTTGGCCTCCATGCCATCCCATTCGCGCTGGTCCATGTAGCTGAGCTTGGTCTTGGATTTTGCGGCGTTGGCGGCATCCTGCGTGATGGCGGCAGCGGAAGGTGCCGCGGTTTTGGAGGAGCCATCCTGCAGCATGGCACTGTTGGAGGCAGCTTTACGGCGATTGCGCATCCAGGCTTCCCACTGGGGGTAGTCGGCAAAACGCTCACTGCCGCCTTCGCCATCCAGGCCAAGCACGGTAGTGCTGATGCGGTCGAGCATGTAGCGGTCGTGGGTAACCAGGACGAGCGCCCCGGGATATTCGAGGAGATTCGCTTCCAGAATTTCAAGGGTTGGAATGTCGAGGTCGTTCGTGGGCTCGTCGAGCAGCAAGAGGTCCGCCGGCTGCAGCATGAGCCTGGCAATCAGCACGCGGGCGCGCTCGCCACCGCTGAGGCGCTCGATCGGCTGGTTGAGTTGCTCGCCGGTAAAAAGGAAGCGGGCGGCCCAGCTGGCAACATGGACCAGCCGGCCGTTATGCACCACCGAATCTCCCTCCGGTGCAAGCGCACGTCGCAGGGTGAGCGTCGGGTCAATCTCGCGGAGCTGGCTGAAGTACACGGTGCGCAGCATTGCGGCGCGCTTGATCTCGCCGGAGGTGGGGTCGAGCTCACCGGTGAGCAGGCGCAGAAGAGTGGTTTTACCGCTGCCATTGGGGCCGACAAGGCCGAGGCGCATGCCGTTGGTCAACAAAAGGTTCAGGTCGGCCAGAATAGTGCGATCCCCAAGCTCACAGCAGACGTTCTCGAACTCGACCAGGCGCTTGGTCTTGCGGTCGGTGGCTTCGAAATCAATGCCTGCCGTGGTCTTGACTGCACGCTGGTTGGCATCGGCAAGGTCGCCAATCATCTCGTGCGCCTTATCGATGCGGGCCTTTGACTTGGTGGTGCGGGCCTTCGGGCCGCGACGCAGCCACTCAATCTCTGTCTTCACCTGATTCTTCAGGCTGTCGTGCGCTTTTTGCTGGGCGGCCAGCTGCAGCTCCCGCTCTTCCAGAAATTGTGAGTACGGGCCTGCAATGCGCAGGGAGCCACCCGGGTAAACACGATTCAGCTCGACGGTGATGGACGCCGCAGCTTCCAGAAAGTAGCGATCGTGAGACACGATGACGGCGGCGCATTCGAGTTCGGCAACGAGCTCTTCAAGCCACTCGATCCCGGCAAGGTCAAGATGGTTCGTCGGCTCATCGAGCAACAGAACATCGGGCGCACCGACGATGGCTTCTGCAATGGCAAGGCGTTTGCGCCAGCCTCCCGAGAGCGACGCCGCTTCCGCCGAGGTGTCGGGGAAGCCGGTGCGGCCCAGCATTTCACGAAGGCGACCCTCGTGCTCATCGGTAGGAACGTTGGACGTCTTGAGTGCAGCTTCAAGCACGCCGCGCACGGTGGAGCCAGGCGCAAACTGCGAGTTCTGGACGACGTAGGCGACCCGCGCACGGCGGCGTACGGCAACTTCGCCCGTGTCGGTGTCTTCGCGACCGGCAAGGATCGCGAGCAGCGTGGACTTTCCGGCGCCATTTGGGCCAATAAGGCCAATGCGGTCGCAGTCGGAGACGACGAAGTTGAGATCTTGAAAAAGAACTTTTGCGCCAAAGCGTTTGCTCAGCGACTGCGCATTCAGAATTGGCGGCATTGAGACAGTTTAGCGGGTTTGCAGGGCGGCTGCAGCCCGAGCACCGGTGTGTCGCGCCTTCGCGCCCGCCTGCCAAGCCCGCAAGGGCATGAGCTTCTGCTCCAGGCTGGTAGCTGCGGCGCTGTCGTTTTCAGCATGCACATTGGCGCGCGCTACAACATGCGAACGTGGAACAGGCGGTCATCCGGTTCGTCGCCCTGCGTAACAGCAACTTCGCCGCGGGCGCGGGCGAGCAGCGAAGGAAATTTTTCACCCCACTCGACGAGAACCAGCGCGTTTGGGTCGGCTTCCATCTCCTCGATGCCGAGTTGCAGAAGTTCCTCTTCGCGCTCCAGCCGGTACAGGTCGAGGTGGTACAGCTTGCGAGTGCGACCTTCATACTCATGAACGAGAGTGAACGTGGGGCTGGTAACGTCGTCCTCTACCGCCCCAATCGACCGGGCAATACCGCGGACAAGCGTGGTTTTACCGGCTCCCAGGTCTCCGCGCAATACAACGAGGCGCGGCGTTGGAAGCATGAGCTCCATGATCGTCTCACCCAGCACGAGAGTGCCGTTGGGGCTGCGGGTTTTCAGGCGTTTTTCCGTCACCGGCTTCTTTCTTCGTGCTTGCTACGTTGGAGCTTCCAGCCTGGCCTGCGGACACCGGCAATCCATTGGAAGCCGTTGGTGTCGCGCGTGCGGTAGCGAAAAGCGTCGCTGAGGTGGGCCACGGTATCGGTGGCAAGAACCGTGTGCTCATCACGGCGAAGCGCGGCGAAGTCCGCGGCGAGGCCGTGCAGGTAGACCGCTGCCTCCACCGCTTCTGCAACGCGGTCCGGGAACTGCGCAAGGGCTGCGGCAACGATCCCGGTGAGGATGTCGCCGGAGCCGCCTTTCGCCATGGCCGGGTTGCCCGTGGTGTTGATGGCGACACGGCCGTCAGGATGCGCAACAAGGGTGCGCCAGCCTTTCAGGACGAGGGTCACGTGGTGTTCCGTCGCAAACCTGCGGGCAAGGTTCAGGCGGTCGGCCTGAACCTCTTTCGTGGTGAGGCCGAGAAGTGTGGCCATCTCGCCCGGGTGCGGGGTGAGGACGAAGGTACGGTCGCGACCGTGAATCTCCTGGCTGCGGTCCTTGAAGGCGTTCAGGCCATCCGCGTCAAGCACCAGCGGCAGGCTGGTCTCCGTGACAAGCCTGCGCACAAAGGCGGGCGTGTCACCGCCGGTACCAAGACCCGGGCCAACGGCGAGGACGGAGATGCGCTTAAGGATGCGGTCGCGGCGCTCCGGGTCGGCGTTTGCAAGGGCGAGATTGCCATCCTCATCTTCCTGGAGGGACACTGTCATGAGTTCTGGCGTGACCAGGGCCACGGTTTGCAGAATGGATTGCGCCACCGCTGCCGTAACCAGGCCGGCACCGGCGCGCAGGGCGGCAAGCGACGCCATGGACGGTGCGCCAGGCTTGCCCGCCGCGCCGCCAACGACAAGAACATGGCCGTACATCCCCTTATTTGAGTTGACGTCCCGTGACTGCTCGAAAAGAGCCTTGGAAATCCCGCTCCACGTCAGATTTTCCGCCGAGACCACGGCCTGTGGAGGCGAGCCAATGGGGGCGACAACGACGGGACCAAAGGTGCCGGTCGTAAGATGGCCGAAGAGATGCGCCGGCTTGGGCGCGGTAAAGGTCACGACAGCATTGCTACGGCAGGCATCGGGGCTGGTCTGGTCGCGGCTGTCTGCATCCCAGCCAGAGGGTAAATCCACGGCGACAACGGGGTTTCCCGTCTTGCGCAGAACGTCACGAACTGCGAGAGCAAGGCCGCGCAGTGGCGGTTTGAAACCCGTACCGGTGATGGCATCGAGCACCACGTCTGTCCCATGAAGCATGGCGAGCAGCGCGGTTTCCGTCTCGGTTGCGGGCAGTTCGGCAAGGGTGACGGCACTGCGGTCGAGCAGGCCAAGGGCGTCGGCCGCGGAATCCTGAAATTTGGCTTCCGGTCCGGTGAGCGCAACGGTAATCTGCAGGCCGGCGTTCTGCAGGGCACGTGCGGCTACCAGGCCGTCACCGCCGTTGTTGCCGGTGCCACACAGGATCAGGATGCGGCGCGCGCGGGGATATTGCGACTGAACGAAGCAGGCAACCGCTGTGCCTGCGTTCTCCATAAGTTCACCGTAAGGAGTGCCGAACTGTTCGGCGGTGCGCCTGTCGGTGGCGGCCATCTCGGCGGCGGTCAGCATCTGCATAGCGTGTTGGATGCCACGGGACTCCAAGCCGCTTCGCGCGGTTGGCTGCAGTCCGGGTGGGCGAAGCGGCACTGCGGCACGAAAAACACGTTGCGCGGACGGAGCTCCACCCGCAATAGCACCGCACAGGAACTCGATGGAGAGTTGCACGGAGCGTTTGCCAACGAGTGCCGCTCCTGTTCGGTGGGCGTACGGCCGACGGTCGTCCTTGGCCGTTGTGCCACGACAGCAGCAGTATCGGCCAGGCCGGCGAGCAGGACAAGAAGGCCGGGACAACACACGTTTGCTACACCTGCGCTAATGAAAAGCCTGGAGACAGCACCTTTGCCTACAATCCAGGCATGTACTGGAAAAGTCTTTTGGCGGAGATGACGATCATCGCCGCGAGCGACGGTGCGAATCCGGACCTGGTGGATGTGGCATACAGTTCCCGTGCCGTGCGGCCGAACACGCTGTTTGTCGCCATGCGGGGTGCCACGGTGGACGGCAATCGCTTTCTCGACGCTGCGCTTGCGAGCGGTGCCGCAGCCGTACTGACGGATGCGGCAGAGAGCTTTGCCCTGCTGCGAGATCGCGGAGTTGCCGTGGGCCTGGTGGCGCATGGGCGCCGTGCTCTGGCTGAAGCGAGTGCGGCGGTGTTCGGGCATCCTGAACATGCGTTGCGGTTGACGGCCGTCACCGGCACCAACGGCAAAACGACCACGGCGTTTCTGACCGAGTCACTGCTTGAGCAGGCAGGGCGGCGCTGCCTGCTCATCGGCACCATTGAAACCCACCTGCCGGGGGCACGTGGGGAACGGGAGACGCGGGCAAGCGCGCATACGACGCCGGAAAGCCGTGATGTGTTAGCGCTGATGCGCGAGGCCGTCGATGGCGGCGCTACAGAAGCTGTGATGGAGATGAGCTCGCATGCGCTGGAACAGGAGCGGGTATTTGGGCTGCCCGTGGACGTAGCGATCTTCACAAACCTGACGCAGGACCATCTGGACTACCACGCCACCATGGAGGCGTATGGCGCGGCCAAGGCGCGGCTGTTCGCGGGGGTCGGTGCGCCGCCGCCACGGGTCGCCATCGTAAACGCGGACGACGCGGCTGCCGCGACCATGCTGCAGGCGGCGAGCGCATGTGCAACACGGTGGCGGTACAGCCTGCTCGATCGGTCGGCGGAGTTCTGTGCGAGTGCGGTACGGTACTACGCGGGAACAACGGAGTTTGTCCTGAGCACCCCCTTCGGCAGCGCCCAGGTTACAACGCAGTTGAGTGGCCGGGTAAACGTCTACAACGCACTTGCGGCGGCGGCAGCATCACTGGCCCAAGGAGTTTCACTGGAGGATTTGGTGCGTGCGCTGCCCGAACTGCGACCTGTGCCGGGACGCTTTGAAACGATTCCGAACGCGCTTGGACTGACCGTGGTGGTGGACTACGCACATACGGACGATGCCCTGCGCAACCTGATCGCACTGGCGCGCGAGCTGGCCGGCGATGGACGTGTGCTGACCCTCTTTGGCTGTGGCGGAGACCGGGACCGAATCAAGCGCGCAAAGATGGGGCGAGCCGCGCATGAAGGCAGCGATGTGGTCGTAATAACAAGCGACAATCCCCGATCGGAGGATCCAATGGCGATTGTGCAGGAGATCCTGGCTGGCATCCCCGCGCTGGGCACTTCCACGTCGGAGGTGGAAGTGGACAGGGCTGCGGCGATCGACCGCATTCTGCGGCTCGCGCAGGCGGGTGATGTCGTACTGCTCGCCGGCAAAGGCCATGAGAAGACCCAGACCGCGGGCGGCGTTTCCGTACCCTTTGACGATGTTGCGGTAGCCACCGACGTCCTGCGCGTGCTGCAGGCAGACCTGGCGGATGCACGAAGCGCAACTGCCGCAGGCCGATGAGAAATGTGCGGTCTGCTCCGGATGCAATGACAGAATCGAACCAGGATCAGACGTGCGGCGAACGCGGCCGTACCGCCGCCCTATAAAGGAGACATCACATGCAAGTAAAGCTCGGGCAGATCGCTGACTGGATCCATGCGGAAGGGGATTTTGCCTCGGCAACCGAAGTCTACGGCTACAGCATCGACTCGCGCACCATTGCGGCGGGCGAGCTTTACTTCGCCGTGACGGGAGAACGGTTGGATGGACATGATTATGTAAAGCACGCGCTGGAGAACGGTGCGGCAGCAGCTGTCGTGAGTACGCGCTGGGTGGTACCCGCAGAGGTGGATGCAAGCCGGCTCCTGCGCGTGCCGGAGAGCGAAGACTGCGTGTTACGCGCCATGCAGAAGCTGGCACGGTGCGTTCGGCGGGCCTGGGCGGCCATGGGCACGAACCGCCGGGTCGTTGCGATTACAGGCTCCGCCGGAAAGACGACGACCAAGGAATGCGTGGCGGCGGTACTGGGTGCGCAGTTCAAGGTGCTAAAGTCCGCGGGTAACTTGAACAACGGTTTTGGCCTGCCGCTACAACTCTTAAAGCTGGAGCCCGAGCACGACTTTGCCATCATGGAAATGGGGATGAACCACGCGGGCGAGCTTGCCGCGCTGGCACGGATTGCCGAGCCCGATTGGGCAGTGGTGAGCAACGTGGCGCCGGTGCACCTGGAGCACTTTCCCGCTGGCATCACGGGGATCGCCGCGGCGAAGTATGAGCTGGTGCAGGCGCTGCCGCCAGAGGGCGTTGCCATTCTGAACGCGGACGATGCGTTTGTGCGTGACTTTGGGCGTGGGCGCGACGGGTATGTGCGGACGTTTGCCGTCCATACAGCGGCGACGGTGCGGGCGACAGACGTGGAAAGCCTGGGCGCCGACGGGATGCGATTCGTGATCGAGGCTGCGGGTGAGCGGGAGACAGCAAGGATCGCTTTGCTGGGCGAGCACAATGTTTACAACGCACTGGCGGCCGTGATTGCCGGACTGGAAGCCGGCATCCCGTTGCAGGCATGCGTGGATGCGATTGCCACGTTGCAGCCGAGCGACAAGCGCGGCGAGTTGTTGCACTGGCGCGGAGCGAAACTGCTCAACGACACCTACAACAGCAACCCGCGGGCGCTGGACAGCATGGTGGATGCACTGACTGCCATCCCGGCAACGCGACGCATCGTGGTGGCGGGTGAGATGCTGGAACTCGGGCCCGATGCGGCGCGTTTGCACCGGTGCTGCGGGGAGCACATGCGGACGCAGGGCGTCGACGCCGTCGTCGGCGTGCGCGGAGCAGCGCAAAGCATCGTGGAGGGGTTTGGGCCTGGCGGCGTGTTCGTCGAGACGCCGGAAGAGGCGGGAGCCTGGATGCTCGACAATCTGGCAAAGGGTGACGCCGTACTGTTGAAAGCGTCGCGGGGTGTGCGACTGGAGAGGGCACTTTTCGCATTGCCTGCAGCCGAGCTCGGCGGCTAAGCCACACAGCGCAGGAACGCTATTCCTTCTCCACGGCTTCCGCTGTGTGCACGGCTACCCTTCGACACCGACACTGTTCTCCGAACCAGGAACTTCGAAAGACGTCAGGAGCAACGAGGCGGGGCAGTGCACATTTCGGTAATGGCCTCTTGCGCCCCGCCTAGTAAGCTAAACCTGCACCATCCCATGTCTCCGGCAGATGCGCCGGTGGAGGACCGTTGCTCTACTGGCTGTTGTACGAGAAGCTGTACCCGATCTTTCGCGTCTTCCGCATCTTTCGCTACCTGACCTTTCGCTGCGTGTTTGCGTCTCTGACGGCGCTGTTGATCGGTCTGCTGATCGGGCCATTTGTCATTCGGCGGCTGCGCGAGTTTCAGATCGGCCAGTACATTCGCGAAGAAGGCCCGCAAAGCCACAAGACAAAGTCCGGCACGCCCACCATGGGCGGTGTCCTGATCGCCATCGCCATTCTTGTGCCGACGCTGTTATGGAGCGACCTCCGCAACCCGTTTGTGTGGCTGGTGATGGGGTCAACCCTGGCCTTCGGCGCCATCGGATTTGCGGACGACTACATCAAGGTGGTGCACAAGCGGAACCTGGGGCTGACGAGCCGGCAGAAGCTGACGCTGCAATTTCTTGCGAGCTTTGCTGTTGCGGGTGTGCTGGCGTGGATGCAGAGCCGCGGCATGTATTCCACACGTCTCGTGGTGCCGTTTCTTAAGAGCTTTCGTCCGGATCTGATCGTGGGCTGGACCCGTCACATCCACGGCATGTACTGGCTGTCCTTCCTGCCGTTTGTACTTTTTGTCATGCTGGTCATCACGTTTTCGTCTAATGCGGTAAACCTGACCGATGGCCTGGACGGTCTGGCGATCGGCTGTACCATCATCGCTGCAGGGGCGCTGACAGTGCTGACGTATGTATCCGGCCACGTCGTGTTTTCCGATTACCTTGAAATCCCACGCATGCCAATGGTGGGCGAGCTGACGGTTTTCTGCGGAGCGATGGTGGGCGCGAGTATCGGCTTTCTCTGGTACAACGCGCACCCGGCCGAAGTGTTTATGGGCGACGTGGGTTCGCTCGCCCTGGGCGGGGCAATTGCGACGGTAGCCGTGGTGGTAAAGCAGGAACTGCTGCTGCCGTTCATTGGCGGTGTGTTCATCCTGGAGGCAATCAGCGTGATGCTGCAGGTGGGCAGCTACAAACTGCGCGGGGGCAAGCGGATTTTCCGCATGGCGCCGCTGCATCATCATTTTGAGTTGAGCGGATGGAGCGAGAGCAAGGTCATTGCGCGCTTTTGGATTATGGCGCTGGTCTTTGCGCTCTTTGCGCTGACGACGCTCAAGCTGCGGTAGTCAACGCTTCTCGATCGCATCGACACGCGCTTCGACACGCGCTTCGACACGCGCTTCGAGCGAGCTGGTGAGATGGCAGAACTGGCGAAGGTCCGCGTCCATGCGGCCAAGATGATCAATGACCTCGCGACGCAGGTCTTTCACTTCTGCTCACATCCTTGACCTCGGCGCGCGCATCCTTCACCTCACCTCGGAGGCCGCGAATGTCACCACGCAATTCGGTGCGTAGCTCCTTGACATGTGCTCGACGAAACAGGATGCCGGCGAGAATAGCCAGAAGTGGGATTCCCACAACAGCTACATCATCCATCAGCCGACCCTCCTGCCGGCACGGTGGTAGCAGCGCCGTGTGCCAGGGTGCGAAGGAATCGCGTACTCTGAAACCGCGATGGAACTGAAGAACAAACGCGTTCTGGTGGTAGGCCTCGGGAAGTCTGGAGTGTCCGCTGCGCTGTTTCTGCGCCGGCGGGGGGCGCGGGTGACCGTGTCGGACACGCGGCCGAGCGAGGCACTGGCAAAGGAGATTCCAGCGCTGCTGGATGCCGGTGTCATGGTCGAGACCGGCGGCCACGGCGTCTTGACGTTCCGTCGGCAGGACCTGGTGGTGCTGTCCCCGGGGGTTCCGCTGAACACGCCGGAGGTGCAGCAGGTGCAGCGCTTTGGCGTACCGATTGTGGGCGAACTGGAGCTGGCGACACAGGCACTGCAGGGACAGGTAGTTGCCATTACCGGGTCGAACGGCAAAACCACAACCACCACGCTGCTTGGGCATATCCTTGCGCATGCTGGCAGACACACGCTGGTGGGCGGCAACATCGGGTGTCCCGTGGTGGATCTGGTGGCAGACAGCACGCCCCAGACGTGGAGTGTTCTGGAAGTTTCCAGCTTTCAGTTGGAAACGATCGAGACGTTTCGGCCGCACCTTGCGCTGGTGCTGAACATCACGCCAGATCACCTGGACCGGCATGGCAGTTTTGAAAACTATGCCGCGGCCAAGGCGCGCATTACGGAGAACCAGGGTCCCGCCGACTTTCTGATCCTGAATGCTGAGGACAAACCGACACAGATGATTGCGGCCAAATCGAGAGCCCAGATCTTTTGGTTTTCCAACGTGCGGCGGATCAAGCAGGGGGCCTTTACCCACGGGGATGGTATCTACTTCATCGCCCGGGAAGGTGGCGCGCCGGAGCCGGTCATGCCGCTTGCAAGCATTCATCTGCGGGGCGCGCACAATGCTGAAAATGTGCTGGCTGCCGTTGCGGCCGCGCGGCTCTCCGGGGTTTCTGCCCAGACCATACGCGAAGCCGTGGAGACCTTTGAAGCGGTCGATCATCGACTGCAGTTTGTTGCGAACATTCGCGGTGTGGACTACTTCAACGATTCCAAGGCGACCAACGTGGACGCGACAATGAAGGCGCTGGAAGCCTTTCCTGGGAAGGTTCGCTTGATTCTGGGCGGCAAGGACAAGGGTAGCGACTACACCGTACTTGCACCTCTGCTGCGTTCCAGGGCGAAAGCCGTTTACACCATCGGCGCGGCAGCATACAAGATCGAGGAACAGCTGGCGCCAGCGCTGGCCGAAGTCTTGCCCATAACGCACGCGGAAACACTGGGCAACGCTGTTGCACTGGCCGCGCGAGAGGCGCATGCCGGGGACACGGTACTGCTTGCCCCGGCATGCGCAAGTTTCGATCAGTTCATCGACTACGAAGATCGCGGACGGCAGTTCAGCAATCTTGTGCGGGCACTACCCCCCGGCAATGTCGCATAGCCAATCGCCTCAACATCCGCCTCGGTCGGCGGCTCCCGATACCATCCTGTTCTAGGGCTGGATGCCGTGAGCTTGGGCCAGCTTCTTTGCCGCTTCCGTGTGCTTGGTGTCCAAGGCAAGCCGCCGTTTGGCCAGTGCCTTTACCGCGGGAACAGTGCTGTCTGAAGCCTCGGATTTCGATTCGTCGACAGCCTGCTGATTGCCCTTGACCAGACCCTTGATATACGCCTTATCAAACAACTCGCCGCTCAGTACTTCAAGCTCCGTGTAAGACGCGCGATCGCTGACGGTCAAACTGTCCGGTCCTGGCATCTGTACTTTGGCGGCAGCGTCTGCCGTGCGAATCTGCGGTTTGAGCGCGGTGTGGTCGTGGACGACCATGGTTGCATATTGCTTGACATCGGCACTGCTACTCTTGTGCAGCGCGAGCTGACCCGTCTTGATTTCGTAGTTGGTATCTTTGGCGGTGTCGTCCAGAAACGTCTTGTCTTGGGCAGACGTTTGTGCGTGCGCGGCTCCCACGCCGAGTGAGATTGCGAACAGAAATCCATACACTTTGCTGACCATAATTTTCCCCCTGTTGTGCTAAATGCAGGGTTGCCGCGAATCCGTTGCTCGCGCGCCCGAAATGGCGTGGCAGTACGGGTGCGTACCTTGCCAGATTCCCTCGGGCTGCAGAGAGGGCGATCACCCGCTACCCTGATGGGAACTTCTATGGCAAAGCGCGTTGGCGTCGACAAATGGCTCTTTGGCACGGTCCTGACCCTGGTGGTCTTTGGGCTGGTGATGGTGTTTTCCACTTCGGCGGTGCTGGCGAAAGCGCAATACGGGTCGCCATACCCGTATGCGCTCAAGCAGGCAGGGTTCGGCATCGCCGGAATGGTCGCACTGTTTGTGCTGATGCGAGTTGACTACCGGCGCTATAACAACCCGCGCTTTATTTTTCCGCTCATTGCGTTGACTGCGCTGATGCTGCTCGCTGTGTTCGCCTTTGCGGGTATGAACGGGGCACACCGTTGGATTCGCGCTCCCGGCATCACCCTGCAGCCATCGGAGATGGCGAAACCGGTGATTGTCTTTTTCCTGGCATGGTTTCTCCAAAACCGCGTGCACCAGATGGACGATTGGCGCGGAACGGTTCTGCGGGCTGTAGCCGTTCCGCTGGTGCTGGCAGCCTTGATCCTGAAAGAGCCGGATCTCGGTACGGCACTGGTGTGCATCGGCGTGACGGCGGCAATGCTGTTCCTTGCCGGCATTGAGTTGAAATATTTTCTGTATGCGGCAGTCCCGGGAGGCATCGGGCTGTACTGGATGCTGTTCCACGTGGCGTTTCGACGTGCGCGCATGTTGGCGTTCGTGAACCCGGACGCAGACCCGCGCGGGACGGGCTTCCACATCCTGCAATCGCTGATCGCGGTGGGCACGGGCGGCTTTTATGGGCGCGGCCTAATGGAAGGCGTGCAGAAGCTGTTCTACCTGCCGGAGCCGCACACGGATTTTATCTTCGCGACCATCTGCGAGGAGCTTGGGCTGGTCGGCGCGCTGTTCGTCGTGGGCCTGTTCGCCTTTTTGGGGTATCGCGGGCTCCGGACGGCAGTCCTGTCGACCGATCCATTCGCGCGCTTCCTCGCGTTCGGATTCACGACCGCCATCCTGATTCAGGCGTTCTTCAACATCTCCGTGGTGCTGGCACTGCTGCCCACAAAAGGAATTCCACTTCCATTCATCTCGTCTGGCGGGACAAGCGTGTTTATCACCCTTGCGAGCATGGGTGTCCTGCTGAATATCAGCCGGGAAATCGATTGACGGGAGCCTCGGATTTCCAGACTGGCAAATCCGCAAGTCAGCCTCGTGTGCTGATCGCGGGCGGCGGGACGGGTGGACACGTCATTCCGGCGCTGGCGATTGGGCGGGAGTTACGGGATGCGCATGGCGCCGACGTGCGCTACGTGGGCACGGCGCGCGGCATGGAAGCCAGGCTGGTGCCGGAGGCCGGGTTTCCGCTTGAACTGATCCACGTGGGACAGTTGAAAAATGTGTCGCTGACAACACGGGCAAGGACGCTGACGGACCTGCCCCGCGGCATCGCACTCTGCTTGCAGTTGCTGCGGAAACAGCGGCCACAGGTGGTTGTCGGCGTAGGCGGGTATGCGAGCGGTCCGGCCATGCTGGCAGCGGTGCTGTTAGGTCTGCCGACCATGGCATTTGAACCGAATGCTGTCCCCGGGCTGGCAAACCGGCTGGTCGGCCGCTTTGTGTCCGCGGCAGCGGTCAACTTTCCAGAGACGGCCCGGTACTTTCGCGGGGCACAGGTCACCGGCATCCCGGTGCGTCCGCAATTTCTGGGGATCGGGCCGAAACCGGCCGGAACGCCGCCGCGTCTGCTCTTGTTGGGCGGGTCCCAGGGCGCGCAGGCGCTGAATGTCGCACTGCCGCAGGTTGCCGGCGCTCTTCTGGCGGCAATGCCGGAGCTCACGATCATGCACCAAGCGGGCGAACGGCACGCGGAAACCACGCGTGCTGCGTACGCCGCCGCCGGAGTGGATCCAAAACGGGTACAGGTTTCGGCTTTTCTGAACGCGGTAGACGCGATCGCGGAGGCAGACCTGGTGCTCTGCCGATCAGGTGCAAGTACGGTGGCGGAATTGTGCGCCGCGGGCCGGCCCGCGGTGTTTGTGCCATTTCCGCAGGCAGCGGACGATCACCAGACGCGCAATGCAGAGGCTTTGGTCAGGTTGGGTGCGGCAACCATCTTGCCACAGGCAGCGTTGACGCCTGCCCGGCTCCTGGCCACATTGGAACATCTGTTCCACTCCCCCGGCGAGTTGGCGAGCATGGCCGAACACGCACGGAGCGCAGCGCGTCCACATGCCCTCCGCACGATCAGCCAACTTATCCTTTCACTGACGGCATAAGCGGGTTCTGCTGCCCGTAATCCGCCTAACATTCTGGCAAAAGGCACAAGGTCATCGACCTTGATGTGACCATGCAGCTTCTTTCTCCATGCGTAAAAGTGACCAGCTAGGCAGTCGGAGCCACACCTGTTCCACGCTGCGGGACTCGCGCCCGAGAGTCCGGACATGTTGACCCCTTACGAAATCGCACTTGAGATCGAGTGCGTACAAAGATTTCCTTGCCGTAATGAGGTGCGGATTGCTTCGGCGGCGTTTTTCTCTCGAGAGAGGGTCTGTTCAAGCAGTCCCACGTTTGAGCATGAACAGGAAAGGCCCGGCAATTTGCCGAGCCCTTCTGTCTTTGCAACCATCTAGCGGTGTCCGCCGCCACCGCGCGATCCACCACCACCGCCGCCATGGAAGCCCCCCCCACCGCCACCACCAAAGCTGCGGGAACCACCGCCGCTAAAGCCACCACCGCTAAAGCCACCGCTGCGGGGCGTGCTTCCGAACGAGGCGGTTCGCTGACCGCCAAAGCTCTGCCCTCCACCGGCAAAGGCGTGCTGGCTCGAACCGCCGAAGCTCTGCCCTGCACCCAGGCTGCGTCCTTGAACGCCGCCTGTCGCAAAGCGATTCGGGCTACCAAATCCACTGCCTCGATTTGCAAAGCCGTTCGTCACACCGCGACTGTAGCCTCCGCCAAAGCCGCCACGTCCCCCAAAGCCGTTCGACGGGTAGCGATTGAAGCCTACACCCCCACCGCGAATGCTGCCGCGGAAGCCGCCGTAACCGCCGTTATAAAAGTGGCCGCCAAAGCCATAGCCAAAATGGTTCAAGCCACGGTTGTAGAAGAAAATCCCCCGGTTCCAATAACCGCCAAAGTAACCGACGCCAAAGTAGCCAAAGCCATAATTCAGGTCGCCGTAATACCCCACCGTCGGTCCCCAATAGCCACTGTTCCACTGGTAGCCGTCGCCAGCCCCGCCCCAGTAGCCCGGCGTCCACAGTGCACCGGTGTAGGGCGGCTGCACCCACGCACCATTGACCCAGTAGTAATCGCCCACGCTGTTGTCCCATGCCCAGTAGCCGGGCGTCCAGATGTAGCCGTCGCCGGGCGAGACAGGCTGATCGTACTGCGGAACAGCAGGCGGCGCCTGGTTTGCGATAATGCCGCTGCCCTGCCCGGCTCCGCCGTACCCCTGTCCGGCCGATCCCTGCGGAGCGTATCCCTGCGAACCATACCCTTGCGAGGTGTATCCCTGCGGAGCGTACCCCTGCTGGTTATAGGCCTGCTGGTCGTACCCTTGATTCTGCTGCGGATACCCTGAAGCTCCCTGCGGGTCTACACCCTGGGCAGCGGCGTAGCCGCCTTGCTGGCCGTAGTTCCCCTGTGCACCATAACCATCTCCGCCATACGCCTGTGCAGCCGCTCCGCTGACAGCCACAAGCGCAAATGTCCCGAGAACAGCGATCGTTGCAAGCCCGTTCCACTTTGTCATACTTCCACCATTCTCCGCCGGGTAGTGGCCTGCCGGCTGTATACGGCCTTGCCCCAATCAAGCGGTGCGGGGATCACCGCACATACAAATCAGACACGGTTTACCGGAGAAAAGTTGCGGTGTGGGTGGAAGCGCACGGGCCGCTGAAAGGAGAACCCTGGTATGCCGCTCCCTCCAGCGCAACCCCGTTTGCGCAGCCGCTACCGGCCCCTCTCCTCGTGTCCGCCGTGATTTTCCGCCGGACCTGGCGAGGTGCTGCGCTGCGGTGGTGCTTGCTGGTGCTGCGGCTGCGGTGGTGCCTGCTGGTGCTGCGGCTGCGGTGGTGCCTGAAACTGCTGCCGCTGAGGTTGCGGCGCCTGCACCACCTGGCGCTGCTGTTGCGGAGGCTGTACCTGCTGCCGGTCGAACTGCGGATGTTGCTGGCCGAAAGCGCCGCGACTATCCGCGTTTCCCGCGTTTGCCGGGGGAGCGCCCGTGAAACCTCGTCCCTGGAAGCCCCCAGCCGGTGCACCCTGCTGGGCATTGCCCGTTGCTCCGTGCTGGCTATTGAACTGCCCGTTTTGCGGGGCATTGCCGTTAAAGCCCCGCTGGGCGTTGTTCTGGGCAGCCGCCTGGCCGTTGTTGACGAAGCCACGCTGCTGGCCATTGCCGGTCTGGGCATTGTTAAAGCTGCCGCCCGCCGCGCGCGCGGGAACCGCCGCCTGGTGGAAAGCTGCTGCGGAGTTGACCGGACGGGCAAGCGCTGCTGCCTGGGGAACGCCGTGGTTCTGCTGCGCAAACTGGCCGCGGTTCTGCTGCGCGAACTGCACGTGCTGTTGCTGCATCTGCGTCGGAGCAATGTGCTGCTCGTGCAGGGCTGCCTGTTCCCCGGGGGATGGACGGCTCTGCAGGCCACCCTGGCCGCCCACGTAACTCGTATGTACGTTGTTGTTGATGATCGTCGTGTTGTGAATGTACGTGTTGTGCACGATGTTCACGTTCACGTTGCTGTAGGCGGTGTTGTAGAAGAAATGGTTGTTGTTCCAGTACCCACCCTCATACCCGTGGCCAAAGAAGCCGAAACCGTAATTGACACCGCCGTAGTAGCCAATGTGCGGACCCCAGTAGCCGGCGTTCCAGCCATAGAAGCCGTTGTTGAATCCCCAGTAGCCGGGCGTCCAGAGCAGGCCGGGCTGCGGCGCGGCCACCCATGCGCCGGGTACCCAAAAGTAGTCCCCAACGCTCGCATCCCACTGCCAGTAGCCGGGAGTCCAGATCATGTCGGGTGAGGGTGCGATCGGCTGCACATACACCGGGATCGCCGGGGGCGCGATGGAGATGCCGATAAATACCCCGGCATGTCCTGTCGCGGGAATCGCCGCCACCGCACTTCCAACCACCATTGCTGCCAACCACTTTGTTCTCTTCATCTCCCGCTCCCCCTGGCCTGTTCAGCAGGCGTCTATGTGAACGCAGGCTGAACAGAAATGTTGCTCGTGTTGCGTCACTTTGGTACACCCCGGATTTCCCTTTTGCCGGGTGACCCGGCTACATTGAAGCGACGCCGCCTTCTGTCGTGACGGCCAGGAGATGCCGATGTACGCCGCCCAGCAACGTGTTCACTTCATTGGCATCGGGGGCATCGGCATGAGCGGCATTGCAGAGATCGTCCTCAGCCTGGGATACCCGGTGAGCGGTTCGGACCTGCGACGTTCGCCAACGACGGATCGGCTGGAGTCGCTGGGTGTCACGGTTTTCGAGGGACACCGTGCGGAGCAGGTGCGCGATGCGGATGTGGTCGTCACGTCCACCGCGGTGCCGAAAGACAACCCCGAAGTGGGCGAGGCGCGGCGACTCAAGATCCCGGTCATTCCGCGGGCAGAGATGCTGGCCGAGTTGATGCGGCTCAAATACGGCATTGCCATCGCCGGCATGCACGGCAAAACGACCACCACGACCATGGTGGCCGCGGTGCTGGCAGCAGGCGAGCTTGACCCGACCGTGGTGGTGGGTGGGCGCGTGGACCTGTTCGGGTCCAATGCGCGCGCGGGTGCGTCCCGGTATCTGGTGGCAGAGGCAGATGAGAGCGATCGCAGCTTCTTAAAATTGTCGCCCATTCTGGAGGTGGTCACGAACCTGGACCGCGAACACATGGAGAGCTATCGCGACATGGCCGATGTCGAAGACTGCTTTGTCGAATTCATGAACAAAGTCCCGTTCTACGGGACGGTAACCGCGTGCATCGACGACCCGATGCTGCAGGCAATCCTTCCCCGCGTGACGCGCCGCGTGGTCACGTACGGCGTGCACCCCAACGCGGACTTTCGGCTGATGCCCCTGCCCCGGTCAGGCGACTGCCATGCGAACTTCCATGTCCGATTCTCGCAGGACCGGCAGGACACTCTGCTGGGCCCATTTCAACTGCACGTACCCGGGCGCCACAACCTGTTAAATGCCACGGCAGCCGTGGCCATTGGAACCGAACTGGGCATCGAGCCGGAGCTGATCGCGAAAGGCCTGGCAAGTTTCCGGGGGGTGGACCGGCGTTTTCAGCATCGCGGCAGCGTGGCGGGCGTGGCTGTGGTGGACGACTATGGACACCATCCGACTGAGATTCGTGCGACGCTTGCCGCCGCGCGCGAGTGCGGTTACCGAAAGATCCACGTGCTGTTTCAGCCGCATCGCTACACCCGGACGCGCGACCTGATCGACGACTTTGCAAAGGCACTCGGCCAGGCCGATACCGTGGAACTGGTCCCCATCTACGCCGCCAGCGAACAGCCGATTCCCGGGATCACGAGTGAAACGTTGGCGGCAGCGATGGCGGAGCACGGAACGCCGGTGCATGTGTCCGCATCGCTGCAGGAGGCAGCGGAGCGGGTAGCCGCGCAGGCAGGCGAGGGAGATCTGCTGCTGACGCTGGGTGCCGGGACCGTGTCGCAGGCAGCGGCGCTGCTGTTGGCGCAGCTACAACGGCCGGTACCTGCAACCTTGTAAGTGCGCTGACAAATAGGAACGCATGGTTCTGTTCCGATTGATACAAGGTAGCGTAGCGGGTTCCGGCACCCGCCAGAGTGCTCCAAAACAGCTACAATTCGGGCAAGGCGATTCTCCGCGGCCCTGCTCAGGCATGCGGACAAATCAGGCACGAAAGACGGGACCAGCACTGCTGGACCGGCCAGAGAGGGCAGCGGCAGCTCCGCGTGTCGAGGAAATTCGACGCGCTCCCTCGGAGCCGCTGCGCACTCGGCGCGAGTATCCCGGTGCGCCTGGCGGCTCTTACGACGGCTTCGATCCGGATGACACGGCGGTGGCACGCAACCGCGGGCGTGGTCGGCGTATCCGCCAAGGCCTGATTCCAAGCACAAGAAATGGTCGCATCGCTGCAGGGCTTGGTTTGCTGGTGGCACTTGGCGTGCTGGGCACAGCGGCTTACACGACCAATCGCTTTTTGCACCAGGATCCGCGTTTTCGCATCGCGTCGTCGGCAGCGATCGAACTGCAGGGCAACACGCACCTGACACGGTCGCAGCTGCTGAGCGTGTTTGGCGAAGACGTGGAGGGCAACCTGTTTCACGTGCCCCTGACCGAGCGCCGCGATCAACTGGAGCGGATGCCCTGGGTCGAGCACGCCACCGTAATGCGCCTGCTGCCAGGACGGCTGCGGGTCAACGTCGTGGAACGCACACCGGTAGCGTTTGTGCGCCAGGGCAGCAGTATCGGGATGGCCGATCGCGACGGCGTGCTTTTGGACATTCCGCCGGACGCTCCCGGAAACCCCCAATACTCCTTTCCTGTCGTGACCGGCCTCAAGGCAGAGGATGCGCCGGAAGCGCGCGAGCAGCGGATGCGCCTGTACAGCGCGTTTCTGCGCGACCTGGACAGCAGTGGAAAGAAGGTGTCGTCGGACCTGAGCGAGGTTGATCTGAGCGACCCGGAAGACCTGAAAGCGCTGTTGCCGAGCGGTGGCAGCTCCGAGACGCTGGTGCATTTTGGGACAGGTAACTTCCTGCCTCGGTATGAGCGCTTTCAGGAGCACATTGCCGAGTGGCGCAGCCAGTATCCTCGCCTGAATAGCGTTGACATGCGCTACGAACGACAGGTGGTCTTACAAATGCCTCCCAGGGACTCCACAGTAGCGTCCGCAAAGGGGGAGCAGGGTGCTGTCAGGGAAGGAGTCCCCGCCAACAAATTGGCACATGGAGCTGCCGGCCCCAAAGCCCTCGCACTGCCAGCATCGCAAGCCGCGGGCAGGTCCGTTGCACAGACGCTGGGTGCGGCAGGCCAGAACGCGGAAGCGCATCCGTTGCACGTGACGGATGCGTCAGGGGCAAAGCCACAAAAGTCAGCTGCGGCCGTCAAGCAGGCAGATATCGCCAAACGCGTCGCGAAAATCAAGGAGTGGATGGCACGCCGGAATAAGGAACGAGCGCGCTAAACGGCAACGCTGCCGCAGGGCTTATTTCGGGACAGGTCTTGAGCCTCGCGTGTCCCCTCCATTAACAACCGGCACAGTCTTTTTGGTGTCCGGCTGATCACTCGTAAACGGTGTTCTGCGCTGCAAGCCTTAGGCGCGTGCACTGCCGGCAGAACGTAGAAATCTCTCCCCCAAGCGTTCGAGACCTGCGAAAGAGTGTCGCCGCAAAACGGAAAAGTCGCAGTACCATAGCAGCAAAGCGCCAGACCAAAGACAACACGCAGGCGGGCCCGCATCGGTGAAAGAGAAAAATGACAACCTGATCACGGTGCTGGATGCGGGCAGCGCCAAGTGCTGCGTGCTTGTGGCGGAGGTCCATGACGGTGTGCTGCGTTACCGCGGCCATGGTGTCGAAAAGTCAAAGGGCATGCGCAAAGGCTTGATTGCAGAGCTTGGGCCGGCGGCGGACGCCATCAACCACGCGGCGCTCACAGCGGAACGCCTCACGCGCATGGGCATTGAAACTGCCGTTGTGGGCGTAGGTGGCACGCATGTACGCGGCATCAACTCGCGCGGTGGTATCAGCATGGGAAGCCGGATGCGGGAGATTACGCGCGAAGAAGTTCGTGCCGCGGTCGACCGCGCGCGATCGGTGGCACTTCCGGCGGATCGCGAGATTCTTCATCTGCTGCCGCAGGAATTCATTCTCGATGATCAGCCGGGCATCCACGACCCCATTGGCATGGTCGGCACAAAGCTCGAGGTGAACCTGCACCTGAGTACGTGCTCGGGCGGGGTCGCACAGTCGGTCGTCACGTGTGCCAACCGCGCCGGGCTTGAGGTTGTCGACACCGTCTACGAAGGGATCGCATCGGCCGAAGCGGTGCTGAGTGCAGATGACCGTGAGCTTGGCGTCTGTCTGGCCGACATCGGTGCCTCCAGCACAGAACTTGTGGTGTTCTTCGAAGGGTCCGTCGCGCACACGGCAGTGCTGCCCATCGGGGGCGATCACTTTACCAACGATCTGGCCGTGGGCCTGCACGTGTCGCAGCAGGAAGCCGAGCACCTGAAAATGGACTTCGGCAACTGCGTCGTAACCAGCGTGCCGTCGTTGAACGAGATTGAGGTTGGCGGTGACCTTGCAGCGGGTGGCACCACGGCGTCACGCCTGGTACGGCAGCGATTCCTCGCGGAGATCCTGGAGCCACGTGCACGGGAGCTGTTCACCATGCTGCGCAACAATCTGCGCGAAGGCGGCGTGCTGGAAGCGCTGGGCACAGGCTGCGTGCTGACAGGCGGCGGCGCAAAATTACCCGGCCTGCTTGAGGTCGCAGAATCGCTTCTGCGCACACCCGCGCGCATCGGCTCGCCTGTGCAACTGAGCCGCATGCCTGCAGAACTTGCCGCGCCAGAGTTCAGCACGGCCATTGGCATGCTGCTGTACACGCACCGCACCCAGGTACGCCGCGCTAACGAAGAGCTTGGGCTCAAGCAAAAGCTGAAGGCGATCTTCGCCGGTAGTTTCTAGTCCCGGTAAGTCGCGCTACTCTGAAAACCCTGCTGCACAAGGTCGTGCGGCTCTCCGATGCAGATCGTGTTGCTCGCACATTCTGCGCCACCGTGCGGCTGTTCCTCGACCGGTCCGGGGCCACAGGAGCGTACCCACTCCGGCACTCCACCGTGGTGCGCTTTCCTCTCCGCCCTCGGCTGAACATGTCAAAATCAAAGAAGAAAGCGCATTGCGGTATGCGCTCTGCAAACCTGCATTTCTCGTCAGCATTTCTGCCCGAGCAACACCCGCGTTAAAGGAGCACCATGCAGCCCGAAGACGACCTTCGTATTCAATATCAGGAAGACATCCCGCGTGGCGCGCGGATCAAGGTCATAGGCGTGGGCGGCGGCGGCAACAATGCCGTAAACCGCATGATTGCGGCACACGTGGAAGGTGTGGAGTTCATTGCAGCCAACACCGATGTTCAGGCGCTAAAGACCAGCATGGCACCGGTAAAGCTGCAGCTCGGCGTCAAGCTGACCAGCGGGTTGGGTGCGGGCGCAAATCCGGACGTGGGCCGGCGTGCGGCACTGGAAGACTCCGACAAGATTATCGAGGCGCTGGAAGGCGCGGATATGGTGTTTGTCACCACGGGACTGGGTGGCGGTACGGGCACAGGCGCGGCACCGGTTATTGCCTCCCTTGCCAGTGAGATGGGCGCGCTGACGGTAGCCGTCGTTACCCGGCCGTTCGGCTTTGAGGGCAAGCGCCGCAGCATGCAGGCGGAGCGCGGTTTACAGGAGCTGCTGGACGCGGTCGATACCGTTATCGTGATTCCGAACGAGAAGCTGCTGGCAGTGGCCAAAGACACCGGCTTTTTTGAAAGCTTTCGCATTGCCGACGATGTGCTGCGGCAGGGCGTGCAGGGCATTTCAGACATCATCACAATCCCCGGCGTCATCAATCGCGACTTTGCCGACGTCAAAACAACCATGGCCGGCATGGGCTACGCCGTCATGGCAACGGGTGTGGCTTCCGGCGAAAATCGCGCCGTGGAAGCCGCTCACCTGGCGATGGCCTCGCCGTTGTTGGAAGCGGGAGCAATCGACGGAGCGCGCGGCATCCTGATCAACATCACGGGGTCGCAATCACTCAAGCTGAGTGAGGTAAACACTGCGTCGACGTTGATCCAGGACGCCGCACATGAGGATGCCAACATCATCTTTGGCGCCGTGCAGGATGAAACCATGGGCGACCAGATCAAGATCACGGTCATTGCGACTGGCTTTCGGGATCGCAACGACAACAGCACGCAGCGTCGGGATTACATGTTGCAGCAGAGTTCCCTGCCGACGCGGCGCGCAAGTTCCATGGACCCCGATTTTCAGCCGCCCATCGTCAAGCAGACAGCGCCCACACCTGCCACGCCGATCTACCAGCCGGAGCCGGCAGCGTTCGTTGCGCCGCAGATGAACCGCTCGGCCGCATCGGCCGCGCCCGCACCGGGGCCAGGACCCGTGCCGCAGTCGATACCAGCGCCGCCGGTATCGGTACCGCCGCCGGTTCCCGTCGTTCTGCAGCATTCCACCTCGCAGCCTCCGTCTGCATCCCTGACACCGGAGGCGGCAACCTGGGCCATGGAGCCCGACACCTTTTCCTTCAGCAGAACGGCGCAGCCTGGCGTGTCGGACCCCTTCGCCGTACGGACAGAGATCCGGTCTGGTGAGGCCCCGACGTCTCCCCAACCAACTGCATCGGAACCGAGCTTTGCCGCTGCCCTGCACAGCGCGTTTACGGACTCCCCTGCGCTGCCGCAGCCGACGACGGCAAGCATCGAGGATCCTTTTGGCCTGGACGAGGACGATGAACCCAGGAGCTATGGCTTGAAACCCGTGCGCGAGCGATCGCAGACCGAAGAGCCGATTCCGGTGGTCGTTCCTGCGGCGCCCACGCCGGTGCCGGCATCCATTTTCGACGATGACTTCTTTCTCCGTGGTCGTCGTCGCCCGGAGACGGAAGCGCCTGAGCCGGCGCGGGAGCCGCAACTGCGGACCGACGTGCGTGTGCCGACCTTCGGCGGCCTGGCCCCCGGAACACCGCCAGGCCACGATGATGATGAACTCGACATCCCGGCCTTCCTCCGCCGCGGCAACCACTAGTCCGCGACCAATGCTTCTCGTGTCTGCGTTCTGTTCGCCCAACGGCCTTGATCTGCACCCGTCTAAGTCATAGGAGGCTATGTTGCCGATCCCCCTGCCCCTCGCGCTTCGTGCAACCGCGTTCCGGCTTACGGCCGCATGCACGCTGCTGCCCGTGTTGAGCCTGTCTGCCCACAGCCGCACGCCCGGGCACCCCGCACACCGCCCCGCGGTCGTGCATGAGAGTGCCCGCGCAAGCCGCCACATGGCATCGCTCCAGCACCATCGCGGCCATGCATCTGGCCGGGGGTCCGCGCAGACCCGTGTTGTCACGCATCGCGACCGGCATGGCCGCCTGGTGCATACGACCATTGCAGTACGGCATCGTTCGTTCGAGCGCTTCTCGTCGCCATCCTTCACCGACAACACGGACACCCTGACCGCGGGTGATATCACGGCCGGGGAAGACCCGCTGATCCGTGCGTCGCTGGTGGAGGCATTGGGAAACTACAACGGCACGGCGCTTGCCATCGACCCGAAGAACGGCCGCATTCTCAGCATGGTCAACCAGAAAATGGCTCTTGGACCGGGAAACGAGCCCTGCTCCACCATCAAGCTCACGGTTGCGCTGGCCGCGCTGTCAGAAGGCTTGGTCAAGGCCGACACGCCGGTATCGCTGGGCGGCAACTACCGCGTCAACCTCACGTATGCCCTCGCGAAAAGTGTAAATCCCTACTTTGAAGTGCTGGGTCGCCAAATGGGCTTCGAAAAGCTGAAGCATTACGAAAACGAGTTCGGCCTCGGCGAGCTTGCGGGTTACAACATTCCCGGTGAAACGCTTGGTGTTTACCCGGACCATGCGCTGCCTGAGGTCCGCGGTGGCGTTGGGCGGATGTGCTCGTTTGGCGAGTCAGTGGAGATGACGCCCATGCAACTCGGTGCGGTGGTGAGTGCGATCGCGAACGGTGGCTCGCTGTTTTACCTTCAACACCCGACCACGCCGGAGCAGGTCGGCAGCTTTCAGCCACGACTGAAGCGGATGCTGAACATCAGGGCGGCCGTTCCAGAAATGCTCCCCGGCATGGCAGGTGCAGTCGACAGCAGCTTCGGCACGGCGCGCCGCCTGCGGGTCAACTTTGGCGACTTCCCGGTGCTCGGCAAGACGGGTACCTGCAGCAACAATGGCACGCGCTATGGCTGGTTTGCTGGCTACGGCGACGGGCCAAACGGACGCATTGTGACCGTGTTCTTTCTCACAGGCGGTCGGCCGACCTTTGGACCAAAGGCGGCTGAGCTTACAGGAATCTTCTATCGCGCTCTCAGTAATCGCGCCTACTTTGGACAGAAACCGATTGTTCCCGTCGTGCCCATCAATCCCAACGAGCTCGATACAAGCGGCGATTCTGACGATCCAGCGCCCTCGCTGTAACCGGCACTCCGCGCGCAAGCTTCGCGACAACGACGCTGAGGACAAAAGGAGCAGCGCAGCCAGAGCGTGGCGCAAGCCGTGCCGCTGTCAGCGGTGTCGACGCTTTCCTCGCACGGCAGATCACGCTGATTGGTCGCCAACTGCAGCCGGGCGCGCAGGCGTTGTGCTATCTCGCAGCGAAGCCCACCGGCAAATCTTGTCCGACGTGCCGCGGGTACGGTGTGCCCTCGGAGCAGGACTCCTCGGTTACCGCTGCACAAACATCTTGAGCGCAAGCCCCGCCAGGACCACGGCGAACCCTTTTCGCAGCATCGAATCCGGCAGATACTGAGCCCAGCGACCACCGAACAGCGCGCCAAAGGCCATGCCGCACGCCAGCAGCATACCCAGCTTCCACTGCACGTTGCCGGCCCTGGCATAGGACCACAAGGGAAGTACCCAGATGGGAAGGAGCGCGACAAACAGCGATGTTCCCTGGGCGCGCAGTTGGCTTAGTCCAAAGACATAGACCATAGTCGGAATCAGGAAAGCGCCACTGGTGCCGACCAGTCCAACCAGCACTCCAATCACGACGCCCACGAGGATTACAAGCCACGGCGCGGCATTGGGAATCATCGTGCAAACCGGACGATCACTTCCGTCCCGATGGGCACCATGACGCCGGCGGCGGGCACCTGTTCCCGCGCCAGCCCGCTGCCCACAGGCTGCACGCGAAGCCCGGCGACCGAGGCCTTTTCCACAACGCCACGCAGGCCGCTTCCCTCAAACACCGGCACCGCGACGCGGCGCGACGAATCAACCACAATCGCGCCATCTTCACGAACGGCAGCTTGCGACTGCGGTTTGGGCAGGGGTTTGATCTCTGCCGTTTCTTCCGGCATCAGGGAGTTGCCGCCATGGTCGCGAAATGCTTTCACCAATCGTTCCGGCAGGGCAGCCAGCACGCCAGTAGGACGCGCAGGCACCGCCGCGATACGGACAGGGGGCGGCTCGCCCGCAGGGGTGACCTGCGCCGTCTCTGCGGTCACATGCAGCGGATCATCCGCCGGCAGGGAATTTGCCTCGGCATAAAGCGCATTCAGGTCGCCGATGGGCTCGCTTGCACTGTCTTCCTCAAGAGTGTGCGCAGGCGTCTCGGCGGCAATTTCGGTCCCTGGCTTCTCCGTTTTAAGCGGCTGGTCGTGCGGCACACCCAGGTATTCCAACACCTGCTGCGCAACTTCTTTAAACACGGGTGCACTTGTTTCCGCGCCATAGCGCGAGCCAACCGTTGGCGTGTCAATAATGACCGCCACCGTAATCGCAGGGTTGTTCACCGGCGCAAACCCGGCAAAGCTCGCCACAAGCTTGGTGTGCGAGTAGGTGTGCGTCACGGGATCCACCTTGTTGGCCGTACCCGTCTTTCCGGCGGAACTGTATCCGTTGAGCGCGGCGGTGCGGCCTGTCCCCTCCAGCACAATGCCCTGCATCATGCTGCGCATCTTGGCAGCAGACAGCTCCGAGATCACGCGATGGGCACCCTCAGGCAGCGGCGCAGGAATGCTGCTGGTCAGGTGAAACGACGCGGGCTGCAATCGCGCATCGCCCTTCATGTAATCGGTGCCCTGCAGCAGGACATGGGGCGCAAGATAGGTCCCACCGTTCGCGATGGTGGACACCATGGTCGCGATTTGGACGGGGGTCACACCCACCTCCTGCCCAATGGCAATAGACAGGATGCTTGTGGCGCCCCACTTCTTTGGCGCACGCAGCAGCCCGCGCGTTTCACTGGGCAATTCGACGCCACTGCGGTCGCCAAACCCGAAGGCCCGTATGTAGTCGTAAAACTTGTTCGCGCCAAGCTTGAGCGCCATCTTCGCCGCGCCCACATCGCTCGAGTGCTCCAGTGCATACTGCACGGTCACCCGACCGAAGTGATCGCTCTTATCGTCGTGCAGGGTACGGCCGTACATGGTCATGGCTCCACCCTGGCAATCCACGATGTCGGTCGGTTGCACACCGGCGCCATCCACCGCGGCGGAGTAACTGACCAGCTTGAACGTTGAACCCGGCTCGAAAATTTCACTAACGGCCAGGTTTTTTAAAAGGCTCGCATCCTGGTGACGCAGGTCGTTGGGATTGAACCGCGGCGCAATGGCAAGCGCAAGAATCTGCCCGGTATGGGGGTCCTGAACGACGACCGTACCA
>CAXUHM010000008.1:98719-130444 GCA_964250935.1 uncultured Terriglobus sp.
TTTCCATTTGCCGGTCGAGCGCGCGTTCCGCCATGTACTGAATATTCGTATCAATGGAAAGAACCAGATTTTCGCCTGGCAAGGGCTCGCGCTCTTCGCTACCCATGGCGTGGCGCTTGGCATCAACGGCCGTTAGCACATGGCCCGGGGTACCATGCATCTCGTCTTCAAACTCGCGCTCCAGGCCACCCAGACCGGTATCATCCACACCGACATAGCCCAACGTTTGTGCGGCCAGATCACTGTTCGGATAAAAGCGCTTAAATTCCTTCTGTAAGTACACGCCCTTTAAATTTAATTCGCGCACCCGCTGCGCCTGGTCCGGTGTCAACTTACGCGCAACCCAGGCAAAATTACGTGAGGCATTCAGCCGCGCCAGGATACTTCCCTGCGTGGTGAAGTTATCAGTTGGATCAGAATGCACAATTCCAGAGACTAACTCGGCAACATTAGCGCGGTTGTCGCCTAACTCGCTGGGAACGGCATACACACTTTCCGCCAGAACAGTGACGGCAAGTTCGCGCAGATTGCGGTCGTAAAGAACGCCGCGCCGTGGTGCTATCTCAAACGTGCGCTGCTGCTGTTTTTGCGCACGGTCTTCCCAGTCACGATGACGCACCACCTGCAGCCACATCAGCCGCGAGCCAATGACACCGGTCCACATCGTAAATGCAATGGCTACCCATACAAACCGGATACGCCGGATCGGCGCGGTCAGCGTCTGCTGCGTGGGTGCTGGCTGCATTCTGGTGAGATCCCTTCACGGCTTGGACGCCCCCCACAGAAAGGGGCGGCGACCAGGCTTTTGAGCTGTCTACTTACTGCGGCAAACCTGCCGGTATCCGTGCCTCTGCTACCACGCCGGTGTTGTTCCCGAACGATGCGTCCGGCCGCACGACCTGGCCAGGCTGAGGCATGTCAAGCCCAAGCTGTCGGGCAATTTTGTCAATGCGGTCAGGATCACTCAATTGCGCCTCGGTCAACCGCAATTGCCGGTTTTCCTCCCGCAAATGCTCTACCTGCAGCTTCTGCGCCTCAATGGAATAGCCCAGTTCGATGGAGCTGAAATGCTGCCAGACATAAGTCATCCCCAGTAAAAACAACACGGTCATGGCAACAGTGAACAGGCGCACTTCACGACGGCGTTCCGGATCATCGGCTTTCACCAGCCGGCTATTGTCAAGATGCTTGGTGAAAAAGATCTCCGGCGTAGGTCCACGGCGTGCGCGCCGCTGCTGCTCATATACGGAACGGTTGTGCTCGCGAAATGATTCGACGCGCTCGCGTTGCGCCCGACCCATCATTCCCGTTGCTGTCATAGTCTGTTCCATCGTGTTAACCTCCGCCCACCCTCAGTACTGCTTCCTGTCCATGCGTCGCGCGTGGGGGAATCTAAGTCGATACCCTCTGCCACTCATGTCGTTCACTGGCGTACCAACCTATTGCTTTCACCGGTGTACGCAGCGTCTTATTTCTATAGAACCTGATTGAATGCACTTGACCCATGTTGGTGCGGCGGTGCTTCTCGGCTTTCCTGCCCCTGAGCGTGGTCTGCTCTAACCGGGAAAGCTGAGAAGTACTTTGCTTGAAATACTTCGCTTTGCAGTAACTACAGGATTTCTAAGTACGGCTTCTAAAATTATTTCGAAGTTATCCGCATAATCCACCGTTTTATCCACAGCCCTACTGCTTGACTTACCGCCTGCCCCGCGTACTTCCACCTTCCGGAGGTACTTTGCAATGTTTCTTGGTACCTTCCGCCAGTCGAATTGCTACGCGAAACTTGGCACTGCGCGCGCGAGGATTTCGTTGCTGCTCCGCTTCATCCGCCACAGCCGGCTTGCGTGTCACAACCTCCCAGATTCCATCCTTTGCCCCGGAACGAAGTGCGTCCTTCACTAACCTGTCTTCAAGTGAGTGGAAGCTGATGCATCCCAGGCGCCCGCCGCTTTTTAACAGAGAAGGCGCGCTCTCAAGCAGCGACCGTATCTCTCCTAACTCATCGTTCACACGAATTCGGATTGCCTGAAAGGTCAGTGTCGCGGGATGTAAGTGGTCGCCCTTCATTGCTGGGGCAGCGGCCGAAATGACGTTGGCTAATTCCGCCGTGGTCAGGATCGGCCGTGCCCTCACAATGGCTCTGGCGATTCTCCGCGACCTCCTTTCCTCTCCGAATTCGTAAATCAGGTCGGCGAGCTCTTCCTCGTCCACCTGATTTACCACTTGTGCGGCAGTCTCTCCCTCGCGCGTATCCATGCGCATATCGAGCGGAGCATCATGCCGAAAACTAAATCCCCGTTGTGGCTCATCCAATTGCAGACTGCTCACACCAAAGTCAGCGAACAGTACATCCAGCGAGGCCGGCGCAAGTTCTTGCCCCGCACTTGAAAATGGCCGCGGTACCAGCCGCACCGTCGGCATCGCATTGCCCAACTCTTCACGCAGTACCTGCAACGTTGCCGTTGCCAGTTGCATGGCCTGCGGATCACGATCGAAGCCGATCAAGGTGCCCGTCGCACCCAACCTCCGCGCAATGGCGCTGCCATGTCCGGCCAGGCCAAGCGTCGCGTCCACAACAACGCTGCCTGGCTGTATTTCCAGAAGGTCCAACACCTGTTGAGGAAGAACCGGAACATGGAGCGGACGATTCACCGAACGCCTCCGTGCATGCCCCTGGGGGCCTTGCTACTCACCTCTACAACCCAAACCCTGCCAGCTCGGTCAGATCCGCTGCCGTAAGCGGCTCTGTTTCCAGCTTTGCCTTGAAGTCGTCATGGTTCACAACTTCCAGGTACGTTTGCGCCCCAAGCACGACCACTTCTGCGGTAATCTTTGCGCTTTCCCGCAACAGTTGCGGCAGCAGCATACGGCCTTGGGCATCCATCTCCGCCATCTGGCCGTAATAATTGGTCACGTCCAAAAACTTCTTCTTCGCCGGGTTCATTGACGGAATCTCCGCCAGCCGCGCTTCGATCTTCTCCCATTCCGGCAGCGGGTAAATCTCTGCTCGCCGTCCATCCTTACTGGTCACATAAAACTGGTTGCCATAGGTCTCATCCACGCGACGCTTAAAATCCGCGGGCATCTTGAGCCGACCCTTCTCGTCGACGCGCGCTGGATGATTTCCGCGGAACATGGCAGTTCCCTTTCAAAGTTGCTGTGCGAACCACCAACATCACCACTCTTTGGCAGCAAAACCGATACTCTCAATGCATTGTGGTGAGAATTGACTCTCTCGGAAGCTTTCTGTCCCTTTTGCTCCCTTTTGCTCCACCAACATCCACATCTTTGCGTGTGCGGACATAGAACGCAAGCAGCAAATTGCGGCGGCCAGTGCAATTTTGGGACGTGTGTGTGGAAAATCCCGCTCCATGTGGTCGACGAGGCGCGGACCACAAGATGTAGGGTTGATTCGAATGGTACGGCGACTTGCAGACAAACGCCGAACAATGTAAGCGTACAAAAGGCGAAAACGCCGAGCCGTAAAAATCCGGCTGAATCGCGCTCTACCGGCTCACGTTTGCCATCTGGCGCTGCTTTCGCCGCAACAGCCAGACCAGGTAGCCGGTAATGCCCAGGTTCATCAGAAGAATGGTGATGCGCCAGAGATTGGCATGCCGCAGCACTTCATACGCCTCCCAGGGCACAAACGAAGCGCTCAGCCAGAGCGTCAGGTACTCCGCCCAGACCTTGTGGCGCATCAGGCCCACGCCTTCCACGGAGCAGAGCATGCCGTACAGCGCAGTGCCAATGCTGAACAGCCGAATGCGATGATGGCTGACCAGTTCGGCCTTGCCCACAATCAGCGAGATGAATCGATTTTCGTTATCGAAGTGGAGTGCGTTGAACCAGCGCTCCAGCGTCTTGCCAAGATCATGATGGATGAAGTGAAGGGCGCCAAGGGCGACACCAACGAAGAACACAGCCTTGGACAGCTTGAAAATGCCAATCAGTAGCAGGCCCGTGTCGTGCTTCGGCGAGCACTCCGGCGGTAATGCCGGCGTCTCCACGACCGCGTCTAAGTCAACGCTGCTCACTCTCTTCTAGTCTTCCGTTGCCCTCGTTGCTTGTCAAACCGCAACCGCGCTGTGCAGGGTGAACAACATCTGTGGTGTCAAAAGCAACCTGCCGCGTGCCCTTCTTTTTGGTCATTAAGGTACAAATCCAAACTGGAGAGATCAGGCGTCTTCTTCTTGAGCCCGGTAAGTTTGGGCGTAAGTATCACCTGGAGAACTTGCATGAATTTCCGTCAGTCGGTCCGCATCATTGCTCTCGCTTCCACTTCCCTGTTTGCCACCGGCATTGTGGTTGCCCAGAAGGCCGATCCGTCCGTAGGTGGCGCACCCATGTATGCCAGCAAAACCATCGTCGAGAATGCCGGTGCCGCGCCGAACCTCACCACCCTGGTTGCTGCGGTAAAGGCCGCTGGTCTTGTGGATACACTGAGCGGCCCTGGTCCCTTTACCGTGTTCGCACCCACCAATGACGCTTTCGCAAAGCTGCCCGCAGGCACGGTGGACACACTCGTCATGCCAGAAAATAAGGCAACGCTGACCAAGATTCTGACCTACCACGTCGTATCTGGCCGGATCTCCGCGAAAGAACTGGGCAAGATGATTAAGAAAGGCAGTGGCACTGCGACCCTCACGACCGTGCAGGGTGAGCCCCTGACCGCAACCATGAAAGATGGCGCGATCATGCTGACCGACGCCAAGGGTGGCATGTCCACCATCACCACTGCAGACGTTTTCCAAAGCAACGGCGTCGTGCACGTAATCGACACCGTTCTGATGCCCAACTAACTGCCCGTTCTCCGACCCAATGCAACAAAGGCGTGCTCCTGGCACGCCTTTGTTGCGTGCTACCAGCCTGTTGCCCGATCGGTCTGGCGCACAAAAAGGCGAGAAGCTCGTTGTCGTGAGGGCGACAACAAAGCTTCCCGCCTTCTGTTCGCACAGCCAGAGACCGGCGAACAGCCCTGGTGGCCCGGGGTCCGCGCCACATCCAAGCATCTCCTCTTCAACCATTGCGGTAGGGAGGTTGTGTCACACCCGCCTCAGCATTACCGCCAACTCGGGCATCTGCATGGGTCGGCCGGGACCGAACAGCAGCGTGCGCTGCTCGTCGCCACGAACCATGTGCAACAAAAACAGATTGCCTACCGCGCGCCGAAAGTCACCGGTGTCACAGGCAGTCAGCAGAGGAACTACGAATGGTGCCGCCGGCCGTCAGGCTGAGACCGTGCACGCCGTCGCTGAGCCATGCTGAGGTCGCCGCCGTCGTCTCGTTCCGGACCACTCAGCGAAAAGCGTGGCGATCATACGATCCACAGTGCGAGCGCCCGGCAACACCAAGTCTTATCGCCAGGGAGAAGCCGAGCATTGCGCCTGAGCCTGTTGCATGCACCCATTAAATGCGGCTTCTGCCGCAAAAGAGCCGGTCCCGGGTGCGACGGAACGCGCTGAATGGCCGTGCCCGCCTGCTGACTTCCTGTACTTTCCATCCTTCGCTCCAAGATGTGCGGCGGTAGCGCTGTCCCTCAACTCCGCCCCGCTCTTGCCGCTCTCTCAACCTTTCCAAACAAAAACCAAACCCATGCTTTGAACTCCGACTGTGTTGGTCCGATATGCAAGCATACCCCAACTCGAGCGTCCCGGTCGGAATTATTGTTCCTGGGAAGGCTCAGCAACTCCGGCTGGCTGGCACGCCTCCTACGCTGTATGCGGCATCTCTTCCAAACGGAACAGTGGCTTCCCTTCCCCGTACCGATGGTCTTTGCCTTTTTTGCAAATCCGCAAAACCTGCCACCGCTCATGCCGGCATGGCAGAAAGCGCGTATCGAAGAAGTGATGTTTGTCGCGCCACCGCTACCACCCGCCGGTTCGCCGGCGCGCATTGCGACGGGCGCAGGAACGACGATGATCCTGAGCTTTCGGCCCGTACCCTACCTGCCGTTCCGCATCCACTGGCACGCGTTGATTCCGGAGTTTGTGTGGAACGATCATTTTTGTGACACGCAGACAGCGGGGCCGTTCGCCTACTGGCGGCACTGCCACAGCGCAATTGCTGAGAGCCGCGACGGCGTCGACGGTACTATTGTGCGCGACCGCGTGGAGTATCAGCTACCCGGTGGACCGCTCGGCGACCTGGCAAACCTTCTGGGTGGGCGGCTGCAGATGCGTTTCATCTTCAACACTCGCCATGCAATGACGGCAAAGCTGCTCCCGTTGTTTGCGGAACGTCGGTCGCGCAACTAGCCTTCCGCAGACGAGGTAGACGTCGGCTGGGACCGCCGCACCTGAAGTGCGGCGCCAGGGCCGGCAATCCGTCAAGCTGCTCCTCTACACAAACCCTACGATTTAGCGGGATTCGCGGGCGGTCGACCTGCGCTGGCCGGTGGCGTGATGCCGTTCATCCGCGCATATTCCACCAGCTGGCCGTAGTGGTCGCGTTGGTGCGCCAGGCCGCCAGCAATCACGCTCATGCGAGTGTCGTTGGGACCGCGTCCGGCATGCTCAAAGGCGTTCGCGGTCGTCAGGGCACCCACCGCCTGGTGCATGGCGGCGAACGACGCTTTGAGCGACGCAAGGGCAGCCTCCTTGTCGGTACCTTTGCTCACGGACATCGGGTCCACCGTCGGCTTTGTGCTCGTTGCCATCGCAATGTAGACATAGTTGCCGGCGGCAATGTGGGCAATCTCTTGGCCAAAGGTACGCACACCGGCGTAGTCGGGCTTCAAGGTGCCGACAAAGTCACTGTTCTTGGGAGCAAAGTCATACCTGTCGGCGGGCATCGCTTCGGCCAGCGCAACAATGTCCTTCTCAACGGCGGAAAGCACCGTGTCCATCGACTTTGCCGGATCGACCTGCGTGGCCGCCGAAGACGACCCTGCCGAAGCGGACGCGCCGGGCGACGGAATCTGCCGTGCATCGCCCGGGTTGGTCGCAGAAGGAATCGAATTGGTCTGCGCAAACACCACGGGCGCAACGCAACAAAGAGCGGCAACAGCAACACGCACCACAGAACACATGAAAATCTCCTCGGCAGCAGAGTATCCTTCCCGGCACCGCAGCGCACGCAATGTTTTCAGGGGCAGGCTCACGGCATGTCTTCAGGGGCAGGCTCACGGCTGCATCGTCGCTGGCCGTCCGCCGTCCAATGGGCATGCGCCGCATTTACATGGACAACAACGCCACGACACCGGTGCTGCCGGCAGTAGTCGATGCAATGCAGCCATTCTGGGCAGAGCGCTTCGGCAATGCGTCCGCCGTGCACGAGCATGGGCGCAACGCGCGCGCCGCTCTGGACACGGCACGCGAACAGGTGGCGAGCCTGCTGAACGCGCGTCCGGGCGAGATCACCTTCACCTCCGGCGGAACAGAAAGCGATAACCACGCACTGTTTGGCGTGGTCGAGCCAGGGCAGCACCTGATCACGACGGAGATAGAGCACCACGCCGTGCTGTACGCCGCGCAGGCACTGGAAAAGCGCGGTGTCGAGGTCACATACCTCGCGCCGAACCGCGATGGCCTCATCAGTCCCGACGCGGCCCGCAACGCGATGCGGCCCAACACCACGCTGCTAAGCGTCATGCTGGCGAACAATGAAACCGGCGTCATCCAGCCGATGGAAGCTCTCGGCATTCTTGCGCATCGCCGTGGCGCTCTGCTGCATACCGATGCAGTGCAGGCCGCGGGCAAAATGCCGATCGATACACGGACGCTGGGCGCCGACCTCATCAGTCTTTCAGCCCACAAAATGCACGCGCCGCAGGGTGTCGGTGCGTTGTGGGTGCGGCGCGGGGTGCCGCTGCGGCCGTTGCTGCACGGCGGACCGCATGAACGGCAACGCCGCGCCGGGACAGAGAACATCCCCGGCATCGTTGCCTTTGGCGAGGCTGCCGCGCAGGCCTTGCAGTGGCTTGCTGACGACGGTTCCGACACCCTCCGGCGCATGCACCGAAACTTTGAAGCGGAGCTGTTGCGCCGTCTCCCCGGTAGCGTGCTGAATGGCGTCACCGCAGCCAGCACCGCCGGTGCGGCCTACGGCACGGCGCTCACTGAGAGCATCCCGCGCCTGCCGAACACAACGTCCGTGCAGTTTCCCGGTGTGGATGCGGAGGCGCTGGTGATCGCCCTGGATTTGAAGGGGCTGGCGATCAGCGGCGGGTCGGCGTGCACCAGCGGCGCGGTCGAGCCATCGCATGTACTCCTCGCCATGGGCTTGTCCGACGCCGAGGCCCGATCGACCGTGCGTCTTTCCTTTTCGCGCCGCACGACACCGGAAGACGTGTCCGCGGCCCTCGACCTGTTGGAATCGACCGTGACGCACCTGCGCTCCATCGCATAACGCACGCGCAGTCACGCAGAATCGGCAGACCCTGCGAAAATAGAGGAACGATGCAGTCTTTTCCCCACAACTCGACCATCGCCGTCGCCATGTCCGGCGGTGTGGATTCTTCCACCGTCGCCGCCATGCTCAAGGCGCAGGGCGTCAACATCATCGGGCTGACGCTGCAGCTTTGGGATCAGCGGCGGCTCGCCGGGCACGAGGGCATGCCGGAAGCAGTGCAGGGTCGCTGCTGCTCCATCGACGACGTCTACGATGCGCGGCGCGTTGCCGAACAGCTTGGCATTCCGTACTACGTGGTCAACCAGCAGCGCCAGTTTGAGCAGCACGTCGTCCAGCCCTTTGTGAGCGAGTACCTTGCCGGACGCACACCGATTCCCTGCACCCTGTGCAATAACCACCTCAAGTTTGATCAACTTCTCGTGACAGCCCGCGGCATCGGCGCGGACCGGGTAGCGACAGGGCATTACGCACGGGTCACCTTTGACGAGGAGCGCGGGCGATGGCTGCTGAAGCGGCCCGCGGACTTGGCCAAGGACCAGAGTTACTTCCTGTTTGGCCTCACACAGGAGCAGTTAAGCCGTACCCTGTTTCCGCTGGGAGACATGGTCAAGCCGGCAGTGCGCGCACTTGCCGCGGAGCACGATTTGCGCGTCGCGCACAAGCCGGATTCTCAGGAAATCTGCTTCATTCCCGGCGGCGATTACAAAACGTTTCTGACCGCGTACCTGAGCGAGCAGGGGCGCGAACTGCCCGACACCGCGGGCGATCTCGTAACGCCACAGGGCGAGGTCGTGGGCCGTCATGAGGGAATCCACACCTTTACCGTCGGGCAGAAAAAAGGTGTGCAGCAACGGTTGCACGCGCACCAGAGCACGCCGTTCTATGTCTTGGGTATTGAGCCCGCAAGCAATCGCGTGGTGGTAGGCGACGAATCGCTGCTGGCACAGCGCACCGCCATCGTTGACCGGCTGAACTGGATCAGCATCACGGACCTGCAGCAACCCATGCGGGTCCTTGCTAAGATCCGGCACCGTCACGAGCCCGCTCCCGCAACCCTGACTCCCCGGGGCGACAGCCTCGTCGAAGTTGCTTTCGACCAGCCGCAGCGCGCCATCACACCCGGTCAGGCGGCACTCTTCTTCCAGGATGACCTTGTGGTTGGCGGCGGCTGGCTGCGGTAGCTCACGGCTGGTTGCAGTCGCCTACGGCAGCTAGCGCGACGACATCCGCACCAGTCCGTCCAGCCAGTCCTGGTGGGCATTCAACATCGGGTTGGGATGCGTGTTGGCCATGGTCCGTGCAGGCCATCCAATCTGCGATTCCTGGGTGAGAATGCGCACGCGCCCGCCGGGCAGGTCCTCCAGCAACCAGCCATGCAGTACGTCAATGGACTCTTCCGGTTCTTCTTTGGCCCACGCGCGCCAAGTTAAGCGGCCGGGCTCCCCGTCTGCAGGAGCCACGTATTCCGTCACTTCCGCCTGCAACGTGAGTTCAAATGCCGTGAAATGAAAGCGCGCGCCAGCATAGAGTTCGCCGGGCCCATCACCCTCAGGGGCCACATCCGTCGCATGATGGTAGTAGTGCGGCCACTTCTCCAGGTTGCTCAGATGCGGCCATACCTGCTCCGCAGAGAGACCGCCGACGATCACCTCGTTTGAGACAAAGTTGTCCGTCGTCCCGGGCAGATACTTCTCCGGCCATTCAATTTCGCGCATTATACTCTCCGGTCTGCCTTGCAGTCAGGCAATCTCATTGCCCGACTTCTGCAGGTGGTCACTCCAGCGTTGTAACACCTTTGGCGTGTGCAGGGCCGACCCGGCAACGGCAATCTGATTCCCATTCGGCTTCGGCAGCAACGCCCGTGTCGCAAGCCCGGCCAAACCAGCCGCTGCTCCTGGAGCCACGCCATAGATGCGTGCACCCAGCCATGCCTGCGGCGTAATGGTAATCTCCGCCATGCCATCGACGGTTGCGTTGTAAATCTTGCGCGCAGCGCTTGCGGCAGAAGCGGACGCACCCGGCAGCATGGCGCTCAGCGAGAACCAGTCGTACTCCGCCTGCGAGTTGCCGCCGAACTTCGCATTCACATGGGAGCCGGTGCGCATCAGGCCCGGGCAGACGGTCAGCACATTCACGCCCGTTCCACTCAACTCCGCGTGCAACCCCTCACTAAAGCCAACCAGGGCGAATTTGCTTGCAACGTACGGCAGCATGTGGGGCACGGCCAGCTTCCCCCCCACCGAGGCGATGTTGACGATGCTCCCGTTTCCCTGCCGCTGCAAATGGGGCAGCGCGGCCTTGATGGTGTGCAGCGCCCCGAAGAAGTTCACCTGCATCGATTCTTCAAACGCCGAGAGCGGCTGATCCTGAAATGGCGCAACACCGATGACGCCGGCACAGTTCACCAGCACATCGACGCGGCCGTAACGCTCGATGGCACGTTCCATCAGCGTTTCGCAATCTTCCGGCTTCGCCACGTCGCACTCCACCGTAAGCGCCGTCGACCCGTTGGCAATGGCGGACGCGCGCTCAAGGTAGCCCAGTGCACGCTGCAGCTCGTCCGACTTCCGGGCAGCAAGCACCAGGTGAGCGCCATGCAGGCCAAACTCGCGGGCGATCGCCAGCCCAAGGCCGCGACTACCGCCGGTAATGACCACCACCTTGCCGTGCATGTTGGTCGTACGCCGGCGCGCCTTGTACACCGCCGCCGCCGTCACCGTCGCGCCCAGTAAGCCCAGGGCAAGCACGCTTTCCGTGCGATAGACCCGCGCCCTGTACCGTGCATAGCCTAGAGCAGCCTTGCCACCCCACTTCAACATCTTGCTGATCATCCGGATTAAGACGCCAATCTGCCGGACGGCCGTTGCGCCAGCCTGCGACACAACGTGATAAGCCTACAAAAGCGTGCGTTCCGTAGAATGGAGACGCAATGGTAACCCGGCGTAAGAAAAGCGGCGCGTACATGATTTCGGCAGTCGCCGAGATGTACGAAATCCATCCCCAGACGCTACGCTTGTACGAGCGCGAAGGTTTGCTGCGTCCGTCGCGCTCTGACGGCAACACGCGCCTGTACACCGAGGAGGATCTGGAGCGACTGGAATTTATCCTCAACCTCGCGCGCGACCTGGGCGTCAACATCGCCGGCATCGCCATCATTCTGCAAATGCGCGAGCGTATGGAGCAGATGAATACCGACATGCAGAGCTTTGTGGACTACGTGCGCACCGAGATGCTCAGCCGCATGCAGGGTGTATCGCGCGATGAGTTCGGTCTGGTGCCGCTGGCACGCGGAGCCGCAAAACCCGCGCCCCGGGTCACCGTCGTCCCGCGCCCTGCGCCCACGCCGCGGCTGACCTTGAGCGGCGGCAAAAGCCCCACAAAAAAACGTTGACGATGCCTGCAGATTCGGCGACCTCCCGCATAGCGCGGGTCGGCGTGGTCATCGCCGGCGTAGGCACCGTCACCGCTGCGGTCTACTGTGGCCTTGTGGTTCGCGCCGCACTGCGCTTCGGCAAGCGACGGCGCGCGGCTCTGGCATCCAGGCCAACGTTCACGCCGCCCGTGAGTCTGCTCAAGCCGCTGCACGGCGCGGAACCGGGCCTTGCACAAAATCTCGAAAGCTTCTTTCGGCAAAACTATCCGGCACCGTACGAGGTGCTGTTCTGCGCGCGCTCTGCGGTAGATCCCGGCATGCAGTTGGCACGCTCCGTCGCCAGCCGCTACCCCGGCGTGAGCACGCGGTTTCTTGCCTGCGGCGAGCCACAGTTCCCCAACCCCAAAATGTATTCCCTGGCCGTCATGACCGAGGCCGCCGCTTATGACACGCTGGTGACCAGCGATGCGGATGCGCGGGTTTCGTCCGACTACCTGCTGCGCTGCGTCCAGGAGCTGGCGGATCCAGATGCCGCTCTTGCCTCCTGCCTGTATCTCGGCGTCCGGGACGAACCCGGTCTGCTCCTGTGGATGGACGCACTGGGCAAAAGTGTGGAGATGAGCTCTGGCGTCCTGGTGGCAGACATGCTCAGCGGCACCGACTTTGCGCTGGGCGTCACCATGATCCTGCGCAAACGCGCCTTCGCCGATGCGGGTGGCTTCGCAGACCTGGGCAGTTACTGGGCCGAGGATTTCGTCTTCGGCAACCGACTGGCGGCGCAGGGCAAGGGCGTCGCGATCGCAACACACGTCATCGGTTTAGTGGTGAGTGCCGACAGCGTCGCGCACTCCCTGCGCAACCAGTTGCGATGGGCGCAGAGCACGCGGCGATCGCGGCCGTGGGGACACCTGGGCAGCGGACTTACCTTTGCTGCTCCGTTTGGCATCCTTGGCTTTGCCGCCAAAGCGGCGCAGGGTCGTTGGCCGGCGGCGCTTCTCTTCCTCCTACTTGCCGTGGCAAACCGGATGGTGCAGGCTGCCGCCGTCCTCCGCGCACTGGGGGCTGAAGACATTGCGCGCGATGTCCTCATCTACCCACTGCGCGACCTGCTCGGCAGTGTTATTTGGCTCGCGAGTTACTTGCCGGCGGACACGCGCTACCACGGCTCGCGATTCCGCATCATGCCGGACGGACGCTTGGCCGACCAGCCCTGACCCACTGGACCCTGACGTTTCCCGGACCTGACATCACCGGTTCGTGAGAATAAACTTTCCACCGGATGCGGCAAAGACGCGCGTCGGTCCCAGCCGTTGCAGTTGCACGGTCCGAGCCGTGGAGTACGTCAGCAGGTAAAGGTGCTGCGGCCCGGTCCAAGCCTGCTGCAGCGCTGCCTCGTCGGCAAAGACCGGTGGCGCATCGGGCCAAAACGAGCCGAACCACGGCCCATTGACGCGCCCATTGACCAGCACCAGGGGATGCCGCGTATAGAACAGCAACGTCGATCCGCTGGTCAGTTCCCCATCAAGCCACACACCGTCCTCTGGCTTCAGGTCGCGTGCAATCTTAAGCGCCAGGCCTTTCGACCCGATGATCGGGTAGAACCGCGTCAGCCCGGCGTGCACGCACAGCAGAACGCCACACATGCCCGCCGCCAGCACAAGGTTGGCGTAGAGGTCGCGACTACGGCGCCGCAGCCACCACGCCACCGGTCCGACCAGCAACATGCTCGCGGCCATGGCCAGCAGGGGCGCACGAAAAAAACCCATGGCACGCAGGGTAAGGTCGTGCAGATGGCCAAGCGCAAGGTTGTACTGGTCGGGGTTGCTGGTCAGCACCTCGCTCACATCCGCACCGGCACGTGCAGCAGGCGAAATCATCCCCAGCGTGCCACACACCACCGTCAGAACAACCGCCAGCGGCAGCAGAAACCACGTGGACCAGCGCATCACGGAACGGCGCACACGCACATCTCCACGTTGCGCGGCGACCATCACCCCGCCCGCCATCAGTGCAAGCGCAGGCAGCGCGGGCAGGCTGTAGTACTCCTGCCGTGACGACAGGGTAAAGAAGCCCAGCACCAGGCCGGCCCACAGCATCAGCGCAAGCGCAGCCTCCTTGCGCCTGGGGCTCTCCGCCGTGCGGTCGCGCCACACGCGCGTGTAGTGCAGCAGTGCGGCGGGCAAGAACGCAGCCCACGGCATGAGCCACAAAAAGAACATCGCCCAGAAAATCGGGATCGGCAGCTGGCCGTAGTCATGCGGAATACGCAGGCCGCGAAACCGCAGGAAATGTTCGTTCACCAGGTAAAACCAGGCCCATCCCGCACGCTCCGGCAGGCCGGTTCCGGCGGGCAGGGCGATTGCCGGGTTGCGCAGTGCCGCAAGCACGTGCCACGGCACCGCAAGCGCACCAAACACCAGCGTGCTGCTGCCCAGGTGCATGCGCAACAGCGCGCGCGCCTGGCGCGTAAGCGCCGCATACAGCACCACGAACCCAATCGGAAAGACGATGCCGATCAACCCCTTCGTGAGCAGGTTCAGTGCCATCACGACCGCAAACCCCAGCGCCGGCGCCAGCGAGGATTGCCGCGCTCGTACTCGGTCCAGCGCCATCAGAAACAGGTGTACGCCCAGGGTCATCCAAAGCGCATTCAGGATGTCCGGGATATAGAACCGCGTAAACAGGTAGGGACCCAGGCTCGTTGCAATCACCAGCGCGGCATAAAATCCCCCGCGCTCGCCGAACATCCGTTTCCCCAGCGCATACACGCTGAAAAACAGCCCGAGCACGCACAACGACAGGGGAAGACGCGCCGCCCAGTCATATGGCCCAAAGACGCGCATACTGCCCGCGGCCATCCAGTACATCAGCGGCGGTTTGTCAAAAAATCGAACGCCGTCCACATAGGGCGTGACGTAGTCGTGGCGCACCGTCATCTCCCGTGCCACCTCGATGTAGACCGAATCCACATCATCCAGCAGGCCCGGGGCAAACAGCGATCCCAGGTGCAGCACCAGCCAGATCGCGACAAGGACCAGTGCCGACGAGCGGCGCACCGCCTCCACGTGATCCCCTTCCTGCTCACGCGGGTAAAGCTGCGGGCTTTCGGCAATCGCCGACATAGGCATGGGTTCCCCGTTGACTATAGGGTATCGACTCGGTTTGCGCGAAGCCCACACCCGCACCCGTGTGCAGTTTCATGCGGTCCAACAGGTATGCTGAACAGGGCAAACGCGAGACACTGCGCGAACCACCGACGACGGCAAGAGAAAGGCACGAAGGACAAGCATGGAAGGCCCTGGAACTCCCGCAATCCTTCCTCTTCCTGCCCTTGCGCCTTCTCCCTCCACCCACAGCGGCGCCCCGGTGGCCGATGCGCCGCGATGGAACGGTCGCTCGGTTGCCTTCCTCGTTCTGCTCTGGGGGCTGACGCAGCTTGCCAGCATGTTTTCGCCGCCGCTGCTCGACGATGTCGACGCGATCCACGCCGAGGCGGCACGCGAGATGCTGGTGCGGCACGACTACGTCACGCTCTACGTGGACGGCATCCGCTACCTGGATAAGCCCCCGCTGCCCTACTGGTTTGCCGCCGGCGCCATGCACCTGTTCGGGCAAACGGACTGGGCCATCAGGAGCACCCTCGCCGCGGCCATGCTGGTCCTGACCTTGTACCTCTATGTCCTCGGGCTGCGCCTCTTCGGCGAGCGCGCCGGTTTTTATGCGGCAACTGTCATTGCCACCTGCATTGGCCCGTTCGTGTACACGCGGTTCTTCATACCAGACATCATCGTCGGCCTGTGGATGACCGTAGCCTTCGACACCATTCTCCGCATGGTAGCAACGGCGGAAAAGGAAGGCCGTGCTACGCCATGGCAGGCCTGTGCCTTTGCACTGGCTTCGACAGCGGCAGTGCTCACCAAGGGCCTCATCGGCGTCGTATTTCCGCTTGGCCTGCTGCTTGGCTTTCTTCTGTTCACCGGGCGCTTGCGGCTGTTATCCAGACTTCGGCCGGCGCTGGGTACGCTGGCGTTCCTTGTGACCGCCCTCCCATGGCACGTGCTTGTAGCCTGGCAAAATCGCGCGAGCGGAACATCGCGCGGCTTTCTCTGGTTTTACTTCGTCAACGACCAGATCAATCGCTACCTCAATACCCGCATTCCCCGCGACTACGACAAGGTCCCGTTACTGCTGTTCTATGCGCTGGTGTTCGTCTGGATGCTGCCGTGGGGGGTCTTCCTCTTCCGCGCGGCCGCACGCTGGATCGCGGCTTACCGCCGCCAGCAGCGAGCGCTCGATGGTCCGGTCTTTTTGCTCGCGCTGTGGGTCGCGCTCATTGTCGGTTTCTTCACGTTTTCCACCCGGCAGGAGTACTACACCCTTCCCGCGCTGCCGGCGCTTGCGCTGCTGTGCGGGCTCGCCCTGGCGCGCCGCGAGGTTGAAGGCGACACCGGACGCGCCGCCTACGCGGGCATCTTCGCCGGCAGCGCGCTCCTCGCAACGGCCTGCCTGTTGCTCTTCGCCGTCGCGAAGGCGCCGCCTGCCGGCACGGAGCTCTGGCAGGAGTTGCAGAAGCATCCGCAGGATTACGCGCTTTCGTTCGGCCACCTCTTCGACTTCACCACCGGTGCCTTCGGCTTCTTCCGCTTACCGCTGCTGCTCATGGCGGTCAGCCTGTTGGTGCCGTCCGGCACCGCGCTTCTGCTCAGGCTGCGCCGTCGTACGTTTGCGGCAAACATCGCTCTGGCGCTGGGGATGTGCGGTGTTCTCGGCAGCGTTCATGCAGGACTCGCCGTGTTCTACCCCATCCTCGGATCGCAGCCACTGGCTGCCGCGCTGCAACGGAACCTCCGCGCCGGTGACCGCATCGTGATCGATGGCGAGTACTCGAATGCAAGCAGCATCAACTTCTATACCCACCAGCCGCTCAGCATGTTGAACGGCCGTGTCAACAATCTCTGGTACGGCTCGCTCTACGCCGACGCGCCGCAGCGCTTTGAAAACGACCAAACGTTCCATGCCCTTTGGCACAGCCCGACGCGCATCCTTTTTGTGATCGGCAGCGACGCGCGAACGCAGGCGTTTCAGGCAGCCCAGGGCGGTCGCGTGGTGGCGTCCTCGGGTGGCAAGTTCGTGCTGCTCAATCACGAGTAGGCCCGCAGCCTCGGTCGCCTGCTCCCGTCGTGTATCGTGCAGGCATTGCCCGTACGCAGCAGATCGTCGCCGCGCGGGCCGGGAGCGTCTGTTGCCAAAGTTCGCCGCCATCGACATCGGCTCCAACTCCTGCCGGCTTGCCCTCGCCGAGGTGCAGGGCCACAAGCTCAACATCCTGCATGAGGATCGCGAGATCGTGCGCCTGGGCGAAAGCGTCTTTGAAACCGGCATGATCTCGCCGGATGCGATGGCCAACACCATTCGCGCGCTCAAACGATTCCAAAAAGCCGTGCAGGCGCAGGTGGTGGATCGTGTGCGCGTCGTCGCGACCTCTGCCATGCGCGACGCCCGCAACGCCAACGCCTTTACCGCGTGGGTCAAGTCGGCCATCGGCTGGAACGTTGAGGTCATCTCCGGGCTGGAAGAGGGTCGGCTCATTCACCTCGGCGTCACCACGCACGAACCCGGCGCGCGTGGCCGCTGCCTGCTCATCGATCTGGGCGGCGGATCGTGCGAGATCACGCTGTCCGACGGCGGCCGCATCCAGGAGATGGTCTCCCTGCCGCTTGGTTCCGTGCGTCTGCAGCAGGAATTCCTCCATACCGATCCGCCCACAAAAGACGAGCAACACCAGTTGGGCGTGTACATCGATCGTGAATTGCGCAGGCTGGAACGCAAGCTTGCCGGCCAGCCAAAAATTCCGCTGGTGATCGCCACCTCCGGCTCCGCGGCGGCGCTCGCCGAAGCCAGCATTACGCCGACGCAGCCGGTTGCCAAACAGCCGGCCAGGGGCAAAGGAAGACTGGCCACCAACACCATGGTCCGCAAGCTGGACCCGCTCGCCGCACACGAGCTACGGTCCGGCATGAAGCTGGCGCCGCTCACGGCAAGCACCGCCTCCGTGCGCGAGCTCGCCCGGCGGCTTGCAGCCATGACCAACGCACAACGTCTGGCCGTTCCGGGTATCGGGCCAAAACGCAGCGAAATCATTATCGGCGGCGCCATGGTCTACGCCGAAGTGCTCGAGCGCCTCCAGCTCAGCGGCTTTCGCTACTCGCCGCTGGGACTGCGCGACGGCATGCTGGCCCAGATGCTCGCCGACACGGACACGCGTGCCTCGGTGCATCGGGCCGTGGAAGAGGAGCGCTGGAATGGCGTGCTTGCCATCTGCAAGCGATACACCGTCGACATGAAACGCGCGGAGCCGGTACGCGCCGACGTCGTCAAACTGTTCGATGACCTGCAGCGCGTCCACACCCTACCCGCGGAATACCGTGAGTGGCTGGCTGCAGCCGCGATGATGAATGAGGCCGGCAAGTTCGTATCCCACCAGGGCCATCACCGGCACACGCACTACCTCATCGCCAACTCCGAGATGTTCGGCTACTCGCCGGGTCAGCGGCTCATCATCGCGGCCATCGCGCGCTACCTGGGTAAGAGCCGTCCCGATGCCGCAGACCGCCAGCTACGCGGCATACCGATCGAAGAGCATGCGCATATTCTTCGCGCGGTGGTGCTGCTCCGACTCGCCGTCGCGCTGAACCAGGACCAGGCAAACGAGCACGTCCGCTTTGTCACCCGCGTGTACCCGAAACGGATCCTGCTGGAGCTGCACGCACGCCGCGGCGCTGAGTTGGAGCAGTGGTCGTTAGGAAAAGAGAAAGCTTACTTTCGCGAAATCTTGCGGCGCGACCTTGTCGTGGAACTGGCATAAAGGGTGCGAACCACCCGCGCGTCCAGCAGCCAGCTCAACGTTGCAGCGCCCCGTTCAATGTTGATCCGCGCCATCGCACCTTTGCGCATGCGCACCATGGCCGGCCGCCGGGCGCAGTCTTCCCCGGTCGATGGCGGCTGCATCAGCATACCCACAAACTGCACCAGGTTGGGGCTGTGTCCCACCACCATCACCGACTCATACGGACCGCAGTCTGACATCAGCTTCTCAAACTGCGCAAACGAGGCAGTCGGTGCAAGTGCATCCGACAGCAGAATGGGCTGCTCATACCCCGTCTCTGTGCCAACCAGTGACGCTGTCTGCAGGCTGCGTTTCAGCGGGCTCGAAACGATCAGATCGAACGAAACCTTCAGCGAAGAAAGTGTGTTCCCAAGCCACAGACAATCCCGTTTGCCCTGCTTATCCAGCGAACGTCGTTCGTCCAGCTTTGTATTGGCGCGCCGCGTACCGGCTGAGGCGTGCCGAAGAACATAAAGAATCATGTAGCCTTCATTCTACCGAAGGCCGCTTCCAGCATCGCCGGTGCCTTCGTAAATGCCGGGATCCGGCTCACCCAGGGCAGGCGAGATCGGCTCCGGGTTGGGGATCGGATCGGTCGGCAACCATGGCGTTTCGGCGTCCTCACCCATGGGTGGGTAGGTTGCGGGCCACAACTCCCCGGTCTCGGCTTGGTCTGCCATCGCAGTCCTCCTCTCCCCTTGGATGCAAGCCGGCCGCGAAAGACGGTTCGCGGGAGGTCTGCCACCGCTCCGCGCGCAAAAGGCCAAACGCACGCACTCGGCACGCGCTCAGGATAAATCCATTCTGGCGCAGGTCGGTGGCGTAATCCGGCACGCGCTTCGCTCGCAAACCGGTGAGCAAACGAAAAGCAATATACAGCGCGCGGACGACCAACCATGCCGGCCAGCGCGCGGCACCCCGCGGCACCGCGAACTCCGACACGATCCACTGCCCGTTCGGGCATCGCTGCCGTACCTCTGCCGCAAGCATCTGCATCTCCTGGTCAGAAAGGCAGTCCAGAAAGAAGTGGGTACAGACCAGGTCAAACTCGCCCTCCGGCATTGTTGTGGTCGCGTCCTGATGCACGGTCGTGATCCGTGCGGCGACTGCGGCCGCCACAGCACGCGCTCGCACCCGCTGCAGCATCGTCCGGCTGATGTCCACCGCAACCACCTGGGCACCCGGCGCGGCGCGCAGCAGGTGCACGCAGAATCTGCCATCCCCATCCCCCAGTACAAGCACGCGCCGCGCGCTAGCCATCTCCGGCAAAAACTGCAGGCGCGTTCGCTGCAGCAGGGGTCCGAAGGTTGCGTACTCCAGCAGGCGATAGATGCGCGCCAGCTTGTCAAAGCCCGACGGCCCGGCAGCTTGCGCGCTCTTCACCTCCGCGGGCGGCGTCTGCGGAGGCACAATATCCCCCGGCTGCTCAGCGCGCCGCGTCCCCGCCGGCACCGTCATCGCAGGAAGGGCAACAGCAGCACCGGCGTCAACAGGGTCAGGTCGGCACACGCGCGCAGCGTCGTGGCCTTCACGCGATGACTCGCTCGCTCCAGCAGCAGCAGCAGCAGCGCGCTCAGCATACACGCGAGCGCAGGCCAGCCCACCACCGCCGAGAGCGCAAACCCCGCCACGGCCACACCTGCGCAGATCGCTCGCAGGTGATGCACGCCCCAAATGGTGGAGCGTGACGCTGGCCTCAATTCCGCACGGAGTTCCCAACGGGCGATGGCCACTCCGTTCAGCCAGCACACCGCGGCAAACAGGCCATCCACAACCGCCGTTTGCAGGTGGGCCCGCGTCATCGCGGGGTGCGCGTGCGCCAGCATGGCCGGTAGCGCGGTTGCGGCCGCAAACATCAGCGCGACGACCATCTCCTTGGGCATGTGGCGCACCGGCCAAAAATGAATGGCAACAGCGTACAGGCCCATGGGGACGGCAAGCCAAAGCCACCCAGCACGGACCGTTGTGGGTAGGCGTTCCACCAGAACCAGCAGCACGGGCAGCAACAGTGCTGCCACCCAGGCGAACCTGCGTGCATGGCGCGCATGGAAAAAGTGCCGCGCCTGCAGTTGGCCGGCGTTGCCCTGCCTTGCATCGAGCACGCGATCTGCGACGTACAGCATCCACACGGCAAGCGCCAGCGCCGCCGCCTCGGTCCACCGAACACGCAGGGGTTGCGCCGCACAAAACGTCAGCAGCCACGCTGCTGCGACGCAGGGCGCGTCCAGGCTTAGCAGATGCCATCGACAAACAACGGCCAGCCACGCCGGCCGGTCGCTCACAAACGCGTCCTGCGAAATTGTCCGGGGTCGAACTGCAATGGTCGACACAGTCACCATTCTAGCCAGCCGCCATGCTGGCCACGCACCATGGCACAGCTCCGTGGCGCATGTTGGTGACCTTGCGACCATCCGGATGGAAGCGGCCCGGGTGAAAGTTATCCGGATCGAACTTAGACGTCCATCGCCTTTGCGCCCAGCACCCAGAACTCCGGGTTGACCTCTGGAAAAGGATCGTCGCGCCACTCAATGGCGGCCAGCCGCGCCTCCATCGCCTCGGGCAGCCGGCCGCCCTTGCGAAACTCCAGCCACATCGCACGCAGTTCGCCAAACATGTCGGCGTGCTCGCGAAAGCGCCGCTCGGCATAGTCTCGTGCCGCGCCCGTCGTCATCAGGAACTGCCAGTCGCTGCTTTCCAGCAGCAGCAGCTCGCGGCACATCTGCTTCAACACCCGCTCGCCCATCGCGCCATCCCGCCAGTCACCCGCGGTGCACAGGTCCCGCAAAATATGCTCGGCGGTGTACAGCCGCGACCATGTCCAGCGCGTGGTGTCGTTCAGCCACACGCGATCATCGCCGCCCTCACCCCACGACCCTTCCGGCATCCCCAGCGTCTCCGCCGGTGGGAAGCGTTGCAGGTAGTTGGCGCAGGAAATCGCCGTCACGCCTTCACTGCCTCCGGCCACCGCTCGCGTCACTGCCTCCAGAAATGCCACACCCTCAAACCACCAGTGCCCAAACAGCTCTGCGTCAAAAGGCGAGCACAGCACGGGTGGCGACTCCAGGGCACCCGGCTCTTCCGCCCGCTGCAGTGCACTGTGAACCAACGCAACAAAATGCCGGCCATGTTCGCCGGCGCGCTCCACCGCGGCCTCAGGGTCGTACACCTCTTTGTCGCTCAGTTCCACGCCTTTGCCGGTCACACGCCAGTAGCGCAGGCCACCGGGGGATCGCTTTTTGTGAAAGTCGAGATAGACGCCGTCTGCCGGATACCCGGAGTCCCCACTCCACACTTGGAACCCGGTACGGGGATCACGGGGGAACACCGTCGTCCGTCCGCTGGCCTGCGCGGAAGCCCTGTCCTCCACACCGTATGCCTGGTACAGGCCGTTCGGTTCCGCGCCGGTGTCTTCGCCGGGCAGTGGCGCCGCCTCCGCAATGCTGCTGTTAAAGGAGCCAAAGGCCGATCCGAAGCCCCTGCTGCCCTCGATCAGGTGACCGTCCGCAATAAAGAAGCGCAGTCCGCTCTCCAGCACTGCGTGCTCGATGCCAATCCGGTAAAAGCCCGGAAAGCTTCGGCCAGCTTCGCCTTCTACCGGTGGCTGCCAGTAGCCCGCCGGCCGGTAGCCGCATTCCGGCAGCCAGATGCCGCGCGGCGCCGCGCCAAAATGACGGCGATGCGTTAACACCGCAAGCCGAACCTGGGCGCGCACGCTCTCATCCGTACCCAGCAGGGGGCTGTAGCCATGGGTGGCGCAGCACGTCATCAGCTGCACCGTGCCAGCCTCGCCCAGCTGCCGAAACTCACCGACAAGGTCGCCGCCAATCGCCTGAAAATGGGTCAGCGCCTCCCCATACCAGCGCTGCCAAAAGCGCGCCAGCAGCACCAGGTGCTCCTCCCCCTCGGCCTGGAAAGCGGCCTCGTCGGCCTGGGCAAACTCCACCTTGCGGCGCAGGTACTCCGGAAATGTCTCGCGAAATACGGGATGCGCCAGCTGCTCCAGCAGGATCGGCGAAAGATCCATGCTCAGACCGGGAGCAATGCCGTCCCTCTGCAGACGCCGCAACAGCTGCAGCAACGGCAGGTACGTCTCAGCCGCTGCCTCGTGCAGCCAGTCCAGCCCATGCGGCCACGTTCCGTGATTGACCACCCACGGCAGGTGCGCATGCAACACAATGCTGAGAAACAACTTGCGCTCTGCCACAAAGTCTCCGCGAACAAGGGTACATCGGCGCGGCAGCTACTCGCGACCCACAGCGCAGGAGCCTTGCCGGTTCCCGAGAAAAGCCTGCCATACCGGCAGGCTTCTCTGGAAACGTACGGAACCCGCAGGCACCATGCCTAGTTATTGGCGCCACGATTGCCATAACCCGGGTTGCCATTGGCATCGCCGTTATTCACGCCCGCAGGTGTCGTCGACGTGCGGACCGAGATGGAGTTCGCCAGCGTAAAGCGCACCACCGTCTCACTCGGAATCTGCACCTGCTGGCCGCGCGTCACCGCGTTCACGCCCGCACCGGTACCGCCGCCTGCCGCAGCACCGATCGCCGCTCCCTTGCCGCCGCCAAAGATCCCTCCAAGCACCGCTCCTGCAGCCGCGCCCACACCGGTCTTGACGGCGGTATTCTTCCCACGCCCGGCGCCTTCCTTGCTGAACGTGTCGGTTGTCACGACAAGTTGCTGGCCTCGTTTGCTGATGCCGGTCAACTGGATGGCAAGCAACGAGTTACCGCTGAAGTGGCCCGCATCCTTGGCGTTGATGACGCTTCCACTCACGCCCGTGCCGCGCGGCAGCACCACCAGCCCGTCCTGCACCACGTCCGCCGCAACCGCACCACTAAAGGTGTCACCCACATGCGCGCTTTCACTGTCCAGCGTCTGTGTAATCCGCACCGGGACCACCGTACCCGCAGCAAGGCTCACAGTGCGGAATGCCGGTGGCGGTGGCGGTGCCGGCGCTTCCTGCCGCGATGGCATCGGCTGGAAGTTCTGTGGCGGCGTGTTCGCGGCACGTTCAATCGGAGCACTGCGCACCGGCGGTGGCGGCGCAACATAGCGGGGCTGCACGCGCGTGGTCTGCCGTTCCACCGGTTGCGGCGCAAGTTGCGGCTGCGGCGTGGTCGCGATGGCGCTTACCGGCGGCGTATTTGCCACAACGGCAAGGTTGTTCACCACCTCGTGCACACCAGCGACTCCGGCAGCATCGTTGGCGGCAAGCGTCCGTGCGGCGCTGTTGCTTACCTGGCCACTCAGGGTCACCACCCCGGCCTGCGAAGAAACCTGGATGGGTTCGGCGTTGATCGCGCTGTCGCCCTGGATCTTGCCCTGCACTCCCGCCGTGAGTGTCGGGTCGTCCACTGTGGCTGCAGCCTTGCTCTTGCATCCTGCCGGCAGCATGCATGTCACGCACGCCGCAACGAGGGCTGTTTTCCGTACCGTTTCAATCCTCATGCTGGTGATCCATCCTGATCTTTAGACCTGTCGCGAAAGGCAGAGATCGCGTTTAGAGGAAGTGTACCCGCCAGTCCGTCCACTTGCCTCATAACCTCCCTGGCGACACGCCTTTCGGCCAAATGTCGCTGTTTGCCCCCCTGCTCTCCTTTGACGGCGCGCGACGGCAACCAGTGCAACACCGATCGCATCATTTCAACTGCTGGAGCGTTCCGGTGCCGCAAGGCTCCGTGCCGCAGCACATCTATTAGGGCCTGATACCGGCACGGACCGGACTGGAACAGGGAGAACGACATGGCAGACGAGAGCAGCAGCGGATTTGGGTGGTTCCTCGCAGGTTTGGGTATTGGCGCCTTGGTTGGCGTGTTATACGCACCCAAAGCCGGCCGCGAAACCCGCGACGACCTCGCCGCTCAGGCGCAGGATGCAAAGGAAAAGGCCAGCCAGTACGTGGATCAGGGTCGCGAGCAGTTGAACCAGTACGTCGCCACCAGCAAGGACCAGATAACCGACGCCGTCGACAAGGGTCGCGACTATTACGAAAAGGGTCGTACCCAGTGGAGCCAGTACGTCGATAAGGGCAAGGACTTCATGGCAGAGCAGCAGACCAAGGTTGCCGGTGCTGTTGACGCAGGCAAACAGGCCTACCAGCAGGAATCTGAAACACAGGCGTAACCTGACGCAAACAAATCGGAGAGGCCGGCGATTCTGTTCGCCGGCCTCTCACGCATGACGGTCATGCATCTCCTTCGCTCACGAATGTCCACCGCACTACTTTCACCTACCTGGAAAGAACGGTCACCATGCACCCTGCATTCTCCACCATTCCTCTCGCTCTGCTGCAGACACCGTACGGCATGACCGATAGCCAGGTGCACTGGCTCATCACCTTTACCGCCCTCACTGCCATCGCGGTACTCGTGGAAGCCATCGCCCTCGGTGCGATCGCCGTTGTGGTCGTCCGGCTGATTGGCAAGGTGTTGGAGTTGACAGCGGAGCTGAAGCCGAAGATCTATCCATTGATCGACACCGCAAAGGATATTTCGGTCAAGGTCAATGACATTACCGGCAAGGTCAATGAAATCACAGGGCATGTTCGCGACGTCGTTGCCGATACAAAACCCAAGGTAGAGCGCGTCACGACCAACATCACTGAGACCAGCGATGTGTACCGCGCCAAGCTGGCGGAAATCGATGCCCTCGTGACCGACACGACCAGCAAAGCCAAAAAGCAGTCAGATCGGGTTGATCAGTTTGTGACCTCCACCCTTTCCAGCGCAGGCAAGGTTGCAAGCCGCGTTGAAGATGTGGTGCTTGCGCCGGTGCACCAGGCTTCCGCCATCTGGAGCGCAGTCAAGGCAACTACAGAGAGCCTCGTCAGCAGCTACAGCAAACCTGCGGCCAAGGCAAAGAAGCCCACGCCCGCACCGGTCGCCTTCGAAGGGGATAACATCTATACCGGCCTTGAAGACGATTACCACGCGTAGAGTCGTGGCAATTAAGTCGCAGCAAAGTTTAAAAAGACCGGGTCACTCCCGGTCTTTTTACGTTCAGGCCTCGCGAAAGAGATCTTCCCGCGGATCCACAGGATTGAGCTTCGCCAGCTCCCGCAGGATTTCCTTGGATCGCTCATCCTGAATCTTGGGAACGATAATCTGGATCTCCACAATCTGGTCGCCACGTGGGCCATCGGCGCCGGCAGATGGAACGCCCTTCTCCCGCAGCCGCAATTTCTGGCCGCCCTGCGTCCCTGGAGGGATCTTCAGCTGCGTGCGGCCGTCGATCGTCGGCACATCGACTTTCGCCCCCAACGCCGCCTCAAAGGCCATCACCGGCACAGTAATGCGGATATCGTCGCCGTTCCGCGTGAACACCGGATGAGGTCCGGCCTTGATGATCAGGTACAGGTCACCGGCGGCCGCACCCTTGGTCCCCGCGTTTCCCTTGCCCGCAAGCCGAATGCGCTGACCGTCGCGCGTGCCTGCCTTGATGCGGAATTCCAGCGTGTCGCGCCGGGTAACGACACCTTCGCCGTGGCACGTGGAGCACTCGTCGCCAACCTTTCCACTGCCGCCGCACATGGGGCATTGGACGTTGAACTTCATCCGGCCACCCATCTGTTGCACCTGGCCGGTGCCGTTGCACTCCGGGCAGGTGTGCGGCGTGCCCACCGTGCCGTTGCCTTTGCAGGTGGGGCATGGCTCCTGCCGCGTAATCTCAATGCGCGTGGTGCCGCCGCGCACCGCCGTCCAGAAGTCAACCTGCACCTGGTACTCCAGGTCCGACCCGGGCTTCGGTCCACGGCTTGCCTCTTGCCGGTTGCCGGCACCGCCGCCAAACATGCTGCCGAAAATATCTTTGAAAGAGCCGCCGCCACCCACTCCGCTTGGGCGGGACTGCCGGGGATCGCCGGTGCCACCCTGAAATCCGGAGAAGTCGAAGCCGCTGAAGTCGAACGGCACACCCCCACCACCGGCGGTGCGTCCACCGCCCCCGGTATACACATCCTGCCCGTAGCCGCCGCGGGCTGCTGCCTCGGCCTGCGCCGGGTCAATCGAATCGGAGTAGAAGCCTACCTGGTCGTAAACCTTGCGCTTCTTCTCATCCGACAGCACATCGTTTGCTTCAGAAATTTCCTTGAAACGCTCTTCGGCCTTCTTGTCGCCCGGGTTCACATCGGGGTGGTACTTTCGCGCGAGCTTGCGGAATGCCTTGCGGATCTCATCCGCCGTTGCGGCTTTCTTGACTCCAAGCGCTCCGTAATAATCTTTCTTGTCTGGCCCTGCCATTCATCCCTCAACTCTCGTCATCAAAACGCAACCAGGAATCAGCGGTTCACAACCCGCTGCTCTTCCCCGCGAAGTTCGTCGATCGTACTCTCGGCAACCGGCGTCTGCTCCAGCCGTCGGCTAAGCCTTCGTGAGCGGCGTGCCGGCACATAATCGCCCACCGTCTCCAACTCATAACTGTAATGCTCGCAGATGCGATCGTCGGACCAGAGTTTCCCGTGCTCCGCTCCGCGCTTGCGCATCCGCAGCTGCTGAATGCGGTCCATCCCGTGCATCATCCGCCGAAAGTCGCTGTAATGGTCCGACCATTCGTTCTCGCTGCCTTCCAGCACGGCGCGCAGGTCGGCATACACCGGCTGCGCCCACTCATAAAACGTATGCCACACGTCGTACAGCTCCAGGTGCCGTTTCTTCACCAGCAGGCCAAGGTGCTCGTAAAAGTCCAGCACTTCAAACGCGGCGACCGGCGGATTGGCAACGTCCAGCGCAAGCAAATCCTGGTTCTCATTCAATCGCTCCGCCGCCAGCCGCCGTCTTGCCTCGCGAAACTTGCTGGAGTGGAAGAACGCCAACTGCTTTTCCAGGTTGGTCACCGAGCGGTATTGCCGCTCATGTCGCAGTTGTATGCCGGCGTAAATGATGCCGGCAATACTTGTAAGCACCAGCAGTGCCGTTGCGACTGCCTCAGCTTCGGTCCAGTTAGCGCCCATGCGGTCTCCTTTACACGGCATCACGACTCGCGTTGATTCGATGCGCGTGCCGTCACACTCGCCGCACCCAGCCATCACCCGCGCAGTTCCAAACACGTCACAGGCCTGCACCAAAACACTCACGCACTGTTGTCCACCCTTGCGCGCACCGCTTACTGCGACAGCAAACGCTCGGTCCGCTGGCGTGCCTTGCCACCCGGCTTGGTCAGGGCACGCGAGGCACGCAGGCTCACACCGTGCTCATACGCCGTCGCCGTTTCGGCCGCGGACGTATGCTGATCGTTCGCGCACCAGTACAGGGTGCGTCCAACCAGGTCGCGCCGCAGGATCTTTTCCCCACACAAAAAGCAGGGCTTGCCATGCCGCCGGTACACGTAATGCTCTTCCCCGCGCGCCGCCGGCTCACTTTTTGAGGGCCGGTCCGCTCGCTTCGTGCACACAATGCGTCGATCGACCATGCCCGCCTTCAGCAGTGGAATCGAGTCCTTCCAGATCGCCTGCAGAACTTTCAGGTCCATGTCCTTGCCCGGCGTGAACGGGTTGACCCGGTGCCGGAATAACAGCTCGGCACGATAGATGTTGCCGATGCCGGACAGAATGGCTTGATCCATCAACAACTCCGCAATCGGCTTTTTCGACTTCTGAATCAGGTCGTACGCACGCTGCGGGTTGTCGTGGTCGCCCGGTTCATGCGCCAGTGGGTCCGGACCAAGCCGGTCCAGCAGCTTCTGCCATTTTGCGGCGTCGTACACGCTGCAATCGGTCGGCCCGCGCAGCTCGCACCAGTCAACATCCTCCGCCGCAAAGGGCTTCGTCCCATCGTCATGCGCGCAGGTCAGGTTGTGCGGCTGACCCTTTTGACTGCGCGATGGCTTGCCACTGCCCGCCCGCTGCAGGATCGCCCGCAGCGCGCCCTTCGGCTCCGGCAACGGCCCGCACCCCTCGGTGAAATCGCCAAAACGCCCCAGGTGCACATGGAGGTACAGGTCGTCCCCAAACTCATAGCCCAGGTGCTTGCCCACCGCATGCACCTTCTTCAGCTTCTTCCCATCCACCAGGTGCGCATCACTGAAACGGTGGTTCGGCCCCGGCAGCACATTCAACTTCCGGCCCACAAACGCCGCGGTATGCCGCGCCGCCCACCGATGAATCTCATTTCCCTCAGGCATCTCGAACTCCGGGTAACACTACTCTGCACGTACTGGTGTACGACAGGCATACCTCTATGGTTGGGCTGTTCCGTCTTACTGGGACTCGTACCCTCTCGCCATCGGCAATCTCTATGTTGGCACGGCGATCACGCCACATGGCCGGCGGATAAAGGACACCGTTAGATATATTCGTACTGGTCGAACGGCGGGACTCCTTCTTCACCCGGAACAGAAATTCAGGGTGGCCCTCCACACTCGGCGTATACATGACTCGAGCCTGTAAACGCCGTCTGCTTCACCTCAACCTCACTACTTTCCCTGATTCCACCTGCCCGCTGAAGTATCCCCGTCACGGAACCACATCTACTTCCATTGCTCTAATTCCGCAACGAATCTTTCCGCTTTGCGGGGCGCATCAGGAACAGAGGCACATACCAATAACAAAGGAGAAGCGATTTCGCTTCTCCTTTGCCACGACCACCAAATCCATTAGTTCCAGATATGCTGGATCGCCATCGGCTCGATCCGCAAAATGGTGTCTGGCTTCACTCCGTAAAGCTGGCGGGCAAACTCGCGCGCCTGTGTCTCACTATCAAACATCGTCTTTTCATGAAGCTTGCCGGCGACGTACTGTTCGCACTTCCAAACCACGGTACTTGTGTTCCCCATCGTCGGTCTCCCTCTACTTTTCTTCTGATCTCTATCCATATAGATGCGAAAATCCAGCAAAAGTTCCGGTTTTCATCCCCCCAAGAAGAAGACCGAAAGTACCCAGAACCTTTCGGGTCAAGGTACTTTCGGTCTTCACTTAGCGGCACAAAGTAGTGCACGTATCGCCCAGCCGACTTACTTCACGTCGACATATTCCGCGTCAATCACACCCTCGTCTTTTTTCGACTCGGCATGCGCATCTGCTGTACCAGCCGCGGCCGCATCACCATCCGTCGGTGCGCCACCCTGCTTGTACATCGCCTCAGACAGCTTGTAACTCGCCGTCTGCAGCTTCTCATGCGCGGCCTTCAGGGCAGCGGCATTCGGTGTTCCAGACAGCGTCGACTTGGCATCGGCAAGCGCGGTCTCTACCGCTCCACGCTCTTCCCCACTGACCTTGTCGCCATTCTCGCGGAACATCTTGTCCACCTGGTAGACCAGCGAGTCCAACTGATTGCGCGACTCGATCTCTTCGCGCTTCTCCTTGTCCTCCCCGGCGTGCGCTTCGGCTTCCTTCGCCATGCGCTCCACCTCGTCCTTGCTCAAGCCCGACGACGACGTAATCTGGATCTTCTGATCCTTGCCCGTCGCGTTATCCTTCGCCGTCACATTCAGAATGCCGTTGGCGTCGATGTCAAACGTTACCTCGATCTGCGGTGTGCCACGCGGCGCCGGCGGAATGCCCGCAAGCTTGAACTTGCCCAGCGTGCGGTTCTGCGCGGCCAGCGGACGCTCGCCCTGCAGCACGTGCACCTCTACTTCGGTCTGCGAATCGGCCGCGGTACTAAACGTCTCCGTCTTCTTTGTCGGAATCGTCGTGTTGCGGTTGATCATCGGCGTTGCCACACCACCCATCGTCTCGATCGAGAGCGTCAGCGGTGTCACATCCAGCAGGAGCAGGTCTTTCACCTCGCCGCCAAGCACGCCACCCTGCACCGCCGCGCCAATGGCCACGACCTCGTCCGGGTTCACGCCCTTGTTCGGCTCCTTGCCAAACAGTTCCTTCACAATCGCCTGGATACGGGGCATGCGCGTCTGTCCACCGACAAGCACCACCTCATCCACCTTGCTTGCGTCAATGCCGGCATCCTTCATCGCCTGTTTGCACGGGCCGACCGACTTCTGCAGCAGGTCTTCCACCAGCGACTCGAACTTGGCGCGCGTCAGCTTCACCACCAGGTGCTTCGGTCCGCTTGCATCCGCGGTGATAAACGGCAGGTTGATCTCGGTCTCCATGGTGGTGGAGAGCTCGATCTTCGCGCGCTCCGCCGCATCCTTCAACCGCTGCAGGGCCATCTCGTTACCCTTGCCGCGCAGATCCAGGCCTTCGTTTTTGCGGAACTCGTCAATCAGGAAGTCCACCAGACGCTGGTCGAGGTTGTCGCCACCCAGGTGGGTGTCGCCGTTGGTCGCCTTCACTTCAATCACGCCGTCGCCCACTTCCAGCACCGACACGTCGAACGTGCCGCCGCCGAAGTCATAGACCACAATCGTCTCGTCCTTCTTCTTGTCCAGGCCGTATGCCAGTGCAGCCGCCGTCGGTTCATTGACGATACGCTTCACGTCCAGCCCGGCAATCTTGCCCGCGTCCTTGGTCGCCTGGCGCTGCGAATCGTTAAAATAGGCCGGCACCGTGATCACAGCTTCCGTCACGTTCTGGCCAAGGTAGTCTTCCGCAGCTTTCTTCAGCTTCTGCAGGATCATCGCACTGATCTCAGGCGGTGTGTACTGCTTGCCCTGCGCGTCAATCACCACGCCGTCGCCCTTGGCAACTACCTTGTACGGCACCATCTTCTGCTCGTCGTTGACCTCGTTCGGCCGACGACCCATAAAGCGCTTAATCGAATAAATCGTATTTTCGGGGTTGGTAATGGCCTGGCGCTTCGCCACCTGCCCAACCAGGCGCTCCCCGCTCTTCGTAAACGCAACAACAGACGGCGTCGTTCGACCACCCTCTTCATTCGGGATTACCTTCGCCTCGCCACCTTCCATCACGGCAACGCAGCTGTTGGTCGTTCCCAGGTCGATTCCAATAATCTTGCCCATATTCGTTTTCTCCGGCCGGTCTTCCGGCATTGCTTCAAAATCTTTCGACAGCCGCAAAGCTTCTGCGAGCAGCACCGCTCGCTTCCGATCACTCAGGCATGCCTAGAATCACATGTGAGTCACTTGCTGTCAATATATCTGATGCAATCGGCATTCCCTGGTTGCAAGATTCGGCACGCCCGCGCGCAGAAATGCTCTCCCCTTCATCGCCCTGCACTCCCGACACAAAGACCCGCTTACTGCGGTGTGTTCCCAC
>CAXUHM010000009.1:0-2808 GCA_964250935.1 uncultured Terriglobus sp.
GAGGCGAGCTGTGAAGCGGAGGACGGGGCGGAGGACGGAGCGGAGGAAGAATCGAGCGGACCGGTAGCCGTGGCAACCTGTGCCGGCAGCAGCGTCGCCAGACCGAGCAGCAGCAAAATGGCCAGGGTGATGAGAAAGAAACGAAGAAACAAGGCCGGCATGGGAAGCCGCTTGGACGCACCGGTGTGTTCGCCGGCAGGCGCAGGGGCCGCGGTGCGGGTCGCCGGCTGCGACTCAGCCGAAACCGCGACATGGGTCATCGCTGCACCTCCACACGATGTGGGCCGGCAGCAACACCGCGGAGATGACGTGGCGCTGCGGCCGGCTCGGCCGGTGTCCCTGCAGCTGTGTCCAGCACCACATCGATGCTGTCGCCGGCAGCTGCGGCAGACGCGGCATGGCCCTCCAGCAGCATGCGGACGTTGCTTCCCTCGACAACCACCTGCACGGCATCGCCTCGGGCGATGAGCACGGGAGCGGCGGCGGTGGCGGCGGACAGGGACGGCGACGACATGGGCGACAGCAGCGACGGCATGGGCGACAGCGGCGCCGGCAGCGGCACCGCCGTGGCCGGGAGAGCGTTTGTGGCGGCATCGACGCGGCCGTCTGCGGGACCTGCGGCACGCATCGATGCCGCATGGGAGGAGGCCACGTTGGTCTGCAGGGGAACCAGGGTCAGGGGCCGGCGTGCGTCCTGGCAATCGGCAACGCGCAGCCAGGCTTTGCCCAGCACCGGATCGACCAGGAGGTCCTGCACCCGATAGCCCTCCTTCGCGCCGCGACCGGCATCGCCCAGAATGTCGCGCGCGGCCTCCTGCACCGATGCCGCACAGTGCGGCGCAACCAGAGCAGTCGCTGCGCCCGCGGGTGGCGTGGCATGCGCGACAGATTGCAGCGCCAGTGCGGTGGAGAGCAGCACCGCGGCAACGGTCACGGACCTCACGAGCGCACCATTCCATTGGCCTGCTGGTACATGTCGTCCGCCACGTGGATCACCTTGGAATTGCTCTCATAAGCACGTTGCGCCAGCACCATGTTGACGAACTCTTCGACCACATCGACGTTTGAGCCCTCAAGCGCACCCTGCTGCAGCGTGCCCATGCCGGAGCTGCCGCCGGGCGCGTCCACAATGGCATTGCCGGAAGCATTCGTCTGCTGCAACAGGTTGCCGCCGATCGAGGACAGGCCGCCGGGGTTGGGAAAGGTCGCAAGCTGCACCTGGCCGAGCTGGGTCGACGTGGTCTGCCCGGGAAGCGTCGCGCTCACGATGCCGTACTGCGAGACGGTGACAGTCTGCGCATTGCTGGGAATGGTGATGGCCGGGGTCAGCAGCTCGCCATTCGCGGTCATCATCTGGCCCTGGTTGTTGAGATGGAAGTTGCCGGACCGCGTGTAGGCGGTGGTTCCATCCGCGCGCGTGACCTGGAAAAAACCGCTGCCCTGGATGGCCAGATCGAGCTGGTTGCCGGTCTGGTTGAAGTCGCCCTGCGTGTTCACCACTTCCGTGGCGACAGCGCGCGTGCCAAGACCGATCTGCAGGCCCGCGGAGGTGGTTGCGGTGCTTTGCGCGGCACCCGGCGTGACCAGGTTTTGATACATCATGTCTTCAAACTGCAGATGGCGGCGGCGAAACCCGGCGGTCGCGGAGTTGGCCAGGTTATTTGCCACCGTGTCCAGGTTGGCCTGCTGCGCGGCCATACCGCTGGCCGCCGTATACATCGCTCGAATCATTGGTGCGCTCCCTGCGCGGTGTGCCCGCGCGTCCCTGCTGTTGCCCTGCAGCTGCCCTGCTTCTAGCCTGCTTCTGCCTTACCGACGTTGTGCGCGGGATGCCGGCAAACCCACGCCGCGCTATACCCGGCCCAGATCTTCCGCCGCGGTTTTGTCCAGATCGTTGGAAAACACGGAGAGTGCCTTCTGCATCATCTCGGCCTGCCGCTGCACCAGCAGCAGCTGCATCGTGCCGTGTACGGCATCCTGATTCGCACCCTCGAGCGAACCCTCCTGCACGGTCGCCGTCGCCGGCGTTGCACGCGCACCGTCACGCACGGTGAAACGGTTGGTGCCTTCCGCTGCAAGATCGCTGGCGGCATAATCCACCATGCCGATTGTCCCGGCGATGGCGCTGCCGTCCGGCGTGCTCACGGAAACGGTGCCGTCGGCGCTGACGTGGACGTTGCCGGTGGGCACAGTGATGGTGCCGCCGGTGCTGCTCAGGACGGGTTCACCGTGCTGGGTGGTCAGCGTTCCGTCCGCGCTGCGCTGGAAGGCGCCGTCGCGTGTGAGGCGAATCCCATGGTCCGTCCTGATCTGGAAGAACCCCCCGCCTTGCAGACCCACGTCCAGCGGGTTGCCGGTCGCCTGCAGCAAGCCCTGGGAGACATCGAGCGAGGTGCCGCCCAGCAGGCCGAAGCTGTTGACGGCCGTTTGCACGCCATTGCCGCTGCTCTCCTCCTGCATGGCCGCCATGACGCCGCGGAAGTACTCGCGCTGTGCGCGAAAACCGTTGGTGTTTGCATTCGCAAGATTGTTGGCCGCGTTGTCGAGCGCCTGCGTTCTCGCCAGAACTCCCGTGTACGCCGCGTATAGCCCGCTGTCCATGCCAGGGATTGGTGCAGGTTGGGGGCCGAAACGCCGGGTTGGCCCCCGTAGGGGGCCCAAACCCCCCACCCCCCCGCGCCGGCCGGGCTCTGTGGTTGGGGCCGAGCCTGGGCCTGCAGCCTGGCACAGCGGGCCTCGCACCCTTGCCTGGAGCAGCCGCGGCCGGCGTCCTGCGCCGCACGCGGGCGAATCCCGCGCGCCATCAGC
>CAXUHM010000009.1:2818-82101 GCA_964250935.1 uncultured Terriglobus sp.
GGGGGGGGGGGGGGGGGGGGGGCGGGGGCGCGGGGGGGGGGGGGGGGCCCCCCCGGGGGGGGGGTCTCTGTCGCCCCCCCCGCCCCCCCCCCCGCCGCTGCTGTTTCGTCGACCGGGTCAGACCTGTGCCACCGTTGCCGAGGGCAGGCGAAAGAGGTAATCCATGATGTCGTCCCGCTGACAGGGGCCACCCGAAAGGGATGCCGGCTCTAACCACAGGCGCAGCCACATGCGGCGGCCGACCCGCACGGAGCGCGACTCCACCGGCTGTGTCTGCTCAATGGTGCGCGTCATGCGCCGTGCAATCTCGTCGGCATCGCTGCAGGCAATCTCCTCTGCCTTGCGCTGCGGAATCGCTTCCAGTCCGCTCCAGAACGTTTCCATCGCCGACGTCAACGCAATGCCGCTTTCCACCGTGACGCCGTGCATCCGTTCCAGCGCAAGCGCGATCGGCGGGTCGACCCCGTCCGCGGACGCCAGCGACAGCCGCGTCCCGACAAGCCGCAGCGGCAGGCTGCCCGAGGCACGAAAGAGCGGAAGAGGCGCGAGACGCAGCAACTCCTCCGACGCATTTGCCGGCAGGTGCCACGAGGGCGCATTCCACTGGGCGGCAAGCGCTGCCGCGATGCGGCGTTCGTCCACCCGGAAATGCTGCACCAGCACATCCCCAAGCTTGGCTCCGGCCTCCTCCTGCAGGAGAAGTGCGCGACGAAGTTCTTCTGCAGTCAGCACACCGCGGCTTTGCAGAATCAGCCCGAGTGGAATGCGGTGGCGCACACGCGATTCAACGCTTGCGCCGGCGCGGAACTCCCGCCGCACGGTTGCGCGAACCGCTGCCTCGAGGCATCGGCCGCTGCAGTGCCAGGTGCCGTCGAACTGTGGCCGCTGCCCACTGCGCATGCGCAGACGCACTGCAAGGGGAAGACCGCCACACCTGCAGCGACCCGTTAGAAGGCCCGCGGAAGACGTGCCTGCAGACAGGCCGCGCGACGGAGCCTCTCGCCTGTCGCTGCTTCGCCGGCCGGGCGTTCGGGGCTGTTGCTCGCGCAGGGAGCCAAGTCCGTCCACCTCGACCGCAAGGCGCCTGGCCATCAGAGAGGTGCGTGCGTCAACATCGTTTGGTTCGGAATTCCAGGGCATTAAAGCAGGCATCGAACACTCTCCAGACGGGGTTGCGGCGGCAAGACCTCGGCGATCTGCAGGGCGAAATTGCCGCCAAGCACGACCACCTCACCACGTGCAACGATGCGATCGCCCACCAGCAGGTCGACCGCATCGGAGACGTGCCGATCCAGTTCGAGAACGCTGCCCGGGCCAATGGCGAGCGCCTCGCTGAGCAGCATCTCGCGGCCTCCAAAGTGGAGGCGAACTTCCATGTCCACATCGAGCCAGGGATCGCCGCCGGCGCCTGCCGGAGTGGTTGCAGCAGTGGTTGCCGGAGTGGTTGCCCCGGCGGTCGCCCCGGTGGGTGTGCCGCCGCGCCTGACCGGGTCGCGTGGATCTGCGGTCACATCGGTCACGGTCTGCGCGAGGACGTCCGTGACGGAATGCGCCACAACGTTGGTCACAGAGTGCGCCGTCGCTCCCGGCTCGGGATCGCGGGCCGGCCGTGTGCTTTCGTCAGCCATGGTTGCCTCCGGTGGGTGCGGTAGAAGCAGCGTCGGTCGACGGCGTTTCCGCGGGCATGGTAGTGACGCGCGCGGCACGACGCTCGCTGGTGCGCACGGCGCGCGCGGAGCAGACGACCGTGTCGCTCAAGCGAAGTTCCGCCGCGGCGTGCTGGGACAGAGGCAGACGCAGCAGCGAGCCGGGACGCAGCTGCTGCAGCACACCGGCAGGGATGCGAACCGGAGGGAAGCAGAGCCCGGCCTGCACACGTGCTCCCCGCAGGGCAGCCTCCATGCGCTGCCGCTCTTCGGCTGGCCGCGGCCGTGGAATGTCGCGAATGGCGGCAAAGGCGCGCAGAGAGGTATTGAGTGCCGAGACGGGAAAGCAGAAGCTGAGCTCCCCCGCAACCCCCGGCATGGTGACTTCGTAGCGCATGCAGAGTGTCTTTTCCTGTGCCGCCATCAGACGGTTCTGCTGGCCGTCGCGGTCCCGCGGCTGCATCTCAAAGCTGAGTCCGATGTGCAGCCACGCCGCGTTCAGCTCCCGCACGACGATTTCAACGACCGACAGAAGCACGGTTTCTTCAATCTCCGTCAGCTCGCGGTCGAGCTCGGGAACGCCGCCGCTGCCGCCCAGCAGCAGATCCACCACCTCCGGCACAAGGCGCATGCTCCACTGCAGGGCGCCCCGCACGTGATGCTGCATAAGCTGGATCGGCAACACGTAGTCGGTGCCGCAGCTTTCTGCAAAGGTTTGAAAGGGTTGCTGCTCGTTGGGCAACGGCGAGACGGCGAGATTGACGCGCAGCCACGCGGACAGGGTATGGGTGAGGTTGCGCGCGAACTGCTCGTCAATCGAGCGCAGGGTCCGCAGCTGGTCCGCGGAAATATGACCGGCCTGACCAAAGTCAAACCGTTCGATCGGCTTCGCTGCCGGAACCTCACTGGCCACGGTTCCTGCCCTTCTTCTTGTCCACCGGCGGCAGGTTGCGGCCGCGCAGGTCGGCCAATGCCGTGCGCAGGCGAAGCACGGCGGCGGAGTGAATCTGGGACACACGGGACTCGACCACGCCAAGCGTCAGACCGATCTCCTTCATCGTGAGTTCTTCGTAGTAGTAGAGCGTCAGGACCATGCGTTCCTTGTCCGGCAACGCTTCGATGGCGTCGACCAGATGTTGCTTCAACTCGCCCTTGAGGCAGCGAAAGAGCGGATCGTCCTCGGGCGCACCGGGCACGTACGCCAGCTCGTCGTCGCCGGAATCCTCGTTGCGCTCCAGGTTCAGGCTGCCGATCTCTAGGCCCTTGAGCTCGCCGAGCAGCAGCTGGTACTCCCCGAGCGAGATTTCCATGCCGGACGCAATTTCGCTTTCGCTGGGTGCGCGACCAAGCTGCTGCGTCAGCGAGCGGATGGTCTCTTCAATCGCGCGTCCTTTGCGCCGCAGCTCGCGCGGGCTCCAGTCCAGCGTACGCAGAGAATCCAGGATGGCGCCGCGGATGCGGAACTGCGCATAGCTTTTGAACTGCACCTGCTTGTTGCGATCGAACTTGGCGAACGCGTCAATCAGGCCGACAATGCCGGCCGAGACCAGATCGTCAATCTCGACGTGCTGCGGCAGGCGCTCGTGAATGCGCCGCGCGATGAAGCGCACAGTGGGCAGATGCTCCACCAGCAGGCGATCCCGCTCTGCGGCAGATACTGGCGCCGCGATGGTCATGGCGGCATATTCCGTGGACGCCGGTCTTGGTTCAGCGACACCCAGAAGGGTGGGCGGCAGGCTAAAGTTGTTGCGGAAGTTTCCCTGTGGTTCGCTGCTCATGCTCTGCTCCTGCGATGCGCTTCGGGCGATGGCATCCGCCGCGAAGACTCGTTGCTGTCCAGGTTTCCCTGCTTGTTCGCCACCCATGCGCTAGCTCCCGACCGTTCCCAGGCTGCGTACCCGCACCTCCGGCGGAATCTCCGTCGGCGCAAGCACCGTCACCTTTGGCAGGAACGGTTCGAGCCAGCGACGCAGGTGGTAACGTGCCGGCGATGGGCATAGGAGCACGGGGAGGGCCGAAGCCTCGCCGTCTCCGGTTAGCCGCTTCACAGACTCCAGCAGCTGGCGCAGGAAGGTTTGCGCCGATGCAGGCTTGCGCGCACCGTCGCCCAGCAGCCGGCGCGCGCCCTCGGGGTCAAAGGTGAACAGGATTTCTTCTTCCATGGCACGGTCCAGCGTCAACACCGGCAGGCCGCCGTCCGCATCCAGCAGCGACCGCACTAGGCCGCGGCCCATGGCCTGACGCGCCTGCTCCGTCAGGTACACGATGTTTTTGTTGGCGGCAGCGCACTCCACCAGCGTCTCCAGAATGGTGCCGAGGTCGCGAATGCTGACCTGCTCCCGCAACAGCTGCTGCAGGACCTTTTGCACTTCGCCCAGGCTCATCAGCTTGGGAACAAGCTCCTCCACCAGCTTGGGGTGGGTGTCATTCATGCTGTCCAGCAGGCGCTTGGTTTCGGCGCGGCCCAGCAGCTCGTGCGCATGGCGCCGGATGAGCTCGGCCAGGTGGGTGCCGATGACCGCCGTCTGATCGACGACGGAATAGCCGCTGGCCAGCGCCTGCTCTTCCAGGCCCGGCTGGATCCACCGTGCAGAAACGTTAAAGGCGGGCTCGCGCGTTTCAATGCCCGGTAGCGGACGCGCGCGCGGGTCGGTGTTCACGGCAAGCAGGCATTCGCCTTCGGTCTGCCACCGGCCGATTTCGATGCCACGCAGCAGCACAACATACTCCCGCGGGCGCAGCCGCAGATTGTCGGTGATGTGAACGGATGGCACAATGAAGCCAAGTTCAGTCGCAAGATGGCGGCGCAGTGCGCGCACGCGATTCAACATCTGACCGCCCTGTTTCTCATCCACCATGGGAATGAGCTGGAAGCCGATCTCAAGCGTCAGCTCGTCAACCTTCAGAAGGCCGGCGAGGTTCTCGGCTCCGGGAGCATCGGCTCCGGCGGCAGCAACGGTCTTGCCGTTAATCTCCACATCCGCTTCGCCCGACGTTTCCGCAGGCAGTTGCCGCGCCACAAAGACCACGCCCGCAGAAAGCGCAAAGAAGGCAAGCTTTGGCAGGCCGGGAACAAGGGCAAGCGCGGCCAGCACACCGGCCGCCATGTAGAGGGTATTGCGGCGCTTGAACAACTGCTGGCCCAGCTCTTCGTCCAGCGTGCCGGCGGAAGAGGCGCGCGTGAGCACAAGGCCGCCGGCGATGGAGACCAGCAGGCTGGGAATCATGGTGACCAGGCCGTCGCCGACGGTCAGGATCGTGTAGGTCTTGACGGCGGTCATGAGATCAACGCCCTGCTGCAGCACGCCGATGAGCAGGCCGGCCACAATGTTGATGGCCGTGATCAGAATGGTCGCGAGCGAATCCCGCTGGTTAAAACGCGCGGCTCCGTCCATGGCGCCGTAGAACTCGGCCTCACGTGCAATTGCCTCACGACGTTTGCGCGCACCCTGCTCATCGATCAGGCCGGCGTTCATATCCGCGTCGATGGCCATCTGCTTGCCGGGCAGCGCGTCCAGCGTAAAGCGCGCCGTGACTTCCGCGGTGCGGACGGCACCGTGGCTGACGACCAGGAACTGGATGGCGATCAGCGCCAGAAACAGCACAAAGCCGACGACGTAATTTCCACCGACGACAAACTGGCCGAAGGCCTCAATCACCGAACCCGCGGCGTGCGTGCCTTCGCTGCCATGCAGCAGGATGCGCCGGCTGGACGCGAGATTCAGCGACAGGCGGAACAGCGTGAGCAGCAGCAGCAGCGTGGGAAAGACGGAGAGCTCGGTCGCTTTGCGCACCTGCACCGCCGTCAGAAAGACAATGACGGACGCTGTGATGGACAGCGCCAGCAAGATATCCATCACAAACGCCGGCAGCGGCACCAGCATGACAAACACGGTGCTGATGGCGCCAAGGGGCAGGCCGAGCTGGCGCAGGAGTCCGGTGCGTTTTGCCGCAGGTGCATCGCTCAGGGTTGCAAGTGTGCTCACGGTGTTCCCTCCATCGTTTCCGGTTCCATGACGATCCGGTGGGGCAGGTCAAAGCGTGGAAGGACAGGAGCCGCGCCGTAGCCGCCGAAACCGGCGTTGCCCGAGGCGGCCTGCTGCTGGTTGCGCTTTGCATCCTGCCGGAAGAGAAAGGCAAGGATGGCGGCAACCGCGGCGTACAGTTCAAAGGGAATGGCCTGGCCCTCATCGACCGACCGGTAGAGTGAACGCGCCAGAGGTGGGTTCTCGATCATGGGCACGCCCGCCCAGCGCGCGGCCTCGCGAATCTCTGCCGCGTAGAGGTCACGGCCTTTGCACAGCAGTTTGGGCGCCGCCATGGTGTCGTAGTTGAACTCCAACGCCACGGCATAGTGCGTCGGATTGGTGATCACCACCGTGGCCTTGGAGACATCGGCCTTGACCCGGTGCTTGCGCATGGCGCGCTGAATGTTGCGAATGCGACCCTTGGTCTGTGGATTGCCGTTGGATTCCTTGCTCTCGTCCTTGATCTCCTGTTTGGTCATCTTGAGCCGCTGCATCCAGCTGCGCCATTCCACGGCGTAGTCCAGGGCGGACCAGCCAACCGTGACCCACGCGGCGTCCAGGGCGAGGCTGTAGCCGCTTGTCAGCGTTTGCGGCAGACGCGCGGAGCTCATGACGGGCATGGACAGCAGCATGTGGCGCAGCATGCCGTAGCCAAGAAACACGACCGCGCCGGCAGGCATCAGCGACTTTGCCAGGCGCACGCCGGACCTGAGACTGAACATGTTTTTTGCGTTGCTCAGGGGGCTCAGCCGGTTTGGCTTGAACGACAGGGCCGCCACCCGCAGATGGACGCCACCGGTCTGCAGAAGTCCGCTTGCAAGCGCGCCGGCAAGGGCAGCCACCATGACCAGCAGCAGCGGCGACAGCGCCGGCAGCAGCAAACGGCCGCACACGTCGAGCATCTGCTGCGGCGAATCGAAGGTACGCAGCGACGCGGCAAGAACCCCGTCAAAGCTGCTGCGCCACAGCGTCAGAAAGCGTTGGCCCGCGGTGCCCAGCAGAAGAAGTCCGCCCAGCATCGCAGCGCCCGAGATCAGCTCGCGGCTGTGCACCACGTCGCCCTTTTCACGCGCCTTTTTCTTACGTTGGTCGGTTGCCTGCTCGCTCCTGTCGGCACTCACGCGCGCACCGCCCGAAGAGCGCTGTCGAGCAGGGCGCTGAAGTGGTGGTCGATCCACCCAGGCCACAGGGCGAGCGATGCGATCAGCGTCACAAACGACACCATGGACTTGAGCGGAACGCTGGCGACCTGGGCGGGCAGCGCAGGCGCCATCCGGCTGACCAGGCCGATCGCGACTTCAACCAGCAGGGCCGCGGCAACCACAGGCGCGGCAAGCTGCACTCCCGCGACAAAGATGCCCGATGCCTGGAACGCGAGATGCCTGCCCGCACCCGCGGAGACAGCCGCCGTGCCCAGCGGGATGGTGCTGAACGTGCGCAACAGTGCCGCCAGCACGGTGCGGTGCAGGCCTGCGCCAAGCAGCACAAGCACGCCCATCCACGACAGCACGGTGCCAAGCACCTCGGTCTCGACCTGCGAGTTCGGGTCAAGCAGGTTGGCAAGCGAGAAGCTGAAGCTCACACTCATCATGGAGGCGGCGAACAGGAGCGTCTCGTTCATCAGCATGAGCGTGAGGCCGAGCAGGAGGCCGACCGTCGCTTCGCCAAGCAGAGCGCCGGGCGTGAGCTGCGCGTTCGCCGCCGGCAGGCTTGCGGCGATCGGGGCAATCAGGATGGCGACGGCCGCCGTAAAGACCACCTTCGCTTTCACCGGAAATGCCGGCGAGCTGAAAATCGGCGCCGCAACAATCACGCCGCCGATGCGCAGCATGGCAAGCACACCGGCATTGAGCAGGCGCTCGAGCGAGGGTGTGCCGGAAGCCGGCAGCGGTAGGAGGGTCAGGTGGGACACGGGCGTCAGCATGGTTGGCCTATCCCAAATAGCGGTGGAAGTCGGACCAGAGGTGAATGGTGTAATTGAGCGCGCGGTGCAGGAACCACGGCATGGTAGCAATGCCGGCGGCAAAGACCACAAGCAGACGAGGCACGGCGGTGATGGTCTGTTCCTGCACGCCGGTCAGCGTCTGCAGAAGGCTGAGCGCAACGCTGACAAGCAGGCCCGCAATCAGCATGGGCGCACTCAGCAGCATGGCTTCGATAAGCAGATGTCGTGCGAGTTCGGCGGCCTGATCGGGTCCCATGGCGAGCCTTTCCTAGAAACTTTTCAGCAGTGAGCTGACCAAGAGGTGCCAGCCGTCCACCATGACGAAGAGAAGGATTTTGACCGGGGTCGAAATGACGACCGGCGGCAGCTGCACCATGCCGACCGACGTCGTAACGCTTGCGACAACAAGGTCGATCAGCAAAAAGGGGAGAAACAAAATTGCGCCAATCTGGAAGCCGCTCTTCAGTTCGCTCAGCATGTACGCCGGGACCACTACGCGCATCGGCGCATCGTCGCGGGTGTGCATGCGTTCGGTGCCGGAAGCTGCGCTAAACAATTCCAGATCCTTGTCGCGGGCGTAACGCAGCATAAAGTGCCGCACCGGCTCGGCACCCCTGGCGAGCGCGGTTTCACCGTCCAGCAGGCCGGCGCGGTACGGTGCAATCGCCTGCTCCTGCACCTGCACCACGACCGGCTGCATCAGGAACCAGGTCATCATGAGCGCAAGGCCCATCAGGATCTGGTTGGACGGTGCGGTCTGTGTGCCAAGTGCCTGGCGCAGAAAATGGAACACCACCAGGAGGCGTACCAGCGGCGTCATGGCAAGGATGATGGCCGGAAGAACGGTCAGCAGCGTCAGGCCGGTGACGACCGCCCAGGGAGAGCTGTTGCCGATGGCAAGCTCCTCCGAAATGCTGCGCGGGCCGGTACTCGCAGCCAGCGCATGCGGCTTTGCGGGCACTGCGGCGGCGGTCGCCCGGGTTGGCACCTGTGCTTCGATCTGCCTGGCAGAAGGGAGCTTCCTGGCGGCCGGTGTGAGCTTCCTGGCTTTGGCCAAGGCACGCACCTGTGCGGAGGGCCGATGAACCCAAACCGCCTCGGTCGACGACGCGTGCAGTGGAAGGCAGGCGGCGATCGCCAGCAGAACGCCGAGGCACTGTGCGAGGAACCGTGCGAGGAACCGCGCCGGATATCGCGCGGGGTATCGCGAAAACCACGTGCGTGCAAAACCACAGCTGCCATGTTGGGGAACAGGGATCACGCGTTGGGCTCCCCGGGCTGGCGATGGTCTTGGACCCGATCTTGGATCTGGTCCCAGATCTGGTCCTGTGCGTGGACCTTGATCTGGTCCTGGTGCTGGACCTGCAACAGCGTTGCCACGCCATCGGCGCCCATGCCGGCAAGAAACCGCTGGCCATTCAGCTCCAGCAGCGCGACGGAGCGCTTTGGTCCGAGCGCGAGTGTTTCCACGAGGCGAAGCTGCCGCGCCGGCTGCGTGCGGCTGCGCCACCACTGCCCAACCCTGTCCACCACGGTGCGGTTTCCACCAGCGTGCCGGCTTGCCATGCCCGGTTCCCCTGGATGTTGATCGGTTGCTGCCGGCGCGTGCGGGAGCGAGGTCGCTGCTGCCGGAGAGACTTCCGCTGCAGGTGTCAACCATGCGGTACGTCGGGTCGTCTGCATCATGCGACGGCTCCGGCGGGGCTGGGTGCAGGCGTCGCAGGGATGGCCGCGCCGTTGCCCAATGCCCCAAGCAGCCGCGTCATGCGAATCGCCATACGGCCGTCCATGTACTCAAACCGGGCCAGGCAGACGGGCGAGCCGCCGATGTAGACGGTGAGGTCATCTGCCGTGGCGATCGCGCTGGGCAGCACCTGCCCCGGCTCCAGTGCTCCCAGCGACCGCAGGGACATGGGCGGCAACGGGATATCGACCGACAGCCGCAGCGGCACATCGCGCAGGGCGTGCCAGCGTGCGGTGCTGGCCATTGCCTCTGCGGAAGGCAGAGTTGCCAGGGCCAGCGCAGGACTTGCCTGTTCGGCGGCGCTCATCCGCGCTGCACCAGAAAGTCCGTGACGTACACGTCCAGCACATGGGTTTCGCGGTTGTCAATGGCATACGTCTCGCGCAGCTTCTTCTTTAAAGCCTCCAGGCCACCGGTCGCCAGCAACGCATCCGACGTCTGTTCTCCCAGCACCGCCAGCGTGGTGTCGCGGACCGCGGCAGAGACGCCGGCATCGGGCTTGTCGGCCTTGCCCTCTTCCTTCTTTTTCTCGCCCTTCCCCGGCGCTTCATCGGCGATTCTGAGGCTGATGCTGGCACGGAGGTAGCTGCGGCCACCCGGGTCCGACAGGTTGACGACCATGGGGTCGAGTGCCAGCACGTGCGACGGCGGAAGCTCGGCCGGCATCTGCTCCGTATTGAGCTTGGCCTTGTCCCCTGCCGCAGCAGAGGGCGCACCGGCAGCCGCAACCGGCGACAGCTTGCCCGATTTGACGAGGTAAAAGCCGAGGCCACCCACGGCGGCAAGTGCAACGACGGTGGAAAGCACGACGGCAATCAGGATCGGCATAAGGCCAACCTGAACTGCCGGTGCGGCGGGAGTAGGGGACTCTGCGGCGGTGGGCGCGGTCGACATGCCGTGCAGGTGTGCAGATAGCATGCCGTTTGTGGCGCCGCGGGATTAGGGAGAACTTATGGCGGCCCACTGAAGATTGTCGCCGCACAGAGATACAGGGCCGGCGTGTATGCCGGCCCTGTGGTGCGCCCTGTGGTGCGCTTTTGTGGTGCGCTTTGTGCTGCGCAGGGAGCGCTTAACGAATCATGCTGATCGTGTCCTGCGTGATGGTGTCAAACGTAGTGACGGTCTTGCTGTTGGCCTCAAACGCGCGCTGCGCGACGATGAGGTTGGCGAACTCCGTCGAGATGTCAACGTTCGAGCCTTCGAGCGAGCTGCCATCGATGGTGCCCCGGCCGCCCGTGCTCGCCGTTCCAATGGCAATCTGACCCGACGACGTGCTTGTGTTGTAGATGTTGTCGCCGGTGCGAACAAGACCGTCCTGATTGGCCACGGTAGCCACCGCAACCTGGCCCAGCACGTCCGTCTTGCCATTGCTGAATTTGGCGGTAATGACACCTGTGCCGTCGACCGAAAAGCTCTTGTAGGTACCGCTGGCGTAACCGTCCTGCGACGTCGCGTTGCTGCTCGATGCGGCATCGGTCTGCGTTACCGTAGAGTTGCCGTTCGAATCGTAAAGGCTCCACGAAAAGTTCATATTGGCAGCGCTGTCGCTCAGGCCGGTGAACGCAACGTTGGACACATTTGCCAGGGGCGTGGCGAGCGTGCCATCAGAGTTGAAGGTAAGTGTGCCGGTATTGTTGGATGCGGCTGCGCTATCGCCGTTTGGCAGTGCGAACGAGTAAGTCCACGTGTTTGCGGCGGTCTTGGTGAAGGTCACCGTCGCCACATGGCTTGTACCCAACGAGTCATAGACCGACTGCGATGCAGTGGTGGAAGTGCCGACGGTCGAGGTCGAGTTCAAATTTTGGGTAAAGGAGACATCCGAGGTGGCCTTTGGCGATTGGGTGGAACCGGTTGGGATGGTGAGCGGGATGAGCGACGAACTGCTATCGACAGCGCCGTTTTTCACGCCATACCCCATGACATTCAGGCCGTCGGCGGTGATCAGCTGCCCCGTGGAGTTGAGCTGAAAATTACCGGCGCGCGTCAACTGCTGTTCCCCGTCGCTCTGCACCACGAAGAAGCCATTGCCGTCAATTGCCAGGTCGGTGCTGGTTCCCGTGGAATTGGTCGTGCCCTGGGTGTAGTTTGTGTCAATCGACTGGACCTTTGTTCCCGTGCCCACCTGCAACGAGGAGTCAGCGCCAGTTGTACCGATGTTTTGGTAGTACAGGTCGGCAAAGTTGGTCGTCTGGTCTTTGTATGCCGTGGTATTCAGGTTTGCGAGATTGTTGCCGATGGTGTTCAAAGCGATGGAATTGGCTTTGAGACCGGTAAGCGCGATGGAAAAATTGGGCACGTTCCTTCTCCTGGGGGGTGGTTGGCTGAAACCTAAAGCGAGCGGGTCTACCGCGTGGGCGCAGGTGTCGTTGTGCTCGACGTCGCGGTGGTGGTGCCCAGCGTGCTCACACCCTTGTTGATATCGATGAGCTGTTCCAGGCTGTTGACGCCGACGAGCTGCTGGACGTACTGGGTTGGGTCCGTGGGCTGCGTGGGATCCTGATTCTTCATCTCTGTCACCAGCAGGGTTAAGAAATCGCTGGACGTGATGGTGCTGCTGCTTGTGCCGGCGGTGGTAGAAGTCGTGGTTGTGGACGTCGCTGGCGTGTCCGCCGCCCGGGTCGCGGCATGCGAGCGGGCCGTGCCGAACACCGACGCCGCCGAACTCAAAGCCTGTTGAATTGCTACACTCATGTGCTTCTCCTGAAAGGACCGCCAAGCCGGCGCGGCCCTGTGTTCTGCATGCGGGGTTAAATGCGTACGCTTACGGTGGAGGTGCGGCTGGCCTGCGCGAGCGGTAGTTGGTTCACGCTTGCAGCAGCACTGTCGGGACGAACCGGTGTCACGGACCAGGTACTGCCGCGATCCGGGTTGTCGTTGCGGCGCTGCCGGTCCGATGCGGCCTGGCCGCTGTTCCCCTGCTGTGCCTGGTGTTGCGCCTGACCCTGAGCTTGTGCCTGTGCCTGGCTAAACCCCGCCGCTCCCGCATTGCCCGCCTGCGCTACAGCATCCCGTGCAATGCCGGCAGACATGGGAGCGCTGCTTGAGATGCTCTGGACAGCGACGTTCTGCTCCTGCAGAAAGCGGTTCAGGGCCGGAAGCATACCGCTGACGGCACTCGCTACCGCCGGGCTGCGGCCGGCAACCGCGGCATGCAGATCGCCCGAACCATCCACACTGGCACGCACGCTGAGCCATCCCAGGGTCGTGTCGTGAAACCCGACCTCAAGTGCGCCGGTGCGCCCGGAAGGTGCCACCGGCAACGTGTCGGTGCCTCCATCCAGACGTGCCATGGTGGCAGCAGCGGCAGCGCTCGCGGTTTGGGGAGACGGTACGAGCTGGGAGGCTGCCGAGTGTTCCACTGCAGCGGCAAACGTCGCGGAAGCGCCGTGGCCCGCCGCCATCGCCGGCGCGCCCACGGCTTCGTTGCGGTGGCTGCCCGGTACTGCCGAACGTTCCGCTGCAGTGCCCGCATCCAGATTCGGGTTCGAGCCGGAAACCTTGTCCGGCGAGTTTTCCACCGTCGCCAGCTCACTCCCACTATCTGCCTTGGCGCGAGTGCGAGGCGCGGCGGCCGACAACGCGGACGGCTGTGTGGACGCCTGTGTGGGCAGTTGTCCAGCCGGCGCGGTACCGGTCGCCTCGATGCGGGCCTGCGCACCCGGCGCGGCTGTCTCGCCCGCGTTGCCGGCACCGTAGCCTGTGGACGCAGATGGAAGAGAGAGCGGGGTCGCCAGAGTCGTGGAGATCTGGTCTGCCGGTGTGACAAACTGAGGGACGGCAACCGCCGCAGCCTGCTCTTCGCTTCCCGGAGCCGCACTCGCCAAGTCGTTCGGGACGCGGAGTTTGCCGTTCGCGCGCGAGGCCGGCGACCAGGCGTTCCTGTCCGTGCTGCTGGTTGCCTTCCCCAAGGCCGGCGGTGTTCTTGACGGAATCGACGCAGGCGTGGCCCGGGATGTTTCCGCGGTTCCGGCAGGAGTAAGAATTGCCGGGGTTGCGGCAACTTCGGCGCTCGCCGGAGGCTGTGTTCCGGGCGCAGCAATCGCTGCGTTGGACGATGAGGAAGTTTCAACGATGGTCTGTTCGCCGCCGCCGACGACAGAAGCGGTAGAGACGACCTGCTTGCCGGCGTCGCTACCCAAAGATCTCCGCTGGACGGCGTCGGAGAAGCGGGATCGATCGGCAGACGGGGGATACGTCTTTACCGCGTGGGATGAATCCGTGGAGCGGGCAAGCGTGCTGCCGGCCGAGGCACCCGTTACATTCTCCTGCACCGTTGCAACCAAGGAGGGTGCGGTGGCAGCTCCCCCTGCATCTGCCGGAGACAAGGACAGCTGTCCCGCTGCGGGCAAAGTTCCTTGCAGGGCAGGGGCATCCCCCGCCTGCAGCGGTGTGGATGGCAGCTCCGTCGGCCCACTGGAACGCGGAGAAGGCGAGGCGCAATCCGATGAACCTGCAACCGGTGCAGCAGCCACCGTCGGGCTGCCCTGCGCAGGCGATCCGACTTCTACTTGCGATGGGATCCCCGAAGCGGAGCCTCGTCCGGGGAAGGCAGGCTGCGGCACCGCGGCCAACACCCGTTGCGCGACGGCTGCCGACGGTAACGAAGGGAGTGGAGTGCTTGCCTCCTGGCCCGTGCCGGCCTGTTGGAGCATGCCGGCAAAGCTGTTCTGGCCCTCCTCCGCTGTACCGGAACGCGCGGTGGTCGGACTCACCGTTGCGCCGCTGGTTGCGCCGGAGGCCGCCGCGTACAGCGGTGTGCCGGGGACGATCTGGAGCGCATCGTTCATGCCTTCCCTGCTGCAATCCCGTTGCCATGCGGCTGCGGCATAGATTAGAACCCCACAGAAACGAACCAGAAACCGGTCTTCATGGCTCCATCGCCTCGGCGAGACGCCGTAGGCGCGCTGCGCTGAAGATATCGTCCAGTCTTCCCTGCAGCGTGCGCTCCCCTGTGGTGCGCGCAACAGCGTCCGCGTGATCGCACAGGCGCTGCATCTGTTCACGGGCGATGCGACGCTCCTTTTCCTCCGAGGCCTGCGCTTCCATCAACACGGCCTGCGCTTCCATCTGCACCACGACGCCTTCCGCACGCAGGGCTGCAATCTCTTTTTCCGCGCAGGCCAGCAGCCATTGTCCGTGCGCTGGGCTGGCCGCGGGTGCGGGAGTCTGGACCAGCCCCTGCCAGTGCGCAAGGTCGTTCCGCAGCTCCTCCTGTCGACTCCGCAGCGCACGCAACTGTGCCGCTGCAAGCTCAGCCTGCAACTCGCGCACGGCAAGCAGGCGCTTCTGGCGACGCGAGCGATCGCTCATGCCAGACTGTCGACCCAGGCAAACGCCTCCAGGCTTGCCGCCGCGGTAAATCGCTCGGCGGCGCCCTGTTGCAGGAGTGCGCGCAGACGCGGCCGGTGCTGTACCGCAAGATCCAGCTCGGGGTCAGAGCCGGCGCGGTATGCACCCACACGCAGCAGATCTTCCGACCGCGCGTAGGCGGCGAGCAGGCGGCGAATCGTGCGCGCACGTGCCAGGTGCACGGGTGTGGTCACTGCCGGCATCAGGCGGCTGAGCGAGCGCAGCACGTCGATCGGTGGGTACACGCCTTCGCTGGCGAGGTCGCGCGACAACACCACATGGCCATCCAGGATCGAGCGCGCCCCATCAACCACAGGGTCCTGTTCGTCGTCCCCCTCCATCAGCACCGTGTAGAACCCCGTGATGCTGCCACGCTCGAAGCTGCCGGCGCGTTCGAGCAGGCGCGCAAGTTTGGCGAATACCGACGGCGGATAGCCCTTGGTTGCCGGTGGTTCCCCGGCAGCAAGACCCACCTCGCGCGCCGCCATGGCGAAGCGGGTGAGTGAATCCAGCACCAGAAGGACGTGCCTGCCCTGCGCCGCATAAAACTCGGCGGTTGCGGTTGCCGCCATCGCCGCGCGCATGCGCATCAGGGGCGATTCATCGGACGTCGACACCACCACCACACTGCGGCTGCGGCCTTCCTCCCCGAGGGAGTCCTCCAGAAATTCGCGAACCTCGCGGCCACGCTCGCCGACCAGGCCGACCACCGTCACATCGGCCGTCGTGTTGCGTGTCATCATGCCGATGAGCGTGCTTTTGCCCACGCCGGAGCCACCAAAGATGCCGATGCGCTGTCCGCGCCCAACGGTCAGCATGGTGTCGATTGCGCGCACGCCAACCTGGAGCGGATCGCGGATGATGGTGCGGCTAAACGGCTCCGGGCTAGGGCGGTCGAGCGGCATGCGTGCCTCCACGCGCAGCTCCCGCAAGCCATCCAGGGGTCGTCCATCCGCATGGACCACCCTTCCAAGCATGCCGGTCCCCACGGGCATGTGCGCCGCGCCTCCCGTGCGTTGCAGCCGGTCGCCGAAGCGGATGCCGGCGGACGACATCAGGGGCATGGCGAGCACGCGACTGCCCCGAAACCCGATGACCTCCGCCGGGTGCCGGGTGCCATCACTGCACACCACATCGCAGCACTCGCCGAGGCCACAGGCCAGACCGTCCGCCTCGATGGCGTTGCCATTAGCCTGAACGATGTTGCCAAAGCGACGCAGCGGCCGGCTCTGGTGCAGATGGTGAAGGTAGGGTTCCAGCACGTGTTTTCCCCGGAGCGGTTGTACCCGTTAGGTCGCCATGGCTGGATTGCGGCCCAGCAGTTCAAAAAAACCGTGCTCGATTTCCTGCAGCTGTGCGCGAACGCCAAGCTCGACGCTGCCGTTTGCCGCCTCCAGGAAACATTCGCCTTTGGTCAGGGACGGGTCGGCCCTGACTTCGACCGCGCGGCCCTCACGCTGCATCGTCGCCGCCCAGGCAGCGGCATCCTCCACCGCCACCCGCAGAACCGCGTCCCGATCGTCTTTCACCTCTTCCAGCGCAACGCGCGCCGCGCCGGCCAGAAACATGGGATCCATGCCTGCCTCGCGGTGAAGCACACGTGCGGCGATGGCCAGTGATAACTGGACGACCTCCTTTTCCAGGCCTGCAAAGTAGCGCTGCTTCTCGCGCACAAACTCCTCCAGCGCACGGGACACACCCTGGCGCTCCTGCTGCAGCAACGCCTGCATGTCGGCCTCGGTCTGACGCCTGCCTTCGAGCATTCCCTGCTGACGCGCGGCAAAGGCGATCTGCTCCGGGTCGGGACGAGGATCGTCCGCGACAGGGATCAATCCCTTTGCTTCGAGGGCCAGCGGTTGCAAATCCATGCTGCGAAACAGCAGGGGCAGCGCGGGCTCGCCATTCCGCTCCTGCAGCTCCTCCTCAGTGGGCAAATTCATTCTCGACCTCCACCTTCAGCACCATCTTGCCCTCCGCTTCCAGCTTGCGGGCCAGCGCGAGCAGTTCCTGCTGCGCCTGTGCCACATCCCGGCCGCGGACGGGACCCATGGTCTCCATGTCTTCCTGCATCATCTCCACAGCACGTGAGCTCATCGCCCGAAACAGGTGTGCCCGCAGGTTTTCATCGGCGTTTTTCAGTGCCATGGCGAGCGTGCGCTTGTCGGCATTGCCCACCAGCTCGCGAATGCTGTTGGGCGGTACCGTGAGCAGGTCGTCAAAGGTAAACATCAGGTTGCGGATGCCGACGGCGAGCACCGGCTCGCGTGTCTCAATCTGCTCCAGAATGCTCTTGCTCGCCGTTTGGTCCAGGCGGTTGAGCAGGTCGGCCACGGCCTTGAAGCCCGCGTAGCTCTGCCGCCCGTTCACACCCAGCGCATGGATCCGCTTGTACAGAATGAAGGCCACTTTTTGCGCCATCTCCGGCGAGAACTGCCGCATCTCCGCAAGCCTGCGGACGGCTTCCACGCGCAGATCTTCGCGCAAGAGCATCAGCACGGTCGATCCGCGCTTGGGGTTAAGGTGCGCCAACACCAGCGCCACCGTTTGCGGATGCTCGCCCTCTAAAAACTTGCTGAGCTGCGCGGGGTCCATCTTCTGCAATGCCGCCAGATCGCCGTTGTTGCGCTGCTGCAGCTGCGTGATCTCCCGTAGCAGCTCATCCGCACGCTGGCGGCCAAAGGTGTCCGTCAGCAGCTTGGTGGCGTACTCCGGTCCGCCGTGCAGAACATACTGCTGCGTTGCCTGCAGGCCGTAAAACGCCATCAGCACCTCTGTCTGCTCTTCCGGCGAGACACGTGTGACGCGCGACACTTCCTCGGTCAGCCGCTGCACATCGCTTTCCGCGAGGCCGCGCAGCAATGCCTTTTTCGATTCATCGCCAAGCGTCATCACCAGGATGGCGGCCTTGCGAATGCCCGGCATCGCCGCGACCGTCGCCGTAACGGCGGAGTTCATGGTGCCCGCGCCACCGCGGTCCTGCTGCCGCACAGGGGTCAGGGCTCCCATCAGTCGGCCTCCTCGTTGTTGCCGCCAATCCACGCCTGCATCAACCGCGTACTCGCAGCCGGCTCGGTCTTGATGTGTTCCGTCACGCGGTCAAAGACATTCTGAGCATCGGTCGACGGCCTCACCATGGGCGGCAGGTGGAGCGGCTTGCCCGTGCTCTCGTGGTCCAGCTCCGTGTCCACCGGCTCGTTCGCGCTCGACCTCAGCACGGAGATCGCGGCGGAAGCCGAAAGCTGCGACGGCTCCAGCAAACGGACCGCCTGCCTGCCCAGTGGGCGCAGCACCATGAACCCGAGGACCAGCAGACAGATGCCCATGCCGATCGTACGCAGCAGGGATGGCTGAGACCGCAGCAGGTCCTTTGCCTGCGAACCCACACGATCCAGAAGCGCCGGTGCCCTCTCTTCCGTGTTCGTGGAAAAGCTCAGGTTCTCGAGCACAACGCTGTCCCCCCGCTTGGTTTCGAAGCCGACGGCGGCCTGCGCCAGCTGTTCCATGCGCTTCATCTCATCCGGTGTGCGCGGCTTCCACAGCGTCTTGGGTTGTTTCGCCGCGGCGTCGGTCCACATGCGGTCATTAATCACAATGGCGGCGGCGATCCGGCGAACCCGCCCGGGACCTTCTTCCTCGGTATGGGTCAGGTGACGCGTTACCGCGTAGCTGCTGGACTCCTCACGGCTGCTCTGGACCTGCGCCGGCGGTGCAGCCGTTGCGGCAGGCGTTACCGCCGTGCCGGGCGCGGTCGGCGTGTTGGAGACCGGCACCGCCGCCGGCGTATTGCTGGCGGTGCCGGCAATGCCGGCAGCCTTGGTGGTCTGCGCCGTTTGCTCGGTCTTCTGCGTGCTCACCGGCACGCTTTGCGCCGGGTCGTACACCTCGTCAGTATGCTCTTCCGAACCGGTAAGGTAGCTCAGATTCACGGTCGCATGCACGTTGCCAGCACCCGCCAGCGGCTCCAGCACGTGAATCAGCTTGGCCTCGAGCGCGGCTTCGTCCTCGCGCTGCATTCCACTGCTCGGTTTCCCACTCAGGTCGGCGCGGCCATCGGCGTCCACCAGCGTTACACCGCTTGCCTGCAGGCCTTCTACGGCGCTTGCGATCATGGTGCGGATAGACTCGGCTTCCTCGCGCGGGACGGTGGAGCGGCGCAGCTTGAGCACAACGCTCGCCTTGGCCGGCTGGTCTTCGCTGCTGAAGGCTCCCTGTTTGGGCAGCACAACGTGCACGCGTGCCGAGCGAATCGCTTCCATGGTTTCGATCGTGTGTTCGAGTTCGCCCTCAAGCGCACGCTGGTAGTTCACCCGCTCGTCGAACTCCGACCCGACCCAGTTCGGCTTGTCGAACAGCTCAAAGCCAAGCCGGCCCGACTGGGGCATGCCCTTCGCCGCAATTGCCACGCGTGCCTTGTCCAGGTCCTCCGCCGGTACCTGCACCGCTGTCCCGTCCGGGGTTGTCTGGTAGGTGATGCCGGCGGCGGAAAGCTGCTGCTGCACCTGCGAGGCATCCCGCGCCTCCAGACCGTTGAAGAGGGTGCGCCAGTCCGTGCGGCTGGACCACCACGACGCAACTGCCGCCAGGCCGACAAAGGCAAGCACAGAGAGCACCAGCACCTTGCGTTGCGCAGCCTGCATGGCCGACCAGCGCTGGCCCAGCGTGCCCAGCATGGCCTGTACCTTCCCTGCTTCCGCGCCCAGTTGTGCCTGCTCCGCCATCCCGCTCCGTCCACCAAAGGCTCACTCAACATCGAACACATCGGCATTTGCCGAAACTGTCTCAAGGGCTACTTAGAACTGCATCTGCATCATCGTTTGGTACGCGGACACGGCCTTGTTGCGCACCTGCAGCGCAAGCTGAAAAGCAAGCTCCGACTTCTGCGTGGCAATCATGGCATCGTGGACTTCCACGCCCTGGCCGTTCAGCAACCCGGTCACCGCACTCTGCGCGTCGTTGTCCAGCTTGTTGACCTGCGTTGCGGCAGAATGAAACAGGTTGCCGAAGGTATCGCCAGCACCCGCAGAGGAGGGTGTTGTCACGGTACCGGGTGCGCCCTGACCGGTGGCCAGCCGTGCTCCCAGGTGGATTGCATCAATCGGATTCATCTACTCTCCCTGCCGCTGCACAGCGACCTACTTCAGCAATTCCAAGGACGCGGTCAGCATGCCCTTTTCCGCCTGCAGCGCACCCGCGTTCAAACTGTATGCCCTGCTTGCCCCCATGAGATCCACCAGTTCTGTCACCGGGTTGATGTCGGGATAGGCGACGTAGCCGTTGCTGTCGGCGTCCGGATGCGATGGATCAAAGCGCATCAGCGGTGGCGCTGTGCTGTTTACGACGGCAGCAACCGACACTCCCGGCGCCAGAGAACCCCGTGTGTGACCGTTTTCCTGCAACGCACCGGAAAAGCTCGTGTCTGCCTGCACCAGGACCTGCCGCCGCTGGTAGGGCGTGCCGTCCTCGGTGCGGGTTGTTTCTGCATTGGCCATGTTTGCGGCACTCACTTCTGCGCGCTGCCGCTGCACGTTCAGCCCCGATCCACTCAAGCCCATCACGCCAAACAGGTTCATGCGCCACCGCCTGACTTGATCGCGTCCGACATGCGACTGAATTCGTGTTTGAGCAGTTCAACACCGGCGCGAAACTGCAGCTGCGTCTGTGCCATGTTCATCGCCTCCCGGTCCATCGAAACGTTGTTGCCATCGGGCCGCGAAACCAAGCCGTCGACTTCGTTCAGGGTTGCCGGCGCGACCGGCCCTCGGGCGTCCAGCGCCTGGGAAAACTCCTTGGCAAAGTCCACGCCGACGCTGCGATAGGCCGGCGTGTCGAGGTTTGCCATGTTGGCCGCGGTCGCGCGCATGGTCTGCGTCTGCAGGTCAAGGTAGCGGCTGAGGGCATCGGCTACAGGCTGGTTGAGCAACGGCTTCACCTACGAAGAAAGGATGTGTCTGCGGAGGAAGCTGCACGCGGTTTGCCAAATGTTAGGCCGCTCGTGAGAGCGGCCTAACGTAGGCAGCGCATGCGCGTTATCGCCGCTGGCCGCGCAGCCGGATCTCGTTCACACCGATCTCGGCCGCATCTCCGGTAAGAATGGACGCCCGCTCCAGAACATGCATGAGTTCCCGCACATTTCCCGGCCATGCGTAGCTCTGCAGCAGCGCCATGGCCTCCCCCGAGATGCGCCGCGTCGGCATGCGTTCCCCCAGCTTGCGCAACAGGAATGTAACCAGCATCGGCAGGTCTTCCACACGCTCCCGCAGCGACGGAACTTCCACCGGAAACACCGCCAGGCGATGGTACAGGTCCATGCGGAACGTTCCTTCCGCGCAACGCTGCTCGAGTGGCTGATGGGTCGCCGCGACGATGCGTACATCCACCCGCGACAGTTCGTTCTCACCGATTTTCTGCAATTCGCCGCACTCGAGAAAGCGCAGCATCTTTGCCTGGAGCGCAAGCGGCATCTCCCCGATCTCGTCCAGAAACAATGTGCCCCCGTGCGCCGCCTCGATGCGGCCCTTGCGGGATGCAACGGCACCCGTGAATGCCCCGCGTGTGTGGCCAAACAGCTCCGCTTCCAGCAGCGTCTCCGGAATGGCCGCGCAGTTCAGCACCGCAAATGGCTTGCCGGCGCGATCGCTCAGACGGTGTACGGCTTTGGCCACCAGTTCCTTGCCGCTGCCGGTCTCTCCTTCAATCAGCACCGTGGCAGACCGTGGTGCCACAAGGCGAATCATGCGTGCCAGCTCCTGCATCGCGGGCGCTTCCCCGACAAGTTCAGGCAGGGCAAAGACCGGCTCACTCGCAACGCTGCGGGCAGCTTCCACCAGTTCCGCGACCGCAGGCGCAACGGTGCGCATTCCCTGTTCCCGTCGCGCGTACTCGGCAGCAACCACCTCTGTGTTTCGGTCTGTGCCTGTACCCGCGCCTGTGCTCGCGTTGGCAGCCTCGTACGCACCTGCGACTGCGCGCGGCACCAGCGGCGGAATTGCTTCCGGTGCCGACGACCAGGCCGGCGCATTTGCTCCGTTGTCGTCCTGCACCTCGCGCAGAGCGTGCAGCAGTTCATGCCGACGTGCAGCTTTAGGAGTTCCCGGCGTTACCGTTCCGTCCAGGTGCAACAGGTCCATTGCCGGGAACTGCAGTCGCAGCGCCCGGGCAAATTCGGTCGCTTCCAGGTCAGGCAGCCAGCCATCCAGCAGGACTGCCGCCGGGTACTGGGTGTCCAGCAGGAGCAGGGCTTCCGCACCGCCCGCGGCTTCCAGCACGGTCCAACGCATCGCGGAGAGCTGGAGGCGCAGACGCTCGCGCAAAAACGTGTCCGGTGAGACCAGCAGCACCGTACCGGTCTGCATGACCGGCAGCACCGGTCGGCCCATCGCTGTTGTTGTGAGCATCGCTCCGGGGGTAAGTCGTGTCATCGATCCTGTCATGTTCAATCTCGTCCAATCTTCTCGGAGCCGTTGAGGAGCGTATTTGTCTGGTTGCGCAGGACTGTTACGTCGCGCATGGCACGCGCGCACTCCTGGCGAGCAGTCACGAGCAGGAGTTCCAGCGTGCCGGCATCCTGCTCGTGAGCGACGACCTCGAGTGCCAGGGCCACCGATGTGAGGGGCTGACTCAAGTCGTGCAGAGCGGCACTCATGCTGCGCAGAACACTTGCCGTCTCTCGCGCAGTGGCCACATTCTGCAGCAGCTCTGGGGGCGTCGCCATATGCGGCCTCAAGCGGCACCAGCCAGCAACATGGAACTCACGGGCATGATCGCCGCGCGGGCAGCATCCGCCAGCCCCGCCGTTCCGACAGGACGCTTCGGCAGCAGTGTTGCCTGCGCCAATGCTGTGGCCCCGGCAGGCCGGATGGTATACCCGGCGCCGCGCACTGTTTCCACCACTTCCGCGTCGCCTGCGACCGTCTGCAGCTTGCGACGCAAGTAGTTCACGTACACGTCGACGACATTGGTACCGGCGTCAGGAGACATCTTCCACACGTTGGCCAGCAACTCCGGCCGGCCCACGGAACGCCCGCGGTGTTGCAGCAAATAGTCCAGCAGGGCAAATTCTTTGCTGGTCAGGTCGATGGGCACATCGCGTCGTGAAACGACGCGGCTTACGCGGTCCACCTGCAAATCGCCGTGCCGGACGATGCTGCTGGTTGCGCCACTCCGCCGACGTCCGATCGCGCGACACCGAGCCAGCAGTTCGTACAGCGAGAATGGCTTCAGCAGGTAGTCATCTGCGCCCAGGTCCAGGCACGCCACACGATCTTCGATCGAACCCCGACCGGTCAGCACAAGGATCGACACCGCATCCAGGTGGCAGTGCAGCTCCCGCAGCACGTCCATCCCGTCGCGACGAGGCAGGTTTAAATCCAGCACCACCAGGTCTGGAAGGCAATCTCCGATCGCGAGCATCGCTTCGTCGCCATCGGTTGCCAGTGAAACAGTGTGTCCTTCAAGTTCGAGTCCCTTGCGCAGAAACAACCGCAGTGCAACATCGTCTTCCACAATCAACACTTTCATTCGGTTCTCCTGAACCTTTGCAGAACCCTTGGTGAAGAAATGAACAGCAGCGGAACAGGGTAACGCGCGTGTGTCTTGTGAGTCGCTGGTATCTGTCGAGAACCCCACTGTCGACGACCAGGAGGTACCACGGCAATGACACTCGCTTTGCCCACCGGTCGAATCTGTTCAAAACGGGAATGAGCCTCTGGTGGCCAACGAGGTACGTGGCATCAAGACTCGTGCAAGTTCTTTGTTGCAGTTCGCTTTTTATTCGCTACAATCGGCCTCATGGCCATCACGCGGCGTCAAAAGGAAGTTCTCGATTTTCTCACCGGCTTTACCCAACGCAAGGGCTACTCGCCTTCGTATGAGGAGATCGCCGCCGGTCTCGGCCTGAACTCGCTGGCAACGGTGCACAAGCACATCACCAACCTGCACAACAAGGGCATGCTGCAGCGCTCGCACAACCGTAGCCGCTCCATTGATGTCGTGTCCCAGCGTGCGCCGAAAAAGTTCAGTGACCGTCTGCCGTTGATGGGACGCATTGCCGCGGGCAAGCCGGTCGAGGCCATTGAGACCGCCGAGACAATCTCCCTGTCGGAAATCATCGGCAGTCGCGAAGTTTTTGCGTTGGAGGTGCGTGGCGATTCCATGCGCGATGAGCACATCGTCAATGGCGATTACGTCCTGGTCGAGCGAACAAATGCGGCGCGTGAAGGCGAGATAGTGGTGGCCCTGGTCGATGGCGCTGACGCAACTCTGAAGCGTTTCTACAAGGAAGGCGCAGTTGTTCGCCTGCAACCCTCCAACAGCGAAATGGCACCGATTTTTGCGCCGGCGGAGCGCGTGCTGATTCAGGGTAAAGTGCTGGGCATGCTCCGCAAATACGCATGATTACCCGGCGAGGTCGAGGCGGCGCCGCACCCTTGGCGCTCTGCCACAGGCTCGCTGCGTGAGTCAGTGACTTCCATCCCAAAAGGCGCGTCTCAGGAGATTCAGATTTCCGTCGCTACCCGCTACGGAGCCAACATTTCGCGCCTCTTACGCGAACTCGGCACGTGCCAGGAGATCCAGCGTGGCGTGTCAGGTGGTAGTACGCTCCGCAGTTGCGGCACGGATGGACCCACTCACGGCAGCGCCCGCATCATGCCGCAACCCATAGAACCACCACAGGCTTGCCGCTGCCATCGTCGCAAGGGTGCAGAAGGCGAAGCGGAAATCTCCATGCGGCGCGCCAGGCCAACCGGTCGACAGTTGCAGAGCAACTGCGGCCAGCGCGATCCCCACACTCACGGTAACTTGCTGCACCATGGTCGCCAGCGTCGTCCCTGACGCGGCGAGCGCAGGTGGCAAGTCAGAAAATCCCAGGGTCGTCAGGGAGGTCAGTTCCATGGATCGCCCGACGCCCCCGAGAAACAACACCAGCAACACGACTGCAGTGGGTGTAGCCGCGTGCAGCCATCCACACGCGGCAAGCAGCAAGGCGGTCGCAACGCCGTTCCAAAGTAACACCGTGCGAAAGCCGAACCGGCGCAGCAGTGGCGTAGTCAGCGGCTTCATCGCCAGGTTGCCAGCGAACACCGCCACGGTCAGCGAGCCGGAGCGCAGGGCATTCATGCCGAAGGCCGTTTGGAAGAGCAGGGGGAGCAGAAATGGAACGGCGAACACTGCCATGCGAAACAGCGACCCGCCCAGCATCACGGTTCGGAAGGTCGGGATGCGGAAGACTGCCAGATCAAAGAGAGGGTCCCGTGCGACAAGCAGGTAGCGAAACGCGGCGAAGCCAGTCACCCCACTTGCCGACACTTCCAATAATGCCCGGCAAACTTCCTGCCAGTGCAGCCCGTGCGACGCGGCCGCAAGACCTTCCAGGCCAAGCACCAGCAGCAGACAGGACGCGCTAGTCAGCAGGAAGCCTGGAAGATCCAGCCGACTACGCATCCGGTCAGGCGAGTCCCGCACCAGCACCAGGGCCAGCCCAAAGAGCACCACGCCAATCGGCAGGTTCAGCAGAAACATCCATGGCCACGAAGCAAAGCGAATGATGTACCCGCCCACAACGGGCCCAAGAATCGGTGCAGTAAGCGCGGGCCAGATGGTGTATGCAATGGCACGCATCAGCTGCGCTTTGCTCACTGCGCGCACTACCATCAGCCGTCCCACCGGCACCATCATGCTGCCGCCCACCCCCTGCATCACGCGTGCCGCAACAAACGCGGGCAGGCTGCGGCTAAGCCCGCAAGCGACGGAAGCAACGGTAAAGACAAGCACTGCAGAGGCGAACACCTTGCGCTCGCCAAAGCGGACCGCCATCCATCCACTCACCGGAATGAACACAGCCAGCGTGAGCAGGTAGGCGGTGATTCCCACGTTGAGCGCCACCGGCGTGACACCGAACTGCCGTGCCATGGTGGGCAGGCCTGTCGTCAAAATCGTCGCGTCCAGGTTTTCCATAAAGAGCGCCGTCGCCGAGAGCAGGGCAATCCCCAGCGCACGGCCGCGCAGTGTGGTCTCCTGTCCGTTGGGCAATGCAGGTGGCAAGCACCCAGTGTAGAGCAGTGGTGGAGCCCGGAAGCGACCACTCCTTCTACAAACACCCGCATTCCCGTCGCAAGCCCGAGGTCACGCTGGAACAGCGTCCAGATAAATTCGGTCCAAGCCCTTGTCGCTGCGCCGGTCGCGCGGAGGGCGGGCACAGCTCTGTGTAGACCCTGCCACTCATTTGTACTTCCGCTTTTCCTTCGCCCGACGTACTCTTGAACGATGGACTTTCAGCTTGCCACCGACTACACACCCCAGGGAGATCAGCCTCGCGCCATTGCCGAACTCACCGACGGCCTGTCGCAGGGCGAACAGCACCAGGTGCTGCTTGGCGTTACAGGCAGCGGCAAAACGTTCACCATGGCCAAAGTCATTCAGGCGAGCAATCGGCCGGCGCTCGTGCTGGCACATAACAAGACCCTGGCAGCGCAGCTGTATCACGAGTTCAAGCAATTCTTTCCCAACAACGCGGTGGAATACTTTGTCAGCTACTACGACTACTACCAGCCAGAGGCATACATTCCCTCCGGCGACTTGTACATCGAGAAGGAAGCAACGATCAACGAAGAGCTTGACAAGCTTCGCCTGAGCGCAACCCGATCGCTGTTTGAACGGCGCGACTGCATCATCGTTTCGTCAGTCTCATGCATCTACGGCCTGGGCTCGCCTGAGGCGTACTATGGCATGTTGATGCTTTTGGAAAAGGGTCAGAAGATTCGCCGCGAGGACATCACCAAGCGACTCGTTGAGATCTTGTATGAGCGCAATGACTCGGACTTTCGGCGCGGCACCTTCCGCGTGCGCGGTGACGTGATCGAGGTCTATCCGACCTACGACGAAATGGCCTACCGGATTGAGTTGTTTGGCGATGAGATCGACGCACTCTCCCAGATCGACCCTCTTTTTGGCACGGTCAAGCAGAAGTATGCGCGATTGCCGATTTATCCCAAGAGCCACTACGTCGTGCAGCCGGAGCGTAAGTCGAGCGCGATCGATTCGATTGTGCATGAACTGTCGGAGTGGGAGGCACAACTCGAAAAGGAGGGCCGCATGGTGGAGGCAAACCGCATTCACCAGCGCACCCGGTTCGATCTGGAGATGATCAAGTCCGTCGGGTACTGCCATGGGATCGAGAACTACTCCCGCCACTTTAGCGGGCGTTTGCCGGGCGAGGCGCCACCGACCTTGTTTGACTACTTTCCGCGCGACTTCCTTATCTTCATCGACGAATCGCATGTCACCGTGCCGCAGCTGCACGGCATGTGGCATGGCGATCGTTCACGAAAGGGCAATCTCGTCGACTATGGCTTTCGTCTGCCCTCGGCCATGGACAATCGACCCCTCAAGTTCGATGAGTTCGAATCCCGCAGCAATCAGATTGTGTACGTGAGCGCGACCCCCGGGCCGTATGAGCTGACTAAATCCGCCGGTGTCGTTGTCGAGCAGATTATTCGTCCGACCGGGCTCATCGACCCGCCCGTGGAGATCCGTCCCATCAAAGGGCAGATTGATGATCTGCTCGCGGAGATCCGGGACCGCGTGACACGCAACGAGCGCGTCCTGGTCACCACGTTGACCAAGCGCATGGCAGAAGATCTCTCCGGCTACTACACCGAGGTCGGCGTGAAATGCAGGTACATGCATTCGGAAATCGAAACGCTGGAACGGGTCAAGCTCTTGCGTGATCTGCGGCGTGGCGAGTACGACGTGCTCATCGGCATTAACCTGCTGCGGGAGGGTCTGGATCTGCCAGAGGTTTCGCTGGTTGCCATTCTGGATGCCGACAAGGAAGGATTTCTGCGCTCCCAGGGATCTCTGATCCAGACAATCGGCCGCGCCGCGAGGCACCTCGAAGGGCGTGCCATTCTGTACGCGGATAACATGACCGACAGCATGCGCCGCGCGCTTGACGAAACAGACCGTCGCCGCGAGAAGCAGCAGGCCTACAACGAAGAGCATGGCATCACGCCCAGGTCCGTCGTGCGTGCAATTGGCGAGGCGCTGGTCGGCATCGCCGAAGCCGACTACGCGGACGTCACCACCGACGATAATGTGCCCGAGTTCACCTCGCAGCAGGATCTCGATAAGCACATTGCCGGCATGGAAAGCGACATGCGCGAAGCTGCAAAGAAGTTTGAGTTTGAGCGTGCGGCCAAGCTGCGCGATGCTATCAAGGAGATGCGCACCAAGGAATTTTTGTTCGCCTAGCCGGCACAGTTACTCCAGCCCGGGTCGATTCTCACGAGTAAGTGGCTCGCTCGTGATCGCGGCAGAGCGGTGGCCTTGAGTTTCGTCCGCGTGCATATGGAACACGCGCCACAAGTGTGCGGGTCGCCCGTATAGTGGGATAGAGATTCTTATCGAAGCGAAGACTTCGACCTGGTCGTCCCTCCTTCCCTCCCCCTGTGCTGCGGCCCGATATGGCTGCGCCTCCTCCAATTCGTTGTCAGCAAATTGCCCTCCGCGAACCCGGGACAGTGTCCCGGGGCGAAGTGCGCCAACGATTCAAGCCGCGCTTGTGTGCCCGGACGGATCGGCAGGTTGTCAGCCGCTTGCGGTCGGTCGTCCTGCTCGCTCCTGCGCTGGTCACCATCCTGCTACTGGGTGCGAGTCGCCGTGCCACGGCGCAGGATGCGGTGGTCGTCCTCAGCCCCGGCCCGGTTCTCTCGACCGTTGCCGGAACGGGACAGCCCGGCGGGAGCGGCAATGGTACGGCAGCAACCCAGGCGCGACTGTCTTCGCCGTCTGGTCTTGCCTACGACGCAGCCGGCAACCTGCTGTTTGCGGATACCCGCAACCAGCGCATTCGAAGGGTGTCGCCAACTGGTGTCATCACAACCGTCGCAGGATCTGGCGTGCAGGGCTTTGCTGGTGACGGCGGGGTCGCAACCGCGGCGCAACTGGATACTCCACTGGGCGTCGCCGTCGCTGCCGACGGTACCATTTTCCTTGCCGATTCACGCAACCAGCGCGTGCGTCGCATCGCGCTCGACGGGACGATCACCACGGTCGCAGGAAACGGTGCGGCCGGCTTCGGCGGCGACACCGGTAGCGCAACATCGGGGCAGCTACGCAATCCCTCTGCGGTTGCCGTGGGCCTCTTGGGCGAGCTCTACATCGCCGACACGGGCAACCATCGTGTGCGCCGCATTGCACTCGACGGTACCATCACCACGGTCGCAGGCAACGGCCGCGAGGAGAACACGGGGGACGGTGGGCCTGCGGTGCTCGCCGGTCTCGATGCACCGAGCGCCCTGACACTGCGCGCGACGGACGGCGCCTTGCTCATCGCGGATCGCCTGAACAGCCGGATCCGGGTGGTGACCTCGGACGGCAGGATTGCTTCCCTGCCGGTGGGTGCCGCCTCGCTGCGACGAGCTTCCGGCGTAGGTGCCGACCCGGGCGGCAACATCTATATCGCCGACAGCGGCAACTTCCGGCTGCGTGCCATTACCAGCAACGGTAGCGGCGTTCTGCTGGGCAGCGGGGAGCAGGGTACTCCGGATGCGCTGGCAGCGTACAACTCGACCCCGCTTGGGCGACCGTACGGCATCGTTCCGGACGTCGCTGGTGGCGTTAGCTTTACCGACCTTGACCACTCCCAAGTGCAGCACTTCGCGTTACCGCACCTCGACTTTGCCACCACCGTAGCCGGCCAGGTCAGCCTGCCCCAGACACTCCTCATCCGAAACACGTCCGGTACCGTGCTCACCGTTGCGGCAGTCACCATCACGGGCGCGTTTTCGATTGGCCACGCTGGAAGCTGCAGCGCGGCGCCTTTCATCCTTCTCGGGGAAGGTTCGTGCAGTCTGGCGCTTGCATTTAGTCCTTCGACGGTTGGCGCCCAAAGCGGGTCAATTTCAATCGAGACAGGCGGCCTGCCGCAACGAGCGCTGCTGCAGGGAACGGCCGTTGCCGCCGGTGTGCTGCTGCAGACGTCGACCGTGCTGAACGGCAGCGGGACCTTGAGTTATGTCGGCGTGCCTGTCCCGCTGCGCGCGCAGGTTTTGGCGAGCGGAACTGCTGCGCCAACCGGCACCATCCATCTGCTGGATGCCGCAACGGAAGTTGCGCAGGGCCAGATCGACGGGACGGGTGCGGTTGCCTTTACCGTAACGCCGACAATTGGCCAGCACGCACTTAGCGCGCGCTACGACGGGGATGCACACTACGCTTCCAGTGTGTCTGCCGAGCAGACGCAGACGGTCGTACTCGCGCCGGACTTCGCCCTCACCACAGCCGCCGCCAGCCTTTCAACGGCTGCGGGCGCAAGCGGTCAAATAGCAGTGCTGCTTCAGCCGCTGAATGGCACGCTCAACCAGCAGGTCACCCTGAGGGTCGACGGCCTTCCTAGCGGCGCCACCGTCCGCAACGACGCGCCGACGCCGCTCGTGCTGGCCAGCAATGCCGTCACAGTGACCTTTGCACTAACGGTACCGGCCACGGTCGCCGCAGTGTACGGCCCTGCGCCCACCGTCTCGCTGGCTCTGCTGTCGATCCCCTTCCTGTGTAGTCGGCGACATCTGCGCGGCCTCGCCGTTGTCCTGGCGGGGTTTGTGCTTCTGCTTCTGCTCGCAGGGTGCGGCGGTGGTTACCTGAGCGGCGCAGATCCCGCGACCAGGAAATCGACACAGAGCTACCCAATCACCATTACGGCAACAACCACCGGCGTCACCGGTTCGACTCTCGTGCACACCACAACCTTTACCCTGGTGGTTCAATGAGGCAAATAAGCGTTCGACCTACCGCCGTGTCTCGGTCGCTCCAGGCAGCTGCTCTGATGCTTGGGCTGTTCCTGCTGGTCAGTTTTGCAGCGCCGGGCAACGAAGCAAGGGCGCAGGGTCACTCGGGTCTACCGGCATCCACTGTTCCCGTCAGCCTTCGATTTTCGGCGACCGAGGCGAACTCGCCTCCGGGAAGTTGTGGCTGCTTCTTTCTCCTTGGCGGTGCCGCGGACATCGCGCTTCCGCTGCACCGCAGCTTCACCGTGGATGTGGAACTCGCCGGTCAGCACACCGGCAGTGTGCCCGGCACAGTGCGCGGCCTCAGCACCCTTACCCTGCTGGCCGGACCGCGCTATCGCGTGCGTCTGCCGCGGCTGCAAAGCGTCTTCGCGCAGGCACTCTTCGGAGCGGCACGTGGCTTCGATGCGGACTTTCGGCGGGGCGGGAACGCGGTGGACACGGCAACCGCCTTCGGCTACGCCGTCGGTGGCGGGTATGAAATCCCGATCGCGGCAAACCTTACACTTCGGCCGGTCCAGCTGGACTATGAACAAACCAATCTGCCGAATGGCAGTGACAATCGTCAGCGCAACATTCGCGTGGGTGCAGGTTTCGTCGTGCAATTACCTTCGCTTGGCGCGCGGCGCTGAACGCACGCAGGCATACCCTGACAAATCTCCAGCTCAGTTCCGACACAGTGCCGCAGGAGCGGCAGTCCGTGCACCGGTCCATTCCCATCAGGGTACGCAGAGTAGTGGGACATCACTACCCTGGCGCAGGCAAGACCTACATCGCGGCGATGAAGCATGGTGCTGCACTGCGCCCCCGTTTAAGCTGCCCGCCCTAACGCTCACGAAGGGTGCACGCCGAACAGGTGCTGTCACAACGACACCGATTCGGCGTGCGGTATAGAACGACTAGAACTGGCCCCAAAGTAGCTGGTTGTAGACGTCATGATGGAACTGAATTTCCGGTGCTTTCACAACCGTTCCGAGCAGGCGCGCGCAACGATCAGCGGAGGCCTGCTTCAGGTCGGCATACCGGTGTTTCACGTCTTCACCCAGCAGTTTGCCCGTCCAGTCGGCCCTGCGAAAGTCATCAATCGCCGTATGGATGTTATCGGGCAGGTAACGCTCGGCCTGCCGCAGGTTTGCGATGTCGGCGGTTTGGCCGTCCAGTCCGGTCTTGAAGACCGAGTACAAGACCGCATACGGGTTCGCATCGGGACCGACGGAACGGACCTCGACACGTGAGGACTTCTCGTTGCCGAGGGGAATCCGGATCATCGAGCCACGGTCTGTTGCGGAAGCCTTGATCTGGTTTGGCGCCTCGAAGTGCGGGTCCAGCCGGCGATAGGCATTCACACTTGCGTTGAACAACAGGCACAGGTCGTTGCCATGCGTCAGAATGCGGTCGATAAACTTCCATCCCATCGCCGACATCTTTTCTTCACCCGCAGCGTCGAAAAACAGGTTCTTCTTCTCTTTGGTGATGGAAACATTCGTGTGCATGCCGCTGCCGTTCACGCCCGTGACCGGCTTCGGCAGAAACGTTGCGGTCATGCCCATCTGCGTGGCAACCTGGCGACAGATCAGCTTGTACAGCTGAATCTGATCCGCAGCTGCAACGACCTCGCCGTAGCTGTAATTGATCTCAAACTGTGATGGCGCAACTTCCGGGTGATCTTTCTCGTTCTCAAAGCCCATCGCGCGCTGGACTTCGGCGGAGGTATCGATAAACTCCCGCAGCGGGTCCCCGGGCAGTGAATGGTAGTAGCCGCCGCCATTGACGTAGTCAAACGTACCAGTCTTCAAAAAGGTCTGCTCGGCATCCACGCCATCGAACAGGAAACCTTCAATTTCGTTGGCTGCATTCAGCGTATAGCCGTTTGCCTTGAACTGTTCGCCCGCGTACTGCTTCAAAATGCCGCGCAGATCGGCAGCATACGGTGACCCGTTTTTGTCGATCACTTCGCCGAACACAATAACCTTGCCGGGACCAAATACGTCCGCCGGCGTCCAGTAGAAGGCACTCCAGTCGATGCCGAGGCGCAGGTCCGACTCCTTTTGCGCTGTAAACCCGCGAATGGACGAGCCATCAAACGTAAGATTGTCGTAGCTGCTCACCAGGAACTTGCGGTCGTAGTCCAGCATGTGCAGGCGGCCTTCCAGGTCGCTGAACAACACGGTAACGGCCTTGACGCCCTTGGTGTCGGTCAAGTCCTTCAGGCGCGCTTCCTGCAGCTTGCCAATGTCGATGCGGGCCTTGCGCGCTTCTTTCAGTTCAAGGTTCTTTTCTTCCAGTTCTTCGTACGACATCTCAAGAAAATTGCGATACATGCCTGCCATTGCAACACTCCTCTGTTCAAGAAAAGACAGCACGGCTCATGCCGACTGGCCGCTAGGGAATTTGGTCGAGCTACTACCGTCTGGGTGAGGCGAACGACGCAGTTCGCTGCAATAAAAGTACCAGAAGAAATTTTCAGGGGGACCCAGTTACGAGTGTTTGGTCACGAGTGTTTGGTCACGAGCGTTTGCCCGCTTGCCCGACCTGGACCCACAGCGGACGTGCACCGGCATCCAACAGCAGCCACCAATAGCCGACGCGCGCGGTATCCTACAACAACGGACGCGGGCACCTGGCGGCATCTCCTGAACGGCGTCCCGTGACAACGGCCAGCCATGTCGCCACCCAGGCCATGGATGCCGGCAACAAAACATGGTGTGGGAACCGAATGGTGCTGGCCCGGTCAGCGCCCTTCGCCTGTCTCACGCATCCATACTTGCAGTAAGGACAAGAATGCCTCACCGAAGCACCGACACAGCGCAACAGTTCGCCAGTGACAACTATGCCGGCATCTGCCCGGAAGCCTTTGCCGCCATGGCGGAAGCCAATCTGGGCCATGCCACCGCTTACGGCGAGGACCCCTGGACGTCCCGCGCCGCGGACGCCTTTCGCACCCTGTTTGAGGCCGATTGCGAGGTCTTCTTCGTCTTCAACGGGACGGCGGCCAATTCCCTTGCACTCGCGTCCCTGTGCCAGAGCTACCATTCCGTCATCTGCACGCAGATGGCGCATGTTGAGACGGATGAGTGCGGCGCGCCGGAGTTCTTTTCCAACGGTTCCAAGCTGCTGACAGCCGCGTCGCCGGATGGGAAACTCACTCCCGACATGGTGAAAAGTTTCGCCGTGACCCGCACCGATATCCACTTTCCCCGGCCAAAGGTCGCCACCATTACACAAAGCACCGAAACAGGCCGCGTGTACACGCCTGCGGAGGTGCGATGTCTTGCAGAAGCCACACGCGCGCACGGCATGCACCTCCACATGGACGGTGCCCGCTTTTTCAACGCAGTCGTATCGCTCGGGTGTACACCGGCAGAGGTCACTTGGAAAAGTGGCGTGGACGTGCTGTGCTGTGGCGGTACCAAGAACGGCATGGCCGTTGGCGAGACGGTCCTCTTCTTCGACAAAAAGCTCGCGCTTGACTTCGATTACCGCGTTAAGCAGGCAGGCCAGCTTGCCAGCAAAATGCGGTTTCTCAGCTCGCCGTGGATTGGCATGCTGGAGAGTGGTGTCTGGCAGCGCAATGCCCAGCATGCGAACGCATGCGCGCAGCGTCTGTGCGCCGCGATCGAAGCGGTTCCGAATGCCACGGTCATGTTTCCCGTGGAAGCCAATGCCGTCTTCCTGCTCACAAGCGAAGATCGGCTTGCCGCGCTGCGGGCCCGCGGGTGGCGCTTCTACACCTTTATTGGCGGTGGCGCTCGCTTCATGTTCGCCTGGGATAGTGACCTGGCCCGCGTTGATGCACTGGCGAACGATATCCGCGAAGTCATGGCATAGCCCGAACAGAACCCGCGAAACTTTCGCGAAAGGAGAACAGCAGTGAGCAAGACAACTGTCGCGCTGATCCAGATGAGTTGCGAAGCCGATCCCACAAACAATCTTGAGAAGGCTGTGATTCGCGTTACGGAAGCTGCCAGCGCTGGAGCAACACTCATCTGCCTGCCGGAACTCTTCCTGGCGCAGTACTTCTGCCAGCGTGAGGACCACGCGCTGTTCGCCCTCGCGGAGTCCATTCCTGGACCGTCGACGACCCGCCTGGGTGCGCTCGCCAGGGATCTCGGCGTGGTCATCATCGCTTCCCTGTTTGAGCGGCGCGCGCCCGGTTTGTACCACAACACAGCCGTGACCCTGGAGAAAGATGGCAGTATCGCCAGCGTGTATCGCAAGATGCACATACCGGACGATCCGCTCTATTACGAAAAGTTCTACTTCACCCCCGGTGATCTTGGATTCAAGGCGCTGCAGACGTCGGCGGGCAATATCGGCACACTGGTCTGCTGGGACCAGTGGTACCCCGAGGGTGCGCGCCTGACCGCTCTGCGTGGTGCAGAGACGTTGTTTTTCCCGACAGCCATCGGCTGGCACCCCAGCGAAAAAGCCGAGTTCGGCGACGCGCAATACGATGCCTGGCAGATCACCCAGCGCGCACACGCCATCAGCAACGGCGTGTGGGTTTGCGCGGTGAACCGGGTCGGCCATGAGCAGGGCGATGTGCTGATCGACGGCGAAATTCTTCATGGCCCGAAAGGCGCCGGCCTCGAATTTTGGGGTGGCTCCTTCATCGCCGATCCTTTCGGACGCATCGTCGCAAAGGCCCCGCATGACAAGGAAGCCATCCTTTACGCCGAAATCGATGCAAAGCTCGTGGAAGTGACGCGGCAGCACTGGCCCTTCCTGCGGGACCGTCGCGTCGACGCCTACGACGGCATCGGGAAACGGTTCCTGGTCGGATGACAATGCAAGCCACCGAAACACTAGCAAGCCTCGGCTACCGCATGCCCGCCGAGTGGGAGCCACATAGCTCCACCTGGCTTGCGTGGCCGCATAACGCGGAAGACTGGCCGGGCAAGTTTCAGCCCGTTCCCTGGGTGTACTCCGAAATTGTGCGACACCTGTCCCAGGTAGAAGACATCAACATTCTGGTCAACGACGCAGCCGCGGAAAAGCGCGCGCGCGGCCTGCTACTTCGTGCCCACGCCAACCTAGCGCGACTTCACTTTCATCACTGGCGCACCGATCGCATCTGGCTGCGCGACAGCGGCCCCATCTTCGTCAAGAACGGCGCCAATGACCTTGCCCTGACGGACTGGCATTTCAACGCCTGGGCAAAATACGTCAACTGGCACAACGATGACCTGATTCCTCAGCATGTTGCCACCTTGCAGGGGCTGCGGTCCTTTCAGCCAACCATCAACCTGGATGGCGTGCCGCACCGCCTCGTCCTGGAAGGTGGCTCCATTGACGTCAATGGCGCGGGTGCGATGCTCACCACGGAGGAGTGCCTCCTTTCCGACGTGCAGCAGCGCAATCCCGGTGTGTCCAAGGCGCAGCTTGAGGGAGCGTTCCACGATTACCTCGGCGTCGACCAGGTGGTGTGGCTGAACCGCGGGTGCGCCGGCGATGATACGCACGGCCACGTCGATGACATCGCTCGCTTCGTCTCGACGGACACAATCCTTGTGGCGACCGAACACAACACCGCCGACGAAAATCACCTGCCCCTGGCAGAAAATCTGGACCGGTTGCGCGCGGCGCGGCAGCGGAACGGCGATCCCTGGCGTGTGCTGGAACTGCCCATGCCGGCTCCGGTGGTGTTTGAAGGCCAGCGCCTGCCGGCAAGCTACGCCAACTTCTACATCGCGAACGAACTTGTCTTAGTCCCCACCTTCAACGACGTGAACGACCGTTTTGCGCTGAATCTTATCGCCGACCTGTTTCCCGCACGGCGCACGATCGGCATCCACTGCGGCGACTTTATCTGGGGTCTGGGCGCGCTGCACTGCATGACACAGCAGCAGCCGGCCTGAGCAAGTCTCAACTCCCAGGTGCATCTTCTCATCGCGAAATGCATGGAGCGCGGCACGCAAAGCTCGTTGGATCACAAGTTCCGGGTACCCTTGATACCGTGACCGACCTGGAAGCCATGCAGCAGGCCATTGCAGAAGCAACCGCTGCGGCGTGTGCTGGCGAAGTACCCGTCGGTGCCGTTGTGGTGCGCGACGGCAAAGTTGTGGCGCGCGGCCAGAATCGCGTCATTCGTGACAGCGACCCTTCAGCGCACGCGGAGATCACTGCCCTGCGCATGGCCGGCGCGGCTCTCGGCAACTACCGGCTGAACGGGTGCACGCTCTACGTCACACTTGAACCATGTGCCATGTGTGCCGGCGCCATTCTGCACGCGCGCATTGCTCGCCTGGTCTACGCCGCCGCCGACCCAAAAGCCGGCGCTTGCGGCAGCGTTCTCGACGTGCTTCATCACCCGGCCCTGAACCACCGTGCCATCGTACTTGCCGGTGTCCTGGCCGAAGAGTGTGGCAGCATGTTGCAGCGGTTCTTTCAGGAGCGCCGCACCACGGGCAGGTAAACGGCTCCCGCACGGCTCACCTCAGCCATCATGCCCATCGTCTGCACGCCTCATCCGCCAACCTTTGCTCCACAGGCTGCAAACGCCGTCGCTCGCTTGTGCATCCCAACTGCGCATGAGTGACGGAAAGCTTGCAGGCAAAGTAGCAATTGTGACCGGAGCGTCTTCCGGCATCGGTCAGGGCATCGCACTAAAGTTCGCGCAGGAAGGCGCGGACGTGGTCATCGACTATTTCGGCGACGACACCGGTGCCGTAAGCGTCCAGCAGCAAATCCAGGCGCTCGGTCGCAAAGCGATCATCTTTGCGGCGGATGTGAGCAAGCCGGAGGAGACGGTAAAACTCGTCGACGCGGCATGGGCGCAACTAGGCAAGGCGGATGTTCTGGTGAACAATGCGGGCGTGGAAAAAGGCGCTGACTTTCAAAGCGTCCCGGAGAAGGATTACGACCTTGTCCTGGACGTCAACCTGAAGGGTCCATTCTTTACCTCGCAGGCGTTCGTCCAGCGCCTGCTCGCGACAAAGACGCCGGGCCGGATCATCAACATGAGTTCCGTGCATGAGGATATGGTCTTCCCTCACTTCTCAACTTATTGCGCCGCAAAGGGCGGTTTGCGCATGCTCATGCGGAACCTTGCCGTGGAGCTTGGACCTCACAACATCACCGTTAACAACATCGCACCCGGCGCTGTCGATACTCCCATCAACGCGAAAATGATGGCGGACGGACCGGAGCTCAAGGCATTGCTCGCCAACATCCCTCTTGGCCGTATGGGGACGATCGGGGACATCGCCAACCTTGCGGCCTTTCTCGCCAGTGACGATGCCGCATACGTTACGGGATCGACGTACGTCATCGACGGCGGGCTCATGCGCAGCTATCACGAGCAGTAACTCCCACAGGTAAACTAGTTCTATGAGTCTGACCGTCTATACCGCGAACTGGTGCCGTGACTGCCGCGAGGCAAAACGCTTTCTGGCCAAGCACAACATCGAGTACCGCGAAGTTGATATTGAACAAACACCCGGCGCGGCGGAAGAAGTGCTGCAGAATGTCGGCAAAAAAGCGATTCCGCAGTTTGTGCTGGATGGCAAGTGGATTCAACCCTACCGTCCAGGGCAGGGCTTCTTGCATGAGGAGATGGCAGTTCTGTTCGGCGTCAAGAACTAGGCTAAGATCTCAGGCCAAACCCACTCCTATGGCTGTTCGTCATTCACTCTGTAGGATACGACGCTACGCTTTGCGCTCTGGATCAGGGTTGCGGAACGGCCAGCGAATCCGCAGGATGCGGGTTCGCTGACTTTCGCGCTGCGCCACCTGTCCTCGCGCTTGCAGCAGGTCCGATACATTCAGAATCCCGGCAAAGTTCCCTGCCCTGTCAATCACTGGGTATGCCATCAGTCCTGTTGCACTCATCTTTTCGGCCGCAGAGCGCAACGTTTCCGTCACGGACAGGCCTACCGGCTTTCGAACGCCATAGTCCCGCAGTGGCAAGGCCGCCTGCTCCAGGTCACGCGCCGGATCCAGGCCTTCTGCTGCCGCAATCATCTGGGTCCGGGTCAGGATTCCCAGCAACGCACCTTCTGTGCTGACAATGGGAAAGATTCGCTGCCAGTGACTCCAGGCCGAGGGACCACGGTCGTTCATGGTGTGCAGCCAGACCACGGCGTCGCCTCGCGTGGCATGAGGTGGCAGGGCATAGACCGAAGTGTGCATAGCTTCCAGCACCGTCATCAGTTCCAGCGGGTCCACGCCGTACTCACGGGAGAGGTGTCGACCGCCCCGCACTAGGCCCGCCGTCAGCATGGATCTGCGTTGCAGCAGGACTGAGATCGCGTAGCCCGTGGTGCAGGCCAGCAGAACGGGCAGCAGCAGACCGCCATTGTGCGTCAGCTCGACGGCCAGCATCGCCGACGTAAGCGGCGCACCGATGGCCGCGGCCAGCAACGCCGTCATGCCCACCACGGCCCAACCGCCTGGCGGCAACTGTGGCAGCAGATGGCTGAACGCCGCACCCAGAGCACCGCCAATCATCAGCAGCGGCGCAAGAATGCCGCCCGCCGTATTCGACGAGAGCGAAAGGATCCAGATGAGTACCTTGATGACAAGCACGCCCTCGATCAGGCGCCAGCTGAAATCGTCATTCACAAACTGCGAAACCACACCGTAGCCGGTGGCAAGTGCCTCCGGAAAGATCAGGCCACCCAGTCCGACGAACAGGCCTCCAATGGCCGGGTACCACATCCAGTGAATAGGTAGCTTCTCGTAAAGTGTTTCGGTCAGATGGATAGCCTGGCTAAGGCCGACGGCCACGAATGCGCAAAGCAGACCAAGAAAAACTGCTCCAAGCATGCTTTGGTGCACCATGACGGCGGTGGTGTAAGACATGGGAAACATGGGTCCCGGGCCCAGCAGCAAACGGCGCAGTGCTCCTGCCGTTGCACACGCGACGGCGACCGGGACGAGCGACCGCGGCCGCCACTCAAACAGCAGCAGCTCCACGGCCAGCAGCACCGCCGACATGGGACAGGAAAATGCCGCTGCCATGCCGCTGGCCGCGCCGCACACCATCAGTACGACGCGCTCGGCCTCCGTCACCGGAAGGAGCTGCGCAATCAGCGAACCGGCTGCGCCTCCGGTTGCAATCACCGGCCCTTCCGCGCCAAAAGGACCGCCAGAGCCGATCGAAATTGCCGTCGCAATTGGTTTCAGAAAGGCCACCCGCGGCTGAACCTTGGCTCCTCCAAAGACGACAGCTTCCACCGCCTCGGGCATACCGTGGCCGCGAATCGCAGGCGACAGGTAGCGTGCGATCAGCCCGACCAGCATGCCGCCCACAATCGGGGCAAAAAATGGAAACCACCCATGTGGATGATTTGCGGCGATGGCCGGCTGAAAGCTCCAGCGGTGAAAGTAGAACAGGTTCGTGGAAAGCTGGATCAGGCGTTCGATGACCCACGCCAGAACCGCGCCAAGACCACCCACCACCACGGCAATTGCCGAGATCAACAGCATGCGGCTATTGGCCGAGTAGTCACCCAGCAGGGCACTTTTGGAGGCAAGTGGAGCATCGGCACTGTCCGCGCGCGTGGCGGCCGAGGACTCGCCGGAACCGGAAACAGCCTCCGACTGCGGAATGGACGGGCCATCCGTGGTCTGCTGTTCAGAAGCGGGAGGAGCGATTCCGGGCGACGAGGAGATGCTCCGACCTCCTGTTTCTGGCGTTTCTCCATCCATTTAGACTTGAGTCTACGCTTTGCTGCAGATTGGACACGCCTTGATCGATCGCTACACACGTCCTGAAATGCGCCGGCTCTGGTCGGACGAGAACCGCTTTGCCTGCTGGCTTGAGGTCGAAGCTACCGCAAGCGAGGTCCTGGCCGACGCCGGCATTGTTCCTCAGGAGGCCGCGCGCGCGATCCGCGAGCGGGGTGCATTCTCCGTCGAACGCATCCGCGAGATTGAGCAGCAGACGCGCCATGATGTCATAGCCTTTACCACGAACGTGGCGGAAGCCGTTGGACCCGAAGCTCGCTGGCTGCACTTTGGCCTGACCTCAACCGATATCGTGGACACAGCCCAGTCACTTCAGTTGAAGGAGGCGTCCGCACGCATCCTGCGCGGCCTGGAGGCGCTTGCGGCGGTGCTGAAGCGCCGTGCCGTGGAATTTGCGCGCACCCCGGCCATCGGCCGGACCCATGGCGTCCACGCGGAGCCGACAACCTTTGGCCTGAAGCTGCTTCTCTGGTACAGCGAATGCCTGCGCAACCTGCAGCGATTTACGGCTGCTGCGGAGGACATGCGCGTTGGGAAATTGAGTGGCGCGGTCGGCAGCTACGGCACCATCACACCAGCGCTTGAAGAGGAGATCTGCCGGCGCCTTGGTCTGGCGGTCGCCCCCATCAGCTCGCAGGTCCTGCAGCGCGACCGGCACGCGGCCTACATCGGATCCCTGGCGCTGGTTGCGAGTTCTCTCGACAAGATTGCGACGGAGGTGCGCCACCTGCAACGGACCGAAGTTCGTGAAGCGGAAGAGTTTTTCCGCGCCAAGCAGAAGGGGTCGAGTGCGATGCCGCATAAGCGAAATCCCATCACGGCGGAGAATATCTGTGGCCTTGCCCGTGTGATGAGGGCGAATGTTCAAGTGGCACTTGAAGATGTCGCTTTATGGCACGAAAGGGACATCAGTCACAGCTCCGCAGAGCGCGTCATCCTGCCCGACCAGACCACCCTCGCAGACTACCTGCTCGACAAAACCACCGACCTGATCGATCGGCTGATGGTCTACCCGGAACGCATGATGCGTAACCTGAACCTGACCGGCGGACTTGTTTTCAGCGGGCAACTACTGCTGGACCTGGCGGCGGCCGGCATGAGCCGCGAAGATGCCTACCGCACGGTGCAAACCCTGGCCATGCGTGCCTGGACCGAGGATCTCGTCTTTCGCGACCTGGTGCTTGCCGATCCCGAGATCACGGCGCATCTGCCACCGGAGCGCCTTGCGCGTGCTTTTGACGTGCAGCGCCGGCTGGAAAACGTGCCCGCCATCTTCGAGCGTGTGCTCGGAGAGCCGCTCCCGGCGGAGCTGTAACCATATGTCGCTGCTGCAGTGGACGGACGCCGGATTTTTGGCACAGCTGGATCGTGCGTTCGCGGACAGTGCACGCCGCAGCGGACCACACCTGCTGTGCCGCGCCGCCTGCAACCAGTGCTGCACCGGCATCTTTGCCATCTCCATGCTGGACATGGTTCGCCTGCAATGCGGCTTTGACCTGCTGTGCGAGACCGACCCTCTGCGTGCCAGCCGCGTGCGCGACCGCGTGTCGGCGTACCGCGCGCGGCTCGCGGCGGATTACCCGGGCGAGCCTGCGAGTGGCCTTCTCTCTACCGACGAAGCGTCGGAGGCGAGATTCGAGGACTTTGCAAACGAGGAAGTATGCCCGGTACTGGACCCACGGACCGGAACCTGCGACCTGTACGCGTCGCGTCCTGTGACGTGCCGCGTCTTTGGACCACCGTCGCGGCACGAAGACGGCCTTGGCATATGCGAACTCTGCTTCCAGGGGGCGACGGAGCAGGAGATCGCCGCCGCCGAGATGGTGCTGCCCGCACCGGAAGTGGAGGCGCACCTGACCGAGCCGCTGGGGGACGCGAGGACCACCATCGGATTCGGCCTGCAGGTGTTCGACAGGCAGCGTGGGATGACGTCCGTGGCGCCGGGCGAGACTATGCTGGAAGCGTGAATGCACCCCTGCAGTTCGACCAATTCCTGGGCAATGGTGTGCATGTTCGCCAGCTGCGGCGCGCAATCGCGGCCGGTCGGCTGCCGCACTCGCTGATCCTTGCCGGGCCGCGCGGAGCGGGCAAATATACGTTATCCCTGCTGCTAACGATGGCCCTGCTTTGCGAACGGCAACCACGGGTGGCGAGTCCGGAAGGCGAGCTTGCGGATTTTTGCGGCAGTTGCCGAAACTGCACCCGGATCGCGGAATCCTTTGCGCTGGACGACCGGATTGCCGAGGCGGTTGCCGCGCGCGAGGAGATGCGCGATGCGGATAAGAAAGAAACGCGCGTACTGATTCAGAGCCATCCGGCAGTGCTGGTGATTCCGCCGGACCCGCCACAACTGCTGATCAAACTGGGGCAGGTACGCTCCCTGATCCAGGGCATCTATCGTGCACCGGTGGAGGCGACGCGCTCCGTTGCCATCTTTACGGCGGCGACCTTTATGAAAGAAGCTGCGAACAGCCTGCTGAAAGTTCTGGAGGAGCCACCCGCGCATGCGCACCTCATCCTGCTGGCAGAGCATGTGGGGGAGCCGTTACCCACGATCCGGTCCCGATGCGCGGTGGTCCGGCTGGGTGCGCTGCCCGTGGAGGAACTGGCGCTGCTGCTTGCCGAACGCCAGCCGGAGTGGAGGCCACAGCAGCGGGCGCTTGTGGCACGCCTGGCGCAGGGAGCGGCAGGACGTGCGCTCGGATTCAATCTCGAGGAATACCTGAAGGCGCGAGCCGATGCACTTGTGCTGCTACGGCGCGCAGTGGAGGATACGGAGCACACCGACCTGTTCAAGATGACCGAAACCTACCGCGCCGGTGCAGAGGGGCAGGCCAAAACGACGGCAATGCTGCGCGCCCTTGCCACCCTGCTGGAAGACGTCCTGCTGGTACACGAGGGTGCGGGAGCGCTGGCACAGAACATCGATCTGCAGGACGAAGTGCAGCGCCTTGCCGAGGCGGTGACGTTTGCGTGGGTCGAGCATGCGGTGCGCGCTCTGGACGGCGTGTACAGCGGCATGCGCCGTAACCTGCTGCGTTCGCTTGCGCTCGACGCCTTTGCGGAGTCCATGGCCGGCGCTCGCCGATGAAGTTCCAGACTGGCAAAGCCACCCTCGAAGCGGCTATGCAGGTCGTGATGCTTTTTCCAACCGATCGCGCAGTGCTGCAAACAGGCCCGTTTTTTGTCGCGGAAGCGGCACAAGGATGACGTGAACGTGTGGGAGGTCGAGTGCACGCAGGCCGTCGTACAGGCCGTTTGCCAGGCCTTCTGCATCGGTCGACGCAGCCCATCGGAGAACGGGTCCATTGTGAGCGGGGAGTGCCCAATCCGCCGGCAGGAAGATGGCCGCCCCGCGCAGGGCTCCTGAGCCGAGAACGTCCTCCAACTCCTGTTCAGAGCCAACCAGCCGAACCTGAGCCCGCGTAGCGTAGTGACGCATGCCGACGCCGGGCGATGGCAGGCCTTGGGGGGTTACGGTACCCGAAGCGACCGGAGCGTGCACCTGTACGGGAACACCGGTTACCTGCTCGATCTGCGACGCGGTCACCCTTCCCGCGCGGTACAGGATCACACCGTCCGGACGTGGCTCGGCGACCGTGGATTCAAGGCCGATCGTGCACGGCCCTGCATCCACAATGGCATCAATACGGCCGTGGAGGTCGGCCATGACATGGGCCGCGGTTGTGGGGCTGACATGCCCGAAACGATTGGCGGAGGGTGCGGCAAGCGGCGTTCCGGCAGCCCGAATCAGGGCGAGTGCGACGGCGTGGGCGGGGATGCGCACGCCCACAAGTTCCCGGCCAGCGGTGACAGCGGAAGGCAAGCCGGGCTGCCGCGGCAGGAGGAGCGTGAGCGGGCCGGGCCAGAAGGCATCCATCAACTTGCGCGCGACCGAGTTCATCGCGCACGCCACGCGTGAAAGCATTGCCGTGTCCGCGAGGTGGACGATCAGCGGGTCCCAGTGGGGTCGTTGCTTTGCTTCAAAGATCCGCTCCACCGCCGTCGCGTTCAGCGCATCTGCTGCAAGGCCGTACACGGTTTCGGTCGGAATGGCGACCAGGCCGCCTGCCCGCAGAAGCGCTGCCGCTGTCGCAAGATCGTGTTCGGAAGCGGTGAGCTGCCGGGTTTCGTTCCGGATATCCACAACCCATCGTAGCGGTTATGGCGTAAGCGTCTCATTTTGGCCATCCCCGGCGGCTAAGACACGGCATTTGAGCGGCCCTGGCTGCCCTATACTCAGGCCATGACGAAACCAGAGATCGAGCTGAAGTTCTGCATTCCCCAGGTTGAAGAGTTTCGCAACCGGGCAGTCGCGGTTGGGTTTCTGGTGGAGACGCCGCGCACCCTGGAACGCAACCAACTGTTCGACACCCCCGACCGGCGTTTGCTGGCCGGGCGTCAGATTTTGCGCATGCGCCAATACAGCGGAGAGTGGGTGGTGACGCACAAGCGGCCGCCCGCCGGCAATGACGACGGGGCACCGTACAAGGAGCGGCTGGAGACCGAGACCCGCGTAGAGGATGGTGAAGCGATGGGGGCGGTTTTCGTGGAATTGGGCTATGGCCCCATGTTTCGCTATGAGAAGTACCGGACCGAGTTCTCTGACCTTGCGGGGGATGGTCACCTGGTACTAGACGAGACACCCATTGGCAACTTTGCCGAACTGGAAGGAGCCCGTGACTGGATTGACGCGGCCCTGGTGCGGCTGGGCATTGAGCGGGACGCGTGCTTTACCGACAGCTATGGGCGGATGTTTCTGGACTGGAAGGCACGCAACAATAGCAGCGCTGAGAACATGACCTTTGAAGAGCTTGCGCAGCCGAGCGTTGAACTGGTTACGCGATAAACAAAGGGAAGTATGCTTCCACCAGGTAAAACGACCTCCGAGCGGAGGTCGTTTTACTTTGCCGGATTTGACGCACTACCGTTAGCTTTCGTTAGAAAATCTGGAAATTTACCGCAACGTCCATTAACACCGGCACGGGATGACCATCTTTCATGGCCGGCTTGAAGCGATACTGACTGACGGCTTCCTTCGCTTTCTCGTCCAGGCCCATGCCGATTGGCCTGCTGATCGAGACACGCGTCGGACGTCCGGAGGCGTCGACAACAAGATGGACGACGACTTCACCCTGGAACTTTGCCTTGCGTGCTTCTTCAGAGAACTCCGGATCGACCTGGTAGATCAACTTCGGATACGACACACCGTTGCCGCCGGGAGAGTAAACGCCACCACCGGTACCATGGCCACTGCCCGGGCCCATGCCGTCGCCGTCGCCGCTCCCGAGGCCGTTTCCGTGGCCATTGCCCATGGATACGCCGACGTTAGGAGAGTTCAGCATGCCAATGTTGGTGAGATTGCTCTTCATCTGGTTGCGCAAATCGACATTGATGGTGGGGTCGACGGCGAGTTTTGGTGGAATCTTCGGCGGCGCCGTGGGGGCAAGTACCTGCACCGGAGAGAACTTGGGAGGCGCGCCATGGGAGACGGGAGCGATGTCGTGCTGGCCACCACCACCCCCTGCTTTGGGCAGGGGCGTGTGAATGATGGGCGGCGGCGGTGGCGTCTCAAAGCTGATGTTCTTGACTTCCTGCTTTGGCGGCATGACTACCGTCTTGATGGCCTTGGCGCTGATCCAGATGATGAGCAGGATCGCCAATGCGTGGAAGCCGACGGCAACACCGGTCGACACGGGATCCCGCCGCACGCGCATGGGATCGGCAACGGCTACCGGCGTGGATTCCAGGACGAGAGGCGGCAGCTTCTCCGGGAAAAATGCATCCCTAAAGTTGGCGACGAGCGAACGGAACGGGTTCTCGGCCTTGAGAGCCTCGGGCTCGCCGAGGTTGGGACCGGCAATCGTGCGGGACGACGCAGGCGCGGCAGGGCGCGTCGAGGACGCGCGGGGCGCAAGATTCTGGTCGATTTCAGGAGGTGTGATCAGCGAATTCGCCATAGCCTCGATCTCTTGTTCAACGGCGAAGGCCGCTGCAACCTTGTCGTTACGCGACCTGCGGACTCTGTGGTCCCGCCCTGCCGAAGCAGGGAGCTTGCGAGGTGGCGCGATGGATGTCCGTGCGTTCTGACTCTCACGAACATTCTATAAACATTGAGCGTTCCATGCGGTGGGCGCAGGGGGAGTTCTCCCGGCGCGGCACCTCTTGGTATTGGACGCAGCAAAATGGATGTTTGTCACATGTCTTTCGTACTCCGCCGGGTACCCGCGACCGTGTGACCGGAAGGAGCGGCTAGAATAGTTTGTTGGGTGCCGACGCCTCAGGCAGCGCCCGGGAGAGCGATGAGCGACGCACAGGACGAGCAGAAGACTTCAGGGGCAGCGGCCGTGGGCGATCCCCTGACGGCAAAAGCGCTGAAAGACACGCTGAATCTGCCCAGAACGACGTTTCCTATGAAAGCCAACCTGCCAGCGAACGAACCCGCGCGGTTGAAGGGGTGGGAAGAGGAGGATCTGTACGCGCAGATTCGGGCCGCGCGCGCCGGCCAGCCGAAGTACATCCTGCATGACGGGCCGCCCTATGCCAACGGCCCGATCCACCTGGGCCACGCGCTGAACAAGTGCATCAAGGATTTCATCGTCAAGTCCAGGACGATGTCCGGGTTTGACGCGCCCTATGTGCCAGGCTGGGACTGCCACGGGCTGCCTATCGAGATCAAAGTCGACGAGCAGCTTGGCCGCAAGAAGTTGGAGATGGACGCGATCACCGTGCGGGAGCAGTGCCGTGCGTACGCGCAGAAGTATGTGGATCTGCAGCGCTCGCAGTTCGAGCGCATGGGCGTGCTTGGCCGCTGGAAAGATCCATACCTGACGATGAACTTCGCCTACGAGGCGCGCATTCTGGAGCTGTTCTACGACTTCTATGAGAATGGCTTTGTGTACAAGGGGTTGCGCCCGGTGTACTGGTGCATGCACGACAAAACCGCGCTGGCCGAGGCGGAGGTCGAATACGAGATGCATACCTCGCCGAGCGTGTATGTGCGGTACGCCCTGACCTCGGATGCGGGGGCGATCGATCGGGCGCTCGACGGTCTGCCGGTTTTCGGCCTGATCTGGACGACCACACCCTGGACACTGCCCGCATCGCTCGCCATCGCCTTTCATCCGGAATTCGATTACGTGGCGCTGCGCAACACGGACGGCGACGTCTACCTTGTCGCGTTGGGCCTGGTGGAAAGCGTACGGACGGCCTGCCACCTCGAGGAAGCTGTCGAGATCGCTCGATTCAAAGGATCCGTGCTGGAGCATGCCACCTTCCAACATCCCTTTCTGGACCGCCAGATCCTGGGTGTGATGGCCGACTATGTGACCACCGATGCCGGTACAGGCGGCGTGCATACCGCACCTGCCCATGGTCCCGACGACTTTGCAACCGGCAGAAAGTATGCGCTGTCGCAGATCTGCGAGGTGGACGAGGCCGGTCGCCTGCGGAACGGCCTGCCCGAGTACGACAACCTGAACGTTCACAAGGCAAACGCACCGATCATTGAGCTGCTCAAAGACCGCGGTGCCCTGCTCGCCCAGTCCGACATCCACCACAGCTACCCGCACTGCTGGCGTTGCCACAAACCCGTCATCTATCGCGCGACCGAGCAGTGGTTTATCGGCATGGAAACGCCGGTTCCCGCTCCGGGCGGCGGCATGATGACCTTTCGACAGCGCGCGCTGGAGGAGATTTCCACGGTGACCTGGGACCCGGGATGGGGCCAGGAGCGGATCAGCAACATGATCGCCACGCGGCCCGACTGGTGCATCAGCCGGCAGCGCATCTGGGGCGTACCGATCGCGGTCTTTCTTTGCCAGACATGCCACACACCGCTGAACGACGAAGCAATCAATCGAAGCCTTGTTGAACGCTTCAAGAAGGACGGTGCCGATGCCTGGTACCGCGATAGCGCGGAGCAGTTATTGCCAAGCGGCACCGCCTGCGGCCATTGCGGCACCGTGGGGGATTTCCGGAAGGAGATGGACATCCTGGATGTCTGGTTCGAAAGCGGCGCCAGCTGGCACGCCGTGCTGGAAGCCGACGCCGAACTGCAGCGACCCGTGGGCGAGACCCCGGCCGACCTGTACACGGAAGGCGGGGACCAGCACCGCGGCTGGTTTCACAGTTCCCTGCTGAGCTGCGTCGGTGTGCGCGGCTATGCTCCTTACAAGTACGTCGCCACCAGCGGATGGACGCTGGACGAGCAGCGCCGCGCGTTTTCGAAGTCGCTGGGCAATGGCGTAGACCCGGTCAAGGTCATGGATGAGCTCGGTGCCGACGTGGTGCGACTGTGGGTTGCATCCGTCGACTTTCGCGAGGATGTGATTGCGTCCGTTCCGCTGATGAAGCGACTGGCGGAGGAAATTTATCGCAAGCTGCGGAATACGTTCCGGTTTCTGCTGGCGAACCTCGATGGCTTTGTGCCCGCGACGGACGAGGTTGCGTGGGAACAGATGGAGCCGCTGGACCAGTACATGCTTGCGCGTTGTGCGGAGCTGGTGGGTAAATGCCGGGTCAGTTACGATTCCTTCGAATTCCATCGGGTATATCACGCACTGAACGAGTTTTGTAACTCCGAACTGAGTGCCTTCTATCTCGACGTGCTCAAAGACCGCTTGTATACCCTAGCGCCGAAGGACACGCGTCGCCTGAGCGCGCAGACGGCGATCTGGAAGATGACGGAGGCGCTTGTGCGCCTGATCGCACCGATCCTGAGCTTTACAGCCGACGAGGTATGGGGTTACCTGCCATGTGTTAAAGGTCGTGAAAAGAGTGTGCACATCTCGCACTTTCCCTCGCAGAAAGCATTTACCCGAAGTGCTAGCCCTACTAGCTTGGTCTCAGACTTTGGACAGCTGCGTTCGGAACGTGACGGTGTTTTGAAACAGCTGGAAGCAGCTCGAGCTTCCAAAATGATCGGCAAAGCTTCAGAGGCGAAGGTAATTTTCTATGCGGATTCGATGGTGCCTGCAGCCAGTCTTTTGGCGCAATACGAGCATCTTCTTCCAGAGATGTTCGGAGTATCTCAGGTCGAGATAGTGCCGCTAAATTTCGCACAGAACACGCCCTCACTAATCGTTGAGATCGTACATGCGACAGGCAGCAAATGTACTCGCTGCTGGCGCTACACCGACGATGTCGGTGTAGAAGGCATGTATCCCGAAGTCTGCGCTCGCTGCGCCGATGCTTTGGAAAAGATTGGCTATCCACCGTCGTCAAACGGCGTTGAGGGAGAGCAGAGCACCTAGATGAGTAACTATCCGAACGCACCGCTTTACCCTGTCACCACGCCACGACGTGATGCACGTCCGTACCTACTGGCGCTTTCAGCATTGGTTGTGCTGCTGGACCGCATCACCAAGCTTTGGATCAACCGACACCTGCAGACGGGTCAGAACATCACCGTGATTCCGCACGTCTTTCGCATCAGCCATGTGCTCAACTTTGGCGCGGCCTTTTCGATGTTTGCCGAGACAGCGTCACCGGTGGCGGTACGAAACTCCCTGATCGGCTTTTCCTGCGTTGCCGGCCTGATTGTGCTGATCATGTTGTGGAAAATGGGCCGTGGAGCCTCACCGGCAACCATTGGTCTGGCACTGATTTTTGGTGGCGCCATCGGCAATCTTTATGACCGAATCCACTTTCATTACGTGGTCGATTTCCTAGAGGTCACCATCTTCCACTATCACTGGCCTGACTTTAATGTTGCCGATAGTTGTATTTCCATTGGTGCTGTCCTGTTAGTGGTCGAGCTACTCTGGCCCAAGCCGAAGCAGACGCACCTTGGCGACATTACCACCGATACCACGGCCATGGATGGAGCGCGTTAATTGGCAATTGCCGTCACAACACAGAAGCCCAATGCCAGCGAGTTACCAGTTTTTCCGGGCAGCGACGAACAGCATGTGCCCGTGTCAGTCGCGCACGTCGAGAACGGCACGCTGCACAGTGTGCTGGGCATCGAGTCAAGTGTGCCGCGCGAGTTGAAGCTGTCCGCGAATGACAACATCCTGATTCGCGGCGCACGCACCCATAACTTGAAGAATATCGACATCGATATTCCGCACAATGCGCTCACGGTGATCAGTGGCGTTTCCGGCTCAGGAAAGAGTTCACTGGCCTTTGACACTGTCTACGCCGAAGGTCAGCGCCGGTATGTCGAGTCGCTGTCCGCCTATGCGCGCCAGTTTCTGGAGCGCATTGAAAAGCCGGATGTCGACTTTATGGATGGGCTTGCCCCGGCCATAGCCATCAAGCAGAAAAACCAGACACGGAATCCACGTTCGACGGTCGCAACCGCGACGGAAATCTATGACTACATGCGCCTGCTGTACGCGCGCTGCGGAACGGTAACCTGCCTGCACTGCGGTGGCATCGTTAAACGCGACACGGTCGATGAGATTGCAGCGGAGTTACTGGGGATGGAGGAAGGGACACGCGTGTATGCGCTCTTCCCCATTGAGCCGCAGCCGGTTTTGCTGGAGCCCATGCAGGATTTTCTGCCGCCGGCGGCAGACGCGCAACCTGCAGCCGCAGCCGCACCCAAGGCGAAGAAGACTGCGGCAAAGAAAGCCGAGAAGTCTGCCGATCCGGCAATCCTCGATCCTTCGGAGAAGTTGAAACAGCGACTCGCGGAGCTGAGGCATCGTGGGTACAACCGTCTGTTCCAATCCGGCCGGATCGTTGAGTTCTCCACTCCAGAATCCTTGCTGGAGCTCGATTTTACGCAGCCCATTTTCGTCCTGGCGGATCGCCTCGCCCTGGGTCCGGAGGTGCGTAGCCGCATTGTCGATGCCATTGAAACGGGCTACCGGGAGTCGAACGAAATTCTGTTCCATACCGCGCCACGGGACGAGGCGACGGCGCCTGTGCGGCTGCGCTTTTCGACGGCATTCGAATGTACCGCGTGTCATCGGGCGTACCGCGAGCCTGAGCCCCGACTCTTTAGTTTTAACAATCCTTTCGGGGCGTGCCCGCGCTGCCAGGGTTTCGGCAACACCATCGACTTCGACCCGAAGCTCATACTTCCGGACGAATCGAAGTCGCTGGACGAGGATGCCATTGCGCCATGGGCCATGCCAAAGTATCGGCCCCAGCATGCGGAAGCCAAGCGATTCGCGCAGGCAAACGGAATCCCGACGAACGTTCCCTACTTTGACCTGACGCCGCAGCAGCAAACGTTGTTATGGGACGGCAAAGGAACGTTCAGCGGTATTCGCGGATTCTTTCAGCATCTTGATACCAAAAAGTACAAGCTGCATGTTCGTGTTTTCCTGTCCAAGTACCGGGGGTATGCGCCCTGCCCGGACTGCCGGGGCCAGCGCCTGCGAGCAGAAGCGCGCGCTGTCCTGCTGCAAGGCCAGAACATCTGTGAGGCTGCCGGACTTACCATTACCGGCGCAAAGGAGTTCTTCAACTCCCTGACCCTGACGCCAGCCCAGACCGAAATTGCCGGAAAGATTCTGGAGGAGGTCCGCCAGAGGATCGGATTTTTGGAGCAGGTGGGGTTGGAATACCTGACGCTCGACCGACTGAGCTCCACGCTAAGCGGAGGTGAGTCGCAGCGCATTCAATTGGCAACATCGCTCGGCTCCCGGCTGGTGGGTGCGTTGTATGTACTGGATGAACCTTCGATCGGCCTGCACTCACGCGATACCGCAAAGTTGATTCGTATCATGCACGACCTGCGCGATCTTGGGAACACCATTCTTGTTGTCGAGCACGACCCGGATGTGATTCTTGCGGCGGACAGGCTGATTGACCTGGGGCCAGGTGCGGGCGAGCTCGGCGGCAAGCTGCTGGCGAGCGGTACGGTGCAAGAGGTCAAGGCAGACGCGAACTCCATTACGGGGAAGTACCTTTCGGGTCGGGTGCAGATCCCGGTACCCACGCTGCGGCGTGAACCGGGACGAGAGATGCTTCGCCTGAAGGGCGCGCGGATTCATAACCTGCGCGGTGTCGACCTGGAGATTCCGCTGGGCATGTTGTGCGTCGTGACCGGTGTAAGTGGTTCCGGCAAATCGACGATTGTGCACCAGGTGCTATATCGGGGATTGCAGTATGCGCTGGGGATGGAAGGTGCATCGCCGGATGCGACCAAGCTGTACCGCGAGTTCACCGGGACGCAGAACCTGCGTGAGGTCGTGCTGGTCGACCAGTCACCCATCGGGCGAACGCCGCGGTCGAATCCGATTACGTACATCAAGGCTTTTGACGCGATTCGCGAACTGTTCGCGGCGCAGCCGGACGCACGACGGAAGAGCTATACCGCCGGCTCCTTCAGCTTTAACGTACCGGGCGGGCGTTGCGACGTGTGTGAGGGCGACGGTACCGTTACGGTGGAGATGCAGTTTCTGGCGGACATTGAGCTCCCGTGCGAGGAATGCAACGCCACGCGGTACAAGTCAGCGATTCTAGAGGTGAAGTACAAGAACCGGAATATTCACGATGTCCTGAACATGACGGTACGGGATGCGCTGCACTACTTTGCAGGCCACCCAAAGATTGTGGACCGGCTGCAGGTGCTGGATGAAGTCGGGCTCGGATACGTGCGTTTGGGACAGAGCGCAACGACACTGAGCGGCGGCGAAGCACAGCGCGTGAAGCTGGCAGCTCATCTTGCCAGTATTCGCTCCATCGGCAGCGGCAAGGCCGACGTGAAAAAGGTGGGCAGCCGCGTGCTTTACATTTTGGACGAGCCAACGACGGGTCTCCACTTTGACGATGTCGCGACACTGCTGCAGGCTTTTCGCAAACTGATAGACGGCGGGGGATCGCTGCTGGTGATTGAGCACAATATGGATGTCATCAAGAGCGCGGATTGGGTGATCGATATGGGACCGGAGGGCGGGTCGGCTGGCGGGCAGATCGTCGCTGTCGGTACACCGGAAGACATTGCGGCTGTGCCCGCCTCCTATACGGGACGTTGGTTGCGGCCAGCTCTTGGAATGGGGCAGGTTCCGGTCGAATGAGGCGGTCTCAGGCTCAATTCTGCTGCGTTAGCCTGCTGACGGCTTCCTTGCTCGGCGGGTCTCGTGGGGCTGCGCAGGTCCAGCAGTTACCACCCGGTACGAGCTCTTCCGTCGACGGAGACACACCGCCGCCTGATGCGAATGCTGCGGCACTGCAGCAGGCAGAGAAGCGCATGGCGAAGCAGGACTGGGCTGGCGCGATTCCCCTCCTGGCGAAGCTGCTGACACGGCAGCCTGCAAATGCCGAGGCTCTCTATGATCTTGGGTTCTGCGACGACAGCCTGAACGATGTGGAAGGAGCCAAGGCGGCGTACACCCGTGCGCTTGCCGTGGATACGCAGAATGTGCAGGCGGCTGTTGGGCTGGGCCTGCTGCTGGCGCGCAATGATGATCCCGCGGGTGCCACCAGCGCGCTGCAAAAGGCCGTCGCCTTGAAAGGTGACGGGAGTGCCACGAGTGAGACTGCCAAAGCACAGGGCTACCGGGCTCTGGCCCGCCTGCAGGTGTCGAGCTCTCCGGAGCAGTCCCGCGACGACCTGCTGCAGGCTTTGCGACGGGCTCCGGAAACGCTGGACGATGTGCAGCTCTCCGGTGAAATCGCAGAGGCGCTGCATGAGGATGCGGCAGCAGAGCAGGCGTATGCCCGGGTGATTCGCGCCACGCCGACTGATCCCGCTGCCGCCGTTCAGTACGCTCGCGTGCTGCTGCGGCAGGGCAAGGTTGCGCCGGCAACCGAGGTGCTGGATACGGCTCTGGCAGCCCACCCCGACAACGTAGCGCTTTTGAGTGAGAAGGCGGGTGCCCTGTTGCAACAGAAAGACGTGCCAGCGGCCCTGCCCCTGCTCGAACGGTTGCAGGCATTGCAGCCGGACAACACCGCCGTGGCGCGATTGCGCGCGCGGGCTTATGTGGCGCAGGGCAAGTGGACAGAAGCTGATGCGGTGTTCCGCGTGCTTGCAGCGGCAGATGCACACGATGGAGAGCTGATGACCGAGTGGGCCGATAGCCTGATTCGGCAAAAGCGTGACCCCGAGGCACAGACACTGCTGGAACGCGCGCTGACTGAGCAATTTAAGACACCCGCGGACAAGGTGCGAGCGGCGTCGGAGCTGGCGTTTGCAGCGTCGGCAAACCACCAGCCGGAATTAGTTTTGCGTGCAATCTCAATTCGAAACGGGATTAGTCCGCTGGATGCAACCAGCGCTTTCCTTTTGGCAACGGCGCATGATAGCTTGCATCAATCCAGAGAAGCCGCTGGAGCCTATCGCCAATTCCTGGAGTTGGCGAACGGGAAGTTCCCTGATGAGGAGTGGCAGGCAAAGCAGCGCCTGCAGCTACTCAGTCGAACAAGGTAACCCTCTGGTGCTCAGTTGGAGGTGTGCGATGAACGTTGCAACACGCTGGAAGTCAGTCTCGCGGAAAACTCGCAAGGGCCTGGGTGCCGCACTTTTTTGCGGCGTTGTCACAACCGGTGCGGCGTCCGCTGCACCTGCAACACCTCCCGCCGACATGCTCGACTTCCACATGATGGATGAGCTGGAGCATCGGGCGCTCGGTGCAAACCCTCGGGAGCAGGCCTTTTTGTACGCCGACCTGGCTGACAAGATGACCATCCTTGCGAGTAAACAGCTAGCCGACGGTGAGATTGAAAAAGCCGAGGAGACACTCCACCGCCTGGAAGCCTGCACGGCCAAGATGGAGAGCAACTTTGAGCAGAGCAAGAGCTTGAAGAAGACAGAGATGATGCTCCACCTTACCAACCGGCGACTGACGGATATGGCACGTGCCGCCTCGTACGACGTGAAGCCTCATATACAGGCAGCACTGGCGCGACTGAATGCCGCCCAGGATTCCCTATTGGCAGTGATCTTCGCAAAGTAAGTGGCACATGGTGCTTTCCCACGAGGCTCCTGAGTCGTCGCGCTTCTCGAAACGGGCCTCTGTGCCGCCGATCAGCTGTGCTCTGCAGATCCGGCGGCTTGCTTCCCTGGTCGTTGCGGTGACGGCGCTTTACCCAGCCAGCCTTGTTGCTCAGCACCAGGGTTCTGCGGATCTGTCTGAGGCTGAGGTAGAGAGCATTCGCGAGGCGGCGATGGACCCGCCGGCACGTGTGACTGCCTTTCTCAAGATTATTGACACCCGGTTGGACCGGATCCAACGTGTGGTTGTGGACGTTCGCGCACAGGGCCGGGCAGAGGACATTCACCAGAATATGAGTGAGGTCTCCGGCGTTGTGAACGAGCTGGAGGACAATCTCGACAACTACGCCACCAGCCACAAGGACTTGCGCAAGGTTCTACCGAAGCTGATCACCATGTCTGACCGTTGGGCCAGCATTCTTCGCCAGCCCCCTGACCAGGACCGGTACAACGTGACACGCAAGCTTGCGCTGGAAGCCGTGGCTGACTTGAAGGACGATGCGCAGAAGCTCCTCCCGGAGCAGCAGGCGTACTTCAAACAACATCCACCGTCGAAAGAACCGCCACCCGCACAGTATGAGGTACCGCGTTAGCTTCTGCTGCGTGTTAAAGGGTACAAGCCTCGATAGAATTGAAGGTGTGGTCGCCTCCCCCGAACTCTGTTCGATTTTCTACATCGCCTACCGCGACTTGCGCCCGCGTGCGCCCATGCCCCCGCTGGACGTGAAGTTTCGCCGGTTTGTCTCACTCAACACGACCATTCGCCTGCGCGACGGCCACTTGATTGTGCGCCTGTCGGACCTGCTACAGTCCGCACCGGAGAGCGTCCACCAGGCTATTGCTCATATTTTGCTCGCGAAACTGTACCGGAAGCCGGTTGAACGCAGCCATGCCGACCGTTACCGCCGTTTTACCGGCAGCGATGCGATTCGCCGGCAAACGGAACGCACCCGGCAGGAGCGCGGCCGCAAGCAAATTACCACGGCGGTGGGTGAGATCTACGATCTGGAGGAGGTGTTTGAGGCCGTGAACACACGGTTTTTTCATGGCCTGCTCGGCCGTCCGGTGCTGACGTGGAGCGGTCACCAGGCGCGACGGCTGCTGGGCCACTATGACGCGGCGCACAACACGATCATGGTCAGCCGTGTGTTCGACCGGCCGCAGGTGCCGCGCATTGCCCTTGAGTACCTGATGTACCACGAGATGCTGCATTTGAAGCACCCGGTCAAGGTGCGTGGCGGCCGACGCTGCGTGCATTCGCAGGAATTCCAGGCTGAAGAACGGCTCTTTCCAGGTTTTGAGGAGGTTAAGACGCTGCTTCGACAGCTGTAGCCGACTTAGCCCGGCATCTGGACGGCAGGGAGGTCCACGTCGCGCTCGGCTTTGTCCGGGCGACGCCAAGCGACGACGACCAGCATGGCACCGACGGCGATGGTGATCAAAGCTGCGACCTGTGCGTTCGTCAGGCCAAAATATAGCCGCTCGTTGCGCCGAATGAACTCAATCAGGAAGCGCCCTACGCCGCTGAGGATCAGATACTCCCCGGTAACCTGCCCAACAGGAAGATGTTTTTTGCCGCGAATCCAGAGATAGTAGCCGAGGCAAAAGCCAAACAGCATTTCGTAGACGGGGGTTGGTTCGACCAGTAGTCCTGGCGGATTCGGTTGCGGCGGGTCCAGCGCATTGTCCTTAATATGCACGCCCCAGACATGGGTGGTGCCAATGCCATAGTCACCGTCGCCCGAGGTAAGACAGCCAATGCGGCCAATCCCGTAACCGACCGCAGCTGCGGGTGCGGCGAGATCGAGCAGGCGCAGAGCCCCGATCTTCAGAGTTTTGCCCTGCCACAGGAGTGCCCCGACGCCGAACAGGAGGCCGCCAAACCAGGCGAATCCCGCGCGAAACCACTGCAGCGCATTCGCCGCGACCTCAAAGGGGTGATGCCAGCCAGGCAGACCAATTTGCCGTAGTTCCATGCCGAGCTGCAGGGGGTTCTGCAGCTCGTGCCACACCTTGGCGCCAATAACACCGGCAATCATCGCCGTCGCCACCACCACAACCGCGTCTGCCGTCACGTGTGCGCGAACAAAGGCTCTGTGTAAGAGGAGGGTAGCGGCAACCGCGGCAAGCCACATGAAGATGCCGAAGGTGCCGAGTTGGAACGAACCAAAATGCAGGTACGGATACATCGCTTTGCCGAGTATACGTGCTGGGCAGGATGCGCATGGAACCGCAACGCCCGGATACGCCCGAAGATGGCGCGGGTGCGCAGCAGGACCAGAGCGATGCATTTAGATTGAGTGCATGTCCTCTTCTGCCATTGCTCCCACGTTCGTTCCAGCTTCGCAGTGCGAGGTGCTCTTTACTGAAGCGCAGATCAAGGAGCGCGTTCAAGCGATTGGTGCAGAGATCTCTCGCGACTATGCAGGGGAAAGCGTTGTGCTGGTGGGCGTTCTGAAGGGCGCGGCGATTTTTCTTGCGGACCTTGCGCGCGCGATCGAGATTGACAATACGTTCGACTTTGTGGCTGTGTCCAGCTATGGAAAAGGCAAGACAAGCAGTGGTGCGGTCAAGCTCATCAAGGATCTGGACGTTCCGATCGAGGGCAAGCATGTCATTGTCGTGGAAGACATTCTGGATACCGGTTTGACGCTGAGCTACCTGCGCAAGCTTATGCTGCAGCACAAACCCGCAAGCCTGAAGATCGCGACCTGCCTGGACAAGCCGGAGCGTCGTCTGGTTCCGATCGAGGCTGACTACGTGGGCTTCTCCATTCCCAACCGGTTTGTGATCGGCTATGGCATGGATTATGCGGAGAAGTATCGAAACGTTGTCGACATTCGTCTTTTCCCCGAAAGTGCGGTCGGCACGGAATAGTCGGATTGCGCGCGCGGCGAGCAATCTCGATTCATCATCTGTTCACACAAGCGTTGTGTGCCGTTCACAAATTTTTGCGAACATGATGGTCGAACACACTCATGGCAAAGAACCTGGACCGCCGCGCCGCGCCGGATCGTGGCCTTTAGCCCTGTGTTCCGAGGCATGATGAATTCAACCAACCTTTGGGCCAGCGCCGTGCTGGTTTCCACGTTGTGTGGCACAGGCGTGGCACAGTCCACCACGGCCGCCAGCAGATCCAGCAAGGCCAGCCAGGCACGCAAGCATACGACGGCACACCGGGTCGTGCGCCACGATGCCTCGGAAGAGCAGCTACGGGCCCTGCGCGGCGAGATGCAGGCCCAGATCGACGCACTCAAGGCGCAGATCGCGGCCAAGGATCAGCAAATTGTGACGGCACAGCAGAGCGCGACGGATGCCTCGGCGGATGCCGTGTCTGCCAGCGCTGCGGCGCAGCAGGCCAACACCGCAGCCGCCGCCAGCACCGCGCAGGTGGAAGAGGTGAAGACGCGCCAGGACGAGATCAAGTCCAACGTCGCCAGCCTGCAGGAAACGGTCATCAACAACCAGGCTGCCGTGCAGGAGCAGATCAACTCACCGACCGTGCTGCACTACAAGGGCATGACGATTACGCCGGTTGCGTTCTTTGCCTTTGAAGGCGTGTATCGGCAACGTTCGGTCAACTCCGACATCAACACACCCTTCAATACCATTCCGTTTCCCAGTGCCAACGAAGGTCATGTCAGCGAACTCAACTTCACGGGCCGCCAGAGCCGCCTTGGCGCGCTGCTGGAGGGCAACGCCGGCGCTTACAAGCTGTCCGGTTACTTCGAGGCGGATTTCCTGAGCGCGGGCGTGACCTCGAACAACAACCAGTCCGAAAGCTACACCTTTCGCCAGCGCCAGATCTGGGGCCGTGCGGAAAGCAAGGAAGGCTTCGGAATTACTGGCGGGCAGATGTGGTCTCTTGTGACCGAGGACGGCAAGTACACGGACAACCGTACCGAGAAGCTGCCCAACACCGTCGATCCGCAGTACATGGTCGGGTTTAGCTGGGCACGGCAGCCGGGGTTGCGCCTGCAGCAGAAGTTCGGCGACATTAACCACGGCGGTGCCCTGACCATTGCGGGTGCGCTGGAAGAAGCGCAGATTACCAACTTCACCGCGACTTCAACCGCGGCCGCAGGTATCCCGGCAAACTTCTTCTTTTCAGGAACCGGCGTCAATGGCGGTCTTTACAACGCCTTTAACGGGACGTACGCCAACAATGTTGCGCCTGACCTGATTGTGAAAGCCGCACTGGATTTGCCGAAGGCCCATTTTGAGGTGGGTGGTCTTGCGCGCTTTCTGCGGGACTACTACTTTCCCATCCTGAGCCTTAGCGCACCGACGACGGCGGCACCGACAGGCGTTTACACTTACGCGACCAACTACGTCTCCGACACCAAGACCGGTGGCGGTGTGTTCGGCAGCGCGCGAGTGGCGGCGAGCAAATACGCCGATATCGCGGTTGCAGCAATGGCTGGTGACGGCACAGGCCGCTACGGTTCCGCGCAGTTGGCCGATGCAACCCTTCGTCCAGACGGAACGTTGGAACCGATTCGCAACTATCATGGCTTGTTCAGCCTGGAGACACACCCAACCAAAAGGCTGGATGTGTACGCCTACTACGGTGGGGAGTATGCGCAGCGCACGGTGTACTCGACGGCGAACGGCACGCTGTTCGGCTATGGTCCACGGAACCTGAACAATGCTGGTTGCTACGCCCTGCCGGCGAATCCCGCCACCTCGACGGGAACGACGGGCACGGACACTCCTGTCACATGCGCGGCGCCGACCCGCTACATCCAGGAGCCGATGATCGGCTTTACCTATCGCGTGGTGAATAGCCCGAAGTACGGCCGCCTGCAGTATCAGGCGACTTACAGCTACCTTCAGCGGAATCTGTGGTCGGGTGCCGTGACCGGAACCGTTGCGACCCCGGCTCCCGTGGTTCGCACGACAGGGCCCCGCGCACAGGACAACATGGTGCATGTCGGGATGCGGTATTACATCCCGTAGGCTGCAGAACGACGGTAACCACCTTCGAAAAGGGACCGGCCCTGCTGCAGCAACACGATGCATGTGGGTTTGCATCAGAGGCCGGTATCACCCGCCGGAACAGTTTTCAGGAGATTTCATGAACGTCCGTTTCTCTCTTCTTGCTCTCGCCACCGCAATGGCACTACCGGTTGCACCGATGCTGGCGCAAAACCTCACCGGTGCCGGTGCGACGTTTCCCAATCCCATCTACTCGCGCTGGTTTTCCGAGTACGCCAAGGAACATCCCGGTGTGCAGATCAACTACCAGTCGGTTGGTTCCGGCGCGGGCATCCGGCAGGTTTCGCAAAAAATCGTCGACTTCGGCGCGTCAGACGGTCCGATGACTGACCAGCAGCTTGCTGAGTCCAAGATCAAGCTGGTGCATATCCCCACGGTGCTAGGCGCGGTGGTGCCGGTTTATCACGTCCCAGGTGTGAGCAAGGATTTAAACCTGTCGCCCGAGGTCATCGCCGGCATCTACCTGGGCGTTATCACCAAGTGGAACGATGCCAACATCGCGCACGACAACCCGGGCGTGACCCTGCCAGACCACCAGATTCTGCCGGTGTACCGCTCCGACGGTTCAGGCACTACCTACATCTGGACCGACTTTCTCTCAAAGGTGGTGCCGCAGTTCCAGGAGCGTATTGGCAAGGGCACAAGCGTCAAGTGGCCGGTTGGCATTGGCCAAAAGGGCAACGAAGGTGTTGCGGGTATGGTGCGTAACTCCGAATACAGCTTTGGCTACGTCGAGTTGATCTACGCGGAACAGAACCACATGTCGTTCGGATTGGTACGGAATGCTGCCGGCAAGTACGTGAAAGCTTCAACGCAGGGAGTGACGGACGCGGCCGCTGCCGACTTGAAGACCATTCCGGCGGATTACCGTGTGTCCATTACGAATGCGCCGGGTGCCACTAGCTACCCTATTAGTTCGTTCACGTGGCTGCTGGTCCCACAACACTTTGACGACGCTGCGAAAAGTAAAGTCATGGTTGACTTTCTGCACTGGATGCTTGCGAAGGGCGAGGGTGAAGCGTCTGCCATGACCTACGCTCCCCTGCCGAAGCCAGTTGCCGACCGTGTTCTACAAACCATCAACGCGATCAGATAAGTGCATCAGACTGCTGTACTCTGGCAGGAATCAGGCGTGTGCCGCTGGTTCCTGCCGTTGTGTTGTTCAACTTCACCCGGGAAAGCATTATGGTTGGAAACAAGGTTCCACAAAACGATCTCCTGCCCGCAATGCGCGTTGCCGTGCCGGTCGTACAGGCGCGTCCGCTTGGCGACCCAGTGGCAACTGGCGAGACACCGCCGGCAGCGCCTTCTGAGGTTCGAAGGTTCCTTCTAAGCCGCGGCTCCGGAGGCGTTGCCGATACAGGCTTTCACGCGCTGATGCTCATGAGCGCGATGAGCCTGATTGCCATCGTGTCCATGATTGTCGGTGTGCTGGTATTCAGTTCCCGCCTGTCCTGGCACCAGTTTGGCTTCGCTTTCTTCAAGGGGACCAACTGGGATCCGGTGAATGGCGACTTTGGCGCGCTTCCGTTTATTTACGGTACCGTTGTGTCTTCCCTGCTGGCCGTGATCATTGCAGTCCCGCTGGCGCTCGCGGTGTCTGTCTTTTTGCTCGATATCTGCCCCCACTGGCTTCGCGGTACCATCGCGTTCCTGACAGAGCTGCTCGCCGCGATTCCAAGCGTGGTGTACGGCCTTTGGGCGGTCTTCGTGCTTGTGCCGATCATTCGTGATGATGTCGGTCCATTGCTCATCAAAACATTTGGCTGGACAGGTCTGTTCGCACAACCCAACTTCGGCGTCAGCATGTTCGCCGCCGGGGTGGTGCTGGCCATCATGATCTTTCCCGTGGTTAGTTCGATCAGCCGCGACGTGATGCGGGCGGTACCCACGCACCAGCGGGAAGCGGTGCTTGCGCTCGGCGCAACTCGCTGGGAGATGCTGCGCATCGGGGTTCTTCGCAATGCGCGCCTGGGCATTGTGGGTGCAGTCATTCTCGGCCTGGGTCGTGCGCTCGGAGAAACCCTTGCCGTCACCATGGTCATCGGCAACCATCCAGATATCGTTAAAAATTTGCTGAATCCGGCGTACACGTTAGCCAGTGTTATTGCCAATGAGTTCACCGAGGCTACAGGCGATCTGTATCTGAGTGCCTTGATCGAGATCGGCCTTGCCCTCTTCATCGTAACCATCATCGTGAACGCGATTGCGCGCCTTTTGGTGTGGGCGGTGACGCGGGGCAACACCGCGAGGGCAACGTAGGAATGAACGATCTTTTAAAGCGTAGCCCCGGAGCTGAGAAGGGAAACCGCCTGCAGCGTTATGCAGTCAACCACCTTATTACGGTTGTCTCGATCCTCAGCACGATCCTTGCACTGATTCCACTGATTGCCATTCTTGGGTACCTGATCTATAAGGGCGCAAGCTCACTGAATCTCGCGTTTTTTATCCATATTCCCGCGCCCGTCGGCGAAGCCGGTGGTGGTCTGGCCAATGCCATCGTCGGTTCCGGCATTATTCTCGGTCTGGCCAGCCTTGTCGGCGTCCCGCTTGGAATCGCGGCCGGTGTGTACCTTTCGGAGTACGGCGGACAGAGTGTCTTCGGTAATGCCGTGCGCTTCACCGCGGATGTGCTGAACGGTGTTCCGTCCATCGTGATGGGCATCGCGGCTTATGCGTTGATTGTGACGCGCCAACACCACTTCTCTGCCCTTTCCGGTGGAGTTGCGCTTGCGATCATGATGGTGCCCACGATCACTCGCACCACGGAAGAGATGCTGGCGACTGTACCTAACGCGCTGCGCGAGGCCGCGCTTGGCCTGGGCATTGCGAAGTGGCGTACGGTGGTGAGCATCAGCCTGAAGACGGCCGCACCGGGCATCATTACTGGCTGCATGCTGGCATTTGCACGCGTCGCGGGCGAGACAGCGCCACTGCTCTTCACCGCGTTTGGCAATGAGTTTTGGGCCCTGAACGTGAATCAGCCCATGGCGGCACTGCCGCTGCAGATTTTCAAGTACGCGATTTCGCCGTATGACGAGTGGCATCGTCTCGCCTGGGGCGGGGCGCTGGTGCTGATTGCGCTGATCATGATCGCCGTGACACTGGTGCGCCTCTTCGCGAGCCATGGACAACTGAAGGGAGCCCGCTAAGTGGGAGTTGATATTCGCGTCGAGCGCCTGAACGCCTGGTACGGCAGTACCCACACCCTGCGTGACGTTACACTGCACATCCCGGCCAACCAGGCAACGGCGCTCATCGGGCCATCCGGTTGCGGCAAAAGTACCTTTGTGCGCTGCCTGAATCGTATGCATGAGACGAGCCCCGGAGCCCGCGCGGAAGGCGAAGTGGTGATGGGTGGTCTCAACATTTACAAGGACGCGGCACCGGTCGAAATACGACGGCGCGTGGGCATGGTCTTTCAGCGACCGAATCCTTTTCCCACCATGTCGATCTACGACAACGTTGCCAGCGGTCTAAAGCTGAATGGGTACCGGAAACGCCAGGTGCTTGACGAAGTGGTCGAAAGCTCGCTGAAGAAAGCTGCACTGTGGGACGAGGTCAAGGAAGACCTGAAGAAGAAGTCGGGCGCCAGCCTTTCCGGCGGTCAGCAACAGCGCCTGTGCATCGCACGTGCGCTGGCTGTGGACCCGGAAGTGCTGCTGATGGATGAGCCGGCAAGTGCACTCGACCCCATCTCAACGGCCAAGATCGAGGATCTCATCTTCGAGCTCAAGCGGCAGTACACCATCGTGATCGTGACCCACAACATGCAGCAAGCGGCACGCGTGGCAGAGCGCACCGGCTTTTTCCTTACCGGACAGCTTGTGGAGTTCGATTCGACGGACAAAATTTTCACCAATCCTTCCGACAAACGCACTGAAGACTACATCACGGGGAGGTTCGGATGAGCACTCGCAAGAACTTCCAGCAAAAACTGCAGGAGTTGAAAGAGCGTCTGCTGGTCATGGCAGGCCTCACCGAGCAAGCCATTAAACGTGCGACGGAGGCGTACTCCTCGCGGGACCTCGACTTATGTGAACTGGTCAAGCTGAATGAGCCAGCGATCAACCGCATGGAGCGCGAGGTCGATCAGCTTGCGCTCGATCTGCTGGCCATGGAACAGCCCATGGCGGTCGATCTGCGTTTTATCCTGAGCGTAATCCGCATCAATGCCGACCTGGAACGGGTGGGAGACCAGGCGGTCAACATCGCTGTACGCGTGCAGGAGCTGGCGACGCTACCCTCTGCCGATCTGCCTGTCGACATTCCCCGTCTCGCGACGCTCTCTGCAAACATGGTGCGCCAGGCACTGCAGGCGTTCATTGAGGCCGATGCGGATATGGCAGAGAGGGTGCTGAGGCTGGATGACCAGGTCGACGCGATGAATCATGATGCGCTCAACTCGCTGGGTGGAGCCATTACGCGGGATCCGTCGACGACGAAGCAGGCGCTGGCTGCACTCATCATCAGCCGCAATCTGGAGCGTGTGGGTGACCACGCCACCAACATCGCCGAAGATGTTATCTTCTGGCTTCGCGGTGCCGACGTCCGCCACTATGGCTCGGTGCACGTGGAAGACGCGGAAACCGAGACCAGCGAAGCATAGGGCTCAGAGGGGTTTGTCTCAAACGATCAGGCACACCTTGCCGACCCGCGAACAGTAGCGCGGAAAGTGCTGCACCCGGCACTGGTTGGTCGAAACGGATTGAGGATGCAGCGGATAGGGTCCTGCGTGCTCCTGGCAGCTCTCCATCGCCTCAGAGCACGACCACTGCTTCGGCAGTGAGGATGCCAGCCAGGTAGTTTGAAGGCCCACGCAAACGAAACCGGAGTTGGCCGTCGTATGCCGCGAATCCTTTCTCTGGGTGACCTGGAGACGCAATCGCGGCTGGGCAAACCAGAAAGACCGCAACTCAGCGACGCAATTGAATCAGTGTGTGCGGCCAAGCACTTCAGAACACGCGGCTCGAGATCCCTGGCGTCGCTAATGACGTGTGCTGCGTGTTCAGCATCGAGCGTGCCGGCAGGTCGAGCTGCGCCGAATCCTTCCTGTGCGAGAATACGTCCAACTGATATATCACCCGAGGTCGAGGTCTCTGACGATGCGTTTTGCTGCTGTTCGCCGCCTGGTTTTACCCGCAATGGTGTGTATGCAAGCTGGCTGGCTCCATGCCCAAAGGCCGCCAATCCAGATCACTGCAGACCTCACGGAGGGCGCGCGCAACCTCTACCATGCCGAGATCGATCTACCGGTCAGCGCTGGCCCTGCGTCGTTTGTGACGCCACTCTGGATCCCGGGAACGCATGCACCTGTTGGGCCCATCGCCGAGATCACAGGGGTTGTCTTTACGGCGAACGGAAAAGTCCTGCCATGGCGGCGCGACGACGTACACCTTGAAGAGTTCCACGTCGACGTTCCACGTGGCGTGACGGTGCTGCATGCCCACCTGGACTGTGTGATGTCCCACCGCGTAACGCCAAAGATGGCCGTGCTGGAGTGGGAGGCGTTGATGCTTTACCCCGCGCATGTACCGGTACGGGATCTCGCGATCCAGCCATCCGTGACCGTACCGGCGCAGTGGAAGACAGCGACCGCGCTCAAGCCCATCGGTCCAGTTGCAACCCCAGCCGTTACCGGGACCGATGAGGGCTTACACCGGCCCTCGGCTGGCGCGGTTACAACCCAATACGCCGCTACCACGGTAGAGCAGCTGGAAGACTCGCCTGTCTTTACCGGCGCATACCTGCGCGAATACCCTCTTGCACCGGAGATTTCACCCAGGCATTACCTGGACGTCATGGCCGATGAACCAGAGGACATCAATTTGCGGCCGCAGTTCCTGCTTGCGGCAAATAACCTGGTTCGCGAAGCTGACAAGAATTATGCCTCGCATCACTATCTGGAGTACCACTTCCTGCTTACGCTTTCTGACATCGCTGGTGGCGAGGGACTGGAGCATGGTCAGTCCTCTGACAATGGCGTGGGGGAAAAGGATTACGCCGACGACGTCCACCAGCTTGGCGATGCAGACTTGCTGGCTCATGAGTTCACCCACTCGTGGAACGGAAAGTATCGGCGTCCTGCGCGGCTCTACCAGCCCGACTTTTCCACGCCGCAGCAGGGCGACCTGATGTGGGTTTACGAGGGGATGACGCAGTACTGGGGCAACGTGCTGGCAGCCCGCTCTGGCCTGAAGTCGGCGTCGCAGTACCGCGAACTGCTCGCACTCAGCGCGGCTAGCCTGGACAACAAAACGGGCCGCGAGTGGCGTACCACGGAAGACACTGCCGTCGCTGGCAGTCTCATCCGCTCCGGCGACCAGGGCTGGTCCAACTGGCGGCGCAGCCAGGACTATTACCAAGAGGGTGAACTCGTCTGGCTCGATGCTGACACGATGATCCGCAAGCTCACCAACAATCAAAAGTCGCTCGGCGATTTTGCGAAGATGTTCCTTGGCAAGGGTGGGAATACCGGTCCGCTGATCGTGCCGTATGAGTTTCCGGAGCTGGTCGAAACCCTGAACGATGTTGTGCCGTACGACTGGGCAGCGTTTCTTACGGAGCGCATTCGTACGGTACAGCCACGCGCCGACCTGGCGGGTATCGAGCGCGGTGGCTACAGGCTCGTCTACCGCGATCAGCCGAGTGAGTCAGCAGCCACGCTCCTCAAGGCAAAAACCCGGCGCGGAACTGGCCTGCTGACCTGGTACTCTCTCGGTTTACGTATTGACGACACGGGTAAGCTGGTCGACGTGCGCTGGAGCAGTGCCGCGGACAAAGCCGGTATGTCGCCCGGCGGCCAGGTTCTTGCAATTGCCGGGAAGGCCTACTCGGCCGAAGCCGCGCGTAACGCGATTGCGTCGACCAAATTCAACACTGAACCGTTGCAGGTTACGGTTCAACGGGATGGTGACGTGCGGACATTCGCCCTTGACTATCACGGAGGAGAGCGTTTCCCTACGCTCGAACGCATCGAGGGTACGCCTGCTCTGCTCGACGACATCACCCGCCCACTCACGTCCGCGCCCGCCGGCCAGTGAGTGCGGCTCTCGCAGAAAGGGGAACGCATGCGTTCCCCTTTTCAATATCGATGGATTGTTTGAAGTGAACTGGTGCGCCCGGAAGGATTCGAACCTCCGACCTACTGGTTCGAAGCCAGTTGCTCTATCCAGCTGAGCTACGAGCGCATTGTACAAAGGCATATCGCAGTTCGTTCCGGCATCTGGTGAGGAGCGATGGTGCACCCGGAAGGATTCGAACCTCCGACCTATTGGTTCGTAGCCAATTGCTCTATCCAGCTGAGCTACGGGTGCACGCGATTCAGCGGCGCTGACGCCATCTGCGACTCGTTCAAGATACCAAGTTTAAACACTCAGAGCAAGCCGCCACAGGTCCGGTTCAGGAGGCCAACCCTTCCCTCACACGGTTGGAACAGCCTCGTCGGGCACGATCATGACTCGCGGGTTCTCAAGCTCCAACCCCGTGCGGCGCAGCAACTGCCGCACGACCTGATCGCTCAGGCGGGTCGCATCATACTCAATGCGCACAGAGCGGGCGCGCTCATCCACATGCATTTGCCGAATGCCGTACACCTCCCGCAGACTCGCGAGGGCCAGGGCAGTTGCTTCTCGGGGTGGCACGCTGTAGTGGTAGGTCACATCCACGGTGGTCATAGCCGAAGCATAGCAGGACCGCATGATGCCGACGCCCTTAGCGTTGGCCCCACTTCAGCTTGGACCGCAGTACCTTGAAGAGGCCATGCTGCCCGAGGCGCACAAGCCTTACCGTATAGGGGGAGCGCTGGCATTGGATCTGGTCGCCCCTCTTCAGCTCTACTGCCTCTTGACCATCGATGGTCAGATAGGTTTGGTCGGCGAGACCTTCCACGTGCAAGCGGATTTCCGCGTCCCCTGGAACCACGATCGGTCGGATGGTGAGCAGGTGCGGGCAGATCGGCGTCACAATCGTCGCGTTCACGCTCGCCATCACAATTGGTCCATTCGCGGCAAGGTTATAGGCCGTCGATCCGGTTGGAGTCGAAACGATGACGCCGTCCGCACGAAACCGCGCAACCATGTCACCATCCACCTCGACCACATACTCCCCGATGCGTGCGATCGTCCCCTTGGACAGAACGACATCGTTCAGCACATCCCACTGCTGCACCACTTTGCCCTTGCGCAACAGATCGACGCGGAGCATGCCGCGTACATCAATATCGCAGCAGCCCTCGCACCAGCCCGCCAGTGTGTTGTACAGCTCGGTAAGAGGAACTTCGGTCAGAAATCCCAGCGACCCCAGGTTCACGCTCAAAATCGGCGTTCCCGTCTTCGCAAAGGAGCGTGAGGCGGACAACAGGGTGCCGTCGCCACCCAGGACAATGACCAGCTGCGGGTCAGACCCCGGCAGATCATTACGCTCGGTGTAAACCGGCTGATGCAGATAGGCAGCGCTCGTCTTGTCCAGGATCGGCTCGTACCCATGGGCATCGAGCCATGCAAGCAGCTCCGCAAGTATGCCTTCGAGTTCAGGCTTTTGTGGTTTGGAGACAATTGCAACGCGCGGCATGGGTTCAGTTTACTTCGCTGCCAGCCTGGCTGCGGTCCGTCATACTCCGTCGGCAACTCTGATTGACGCCAACACGCTCCCCAAAGATCAGCAGTGGATCCTGTATCCGTACCGTCAATCGAAACGCACATGCAACAGGAATTCCCGGTTCCCCTCGGCACCTGTGATCGGCGACTCCGCGACTTTAAGATGGTGGCCGCCAAGTGCTTCAACCTCGCCGCGTACGCGTGCGATAGCAAGCGCATGTGCCTGGGGGTCGCGAACGATCCCGCCCTTGCCAATCCATTCCCGGCCAGCCTCAAACTGCGGTTTGACCAGGATGACCGCTTCACCGGGCCATGCTGTTGCCGGCTGAGCTGCTGCTGCCAGCACGGCCGGCAGTAACAGCGTTGCAGAAATGAAAGAGACATCCATGGAGAGAAAGGACAGTTCGGCAGCCTGCGCTGGTTGCTGGTGCCCGCGCATCTGCAACGCGCGTGCCTCGGCCAGCAGCGACGCCGGCTGCAGATGCCGCGCATTGCAGCGCTCCAACAGGCGTAGCCGCGGGTCATCGCGCAAAGGAACCGCCATCTGGCCGTACCCCGTGTCCACCGCCACCACACCGGCTGCGCCGCGTTGCAGCATGCAGTCGCTAAAACCGCCCGTGGACGCACCAATATCCACGCACCACCGCCCAGTCAGGTCGATGTTCCAGCGGTCAAGCGCGCCCTGCAGCTTTAAACCACCCCGGCTCACAAACGGCATGTCCGTTCCCAGCAGGCGAATGGCAACATCGTCCGCAAACACCACGCCGCACTTGGTCACCTTTTGCTCATTCACCAGGACCCGGCCGGCAAGGATCATGCCCTGCGCCCGCTCACGCGAGGTCACAAGCAATCGTTCGACCAGCAGTTTGTCCAATCGTTGCGCCACAAGAACATAGTCGCACTTCTCCTCCCTGCGGCATCGATCGCGCGCCATGCAGGCAGTACGCGCAGCATGGATGATCGCTGTAGACTTCTTCTTGGAACCGAGAGGCGAAAGCGGCGCGACAGCTACCCTGCTGACTCTTGGCGACATCCTATGGAATTGATTTCACGGTGTGAAACAGCATGGAAGAGACTGACACTTCATTTCGCCGAAACGACCCTCACGGCCATCCACCCGCTGCTCCACTGCGTAGTCCTTCCAGTGCAGGAGTAAGACCAAGTACTGCGCCGATGATGACCAACACCGAAGACGGCGTATTGCTCGCGCTTGTGGGTCAGGGAGATGAGACTGCCATGGCGACCCTGTTCGATCGTTACTCGCGCGTTGTGTATTCGGTGTCGCTCCGTGTGCTCCGTGATCCTGCTGCGGCAGAAGACGTGCTGCAGGAGGTTTTTATGCAGATCTGGAGGAAGCCTGAGGCACTGGCAGGCAATCGTGGAGCCATGGGAGCGTGGCTGGCGGTCGTCGCACGTAACCGCTCCATCGATACGATCCGCCGGCGCAAGCCGACCGATTCGGTGGAAGATGTTGTGCTCGCGGCCAATTCGGACCTTGCGCAGGAATCGGAACGAAACTTCATGATCGAGCGGGCACGTGCCGTGATGGCTGCTTTGCCCATGGAACAACGCAAGACACTGGAGATGGCATTCTTCGACGGGCTTACCCACTCTGAAATTGCAGAAACGACCGGCGATCCCCTGGGCACCGTGAAGACCCGCATTCGCACAGCTCTGCTGGTATTGAGAAAGGCGATGCAAGCATGAACGAGCCGGCCATCACCGCAGAAGACTTGACCCTGTATGCCTTGCAGGCCCTGGATATAACGTCGGCCGCGCGAGTGGATCTTTTGCTGCGTTCCTCCTCTGAAGCGCGCAGCGAGCTTTCGCACATTCGCGGCGATCTCGCTACGCTGGCACTAAGCGCGTCCCAGCACACACCGCCGGCACTCAGCCGACAACGTTTGCTGAAGCAGGTCGCACGGGAACGTCGGGCTGTCCCCATTTCTGTTGCCATGCAGGAAGAAGCCCACTTTGTTCTCGATGGCCCGTCGGCAACGGAACCGGTCATACCGGGAAATCTCGCCCACCGTACCGATCGTGGATCGACCGATGAACGTCGTTCCCGCGTGCGTCTGCCGCGCATCGTTGCGGAACCGGAACCCATGTTCACCGCCGAGGAGACAGCCGCACACGATAAGGCGCATCGCGGCCAGCGACCGCCAACGCTCACTAGCAATCGAGGCTCGATGGACCCCCAGGCGGGCCGGCGTACCTTTGCCGACCTGACGCAAGCGTATGAGGACCAGGCAGGTATACCTGGAATCCCCGGCATGGGTGTTTCATCTCCTCGAACATTGTCATCGGAACACCCCGTACTTCCGGCGAATCTGATTGCATCTTCTGAAGTGGCGGCCAATGATCTTCAACCGCCAGCCCATTCTGTAGAGAAGAAGCCGGCCATCGATGTGTTTCAGGCCTCCGCCGCGTCGGATTCTGCTCTTCTTGACGAAGCTTCAGTCATTCAGGACCGCTACCAACCATCACCTTCGCTCGCGTTTAGCGGATACGGAGTCGAAACGCCCCGGTCCCGCAGTGCCGTGATCCTGGCGTGGACTGGCTGGCTCGCCGCAGCCGGCCTGGCAGCCTCAACCGTCTTTGCCGTCCGCAGCAATGTTGCCCTGCACACTCAGCTAAATGCACAGCAGGTTGCACTTGCTGAAACCCAGGCAAGGGCCGCAAGGGCCGATCTTGTGTTGCAAACCCTCGAGTCTGCCGCGTCACAACGCTTTGTCTTAGCCCGGCAGGACACTGCCCCTCTGCCGTCAGCGCGTGTTGCGTACCTGCCGGAGGATGGTTCACTGATCTTTCAGGGTACAAATCTGGATCCGCTGCCTGCGGAGAAGACTTATGAGCTCTGGCTGATCCGCTCGGGTGAGGGCACACCACCCATCGCTGCCGGCACCTTTAAACCGGACGCGCATGGATACGCCACACTGGTCCTGCCATCGCTTCCAAGAGGGATGGTCGCGGGCAACTTCGGTGTCACTGTAGAGGAGGAAACGGGCAGTTTAACGCCAACTCTTCCAATCCTGCTCATCGGCCAGCAGAGCTGAGGAAGCAGAACAGGCGATGTACCCAGGACAGGGATACCGCTGCAAGCGGTACCCCTTTTCCGCAGGTTAAGGCTGGGTTACCCGGACGACCAGTCCAAATCCCTGTAGCGGCAGCTTGGTAATAACCTGGTCGGTGTCCGTACGAATGACGGTGACAACCTGCGTGTCTTTCGCGGTAACGTAGACCTTGCCCGTGGGCGTGCCGCTTGTTGCCGCGATCCAGTTCAAGGTACCTCCCACGGGAATGGTTGCCGTCGCGACCATGCGCTGCAGATCAACAACCGTCACCGTGCCATCTGCGCTGTTGGCGACATATGCCTTGTTCTGGTCCTGAAGCACAGCAACCATCACTGGTGTCCTGCCCACGGGAATGGTCGCCAGAACACCGCCGAAGCCTACCGCGTCCACGGGATTGTTTGCGTCACAGTTGGGGTTTGCAGCTTCTGTCGACACCGAGCACAGCGGGATGTACACCACGGAGAGTGATCCCGGCGTCAGTCCGTTCCCGGCATTCAACACTGCCAGCTCATTCACAGCGGTATCGACATCTGCCCATACCGGCTCGGGACCCACGACAACGCGCGGTGTCGTATCGAGCGCGTTTGTCTGCACATTGATCACAGATACCGTGCCGTTAGTGCCGCTCGCGGCGTCGCCGCCGTTATTCAGAACGAACGCGCGTCGACCATCACCATTGACCACGCCATAGATCGGATTGATGCCGACAGGAATCACATTTGAAATGGCGTTGGTCGTGGTATTTTCCACTCCGGTTGCAGCTCCCGGTGCCCCGGGGATCGCGCCCTGGCTCAGCACATACACCCGCTGCGCACTTGGACTGCCCACGGTGTACACCGGATTCTGCACCACGGGAAACTCCTGCCGGATGGTTGGTGGCACGCCCGGTGTCAGCGCTGCAACGCGCGTTGTGCCCTGTTCGGTCACGTACACGGCACCGGGTGTTGCCGCGCCGCTACTGGTGGTGCCGGCAACCAGGCCGGTGATCTGCGTTGGCACAGATCCAGTCGGCAGGGTTGTGTGTTGTACATTCACGGTGCGAAACGAGGTCGTTGGAGAGGTGCTTACCTGTGCCGTGAACGCATCAATGAGGCCGGTATCGGCATGCAGCACATAGGCATCGCTGTTGCTGTCCAGAGCCATATAGGAGGGTCTCGCTGCAGTGTTGAGCGTGCCCACAATCGTGTCGCCAGAGAAGTCGATGAGGGTTGCAACGCCCGGCGCACCGCTGCCGGGATCGGCCACAACCAGGGCGTACTTGGTGGGCTGGGCTGACGGCCCGACCGGATTGATCGCGCTCACGACCGGCCGATAGTTGTTGCCGCAGCCTGCCAAGGCCAGAGCCAGAGGCAAAAGGCACGCAGTGGCCAGCGAACGAACGGGTAACCCAAAGGATGCGATGCGCTTTGCACCGCCACAATTACGCTGTACTGCCAATTGCAAATGCTGCTCCCTGCGCCGTGAAACGGAGTTCCGCTGGCCTGTTTTGCTCAACCCTGATTGTATAGGACGGATCACCTCCCCTTTGGTGGCACGCCGACGATTACAGGTCCTCTTTGCCGTTCATCCAGCGCCGGGCAAAGCTGGCCTGCAGATGAAGCCGCATGGCTGTGTAGCTCAGCAACTCATGGAGCACTCGCGCGGTACGATCCCACGCGGAAAGATTGCCAAAGCTGGCACGCGGCGACGTGTACACGGGCAGGCCCTGCTCGCGGCAAAGGGCTGCAATGCGGAAGAGATGGGTTGGATCGCTGACCACCACCACTCTGGAATAGCCACGCTCCCGCGCGATGGCTGCAAGACGTTCTGTCTGTTGCTCGGTGTCGACCGACTCCGTTTCTGCAACGATGTGGTCAAACGGGATGCCCTGCGCAAGCAGGTAATCGCGGCCGACGCCTCCCTCGCTCAGGCCGTATCGCTCGTCGGCGTTGCCGCCCAGCGTAATTACAACCGGAGCAATCTGCCGCTGGTACAGCGACACAGCGTGGTCAAGGCGTGCGTGGTACACCGGCGACGGATGCCCCGCGTACTGTGCCGCGCCAAACACAGCGATGGCATCCGCCGGGTGGGCGTCATCATGATCACCCACCGCCCGCATCTGTGCGTATACCCATCCACACCAACCCAGTACGGCCAGCGCCAGCAGTACAAGCACAAATGTCACGAACATGCGCAGGCTGTGGCGCTGCCTGCGGAGCGGCAACCGCCTTTCTGCCGTTTTCCTGTCGCGCTCTGCCATCGAACACTCGGGTTAACGCTGTAGTGCCAATACAATTTCATGGGTGGGAATGGCACCCTCGCGCAGAATCGTCCACGCGTTTCCACCCCTGCTCAGATCCACGATGGTCGTGGGCACGGATCGTGCGGTCGGTCCTCCATCCACAATCAGCGGCACCTGGCTGCCCAGCTGCTCCCGCACACACCCGGCCCAGGTGCACTCGGGAAGTCCACGCAGGTTAGCGGAGGTCGCGGTGATTGGCAAACCCAGAGCAGCCACGACTGCGCGGGGAATGGCCGCCTCTGGCACCCGCAAAGCGACGTTGCCCGTCTGTGCCGTGACCCGCAGCGGCAATCGCGACCCCGCTTTGACAATCATCGTCAGCGGGCCCGGCCAGAACCGCTCCGCCAGTCGATCGAACGCACTGTCCAGGTCGCGCGCAAGCTCGTACGCGTGATCGATGCTGCCAATCAGTAGACTGAGCGGCTTGTGCTTGGCACGTGTCTTGATCTCATAAATCTGTTCGACCGCCTTCAGGTTCACCGGGTCAACAGCGAGACCATAAAAGGTGTCGGTGGGCAGCGCTGCCACCAGGCCCGCGCTCAGGTGACGCATGACGTACTGCACCAGGTCCGGCTCGGGTTCGTCGGGGTGGATACGCAGTAGTTCGGCAGTCATCGGCTCTCCCATGGCGCGCCCGCGGCAGGTTTGCCGGCGATGCACCAAAATCGCAGCCTAGCATACCTGCGGCCTTGCCGCAGCGCACCGCCCGTCAACGTAGAATCCAGGTGAATGCCTTCGATCGTCACAAGCCGCCAGAACGCGCGTGTCCGCGAGCTTCGAGCGGCCCTGCGGGGGGACGTACAGGAAGGAATGGCTGCCGTAGAGGGATGGCACCTGGTCGAAGAAGCTGCCACGGCAGAACGGTCCGGCAACGGCTTGAGACTGCAAACGCTGTTCCTGCGCGAAGGCTCGGAAAGGGCAATCTCGCACGCTGCCGCCGACCTGGAGGTCATCACCGTATCACGTGACGCTTTTGATAGTGCGGCATCCACGCAGCAATCGCAGGGTATCGCGGCCATGTTCTACAAACCAAAGCACATCTACACACCCGCCAAGAATGACTTGCTGCTGGTCGCGGCCGGCCTGCAGGATCCTGGAAACGTCGGCACACTGGTGCGTTCGGCGGAGGCCCTGGGTGCCGCTGCCGTGCTTCTGGCAGAAAACACCGTTGACCCATGGAACAGCAAGGTCCTGCGTGCCTCGGCCGGGTCGGTCTTTCGCATGCCGCTGCCGCGCTTGTCCTACGTGCTGCTGGAAGGTCTGCGCGCCTGCGGCATCCGCCTGTGGGCTGCCGTTCCCTCAGGGGAGGGTGCCATCTCCGCGGTCACGGCGAATCTGCGCACGGGTTGTGCTTTCCTGATCGGCAACGAGGGAAATGGCCTGTCCCCGGCGATGCTGGACCTGTGCGACGCTCGGATCACGTTGCCCATGCCGGGCCCGACTGAAAGTCTCAATGCCGCCGTGGCTGGTTCCCTGCTGCTGTATGAAGCTGCGCGACAGCGCACGTCGGAGGAGTGAGCCATGGGTCTGTTTGCTCCCGACCCGGCAGGTGCTGCCGCGCATGGCGTCCCCCTTGCTGAACGCATGCGGCCGCGCAGTCTTGCTGGTTATCTCGGCCAGGACCACCTGGTTGGGCCGGGTAAGCCACTACGTTTGTCCATCGAGCGAGATGAGCCTGGCTCCATGATCTTCTGGGGTCCACCCGGCACCGGCAAAACCACCCTCGCCAAGATCATCGCTGCCACCACACAGGCGACGTTTATCGAATTTTCCGCAGTCACCAGCGGCATCAAGGAAATTAAACAGGTGATGGCGGACGCGGAACGCGCAGCCTCCATGGGCTCACGCACCATCCTCTTCATCGACGAAATCCATCGTTTTAACCGCGCCCAGCAGGACGCCTTTCTGCCCTACGTGGAACGTGGCGCACTCCGCTTGATCGGTGCAACGACCGAAAATCCATCGTTTGAGGTCAATGCCGCGCTTCTTAGCCGATGCCGCGTGTATGTGCTGCAACCCTTGACCGAGATGCAGATTGCTCACCTGCTGCGTGCCACGCTCCACGACACAGGACATGGTCTCGGGACCCTCGCTTTGACTGCCGACGAAGAAGCTCTGGCGACCATTGCAAGTTTCGCCAGCGGTGACGCACGCTATGCCTTGAATGCACTGGAAAGTGCCGCCAACTTACTCGTCGGCCTCGGCAAGACACAACTTACCCGCGACCTGGTCGTAGATGCACTCCAGCAGCGCGTCCTGCTCTACGACAAGGGCGGCGAGCAGCACTATGACTTGATCAGCGCGCTGCATAAGTCGGTGCGTAACTCCGATGCGGACGCCTCGCTATATTGGCTGCGGCGCATGATCGCCGCGGGTGAGGACGCAAACTATATCGCTCGTCGCCTGATCCGCATGGCAGTGGAGGATATCGGTCTCGCTGCACCGGAGGCGCTGAATCTGTGTCTCTCAGCGCAGCAGGCTATGCACCTGCTCGGCTCCCCCGAAGGCGACCTCGCCTTGGCGCAGGCGACCGTGTACCTCGCGCTTGCGCCCAAGTCGAACGCGGTCTATACCGCGTGGTCTGCCGTGGCTGCTGATGTTGAGGCGACGGCGGCTCACCCGGTCCCGCTACACCTGCGCAATGCCCCCACTCGGCTCATGAAAGCCCAGGCCTACGGAAAGGGGTACAAATACGCGCATGACTCCGCAGAGAAGGTGGCCGCCATGCGATGCCTACCCGAAGGCCTCACCGAACGAAGCTATTACCAGCCCACAGATCAGGGGCGCGAACGACAACTCCGCCAGCGGATGGAGGAGGTACGCCAACTGCAACGTCCAGAGGCCTCGGGGACGCCCAAGGACGAGTAAGTCTACCTTCCATCCTGGACTTTGGCCTTGAGCGGACCAAACGGCCAGGCTTCGCGCCCATAGAGATGCGTCCAGTCGTTCCTGGAAAACTTACAGGAACGACTTTGCGGCTCGAGAATCATTACTCTTCATGGCCGATCGCTGTAAGAACGGCATCCTTGGTCAGTAACTCCGGCAAAACATCCGGGGAGGCGGTGGACTTTCCGGGGTAAATCACATACGTCGGCACGCCGCTTCGCCCCACAGCCGTGAGTGCTGCCGTAATTGCGGGATCATATTGCGTCCAATCGGCCCGCATCAGCACAAAGTTCCCCTTGCGCAGCTTCGTTTGCACGTCGCTGGTGTTCAGCACCAGTTTTTCGTTGACCTGGCAACTGAGACACCACGCAGCGGTGTAGTCCACGAAGACGGCTTTGCCACTCGCGCGTGCCCCATCCAACGCCGTTTGTGAGAACGGTTGCCAGACTGCAGCTTCCGCGGCTTCAGCCTTGTTGGGGCGCAAAACGAAGGGCGTTGCGACCGCTACGAAGACGAGCAGAACGGCCACGATGGTCGACGTACGCGCATATGGCCACCGTCCAAGTGTCCACGCCGCAATCGTCAGCACCAGCAGACCGCAGAGCAGCATGGCCGCCTGATAGATGCCCTGGCCGCCCTCACCCGTACTGTAGAGCCGGCCGTAGATATAGACGAGCCAGATGACCGTCGCGAACAACGGCAGCGCCGTAATCTGTTTCAGCAATTCCATCCATGCACCGGGCTTTGGCAGCCAGCGAATCATTGCCGGAAAGTAACTGATGGCGAGATACGGCAACGCCAATCCAACCCCCAGCGCACTGAAGACGGCGAATGTGACCAGGGGTGGCTGCGACAGTGCGAATCCAATGGCCACGCCCATAAACGGCCCAACGCACGGAGTCGCGACAACCGTCGCCAGTACACCGGTGAAGAAGCTTCCGGCAAACCCCTGCTTCTGTGTCAGTGAGTCGCCAGTGCTGGTGATGGAAAGGCCCAGTTCGAACATGCCGGCGAGCGAAAGCGCAAAGAAGAACAGCAGCATCGCCAGGCACGCAACGAACCCCGGAGACTGTAGCTGGAAACCCCAGCCAAACCGGCTGCCACCGCTGCGCAGCACCAGAAGCACCGCCACGATGACCCAGAACGAAACCAGAATGCCAAAGGTATACGTTAGCCCGTGGGACCGCATCCGGCCCCGTTCCTCTCCGGTGGACTGCACCAGCGACAGCGCTTTTAGAAACAGCACTGGAAAGACGCACGGCATGAGGTTCAGAATGACGCCGCCCAGGAGTGCCAGAAGAATGGCAGAAACAATGGTTACCTTCTCCGTCGTGCCTGTGCCTTGTCCACTGGACTTTGCGGCCCCTGCTGCTGGCAGTGCCTCGGCTGCAGTTCCCGGCACCACGTCTGCCGTCACGTCATAGGCCTCGTTATCGCTGAGTTCCACGACTCCGTGGATCGCCTTGGGTACCGCTGTCTTTGGCAGCAGCGTCGCAAAGATCCGGACGCCTGCGGGGAGCGTTTCCGCGCTTTGGTCCACGTTATCGGCGAACAGACTTCCATCCAGTGGGTAGAAATCGCCGTCCGTCTCTCGTGTACCAGTGGTAAACGTCAGTGCCAGCGCCTCGCCATTCGTAACTGCATGCGCAGCAAAGCCAGCCGGCATGGCCCGTGGAATGTGTTTAAGTGCCGCACCAACCGGTCCAACACTCAGCCCGGGACTCGCAACCGCCGTCCCTGCCGGCGCCAGCGTTAAATCCAGACCCAGGTCTGCACTGCCGGGAACACAGACCTCCCGGCATACCAGCCATTTCAGCTTCGCGGCAACATGGACGATCCCGGCCTTGGAAGGCCTGGCACTTGCGTTTGCTGTAAGAACCGCCGGGTACGTGACGTTGTCCTCGTAGCCATAATCCACCGCTCCCTGAAAAGGCAACCGCGACGGCGCGGGAAACTCCAGGTCGCCCACGGTCACGCCGGCCGGCAGGGTCCATTGCACCGATGGTGGAAACCCTGCGAATCCCGCATTCTTCCAGTAAATGTGCCACTTGTCTTCCAGCGTAAAGACGAAGCCGACGGTCTGCGTACCGCCCGCCGCAATGGCCGGACCGGCACTGACCATTTCCACTGTCAGGTGCTGCCCCTTGATCGGTCCGGGGCCGCCGTTGCCCACAGCATTCCTCTGCGCAGACGCGGCAACGCTTGACACGAAGGAGCAGCACAACAGCAGCGCAAGGCGACGGAGCAGACGCGGAGAACTTGACATACAACTTTGATGATAGGGCACGCTATGCGTGACAGTTTTGCTCAACGTGCGGTGACAATCTCGCTCCGGCGGTGCTCGACCATAAGGCAACGATCCATCAC
>CAXUHM010000009.1:82111-97448 GCA_964250935.1 uncultured Terriglobus sp.
ATCCATCACGACGGCAATGCCATGCGCCCTGGCGCGGGCTGCCGCCTCGTGATGCACGATGCCCTGCTGCAGCCAAAGCTGCGTCAGCCCCAGTCTCATCATCTCTTCGACAATCGCTGGAATCTCTCGCGGCAGGCGAAATACATTGACCAGGTCTGGCCTTACAGGCAGGTCTGCAAGTGAGGCATACACTCGCTCACCCAGGACCATATCGATGGTTGGATTCACCGGCAGAATACGTGCGCCGCTCGCCTGCATGTACTTGGACACGTAATGACTCGGTTTTGCCGGATCAGCGGATAGACCGACAACCGCAATCGTCTTTGCTGTCAGCATGTTCGCCATGACCGCGGCATCGTTCATCGACTGGGCCAGGCGTGCAACAGGCGTCGCACCACAATTAGCTCTCCCACATGGTACGCATTGTGGTCGGCGATCAACAGCGCTTCCCGGAGCAGCGTTTGGCCATCGCCCCAGGCAAACGGGCTCAGCAGATCGCCGTCTTTCAGGAGTTCCAAAAAGGCCTCCCGATCCGCGACGATCGCCGCCACCGTTCGTTCCCACGCATTGGTATCGGCCGTCGCCGGTTCCTTGGGCCAGTAAGCGGCAGGCCAGTCCAGGGCCTGGTAGCCACGCCCGTTGGCATTCGTGCTGAACTCCAGAATGTCGTGTTGCGCAATGCGCAGGTGCTCCAGGATCTGCCATGCCGAATAAGGCAGGCGCTCCGGGATCACACCCTGTAATTCGTACGGCATGTGAGCCACGGCGGCCTCCAGACCGACGTGAGCCTGCCCACCACGCAGCAGAGATTCCAACTGTTGGAGCAGTTCCGACCGCAGGGTGGTCCCATCCATGCGTGTGAGATGCGCCCCACCGGAGCCGCGACGCATGTGCTACTCGTCGGTGTCCACCATCGGCGCTGGAACCCCACCCTCACGTCGCAACCGCAAGTAGCCGCGGATAAACGGCGCAAGCGCACCATCAAGCACCTTATCAACGTCGCCAACCTCTACCCGCGTCCGCAGGTCTTTGGCCATGCGGTACGGCTGCAGCACATACGACCGAATTTGCGACCCGAAGGTATTGTCGAGCTTCGAATCTTCCATCTTCTTGGCACTTGCCTTTTTCTTGTCCAGCTCGTACTCATAGAGCCGCGACCGAAGCATCTTCATCGCCTTTTCGCGGTTCTTGTGCTGTGACCGCTCGTTCTGGCAGCCTGCCACAATACCCGTTGGCAGATGCGTAATCCGAACGGCGGAATCTGTCGTATTTACGTGCTGGCCGCCCTTGCCGCCCGATCGGTAGGTGTCCACGCGCAGGTCGTCGGGCTTGATGTCGATTACGATTGAGTCGTCGATTTCCGGCGAAACAAAGACGGAAGAAAAGGACGTGTGCCGCCGTTTTGCACTGTCAAACGGGGAGATGCGAACCAGCCGGTGTACCCCGGTCTCACCCGTCAGCATGCCAAATGCGTTTTCGCCCGTGATGGTGAAGGTTGCCGACTTGATCCCCGCTTCGTCGCCGTCCTGAACTTCGTTGATCTCGACTTTGAAGCCTTCGCGCTCGGCCCAACGCAAATACATGCGCATCAACATCTCGGCCCAGTCCTGGCTTTCCGTGCCGCCTGCGCCCGGGTGGACGGTCATGATTGCATTCAGAGCATCGCTTTCGCCGCTCAGCATCGTCTTGGTTTCAAGTTGTTCGGCAAGAGCCTCGGTCGTCGCGATCGCACTTTCCAACTCCGGCTCAACGGCTTCACCTTCTCGCGCGAGGTCGAAATACGCCTCCACATCGCTGGCATGCCGCTCTAATTCGGTGTCGTCGGCAAGCAGTGCTTCCAACCGCTTGCGTTCCCGCATGAGTGGTTGCGCGCGTGATGTGTCGGCCCACACGGCCGGGTCAGAGATCTGCAGCTCGACTGCTGCCAGTTCCCTGCGAATGCGCGCCGCGTCAAAGGTACTCCCGCAGTTCGCGCACACGTTCGCGAACCGGGGAGTACGAATAGTCCAAATCTGTCAACATGACCAAGCTCCTGCGTGGCGGTACTGCCTGCGCGCCAGCAATGCTCCCAGTTTACCGTGCCTGTTCCACCACTGGCATCCTGGAGTCTGCTCCTGGCCCCGACCCGAACCGAAAGTGTCGTGCCGCAAATGTCAAGCGGCGTAGCGTTTGGTCACACCGGCAAGTACCAGACCTGTTGCGCCGGCTGCACACAGGTACGCGAACCAATCGCCATGTCGTGTATAGAACGTCTGCTCTGTAGCGTAAGCAAAAGGTGCGGCGATCGCCGACCGGACATGCCGCGGCAGCGCTGATCGTACGTTTCCAAATGGATCGATGACGGCAGTAACGCCGGAATTGGTATCCCGCAGGATCCAGCGCCGATTTTCAATGGCGCGCAGCCGTGCCATGTTGATGTGTTGGAACGGAGCACTCGTGTCCCCGTACCAGCCGTCGTCTGACAGATTGACCAGCACATCCGCCCCACCGCGCACCAGCTGTCTTACCTCGTCGCCAAAGATGGATTCGTAGCAGATAAAGACACCGTACCGATGCCCGTCTGCGACAAGGGGCAGCCGGCTCGTTCCGCGGTCAAACAGGCCTACGGCCTGCGTCAATCCGCTTGCAAAGGAAAAGAGATACGCATACGGAACAAACTCTCCGAATGGAACCAGGTGGATCTTGTCGTAGCGCCCGGCATACCCGCCCTGCGGCGTCACCAGCATGGCGGAGTTGTACACGCGCGGCCGCCGCCCCACAGACAAACTTTCCAGTCCTACCGCACCCGCAAGAACGGGAGCATGCGCCCGCTGGGCGAGCTCCGTCAGGCCAGCGCGCAATGCGGGCTGATTCGTCTCAAAGGGCGCCGGTGACTCCGGCCAAAGGATGACACGCGGCACAGCCACGGAGAGCACCGACACCGGCGGCTGCAGGCTGAGTTCGGCCAGTCTCCGCTCCAGCAAACCCGCATCCTCCGTGGGCCCCTGTGCCACCAGGAGATTTGGTTGAACCAGAACTGCGGTCTGGTCCGCGACTGGATGGCCCGCATGCACCCAAAAGCCGAGCGCCGCAAGGACGGTAACCGGATACACCGCTGCCATGCCAACGCTTTTACCCCGATGCACACCCTGGGCAATTGCCCACGCGAACGCCGCATTTGCCAGGGCGAGCACAAAGCTGAGTGCATACACGCCTGCCCATGGCGCCAGCCGCGTCAGCACGGCGTTATCAACCTGTGCATAGCCCAGCAAATCCCAAGGGAAGCTCGTAATCCGTGCCCGCGCCAGCTCTACCACGACCCAGAGCACCGCCAAGATCAAGACCATCCAGCGATTGCTGGCGGGTACAGCCCAGCGCACCACAGCCACCATCAGCCCAAAGGCCAGGTGGTACAGGCCCAGGTAACAACAGAACAGAAAAAGTGCCAGCGAGGCCATCGGCACACTTAGCCCGCCGTACAGGTGCATGGTGTCGTAAATCCAGTAACAATGGCCGAAATACCAGGCGATGCCGCATAGGTAGGACCACGATGCCAGCGATCGCACATCACGCCAGGTCACGACGGGCAGCGTCAGCACAACATGGAACCAGGGGACGAACGCCAGCCATGCAAGCAGCGCACGCGTCCTGGGCAGCGGTCCGGCGACAGGAAAGATTACCGTCTGCAGCAGGCTGGCCAGCAACACGGTCGTGGTGAGTCGAACAAACGCGCGCATCGCGGGGAGTCTAACACTCCCGGCGCGGGAGCATCGACGAAGAAGTAGGACGGCGTACACTAGTTATATGCTCGCTCTTTACCTAAACGCGTTGACCCATGCGCTGAATCCAGTGATTGACGGGGTGGTGCGAGCATTGTCCCACCTGCTTGTGCCCATGTTCCTCGTGGGCATGGCGGGTTCTGCACTGGTCGTGGTCATTACTATCGGGCATGATCTGGTGGATTTCTTCAGCGATGAGGGCGAGAACGACATCCCCACCGCCGACAATATGAAGGCAAGTTAGATACGGCGGGGCACCCGGTCCTTACTAAATTGACCATGACGCGCCATGACGGTAAGCTTGTGGTTAGGCCCTCTGCGTAAAAACTGCTTTTTGGCGTACCCAGGTCGCACATATACCATGCAGTTCAAGCGTCACTCAGCGCCTATCTCTCCCGCACGAACCCAGTCCAGCCGAGTTCGCCTCGTCGTTGCATCGTCCGTGATGCTCACGTTCATCTCTTTCTGGCGTGCGGCGGCCATCGTACTGAATGATCTCGGATCTTCAGCTTTTTATGCAGGCGGCATCGCAGAAGCCGCTGTGGGGAAAAGCGCACCCTGGTTCATCCTTGGCGTCATGCTGTTCGCCTACTCCGTGCGCGCGGTTTACGTGGAAAGCTGTTCCATGTTTACCCGCGGTGGCGTATACCGCATCGTCAAAGAAGCCCTCGGCGGCACGTTTGCCAAACTTTCTGTCAGCGCACTCATGTTTGATTACGTGCTGACAGGACCTATCTCCGGCGTTTCTGCGGGGCAGTACATCATCGGTCTGCTGAATGGAATTCTGCAGCAGATTGCCATTTCGCCGCGGCACCACCATCTGGTAGTCAACGCTGCGGGCCAGGTACATCAGTTCAACGTGAACTACGCCTCAGCCCTCATCGCGGTAGTCATCACACTGTACTTCTGGTGGCAGAACATCAAGGGTATCGAAGAGTCCAGCGAGAAGGCTCTCACCATCATGAAAATCACGACGGTGATGGTGGTGATCCTCTTACTCTGGGGCGGGTACACCATCTTTCACATCGGGGCGCATCTGCCGCCGTTCCCCATGCCCGCCAACCTTCATTTCAGCGATGAGTCGCTTGGTTTTCTCAAGCACACCGGTTTCGCCAAGAATCTTGGAGTTTTTGGCATTCTGATGGCATTTGGACACTCCGTGCTCGCCATGAGCGGCGAAGAATCGCTGGCCCAGGTGAACCGAGAGATCGAGCACCCCAAACTCAAAAACCTGAAGCGCGCGGCGTTTATCATCGCCATCTACAGCACGATCTTTACCGGCCTCGGTTCGCTGATGGCCGTGATGATCATCCCGGACAGCGTTCGCGTCAGCCAGTACAGCGACAATCTCATCGCCGGCATGGCCATGTTTATGACCGGCCCGCTTGCACTGCGTCTGGCCTTTCGAGTCTTTGTTGTCATTGTCGGCTTCCTCATACTGGGGGGCGCCGTGAATACCGCGATTGTGGGTTCGACTGGCGTTCTGATGCGTGTCGCAGAAGATGGCGTACTCACCGACTGGTTCCGAAAACCGCAAAAGAAGTACGGCACCAGTTATCGTATCGTGAACCTTGTTGCGATCATGCAGCTGTTTGTCATCGTCGTTACCCGCGGTGACATCATCATTATTGGCGAAGCATATGCCTTCGGCGTGATCTGGAGTTTCACCTTTAATGCCCTGGCCATGCTCGTTCTTCGCTGGAAGTACAAGGGGCAGCGTGGGTCGAAAGTACCGCTCAACCTAAAGATCGGTGGCCAGGAGATTCCGGTGGGTCTCTTTTCCGTTTTCCTGGTCCTGCTCACCACGGCTGTCGTTAATCTCTTCACCAAGTCGGTTGCAACGGTAAGCGGCATCATCTTTGCCGCTGTGTTCTTCGCTGTATTTAGTTACTCGGAGCGACATAACAAGCGGCGTTACAAGATTACGGAGCGCCAGATGAAGGAACATTTTCAACTGGAGCATTCTGAAGAAGTCGGTCGTGCCGAACTTGCGATTCGTGCTGGTGGTGTCTTGGTAACGATGCGTGATTCCGCAACACCGCACGCGCTCAAGTGGGCCCTGGCGCACACCGATACAGACCAACAGGACCTCGTCGTTCTTGCCGCACGGATGATGGGTGCTGGCGGTCCAGAGTACGTGGATGCCTCGGAACAACTTTTCAGCGACCACGAGCAGATGCTGTTCACCAAGGCGGTTTCGGTGGCGGAAAGTTTCGGGAAGCATATCTCGTTACTTGTTGTTCCAGCGGGTGACATCTTTTCCGCGATCGTGCGAACGGCCAATTCGCTTGACATGGCAGCGGTCGTCTCTGGCCTTTCATCCAAACTCACCGCACAGGAACAGGCTTTCCACGTTGGTCAGGCATGGGAAGCTCTGCCGGAGCCCAAGCGTCAATTTACCTTCTATGTTGTCCCGCCTGGCGGCGATGCGGAGAGTTTTCACATTGGCCCGCACGCGCCTAGTATCCCGGCAAGCGATGTGCAACTGGTGCATCGGCTATGGCTTAACATGCGCCGCAATCCGGATATGGAAAGTCTGCACCATTCTGATGTCGTGACCTTTGCCCTGAATAAACTCGCGACGGATTATGCGGTGAACCGGTCGGTTACGCTGGTGGAGTTACAACAGAGTATTGAGGGCAACCAGCGCCTTGGCCTGGGTGGTACTTCACGCTTTGAAGATACTTCCGATGAAGCGCCGGGCTACTCGCTTACAGAGACGCGTAACTAGCCCGCCGTTGGCTTACCGGGATAAGTAGTGCGATAAGTCAGGCTTCCTTGAGTTTTATGAAACCGTCGGTCGACGGCAATATTTATGGCGTACTGAGCACATCGCACGGTTTTTGTACTTTACAATCATTCGTGTTGCTTGGAGGGATACTTACTTGGAAGTTAGTCAAATCATTGCAGAGATCGATGCACAAATTACAAAGCTTCAACAGGCACGCAACCTGCTTCAGGGTGCCGGGACGCAATCCTCTGAAACAGAGAAGCCACGCCGAGGCCGCCCACGCAAAGATGCCGGAGTGGCCACATCCGCCACACCCAAGAAATCTGTGGGAACGAGCAAGCGCACCCTTAGCCCCGAAGCTCGCAAGCGCATCGCTGATGCTCAAAAGCGCCGCTGGGCAGAGCGCCGCAAGGCATAACCTGTCAGACAACGCCTTTTGTTCTTATTTGCTGTTCTGGTAAATGGTGGTAAATCTAACCGAAGCCTCTCCTGCGCAACGCTGCTCACAGACACCCTGGATATGACCGATCCTTGTAGGGTGGATTTCCCGCCGCTAACGGGTCACGAGTATTTCCCGCAGGTTGTCCTTTGCAAGAAAGAACTTGTACCCGCTAAACGCATCGAAGAGGCCTTCGATCTGTCGGTTCGTGTAGGTCTGCCGAACTGGCAAATCGCCCAGGCTTTGCACATCCACAGACGCATCCTGGCGTAAGTGGTATCGACCGAAGCTTCCTTCTCGCTTAATGTGGCTGAAAGCAAGGCACTTACCCCCAGGCGTCATCGCGTCGTGGATGCGTTCAACGGTGGCAGCGACGGCTGCCGCCGGCAAAAAGTCCAGGCAATCCCAAAGCAGCACCACGTCGAAGCTGCGTTCCCCCACCTGCAGGTTCTCTGCGAGAAAGTCGGAGGTTCGGAACGTTGTTTCGCCATCTGGCAACGTTTCAGTCCACTGTGCGTCCTGCGACTCCGTTACCAGGTCGGCCATGTACACACTATGGCCCATGCCCGTTAGCAGATTGATATTCGTCGATGACGTTGGACCGATATCGAGTGTGCGCTGACCTTCTGTTTCGCGCAAAAACTTCAGCAGTGCATCCCAGCCGCTCGAGTGCCTTTCCACGCGGGCGCGCCGCGCAGCCTCTGCATTCCGCTGGTCTCCGCCGCCAAAAAACCGCATGGGTTAGCTCTGGCCTTCCCTGCCGGTCACGGAATCCTTCGCTGCAAGCATGACTTTTCCGCGGACCGAGGCATTCTCCTCAATGGAAAGCCGTGCCGCAGTGATATCTCCCAGTACTTGCGCCGATTGCCGGAGCTCCACCTTGCCGGTCGAGAAGATTGCACCTTCCTGAGAGCCAAAAACCACGACGTCCTGGACATGTAGCTCGGCTCGCACCTTTGCATTGGGGCCAATGGTCAGCCGACTCTCCGACAACGTGATTTTGCCGTCGATCCTGCCATCGATGTAGAGCTCTTCCGAGCCGGTGATCTCTCCCCGAATCGTGACAGACTTGCCGATGACGGTCGTACCTTCTGTTGGCTTCATGCGGTAACTTGCTCCTGCGCGTTCGCGTGCGAACGCTGCTTCTTGTGAAAGTACTGGTTTTGTTCTCCCGGCGAGTGTAACGGAGCCGCCCACGCAACACAATCCGATGCCAATGCACTCACCATCGCGCAACTTGCCGCATTACACTGGACCCTGTGAGCGTTATCCGGGTAAGACCAGCCCCTGCCGTCGCAGCGTTGTTGCTGACGCTGGCCTTGTCTGGTTGTCTCTTCGCACAAAGCGCGCCGACGCAGCAGACCTCCCCGTCACCATCCGCGCCGCTGCCTGATCCCGCGCAGATTGCTCAACTAATGAGTCAGGTCGCTGACCAGCAGGCGCAATATCTTCAGCGGAGCGGAACACACTTTCGCTATCACCTGCACCGTGTTGATCCGAAAGAGGACACATTGCGCGATGTTATCGAAAGCACCTCTGGAAATCTGACTCGCTTGCTGCAACACAACGGCCAGCTTCTAACTTCGGCAGAAAATGACGGTGATCGTGAGCGCCTAACCCAGTACATACAGTCCGGCGATCTGCACAGGAAACAGAAGGATGAACGACGTAATCAGGGTCTTGGGCTCGAAGTTATCCATGCCATGCCTGTAGCCATGCGGTACACGCTGACTCCAGGCCAACCACAGTTGCCCAAGCTTGACCGTCCGCAGCTTGTGCTGGATTACACGCCCAACCCTGACTTTCATGCGTCGTCCACCGCAGAAGGTCTACTCAGCGGCCTGAGCGGCCGCGTGTGGCTTGACGCCGCAGACCATCATCTGGTTCGTTTCGAGATTCTCACCACCCGCAATCTTGACCTTGCCTTTGGCCTGCTCGCACGCGTCTATGCCGGCGGAACGATCGCCTACGACCAGCGTCGGATTGCGGAAGGCGTGTACGCCTACAGTCATATCCGCATGCATTTACGGCTTCGCGAGTTAATGCTGAAAACAGTTCCTTACGATTCAGACCTGGTCGCCACTGAGATTGTCTCGCTTATGCCGCCACCCACCGCCGAGCAGGCTGCGGAAGTGCTTCTGAACGAGAACGTTAAGACACGCTGAACATGAAGCCTGCGGCTAAACCTGCCTGGTCGCCTGCACCCGCTGCGAGCGCACCGTCAATTCCTTTACCCGGTCCCGTCTCACTTCATAGCCACGTCCCGGGGCTGTTGGCACCGCAATTTCTCCAACGTCACTCACGGTGACTTCCGGTTCAATCAGGTCCTGTGCCCAGTACCGCCGCGACGCCGACACGTCGCCCGGCAAGGCAAAGTTCGGTAAAGACGACAGGGCGATGTTGTGTGCGCGGCCGATGCCACTCTCCAGCATGCCGCCACACCACACCGGCATGCCATGACGCTGGACGACGTCATGCACCGCGATTGCCTCAGTAAAGCCGCCGACGCGTCCGACCTTGATATTCACGATGCGACCGCTTCCCAAGGAAAGTGCCGCCTCCGCGTCTCGCCGGTTCCGAATGCTCTCATCCAGGCAAATCGCCGTCCTGATCTGCCGCTGCAGCACTGCATGGAAGTAAAAGTCGTCGGACCACAGCGGCTGCTCGATCATCAGGAGGTCGAAGTCGTCCCACGTTGCAATGTGCGCGGCATCCCCAAGGCGATACGCGGAGTTGGCGTCGCAGCTCATCACAATGTCCGGAAAGTGCTTGCGCACGGCTTCGAACACGGCACTATCCCACCCCGGCTTACACTTCAACTTGATTCGTCTGTAGCCCGCCTCAACCTCCGTTGCGACCTTGGCCAGCTGCTCGTCCATGGTGGACTGCATGCCAATGGAAACGCCGCACACGATGCGGTCGCGCGTGCCGCCCAGCAACTTCGCCAGTGATACACCCCGCACCTGGGCTTCCAGATCCCACACGGCGTTCTCCACGGCGGCTTTCGCCATACGATGCCCACGCACCTGCTCCAGCAGCGCCGGCACGTCGCTGCCACGCGCAATTTCCTTGCCCACGATGCGCGGCAGCAACTCCGTTTCAGTCACTATCCATGCAGTATCGATCATCTCGTCGGAGAAGTACGGGTGCTCTCCTGCAACACACTCGGCCCAAGCGCACATTCCTTCTGCTTCAATTTCCAGCAGCAGAATGCGCCGCATTGTCGTCGTCCCAAAGCTGGTCACAAATGGGTGCGCCAAGGGCATCTGGACCTCACGCATGATCACCGCATCAATCCTCATTGCTTCCCTCCCGAGCTTGCTGGTTCGTCACTACCTTTGTGTGGAGGTCATTCCTGGATCGCCCTCACCTGACGCCGGTCGTATCGAAGCCACCTGATTCAGCCCCAGCGGCGGTATTTCCTTCCGCGATAAGCAGTACCGCCCACCGCCATCCTGCTGCCGCGCGTATCCCGTTACGACCAGGCCCCCGGCAAAGGCTGCTTCTAAATCCGCACCGAGCCGCGCCTGCGTCTCAGCCGCGCGCGGATCGCCGTCCTGCTTCCACTGGTCGATCTGGAAGGGCACCTCGATGGTCCGTTCCGCAGCAGAATCCAACGGCTCGCCCGCCAGAACTTTCTCCACACGCTTGCTCCGAACCCACCACTCCGCGTAGAGACGATCGGTAGGCAACCCACCCTGCAGCGGTGACGACGATGGCCCATAGAAGTCCCGCACATAACGCCGGCTTACCGCACCCAGGCGTTCGAGGTTAAAGAACGCGTTCTTCACCTCCAGCGGATCGTAAGTCCACTCAATCAGGTCAATGCCCTGCGCCAGCGCAATGTCCCGCTGCTGTAGCTTCAGGGCGCGCCCAATCCCCGTGTTTCGATAGGCCGGCAACACCGCCAGCATTTGTGAGTGCAGGTAGCTGCTGCCGTCCCGGTAGCCGGGATAGGCAAGGTTAAACGCCACCAGTACGGGCGCCGCCGCGTCATCGTATGCCCCCAGCACGTGCCCCCCTACGCGTTCTGCCAGCAAAAAGGCTCGCCGCGGAAACAATTCACCAGCCGAGTACTTCCAGGTTGCCTGCTGTAGGTGCACGCATGCTTCAAATTCCTCGTTCCTGGTCAGTCGCTCGAGCCGCAGCTTTGTCAAACGCCAACCTCATTCTGCTTGGCTCGCCGCCACAGCTCTTCCAGTTCCTCCGGTGACTTCGAGCGCAACGCATCTGCATTGCCTGCAGCTGCCTCGATCACCGCAAAGCGCCGACGAAATTTATTGTTTGCTTTCTTCAATGCCTGTTCCGCATCGACCTCCAGGTGCCGCGCAAGATTCGTCACCGTGAACAGCAGGTCGCCAAGCTCTTCCTCGATCCGCAGTGCACGGGGAGCATCCGCACGGAGTTCTTCGTGCACTTCGGCTAACTCCTCCTGCACTTTCTCGAACAGTCCGTCTGCACTCTGCCAGTCAAAGCCGACCCTGGCCGCCTTTGCTCCCAGCTTTCGCGCTTCGACCAGGCCCGGCATGGCGCGCGGCACCGTGTCCAATAGCCCCGTCGTCACGGCTCCAGACCGTTCCTCACGCTTCACCCGATCCCATGTCGACACAACGTCGTCCGCAGTGGGAGCGACTGCATCGCCAAAAATGTGGGGATGCCGCCGCAGCAGCTTCGCGCTCAACCCGCGTGCCACCTCTTCCATGGAGAAATGACCTTCATCCTTTGCGATCTGCGCATAGAACAGGACCTGCAGTAACAAATCCCCAAGCTCATCGCGCAACTCGTTCCAGGCACGACGGTCGATCGCGTCGAAAACCTCGTAGACCTCCTCCAGTGTGTGCGGCTTGATCGAATCCAGCGTTTGCTCCAGATCCCAGGGACAGCCATCCGGCAGTCGCCGTAGTCGTGCCATGATGGCCGCTGCCTCGGCGACTGCTTCCGCCGCACTTGCCTGCGCCTTAAGCTGCTCCCGCGTTATCTCTGCCATGCTCCATGGTACCAACGCCATCGGTGGTTCCATGCCTGCCATTACACCTTCCATCACAGGGGGAATAGACGTCCGGCTGGCCGTAAGGCCACGATTCCACGAGCCGACCTGCTGCGTCTGCGACCTGAGGTCAACGCTCCACCTTCCGCATTGCCATGACGATCTTGGCCGTCGTAATCGCCTGCCCCACGTGCCGTTGCGTATGCTCCGCCACATGAATCAGGAGACTCACGACCGTCGTCGGTAGCTTCTCCCGCCCAACCCCGCGTACCTGACCGAACTGCGCTGGAGAAAACGCCCGCACCCGCCCGATGGACCCTGCCAGCGCCGTCTCGAACTCCCTTTGCAGATCTCCAACGGCGCTCCGTTCTGAAGCCAGTGCATCCCTCTGCGCCTCGCTCAATTGCAGCCCTTCCGCATACGTCAGCAGCCGGTCCAGGCTACGCGCCATGTGGCGCACCTGGAAACCTACAGAAGGCAGCCCGAAGATCTCCGCGTCTATCTCCTGCGCAGAAAGCGGGAAGCACCACCGGCGCACATCCTCGCCCGCCAGCTCCAGTGCATGCACCACTGCCCGCTGCACCGGCGCTATTTCTGCGTTCGTTCCCCGCAACCAAGGCTCAACCACAGCACACCCCTGCGTGCAACTTACCGCACTGTTAAACTTGTAAGTCGAGAGCCCACCATGTTTGAGAACCTGCAGGACAAACTACAGCGCGCCTTCAAAAACCTCCGCGGCCAAGGAACCATCACCGAGGAAAACATCGGTGAAGCCTTGCGCGAAATCCGCCTAGCACTTCTCGAATCCGACGTGAATCTTACCGTGGTCAAGAGCCTTATCGACCACGTCCGCGAAAAGGCCCTTGGTGCGCAGGTGGCCACCGCGCTTAGCCCAACGGAGCAGGTCATCAAAATCGTCCACGATGAGCTTGTTGACATCCTGGGCAAGGATACCGCGCGCTTCAAGTTCGCCTCGCAACCGCCCACGGTGATCCTGATGGCGGGCCTGCAGGGCAGCGGTAAGACGACATCGTCGGGTAAGCTCGCTGCCTGGCTGAAGAAGGGTGGTCATCGCCCGCTGCTCGTCTCGGTCGATGTTTACCGCCCGGCTGCCCGCGAGCAGCTCGCCATTGTTGCCAAGAGCGTCGGTGCGCAAATCTTCATCGGCAAAATCGCCGAAGGCGAAACCGGCACCCCCGTCGTCGAGCGCCTTGCCAAAGAGGCTTTCCGCGAAGCCAAGAACTTCGGCAACGACGTTCTGATTGTCGACACGGCCGGCCGCCTTGGCATCGACGAGGCCCTCATGGCTGAAATGTCCAGCTTGAAGTCTCTCCTCAACCCGTCGGAGATTCTCTTTGTCGCCGACGCCATGACCGGCCAGGATGCCGTGAATTCCGCAGACGCCTTTCACAAGCAGCTCGGTATCACTGGCGTCATCCTCACGAAAATGGATGGCGATGCCCGCGGTGGTGCAGCGCTCAGTATTCGCAACGTCACTGGCGCACCCGTTAAGTTCCTTGGCACCGGGGAAAAGCCTGACGCGTTTGAGGCCTTTCACCCTGATCGTATTGTCAGTCGCATCATGGGCATGGGCGACATTGCCACCCTGCTGGAGCGCGCCGAGGAAAAGCTCGACCGGGGCAAAGCCGAAGACTTCGCCAAGAAAGCCCTCAGCGGCGACGGTTTTACGCTGGAAGATTTTCGCGATCAGCTTCGTCAGATCAAGAAACTCGGCAGCATGCAGTCCATCCTGAAAATGCTCCCCAGCGTTGGACCTTTCCAGGGTCTGTCTCAGGCAGCGGAGCACGTCGATGAAGGCCAACTGACCCGCGTCGAAGCCATGATCAATTCCATGACCGCCAAAGAACGCGCCAATCACGAACTCATCAGCGGGAGCCGCCGCCGCCGCATCGCCCTCGGTTCCGGCACCACCGTGCAGGACGTCAACGCCCTGCTAAAGCAGTATGTCCAGATGCGCAAGATGTTCAAGGGTCTGGGGCAGGGCGGTGGCAAGATGCAACGTCGCCTGATGTCTCAAATGGGCAATATGGGCGGCGGTATGAATCGCTTCGGTCGCTGAATCCTGACTGCTCGATTCGCATGCTTGAAGACCGTTCCTAGCCAACTGCCCTCGCCCACGGAAGTTAAAGGCTGCCGTTCTCGCGACACACTTGCGGAACCAAGCTTAAATCGGTGAGCTGAAATCAGAAGCTGAATCGTGCTGCGCAGGCAGCGAGACGCCCCGTCTAGCTTTTGCGGCCCCACGAGCGCCCAGGGTCTCAGCGACCCCGACACAAGACAGGCCAGCTGCCGCATTCCCAAACGGTTGGCGACTGTCCGGTGGCCGTCTACTTCAATGCTGCAATCGCCAATCCGCGAAAGTACAACTCCGAACCCTCTGACTGAAACAGGATTTTCCCCTCGGCAGGAAAAGGATCGGTCCCTACGTTCGCCAGATGTCCGTTCACATACTGTCGAACGGTGTTGCCGTCCTCCACCAGTTCCAGCAGATTCCACTCGCCGTGCGGCTTCTCAAACTCCCCGCTCGTGTTACGGAAGCCGGTAACGTTCGTCTCCGGCCCCTTGTCGATATGCCCGATGTTGACCGCAGAACCTGCTGGTCCTGTCACTCGTTTCCCGTTCTGCCCCGTCAGCGCAGCTCCATCCGTCATCCAGAAGTCGCCCGTCTCCCCTTCCTGGATCTGAAACTCGAGGGAGCGCGGCCATACTTTGGCTTCTCCCTGCACGCAGTACAGGATGCCGCTGTCGCGCGCCTTTCCCGCCCGCTCGCCATAGGTTCCTTCGCCCCACTTGAATTCCGCCCGTAGGTAGAAACGATGGAAGGTCTGCTTTGTTACCACGTAGCCCATCTCCTTGCCTGACACATGAAGCACACCATCCTTAACGGTGAACACACCTTCCGGATCCGCATTCAGACCGCGTCCACGAAGAAACGTGTCAAAGCGATCGAGCGTGGAATCTGCCAACAAGCTGACCGCAGCCTCATGCGCGGGAATCGCTGTAGCTGGCGCGCCTTGTCCAAGAAGGCAGGACACGCAGCCCACGAAACAAGCCAGCGTCATCCCCGAACGGCACGCGGCACTGACACTACGGTGCAAGTAATAATCCTGCATAGGACAGCCTCCTCTGTGCTCTCGGTCAGCACGCTCCGGCAAGTCTACGTCAGCGCAAGAACGACAGGAAACCATCCGCAAACCTGCGTGATCAGCGGACGCACAGCGTTGCATGTCCGGCGATGCCCGCCTACACTTTCCTCATGAAACTTTTCGCTGCCGCTCTCTTCCTTCTCGCCGCAAACCTCCCCGCACAGGACTGGGCGCGCACGAAGCTCGACAGCTCTCCCCGTCACCACGAATACGCGACCCTCCAGGCCAACGGCAAGCCTCTCAAAGCTTTCATCA
>CAXUHM010000009.1:97458-113708 GCA_964250935.1 uncultured Terriglobus sp.
ATCAGCTACCCCGAAGTCAAATCCAAAGCCATCGCGATCGTTCTCGTGCCGGAGATTTTCGGGCTTTCCGATTGGGCCAAGGAGATGGCTGACGAGCTTTCGGCATCGGGCTACGTGGTGATCGCACCCGACGTCCTGACGGGGATGGGACCGAACGGAGGCGGCACCGAGTCCTACACCTCCCGCGATGCAGTCACCCAGGCTGTCTCTGGCCTTGACAATGCTACCGTCCTTGCCGACCTGGACTCTGCTGCCGACTACGTCAAAACTCTTCCCGCCAGCAACGGCACCCTTGCCGTCGCCGGCTTTTGCTGGGGCGGTGGCAAGAGCTTCGCCTTTGCCACGCACCGCCACGACCTTGCAGACGCCTTCGTCTTTTATGGCCCGCCACCCTCCGCGGACGAGATGAAGAACATCACTGCCCCTGTGTATGGCTTCTACGCTGGCAACGATGCTCGCATCGGCGCCACTCTTCCCCAGGCCACGGCAGACATGAAGGCTGCGAACAAGCCTTTTGACCCCGTCACCTACGATGGCGCAGGTCATGGCTTTATGCGCGCCGGCGAAGACCCCGCGGATACCAACGCTGCCAACAAGACCGCACGCACCGCCGCCTACGCCAAGATGACCAGCGTCCTGTCCAAAGCCAAATCTTCTCGCCCCGCAGTGAAGTCTGCGGGTGGCGCTGCAGGCATCGCAAGCCTGAAGCAACACAATCCTGTCGCCAGCACCCAGTGTCATGATCCCAAGTCCATGCCCGGCATGTAGTCCCGGCCGGATCCCCGGATCCGGGATGGTAAATCCCAGGTGATCGATCGCTCACGGCGAACCCACGGAACGTCGACAGTCGTGATCCATAATCAAGCGTCTTCTTTTCGCTACCACGCAGTCGATCGGTGCGGGTAAGAGCGCTTTGCGAAATAAATGGCTTGTCTGCTCGGGCAGTCAGGTGGCTCTGGCGATCGATCAGCCAGGAAACCTATCACCAGCCGTCAGATCGCGGCTTCAACCCACTCGGAAGGGCAAAGCCGGTCGCTCCACGCTACGCGTACGCGCGTCCGCTATGACCAGTACGCACCGGGTGTAACGGCTGCGAACAGCTTACCCGTGTTCACGCCTTGCAATGCACCAGGTAATTCGTTGCCGCAGAGTGGTCGCTAATGGAACGACTACGCCGCACATGCGCCACAAAGCAAGGCCTAGAATCTAGCACTCACAACATGCCTGCAGCTTCTTCCAAGATCGATGCTCCAGCTTCTTCTTAGTTCGCCGCATACTTGTCCAGCCACTTCAGCTCTTCCCGCAGCTTGATGTACCCATGCCACGGATTGTTTCCCAGCGGGTGGTTTTCGCCTGGAAACTGTAACAGCGCATGTGGCACCTGCAATCGCTCCAGGGCGCGCTCAAACACGATCTGCTCAAAGAAACTCACCCGGTTATCCGCATCGCCGCCAACCATGTGCGTCGGGGTTTTTACCTTGTCCATGTGAAACAGAGCCGCCTCGCTCTCGTACAAGTCAGGCTTTTCCCATGGCGCGCCAGACAGATACCATGCGTCGTCAAATGTCAGGTCGTCAAAGCCCCAGTTGGCTGCATGCTCCACTGCCCCTGCACCGGTCATCGCGGCCTTAAACCGTGTTGTCTGCGTCAGGATCCAGTTCGTCATGTATCCGCCGTAGCTGTATCCGCCGATGGCAAGATGGTCTGGGTCTGCGATCCCCTCGTTCACGAGCGCGTCCACGCCGGCCAGAATGTCCTTGCCTGGTGCGCTTACCAGGTGCGGACGGATACCCAGCTGAAATGCATCGCCGTAGCCCGTTGACCCTCGATAGTTCGGTCGAAATACCAGCCAACCCCGTGCAGCCGCGATACCCGCCCAGTCATACCAGTTCGCGCCAAAGCGGTCGCCGTCGGCATCCGCAGGTCCGCCATGGATCAAGGTAAGCATGCGCAGGTGCTTCTCATTTTTCTTGCCCGGCGGGTAGATCAGGACGCCTTCTACCGGAGTGCCGTCCTCACCTTCCCACGTAAATGGCCGCCACTCCGGCTTTGCCCGCGCCGCAAACACCGCGTTGAGTGCGGTGATCGCTTCGGCATCTTTCAGCTTTCCGGCACCCGCTGCCACATACACCTGTGTCGGTTCCGTAATGCCGGAGTGTGTAAACAGGATCGCGCCACCCCGGTCCGCCACGCCCAGCCGTCCGTACGCTCCCGGCCGATCCGAAACTGCCGCGAACCCATCACCTTGCAGCCGGTAAATGGACTGATTCATACCTTTGAGCCCGACCGCAAACACCGTACCGTCGTGACTCACCGTCAGGTCCTCCCAAGATCCGTCAAACCTGCTTCCGAGGCGCACCGTTGCGCCGCTCGCCGCATCGACCGCATACACTCGCCCTTGTACATCTTGGTATGGCCCTTCGATCGAGCCGCCCGCCGCTCGCACCAGCACATAGATCGTTTTCCCGGCGGGAGCCCACGCCAGCCGCCCCTCTGATCCCTCGTTATGCGTCAATCGCCGCGGGTCACCGCCGGCAGCCGCAACGACGTACAGTTCCGTATCCGCGGGACTTTCCAGCCGGTGCGCCACCGGTCCGGTCTCAAACGCAATCTGCATCCCGTCCGGTGACACCACAAACTCCTGCATGGCCAGCGGTATATGCGTGATCACTTTTGCTGCTTTCGGGTACTCCGGCTTATCCGCAGGGATCTTCGGTTCGTCGTGCGCCTGCGGCACCGCCCCATTTGTCTGGATGGCGGCAGCAATCGGCAAAGAAAGCAGCGTGTCCCCACGATCCTTGTCCCGCCACTGTACCGTGTCCTTCCACTCCTTTTTGTAGGCCTCCTCCGCATCTTTCGACCGGGGCTCCATCACCGCAAACATCACCCTGTCGCTCGATGGTGCCCACGCAAAAGCGTGCACATCCAACGACTCGCGATACAGAGGAAACGCCTCGCCTCCAGCCATCGGCAGAACCCACACTCTCCCGGTCTTTTCCGTCTTCTCCCCATCGTCGGTAGCCTTTGCTCCGCCGCTCACCGGCCGATCCGACACAAATGCGATGTAGCGCCCATCGGGCGACCACTGCGGTTCCGTATCGTTGCCCGAGCTTGTCAGCACGACCGCCGCGCCGCCACCACGCCGCCACAACCACAGACTTTTCCGAAACCGATCGTGCGCCCAATCCGGGCTTGATGTTCCAATTACCGCTGCAGATCCATCCGGCGAGATCCGAGCTGCCGTAATGTCGGTCGTGTTCAGGTACTCGTCCAGCGTAATCGCTCCGGCAGGTGCAGGCACTACGGCAGCCTGTCCAGTCGCGCCGGCGTTCTGCGCAGAACCCTGCACCTGCGATACCGCCGCCAGAAACAGCAAGACGCATTTCCAGTAGATCCGCATCGTCGGTCCCGTCCAATGTGCAGCGTCGGTCAGCACCGTCGTCGCAGAAGAGCAGCTACCGGTGCGCCTCATCGCAAGCTCCACCGGCACGCCACAGGGTTAAAAGTCGTAGCGCAAGGAGAACTGCATGCGGCGCGGGGCACCAAGTTGAGCGGTGTAGATCCCCAAGCTGGCTCCGGTCAGTTGTGTGTTGGCGTTTGTATTCGGACTTGGATCAAAGCGGAAGGTGTTTGTCACGTTGTACACCTCCCACGCGAAGCGTAGATTGCCATGTTCTACCTTCCACGTTTTGTCCAGGCCACTATCGAGGGAGAAGTAACCGTCCCCGCGAAAGTTGTTTCGCTGCCCTGTTTCACCCGGGTAAGGCAGACGGATCGGCGTGCCTGTCGAAATGCCACTGTTGATTGCGGATGGATTGTCAAAGACCTGAACATTCCCGCTCGCGTCAAAATGCTTTTTGATCTTCGCGACACTCTTATCCGTCACAATTCCATAGCCCTCCTGCTGCCAATCCGTCGACCAGCCAGGCTCGTTCAATGAGAATGGTAGACCGCTTGTGTTGCGCAGAATCCCCGTATTTTGCCAGCCTCCAATCAGGGCATCCACCAAACCCTTGCCGCCATTCAGGTAGCTACGACCACGCCCGAAAGGCAGTTGGTACACGTAATCAACCGTGATCAGGTGCGTCGTATCAAAGTCAGAAACGGCGCGGTTGAGATAGGGCTTCCATGTATTGATGATGTTGCTGTTTGCAAAGGCGACGCCGTTTGAGAACTCCGACGTTCGCTCCGCGTCCGACCCCATGTCAATCGACCGGGAGTAGGTGTAGCTGAAGTCCATCTGCAGGCCGTGACTCATAGGGTGGCGCAGTGTAATCTGGCCCGCGTTGTAGTAGCTCATGCCAATGGTCGAGAGCGCATACAACGATGAAAATTGATCCTGCCAGAACCGTGACTGGTGCCCTGCCGGGCAGCCATAGGCGCAAAAGAAATCGATGTCCGCCAGAGCTGTAGTCGCACCCAGGTTCGACCGGTACGGCGCCCATTCATTGGAATAGATTGCCTGTGTTGCACTCTCACCTGGGAAGTCGAGGCCAGCCATATATGGGAAGAGATGCTCAAAGTAAGGGATAGCCGGCACCTTTGCGCTGCTCTTGCCAGCATTCTGATCCACAAGCTTCGAAAGCGCCGCACCTGCCGTGTAGTAGTCTCCAGCGCCCTGCGGATCTGTGAAGTCTACCGGCTCAGCCAGATCAAGGTTCTGCAGCAGGTGCCGCCCAAGCCGGCCTACATACGCAGTCTCCAGGGTAAAACCGCCAGGAAGTTCGCGCTGCACCGATACGTCAAATGCTTCGGTGTACGGCGTTTTCAGCTTATTGTCCAAACCCCAGGTGATGTTAAACAGCCCTTCGGGTGCGGTATATGGAAACTGCACCGCTGGCGTCGCCGTACCATTGTTAAATGGCAACGCGTGGCGACCGGTAAACCTCGGTGCAGTACTGTACGTGTACGTGCCCGCAGGATTGGTGATGCTGGACGAGAGACCGAACGAGCCATTTTGATCGAAGGTGTTCACCAGACCCTCGCCATAGTGGTCGAAGTATTCGCCGGCTCCAGCCCGGATCGACGTCTTGGAGTTCGGCGCGTAGACGATTGCGAATCGCGGCGCGATGTTGTTCTTCGATTTGGGCCAAAACCCCGGCTTGCCATAAGCCGGTCCGCTCGGCGCAAACTGTAGATCAGGCTCGTAAATCTGTCCCTGCAGGGCTGCGGACTCGCGCTGCATAAACCATGCATGGGTGTCGATCGTTGGTGCAACCTGCTGCCCATTGGTTTCATACGGGGTCTGCAAAAGTGTGTGGCGTATGCCGAATGTCAGCGTCAGCTTCGGTGTCGCGCGCCACGAATCTTGAAGGTAGTACTCAAACTCATTTGCTTTGAAGTGCCGCACAATGGGCGCTCCATCGGCAAGCAGTGTGCCTGTTGTCGCATTGCTGACCTGGTAGTTGTAAAGGTTGGTCACGCTGGGGACGGTACCAATCAGGTTAGCGAAGGCAATGGTGTAGGAGTTTCCAAATCCGCTGTTGACCCCGGTCAGCCCCAGCGTTGAAGGGTCGGGCGGGTTGCCGCCCAGCCAGTACGGATTCGTCGACGCCTCACTGTAAGAATTGGAGTTGGACGAACGGTTCTGGTGAACCAGCCGCCAGTTACCTCCAATCTGGAAATTGTGATTGCCCTTTGTCCAGTTCAGGTTATCGATGATGTTATTCACCGGCGCACTCACAATGGTTGAACGTGTCTCGGCCGTAGGATGATCGAGGAAGCGGAAATCGACGTAGTCTCCCGAACCTACGCCGCTGTTGCCGTAACCCTGGCGGATGTAGCCATACCGAATGTCGTTGACCAATGCGGGCGAAATCGTCCAGGTATGCCCAAAGGTGATGCCTTTACTGTTGTCGATCAGCACCGACGAGGGCCCCTGGCCGGGGAACTGCTCCTGGCCGCCCGTGGTGTCTTTCTGCAAGTTGCCCCGCACAAACAGCCGATGCTTGTCCGAGGCAATCCAGTCGAACTTTACAATCGTCGTGTTCAGTGTGATCGGGTGCGGCGACGAGAAGGTGAACGAACCGGTGTTCAGGCCATCGCGAAGCAGCGTGCCGTTCGCGGCAGGGTACTGATTCAAATAAGCCAGCGTGTTGGGATTCGGACCGGGTCCGGACGGGTAAGCCGCGGTACCGCACACGGAGCAGCCATTGGCTGCGTCCAACGCAGTCACTTGCGCAGAGCTTAGCGTCACGGTGCTTCCGCCCGCGCCCTGGTACTTGAGGATGCCCTGCTGATACGAAGCCGTTGGCGCCACGCGCGAAACTATTGCGCTCTCCGCCTGCCTTTGCCCTTCGTAATTGGCAAAAAAGAAGAGCTTGTCTCTTTTGATAGGGCCGCCGAGATCTCCTCCGAAAATGTTGCGAATGAGTTTTGGCGGCCGATTGGGCTGCCCAGAGGCTGCCTGGGCACTTTTCAAGAAGAAATCATTGGCGACGGTAATAGTTGGTCGGTTGTACTCATAAGCCGCTCCGTGCAGTCAATTGGTGCCCGCCTTTGTAACCAGGCTCACCTGCGCACCAGACGATCGCCCGGCATCTGCGTTCGCATTGCTCGTGGTCACGCGGAATTCTTCGGTCGAATCCTGCGTGGCGCGCAGTACCCCCGTAAACGCCAGGCCGCGCAACTGGTCGTTATCGTCGACACCGTCCAGCGTCACGTTGCTCTGATCGGACCGACCGCCGTTCACAGATCCGCTGCGACTGTCCTGCAGCGCCGGATCGGACCCTGCGGGTACAGGCACAAAGAAGACACCCGCATTCAGCGAAAGCAGGTCGGGAATGTTCCGCGTCTCACTCGGTAAAGCCTGGATCGTCGCGTTATCCGTTGAATTTCCAATCGATGCATCGGTCGTATTCAAGGTCTGTGCAGCACTTGTCACATCCACCACCACATCGGTACCCTGCGGCGACAGGGAGAAGTCGAGTGTGGCTGGCTGGTTCACAAGTAGCTCTGCATGTTTCGTTTGGCTGCCAAACCCGCCAGAGCTCACCGTCACGTCATACGTTGCCGGGGTAATCTGCTGCAGTTGGTACTCGCCGGTCGACTTCGACGTGGCCGTCAGTACCTGTCCCGTCGCACGGTTATTCAGTTGCACCGTCGCTCCCGCAACAACAGCCCCGCTGGGATCGCGCACGACGCCCCGCAAAGACGTTGTCGCATTCTGGGCAAGGGTGGTGGCCGCGACAGCCAGCGCGATAGCAACAGGAGTACAGGCACAAAAACGTCTCATCTGCGTTCTCCGGAAACAGAGTGCGGCTTTGAGCCGAGGTGCTGGCAGCGCATCCCCGAGGTGATTACCAAGTTGTGTTCTGGCGGTGTGTCTTCTTGTTACAGCAATGTCAACCGAAACGCAAATCCCTTGCTGATTGCCTTCAGCAAACCCCGCAGTTGGCTGCGCACCCCTGCTCTGCTGTTAGCATGAAGTCCAAATTCAAGCCTCAGTCCCAACAACCGCGCGGCAGTTCACTCATCCAGAGGATTCCCTTTGAACAAGACATCTCTGCTCGCGCTCTGGCTGTCTGCAGTCTTTCCCTGTTCCTGTGCTGCTCAGGGCAATCCTGCTGAAATGCAACTTCTACCTTCTGCGGCACCGATTGAAAGCGTTCGTACCAACAAGCTTACCGACGTGTGTACAAGGCACGTCACCACCAACGCTGATCTCCGCCCGAGTGGCGATTGCTTCGGCTTTGTCTCACAGTCCGTGCACGATTCCGGTACGGCCATGCAACGGAGTCGCATCGTTTTCGCTCGAAGCCAACCTCGGCGCAATACAAAGAGTGGAATGGCCGACCTCACCGCAGTACAGGGTGATCCCCTGCCGGACATTGCCACCATGGCTCACGTCGTCTTTGTCACGACAGTGGGCAACATCGTTGGGCCAGTGGCCGCCAGATGAACGTACTGGGCACGCTCATCCTGATCGCAGTTTGCAGCCCTGTTGCTGCGGGGGCCGTAGCCCAGTCCGGCTTACCCACCAATGAGCAGCTCCGGCATGATCGCAGCATTGCCGACCCACGCCTTTCACCGGACGGCAAATCCGTTCTTGTAACGATTGCCGACAGCACCGCTGACGGTGGTAAAACCCATCTTTGGCTGATCTACACAGATGGTGCACCACCGCGCCAGCTCACCTATTCTTCTGATAACGACAAAACCGGCGAGCACGCGGCGGAATGGATGCCGGACGGTCACAGCATCCTCTTCCTTGCCCATCGCGGCGAACACACCTCGCTGTACAGGCTGCCCATGAACGGCGGCGAAGCCAAAGCCTTCGACCTCAGGGTGGCTCCGGCGGTCGACCGCTCCAAAGAACCGGATGCTATTCCCCGCGAAGTCCTGGACGCCGCTGCCCGGAACAAAGATGACGCAGAAAAGGATTCTGCCGAGCCAGCGGCAACAGCAAGTGTGGCAATTCCATCCGTGCCACCCAAAGCCGGCGAGAGTAAGAATCGGCTGGCCGTCGACGTCGGAGGCTACACCGTCGCTCCGGATGGCAGGAGCATAGCCCTCCGCATCGACGATCCACAGACTGCAGGCGAAAAGCACTTGGTCGATGTCAAGGCGGATGCGGAATGGGTCGATCAAAACTCCCATCGATCACGCCTGTACTTGCTCGACCCGTCGCAAAATGAGCTCAAACCAACCGCCGCGCCCACCGACGTTCGTGGCGCGACCTGGAGCCCGGACTCCACCCGCCTGCTGGTTCTCTCAGAAGTTCCCGGCCACGTGAGCGACCTTCACCCCGCCATGAGTGTCGCCATCGTCAAGCGAGCGCAGCCGGACGAGATCGAGGCTCTGCCAAAGTTACCCGCTACCATCAGTGCCGCGGAGTGGTCCAAAGACGGCCTCCACATCGTGTACATCGCTCAAGCGATCCAGGATGCACCTCCCGGAGTCGGCGATCTATACGACTATTCCTTGGCGTCCGGGACCTCTGTCAATCGAACCAGAAATCTTCCGTTCAGCTTGGCAAATGCAGTCCCGCTCACGCTCAAAGATGGCGAGATCGACCAATTGGTGGAATCGGGTCCGGATGTCGTCCTCGCACGCTTCGCCTCCACCTCCACCGAAGATAGACCGCTCCTGCTGCGTTTACCCGTCGCGGCGATCCATGCTGTTCATACCAATCAAGGCCAAACTGGCTGGGTCTTTATCGGTGACGATGGCGGCCATCCCACGTCACTTTACTTTTCAGAACGGCAGACAGAGGTCCCGCGCACTCTCCCACTGCCACCGCTTTACCCGCCCAGCCTTATGACTGAGGCCGCAACCCTTGCACCCAAGCGACTTCATTGGAAAAGTGACCGATTCACAATTGAGGGTCTGCTCTATTTGCCCCCGGCAGCCTCGTCGCATAAGGTGCCGCTTGTGGTCGAAGTGCATGGCGGCCCTACCGGCAGCTTCTCGGATAGTTTCGACCCCTTCACGCGTTTCCTTTTGGGGCAGGGCTGGGCCGTGCTCAGACCTAACCCGCGCGGCAGCACCGGCTACGGCGCTGCATTCGCTGCAGCAAACAAGAACGATCTTGGCGGCGGAGACTTCCGTGACATCATGGCCGGCGTCGACTTCATCCTGGCAACAGAACAAGTCGATGCTAACCGCATGGCACTAATCGGTTATAGCTATGGTGGTGAGATGGCTGGATTCGCCGAATCTAGAACGGATCGGTTTAAAGCGATCGTCAGTGGCGCACCCGTAACCAATCAGTTCAGCGAATATGGCACGGAGCGGGACTCCTTCTATGACCGCTGGTTCTACGGCTACCCTTGGCACCACCTGCAGGACGTCTGGCGCCAGAGTCCACTCGCCGGTCTGTACCGTGCCGGCAACGCGCCACTCAGAACACCTTTCCTACTGCTGCAGGGAGAAAGCGACAACACCGACCCGCTTGGCCAATCACAGGAAATGTATCGCGCTCTCCGCCAGGCCGGTGTTCCCGTCGACCTCGTCACGTATCCCCGCGAAGACCATGCCCCACTCGCCAACGGCATCTACGGCAACGCCAGCATCGAACCGTGGCACGGCTTCGATGCGCGCCAACGGATCATCGCCTTCCTGCAACATAGCTTCACCACTCCAGAAGTTCATCGGTCCACTTTGAGCCCTCGGCAGTGACGCGTCCTGAATCGACAGGTCCGGTTGGCTCGGGACGCCGGCCAGTGCAGTTCGCCATCTCGGACAAAATTTTGGCTACGTCCTTCAGCAACCCAACCATCGTTCCGCCGATTCCGTCGGGTGCCAGTACTATCGTGAAAGAGGCATGCATGAGCACCGCGAAAATGGTCCCCGTAACCCGTTCCACCGACCTCGCTGCCGATAAGACCTCGGCCAGCGCGGAAGAACGTGCACGCCGCACCGACGCGGTAGCCGGAGCGAACGGTCACAGCTTTATGGAAGGTCTGTTTGGCTCTGCCCTGCTCACCGATCTAGAAACTCGCTACATCAGCGGTGAGTTGGAGATCGAAGATGCGATTGACGCCGCGAAGCGGCACTACGGCCTTCTGTAATGTCGCTCAGCGATTCCGGCCACAATCCCTACGTCGATATCAGGACAGGCACCTACCATAACAAGGTCGATGCCTCTTCTCCGGAAGCGCTGAAGTCCCGTGAAGACACGTTCAGCACATTGCGCGCGGCAGAGCTGCGCCGTTACCCGGTTGAGGGCGACTTCGATCTTCCCCACCTGAAGGAGATCAATCGCCGTCTGCTGCAGGATGTCTACGCGTGGGCCGGAGAACCGCGCAGCGACTTCGACGCAGCCAAGCAGGAGTATGCCGGCGGCCCCGCTCACTCCTTTACGCCGTCGGTACAGATCGAGCGCGAAAGTAGCCGCATTTTCGAGAAGCTCGCCGCCGCCGATTATCTACAGGGATGTTCACGCCCGGACTTCGTGTCGCAGCTGGCGAGACTACACGGCGAGGTCAACCAGATGCATGCCTTCCCCGAGGGCAACGGACGGACCCAGCGGCTCTTCCTGGAGCAGGTCGCCCAGAAAGCCGGCCACCCGGTCGACCTCAGCATCGGCACGCAGGAACGCATCGTCCAGGCCAGCATCGCCCAGAGCAACGGCCAGCACGGCATGATGGAGCGCCTGGTTGCCGAGGCCGCCGACCCCGATCGCGTTCGCGCCCTGCGGACCGCCATCGACCACCTCAACGAGGTCTGGGGCAAGGACAGAGTCACACAGACCTACGTCGCATCCACGGCACCCGGCCAGAAGTATGCCGGCATCCTTTATGGCAAAGCGGGTACCGACTTCATCCTCCGCACCGACGACCGCAAGCTCATCGTCGGCCACACCGTCGATCTTGCCCCCAACACCTTGGGCGGACAACGCGCGGAGTTCATCGCAGCCAATGGAGTGAACCCCCACTAAAGCAAGACCAAGGCTAAAATAGAGGCCACGTCCCGGCATCGATCTGGAGACTCCTTACCCGCGCGGTTCTTTGTCGGCCCATCGCTGTTGAGAGCGGTAAGACTATGAAGATGCCAGCCATCCCGGCATTTTCCGAAGGACGAACAGATCCACCAATCCAGCTATGCGCCTAGCAATCTAGCAATCACCGTAGATAGTAATGGTGCCGATGTTGCAGCAAGTGCAGGAGTAGGCCAAGAGAGCCAGAAAGCAATTGAATGGCTTTGAGCATGAACAATCCAGGGCCAAGGCCAATTCGAAACGGCGGAGCAAAAGCCTTCCGCTAATCGCAAGAGCACGAAAGAGAGAAGCACAGACGAATTGGGCGAGAACGGGTGAGCTGATCTAAATGCGCTGGTGATTTCAGGCCAATGCCCTCGTTTAGCGAAGGCGAGTGCATCGGCGATTTGTCGCAAGACCGAGAACAAGTTAGTTGGAGGACTCATTCCAGGCCTGCTTCTTACGAACCGCCTCGAAGAGCCTGTCGCCAGCGCTGACTGCAAATGACAGGCGGTCCAAGGATTCTCAAAGGCCTCATAGCTACCGGGCTGGATCCTGCACTCTAGCGCTTTCAACCTGAGCTTGCTTCAAAGGCAACAGCCGCTGGTCGGAACTCTTCCACGAATTTAGAAAGTGCGTATAAGCAGCTCGCGCAAGGAGTGTATCGCCGGACTGAACGTAGGCCCGGCCAAGCTGCAGGGGTGCCAGAGCTCCTATGGGGTCGTTGGCGACTAAGCCGGGGTGCTCTTGAATTTTGCGGAACTCCGCTGCCGCATCACTTCCGCGGTGCATTGCCAGATAGGCCAAACCGCGTACATACACCGGGTAGAGGACGCCGTAGAAACCGGAAAAGCTACTCTGCGGGGAACCCAGTTCGTACGGCACATTGACCCGCAGGAGTTCGACCGCCCTTGCAGCATCATGACGATCCAAGGCGACAAGTGCGCGGACAGTTGGAACGTAGTCAAACCGCACCGACGTATCTTCTGGAAAACGCCGCTCCAGGTCGTCCGCCAACGCTTCGGCCTGGTCTGCATCGTTAGAAAGCGCTAGCGCAAAAGCGGCACCATACTCGGCATCTCGTCCGTGTGAGAGGTCGAGCGCAGCGGCTGCCAGTTGCTTCGCTTGGACGCGATTGCCGAAGAAGGCTTCGCGGAGGGCAGCGCCGCTTTCCGATCTCGCAGCCGCCTCTTGCCGGCCTGATTGCCGCATGAAACTGACCGAATGCTCCGACATTTCTCGCGCCTGATCCAACTGCCCGTGAAAGGCGAAAGAAGATGCCTGCTGACCTGCGATCATGTCTTCGCTGCCCGGCATCTCTTTCGCCAGCGTCACCACCCGCCCCATGGCCGCTTCATCCCCGGCAAGGAAAGCGAGGCGGAACTGGTCAAGAGCGTAGTAAGGAATGCTCAAGTTGCGGGCTGTCGCACGCTCGTGGATCTGCTGAGCGTCCCTGTAACGTCCGAGCGCGATGTCATTCAAAGCAACGAAATGATAGGCCAGGGCAAAGTCCGGGTGGATGGTTACTAAGTGCTCCGCGTTTTCGACTGCCTTCTCGTACTGGCCGAACACCCTGAGAATAAGGCCAGCCCTGAAACCGTAGGTACCTGCGTCGCTGGGATAGATCTGCGCCCAGGTCTCGCAGGTCTGCTCTGCCTTTTCAAGATTTCCCGTAACCTGCAGGTCATACGAAGCGACGATGAAAAATCTCTCGTGCTCGCTCGCATGGTCGCGGAATTCATAGGCCCTGGCGGTGCTCTCGGCAGAAGACCGTTCCTGACCGATATCCCCGTACAATCGTCCCAGGATGGCCCAGGCCGTCGCAAACGTGGGATCCAGTTGAACGGCGCGTAGTGCAAATGGGATCGCGGCTGCGCTGCCGCTCTGATTCTCCACCCGATTCGATTCGCTCAACGCCTTCAGGGCATCGAGGGAAGACGTTGTAGCCTCGTCCAAGGGCGTGTCGAGTTTGTCGATCGAAGCGACCGCCTCACCCAAATGCCCCCTGAGGCTGCTGGCAATCGTGCTGAGTGCACGAAGCACATCCTCTTTCCGGGCAGCCGGGACCTGCTCCGTATCCAGGATGTCTCCAGTGGTGCAGTTGGTGGCGTGGAGGGTGAGGACATACTGACTGCCAAGCAAGGCTACCGAGCCGTCGAGCATGGCGGCGCTATCGGTCCGCTGACAAACCTCACGAGCCACCTCTGCGGTCAAGCGCGATTCCGGGGGCCGGTTCATCAGGCGGAGGGTATCCCGAATGCGCTGGTCAGAGACGAGGCTGAGCATGGGAGACTGCTCCAACTGAACAGTGAATCCCTCGCGAAGGGTTCCGTCGAACACGGGATCACCCGTAGAGTTGTTGAAATCGCTCAGGACGATTGTTTGCTTCTCCGTGGGCATTGGCCGGTGGAGAAGCTTCTTCCAGAGCAGTGTTCCCCCTGCGGCCGAGAGCAAGAGCAGCAGCACCAGGCTCCCTTGGAGGAACTTGCCGAGCAGCCTCCGCGAGAAAGGGGCGGTCGCCTGCCCCCTCTGAAGCGCTCCTCCCTCCACGGCCCCAAAGATGGCCGCGCCGGGAGTTTCGTCGGCTTCTGGCGTGGGCAGAGGCTTCCCCAGCACTTCGGTTTGGCCCGCAGGGACACCTGCATCGTCCGGAGTTTCGCCACCTTCGTGTGCCGACGAGGTCTTGACCGGAGCAATGAAGCGGTAGCCCAAGGTCGGGATGGTCTCAACATAGGTTGGAGCGCGTGGGTCATCTCCCAGCTGCTTGCGCAAGATCGCAACGGCGCGGGTCAGCGTGCTTTCTTCCACAAAGGTGGTCTTCCAGACGGTCTCAAGAAGGACGTCCTTGGTAAGGAGCTTGCCCGGGTTCTGGACGAAGAGAAGCAGAACCCGCAGCGCCCGGGGTTCGATCGGCACCCTGCGGCCCTCTTGAAAGAGGCAGAAGTCTGAATCGTTCAGTTCGAAGTTTCCAAACAGATAGACCAACCGGGACCCCAATGTTGCACGAATCATGCGGCCCTAGGAAAAACCTAGGAAGACATTCATGCGAATCGCGCGACGGTTTTGGTGAGATTAGGCAAAATGATCTCGTGCTCAAGAGCGCAGGAGGCAATCCAAGTGCATCGTATCCCATCCCCAACGAAGCTCCATGTTTGCAAGACGTTACCGCATAAGAAAATGTTGACGATGCTGGCCTTGGTGCTGGTGGGAATTGTGACCAGCCAGCAAGCAGGAACGGCCCGAGCTCAAAGTACGTCGCCCGATGTCGCAGCCGCCCAAACCAGGATCGAGGCCGAGGGTGCGCTCGTCGCCAAAGCCATCGCTACCCGTGATTTTGAGGTCATCAGGAAATACTGGTCTCCCAACTTGATCGTCAACAACCCCGCTAACCTGATTGTCGGCCGCGAACAGGTCATCGATTCCATGAATCATGGGGGCCTTAATTACACCAGCCTCAAGGCCACAACGGAGTTGTTTACCGTAACCAATGGCACCGCGATCCGGATGGGCCACGAAAACCTCGTGATGGCCGCCGGTCCTATGGCGGGCAAGCGTCTGGTTCGTCGCGCCACTGAAATCTACCAGCGGTCCGGCGATGACTGGCTGATGGTCGCACGCCAGGGCACGTACATCGGCTTTGACGGAGGCATCCTCGCCGGTTTTGTGCCGACCACCTACACTGCGCCGCCCGACACCCCGGAAACTGCGGCGATCCACAAGCAGATTGAATCCGACAGCCGCGCCGCCGGCCGTGCGATCGCGACCAATGACTTTGCCGCACTGGAAAAGCTCTGGTCCCCCAGCTTCGTCGTCAACAGCCCGGGCAACCGTATCCTGACGCGCGAGCTTGTTTTCGCGGCCATGCGAGAAGACAAGCTCAAATATGAAAGCGGCAAGGTCACCCCTGAAGCCTTCTTTGTCACGAATGACCTCGCTGTCACGATGGGCCATGAAGAGGTCGTGATGGCCAATGGCCCCATGGCCGGCCAACCGCTGAAGCGCCGCTATACCGATGTGTGGCAGAAGAGCGGCGACGGCTGGATTGCAATCGCCCGGCAGGCCACCTATGTCGGCATTGACGGCGGTGCCGTCTACGGGCACCCGGACCCTACCCTGAACCAGCAATAGCGGCCGCAGGAAATCAGAGAGAAATGCAACGGCCACTCATTTCACGTTAAGGAACTTTTATGAAGAAATTGTTCTGGATCTGGTTTGTGCTGTTCGTTTTGTCCGGCGAAAGTGTTGGAACACCCGCCTTCGCCCAGACTGCGGCCGTCGGAGGTTCTTCGGAGGACATCACGGCTATTGAAGCTCTGGTGCACTCCAATCCCTCGGACCATGTAACCGAAGACGTCAGTTTTACCAACATCTTCGGCACGGTGCGCTTTGGCCGCGAGGAATTCAGCAAACGCCATAGGGAAATCGCGGAGACTTTCTTCAAGGGTGCAACGGGGAAAAGCTCAATCACGAAGCTGCGCTTCATCCGGCCGGACGTCGCCGTCGTCGATTGCGCCGGAGAGCTTAGTGGATTTCAAAAGGTCTACCCCGGACTTCCGGTCGGGAAAGACGGGATCCTGCGGAACAGACTGTTGCTGGTCCTCGTCAAGGAGTCGGGCGTTTGGTGGATTACCGAATTTCATAATGTCGCCGTGACGCCAGAGGTGTAGCGAAAACACTCCGCGAAGCCGGGTGGGCCGCGGCGCAAATGGGTCTTTGAAGGTACCGTTTCGCGCTGTCATCGGTCAGTTTCGGCCGTCGAAGCTCGTTGGTGATACTAGGCTTCATCACGATTCAACATCTCCTGAGAACAGGCAGCCGAAACGGTCGTTCC
>CAXUHM010000010.1:0-19081 GCA_964250935.1 uncultured Terriglobus sp.
GGCGACGGCGTTGGCGGTGTCGTGAAAGCCGTTGACGAACTCGAAGCCGAGGGCGATAAGAAGCGCAACGCCCAGCAAAACGTAGGGGAAGATGGAGGCCTGGTGGACGGGGCTGAGATCGATCGACAGGCGAGTGATGATGTAGATGATGCCGCCAAGCATGACGATTGCAAAGGCAGCCACACCCCATTTGGCCGGGGGACTGTCCTTGAGCTTCTGATCCAGGATGGAGGAGGGGGCGACGGGAGCAGTAGTTGCCATGCAGAACCTCTCGGCTTGAGTTGACGCCTTACGATAAAGCAGGGTGCATGGGGAAAGATGAAGGCCTGGTGAAATCTCACGGACACCCCCGGGCCCGATATCGTTCATAGGCGACCAGTTGGTTTTCTCCACGCGCGCGGTGGATGTTTCCTGGCGCTTCATCCTGAAGACACTACCCTGATGCCAGCCGGTGTCTTTTAAGACAGCCTGACGGGTGGGGAGCCAAACCACCAGGGACGCACGCGATTTTGAATCGGCGACAATGAAGGTATGCCACACGTGAAGCTGTACTGGCTCTACGATCTGCCGAACTGGTTATTTGGAGTTGTCGTTGTGCTGTTCTTCACGCTCTTTGGGCTGGTCGGGCTCTGGACGACACGGGCCTGGGTGAGGCGGCAACATGAGCAGGATCACTCGCATAACGATCTGGTGAGTTATTTTCTGGCCGCCATTACCGTCTTTTACGGCATTACGCTTGGCCTGCTTGCCGTGGCTACCTGGACCAACTTTTCGAACACTCAGGACAAGGTCGACCATGAGGCGCAGATCGTCGCCAGCCTGTACCGGGATGCCAACAGCTTTCCGAACCCGCTCAGAACGACCCTGGACGACGACCTGCGCGCCTATGTGCGTGAGGTGATCGATGTCAGCTGGCCGGAACAACGGCGCGGCATCATTCCCTATGGATCCGGCCCGAAACTGGAACAGTTCCAGGCGGACCTGCTGATGTTTGAACCAAAGACGGAGCGGGAAAAGATTGTGACCGGACAGGCGTACCAGGTGTTCAACAACCTGGTGGAAGCGCGTCGGGGCCGGCTGGAGACGGTGAACAGCGGCATGCCCGCGTCGCTGTGGTCGCTGGTGATTCTGGGTGGACTGATTACCGTGACGACCACGTTGTTTTTCGACGCACCCAGCTTCAAGATGCACGTCTGGATGACCGTCCTGCTGAGCACCCTGCTCGGCCTGATGGTTTTTCTGGTCGGCACGCTGGATAACCCGTTTCGGGGAAAGGTAAGCATCGGTCCGGGTAGCCTGGAGCGGGTGTACCAGCAGGTGATGGACCAGCATGTCTCTGCGGCCGATGGGGCGCTCTCCAGGCAGTCGTTGAACCTGGGCGGGACGAAGTAGCCTGCGGCGCACCAGGATGGCGTGACCTGCCGCGCGTCTCCGAATCCTGAGCCCCGTCTAATGACGTGTGCAAGCCAAACGTGTCGCAAGTCTCCTCCTGCTCCTCTTTGTGGTTGGGCTGCCGTGGTCCGGCTTCGGGCAGAAGGACCGTCGCAAAGCAATGCTGGTCGGCTATTTCGGCCAGTGGGGTCTGTACAGCGACCCCCAGTCCACCCTGAAAGACCTTGCCCTGGACAACAAGGCAGGGATGCTCGACCAGTTGAACTACGCCCAGGCTTTTGTGACGGGCGGGCGGTGTTCCGTGGCCGATCCGAATGCCGACCTGAACCACAGCTTCAGCGCGTCCGAGTCGGTCGACGGTACGCCGGACGCTTCTGCTTCGCCGTTTCGCGGTCACTTTCACCAGCTTGCCGAACTCAAGCACGCGTTTCCGCACCTCAAGGCCGTGATCTCCCTGGAAGGGCACGCGCCTGATTTTGCGTTCGATGCGCAGCCTGAAAACCGGCAGGCGTTTGTTGCCTCCTGTGTCGATCTGTTTGTGAGAGGAAACCTGGCGCAGAACGTAAACGTGCCTGGGCTCTTCGATGGCATCGACCTTGACTGGGAGTACCCCTCAGGCGTCGACGCGGACAACTTTCTGGCCCTGCTGACCGAGTTTCGCCACCAGATGGACCTGGTGCGGCCCGGCCTTGTGCTGTCGGTAGCCGTTGGGCCAAGTCCTCGCATGTACCAGGGGGTTGACTTTGCCGCCGTTGCGGCGCGCGTCGACGAGATTGGCCTGATGACCTATGACATGGCCGGCCCGTGGATGCAGACGACGGGGTTTATTGCGCCGCTGTATCGCTTTCCCGCTCCCGAGGACCCCAGCAACGCGACCAACGCGGCGAATGCAGCCACCGCACCCGCGCTCGTACCGACTCCCACCGGCGGAAATCCAACGGCAAGCACGACACCGTCCGCCGAGGCTGCCGTTCCTGTCGGCAATCTGCCGGCGCGTGCGCTGGCGCCGCGTCCTCCGCCGAGCGGCGGTGTCGCCGGCTCGGTGCAGGCGTTTTTGACGGCGGGTGTGCCGGCAGAGGAACTCCTTGTTGGCGTGCCGTTCTACGGGTATGGATGGACCCAGGTTCCGGACGTTGCCAGCGGCGTCTTTCAGGAAGGGACACCGGTCCGCGGCGACCGGCCGTACCGCTACATTGCCTCCCTGGTGCCCACCTCCAGGGTCTACCGGGATGCCGTATCGCACACGCCCTGGCTGTTCGATGGAGACGCCTTCTGGACGTTTGACGATCAGGACAGTGTCAGGGCCAAGGGTGCCTATGCGCTGGAGCAACACCTGGGTGGGTTGATGATCTGGGAGCTTTCGAACGACACCGCACAGGGAGCGCTGCTTACGGCAGCACGCCAGGGTCTCGGAAGTTCATCGCAGTAGCAATGCGTGGTCGGCACTACTCCTCGCGATTCGCGATGCCGACCGCCTGGTGCAGGTACAGGTCGCTGGTCAATTGCTCCAGCATGAACTGGGCAACATCGGCACGGGTGATGAACCGTACCTTTTCCCCGGTTTCCGGATGCACAATGCGGATGCCTTTCGGCTCGCCGTTTGAGAGGCCCGCCGGACGGATGATGATCCAGTCCAGCGTGCTGTGCTTGACTGCTGCTTCAAGACCGGCTTTGTCCTGCATGACGCCGCGCAACAGGGTTGGCATGAAAAGGTGCTTGTAATAGGAGTGGACGTTGCTGGTACTGTCTCCCTCGCCGATGGTGGAGACGACGATCAGGCGCCGGACTCCGGCCTCCTGCATTGCGTCCATGACGTTCAGAGCCGTGTCGGTCTCAAGTGTGGTGTGCAGGAAGGGAATGTGGCTGCCCAGCGTGTCGAGCACGGCCTCCTGTCCACGAACGGCTTCCAGCATGGCTGCGCGGTCCCGGGCGTCGCCTGCAACGACGCGAAGGCCCGTGCGCTTGTACTCCGCCGAGCTATGGACAAAAGCAGTGACTTCATGGCCGAGCGCCAATGCCTGCTCGACGACCGCCTCGCCCGTTTCACCGCCTGCACCAATGACCAAGACTTTCATATGCACCCTGATGCATCAGATGCAGCCGGCACAGGAAGTGAGCCTGCCGCGGCGCACCCGTGCTCAGGCTCGACGTGGCGTTGACGTTTGCTGGCTGGGCAGACGCCACGAAGCCAGCGCTGGGCGACAGAGGTGTGGCAGCGCTCGGCGCGTTTTGTCCTTGCTGGTTCGTCCCTGGTCTGCGCTACTCCCTGTCGGGCTGGGCGGGCTGCGGCGGTGCCGGGTTCACGTAGGGCTTGCCGTCTTTCCATAGAATCTCGACCATGCTGATGTAGTACGTCTTTCCGCCGTCGTCATTGCCCTGGTAAAAGAGGTACGTCCTGTCCCGGAGCCTAAAGATGCCGGGGTGCCCGGACTCTGAAGAGTTCCATGTTCCAGGAGCTCCATTCGCAAGCAGGGGCTTGTCAGAAAGCCGTGTCCAGTGCTCGCCGTCGGTGCTGCCGGCAACGCCAATCTGCTGCGGCACATTGTTGTAGGCGCCGGCGTAGAACAGGTAGTAGGTCGAACCGCGCTTGAGGACTGAGGGTGCCTCGATACAGAGCTGCTCCCAGGGGAGCTCCGGCTGCAGCAACGGTCCTGCAAGGCTTACATCTGTCCATGTGCCTGCGCCAAAGGTGGACGACAGATCCGCCTTTGCCATGCCGATCAGCTGACGCCTCATCTGCGGGTCCCGGGTTGCGAAGTACAGAAACGCCTTGCCCGAAGGCTCGTCCAGGTATACCTCCGCGTCGATGGCGCGGCCAACGCTCCACGGCATGTGCGTCGGACGGTACACGGGGTTGGAAGCATCATGGGTGAAGTGCAGACCATCGGACGAAGTGGCGTGACAGATGGCGTCCTTTGCGCCGTGACCGTAGCTTTGATAGAAGACATGGACCTGGCCGCGGATGACCCGTGCGCCGGGTGCCACGATGCCGTCCTGCTCCACGGGCTGCTCGGGTGTGATTTCACCTGCCTTCTGCCAGTGGATCAGGTCCTTGCTGGTAGCGATGCCGATGCCCCAGCCGCTGCCTTCCACGTTTCGCGCGGTGTGCACGTCCAGCTTGGGCGGCAATGTGTAGTAGAGGAAGAACGTGCCGTGAAACTGGATGACTGAAGGATCCTTGACGAAGGGCTTGCCCGTGCGTGATGTGTCTGTGTAGTAAACGACGGGTTTCGCCGGGGCAAGGGGCGCAGCCCCGAGGGCGGCCGCCGCCTGGGCCGCCATGGCCGGTGGCAGCAGCGTCACTGCTGCAAGGAGTGCGGAAAGGGCTTGCAAGAGTGCTCCTCCTGAAAAACTTTACGCGAGTGCTGCTGGTTGAGGACGTTGCCGGGCGGGAAGGTTAGGCGGGGCCGTCCCTGCTCCACCCCCGGTGCAGCGACGCTAGAACTGCAGCTTTGCACCGAGCGCCAGGGTGCGCGGCTCACCCGTGGTGCTGGTAATGCGACCGAAGGTACTTGGATTGCTCAGCGTCGCATTGGGATTGGCAAAGTTGGGATGGTTGAAGGTGTTGAAGGTGTCGACCCGCAGCTGGAGCTTGGCGCGTTCGCCGAGGTTGGTGTTCTTGGCAAGGCTGATGTCCCACTCCTGGTAGCGTGGCCCAAACAGCAGGTTATAGGCCGAGTTTCCATAGGTGAAGGGCAGGGGTGCGGCAAACGCAGCAGGATTGAAGAACTGCGCCCTGGTCTTGTTGGAAGGATAGAGGGCAACGCCATACACACGATTGGCGCGGCTGTTGTACGAGCCCTGCACGCTGGTGTTGTACCCCACAGAAAACGGCTGGCCGCCCTGATACTGCGTGATGCCGGAGATCTCGAATCCATCGATCAGATGGTCGACCCATTGCGGTGTAGCCGCAAGGAACCGCTGGTTCCGGCCGAACGGCAACACGTACGAGTAACTGACATTGAGGGTTTGCGGCGTGATGCCGCCAATGTTGCCGTAGGAGTCGCCGGTGTTCATGGGGTTGACGAAGTTTTCGGTTCCAAGGACACGAATGTACTCATACTCGGCATTCAGCTGGAAGCCGTTCTCGAAGCGTTTGTGCACGCCAATCTGCAGTGCGTTGCTGGTGGTGTGAAAGATCGGGTCCTGGGTGAGGAAGATGCTGGCGAAGGGCTGGATCGGCCTGCGGGGCTGTACCGGGCCGGCGGCGGGTACGGGCTGGTTCAGATCGGGCGTGATGTTTGGGCTGCCGCCGGAAGAGTTGTTCTGCTTCAGATTGCGCTGGCCGACGTAGCCGACGCGGATCGACATTGTTTTGCCGACCTGCTGTTCCACCGCCAGGTTGTACTGCTCCGCATAGGGAACCTTGGTTTTGGCCTGCGCGTTGACGTTGGGATTGGAGGCAAACGCGCCTGTGCCGCCGAAGGGGGCATACATCGTGAGTGTTGGTGCGCCGGCGGGTTGGGAGAAGGTCTGCACGCCGAAGAAGGGGATGTTCTCAAACGCGTTTGCCTGGATGTAATACTCCGGCACCAGGTTGTAGAAGAGACCGAACCCACCCCGAAGAACGGTCCTTGGCTGAGCCTGGTAGGCAAAGCCGAACCGCGGGGCGACGTTCTTGTTGGGCTGCCCCAAGTAGTCGAACAGGCTGTTGGGCAGACCCACCTGGGACGCGAATGCGATGGGCAGACTCAGGAAGCCGGGGAGCACGGGCTGTGGCGCATTGGCTGCCGGATACTTGGACCCGAAGATGACAATCTGCTTCAGTTCCGGGATGTAGAGCGCGTTGTTGCCGTAGGGGCTGTCATTGATGTGCTGCAGGTCGTAGCGCAGGCCCAGGTTCAGCGTCAGGGTTCTGGTGGCACGCCAGTCGTCCTGGACGAAGATGCCGGCCTGGTGAGACACGTTTCGCAGAATCTGCGTATTGGGATTGGGCTTTTGCGTGGTGGAGGGATAGCCCAGCAGAAAGTCCGCATAGGCGTTGCCGGAATACTGGCCGTTGAAGTTGTAGGCGCCACGCTGCGGAGCCGACGCAATGAGGTTGGCGGTGCTGTCGTGCAGGTACGAAAAGCCGATCTTGAGGTTGTGGCGGCCGGCCGTCTTGTTCAGATTTCCGATCAGTTGCAGGTCCTGGCCGAGAACCTTGCTGCCCTGCTCGCTGACGGTGGTGATGTTGCTGATCGCAATCTGCGGCGCGCCCTGAATGACCTCCGTACCCAGGCCGGGAATGATCGAGGAAAAGTCCGTGCCCACATTCTGCGGGGTACGGAAGACGGGAAGGTGGAGATAGGCCGCGGTCAGGTCGCCGACCACGGTGGGGGAAAAAATGTGTGTCCAGCCGAGGACGGTGTTCATGTTGCGTTCGCCGATGCCTGCCATGCCGCCGTAACGGCTTGTGGCGCCGGTAGTTGGATTGGGACCATAAAGCCCCGCAATATAGGTCGCCCTGAACTGGTTGCTGTCATTGGCTTTATGGTCGAGCCGGAAGGAGTAGCGATCGACGGACTGCGAAAACGGCACGACCTCGAAGGTGTTTGTACCCGTCCCGGCAACGGTCGGCAGGGGATAGAGCACGTTCTGCAGACGCTGGTCGACGGTGTTGATGCGGTTTGCGGGAATGACATTGCCGGGGAACGGCAGACCCGTGAGCGGGTGTTTGAGGACAAGGGTGGACAACTCCCCGAAGGCGCCGGCGCGCGCGCGCGCCGAAGGCAGCTGCGAATTGAGGTTGTTTGCCTGCTTCAGGCGAAAGCCTTCGTAGTTGAAGAAGAAGAAGGACCGGTCGCGGCCGTTGTAGAGGCGCGGAATGAGGATGGGGCCGGAGAAGTTGCCGCCGAATTCATTGCGAATGAACTTGGGCTTGGGCTGCGCGCCAGCGAAGTAGAACTTTGCCGCCGTGGCAGCGATGCGGTTGAATTCCAGCAGCGTTCCATGGAACTGGTTGGCCCCGCCCTTGCTGACGACGATGATCTGGGTGGCCTGGTTGTACTCGGCGGGAGCGTTGGTCGAGATGACCTTGAACTCGGCGATGCCATCGAGCGGGGGAACCTCGCCCAGGGGCCGCTGCAGGCCGAGGTTCATGTTGACGCCGCCGTCGAGCACAAAACCAACCGCACCGTAGGCGTTTCGAGCGCCGCTGTTGATGGCCGGCGTGATGCCAAAGACGGGAATCTGGTCCTGACTACCCGCAGCCTGAATGCCGGGTGCGAGCGCAAGCAGGCCGGTGATGCCGAGGCGTCCGTTCAGGGGTGTGTCCGTGATGGTTGCCGAGTCGATGACAAGACCGACGGAGGCGTCTTCCGTCTGGATGGCGGGCGCGCCGGCAGTGACGGTGACCTGCTCCTGCTGCGTTCCAATTTCGAGGTGGGCGTCGATCTGGGCGATCTGGCCGATGGTGAGCGTGATGTTCTGCTGCTGGAAGACCTTGAAGCCGGGGTCGGAGACGCTGAGCGTGTAGTGACCGGGCTGCAGCTGCGAGACGGAATAGCTGCCGCCCGCACCGGTCTGGGTGACGCGGTCGATGCCGGTGTCGGTGTTGTGGATGGTGACGCTGGCGCCGGCGAGGGATGCGCCGCTCTCGTCGGTCGCGGAACCGGAGACGGATGCCGTGGTTCCCACCTGGGCCACGGCCGTGCCGGCAAACGGCAGGGTGGAGAGGAGCGCGGAAGCGAGTGCAATCGACTTTTTGACAGGGCGTGTCGCACCTGCGATGCGTGGGGTGAAACGGGCCTTCATGGTGCCTCCAAAAGAGTGAGGACGACTCGCTGCGTTTCTGCGGAAGCCGCCGGGTGCATCTCTCGATCGCGAGCATCCTACGGAAGCGCTGTGACGGTGCGCATGGTTCAAATGAACCATGCGCCAACATCTTGCCGTGACACCCCCTTGGCGAAGGTGGTATCCCTATCAACCATGGCGTGGCGCAAGCGGGCAGAGGTCGAGCCGGGCAGACCGGGATGTCTTGCCTGGGTAGCGCGGGCGCTGTGCACCACGCTGGGCGTCTGCGGCCTGTGTGCGACGGTTCAGTCATGTGGGGGGTCGCCGCATGCAAATACGATTGCCCTGATTACACCGCTGACTACGTCGGAGTTGTGGAAGAGCGTTCACGCCGGCGTGGTCGCGGCGACAGCGCAGGCCCACATGGACTGGTACTGGAACGCACCCACGCACCCGGACGATGCCGAACGGCAGATGGACCTGATCGACCGGCAAATTGCACTTGGGGTATCCGGCATCGTGCTGGTGCCCGCGCATGGCTCGGCCCTGATTCCCGTGGTGCAGCAGACGCAGCGGAGCCATGTGCCCATTGTGATTGCCGATGATGGACTCGCAATTCCGCTGGGCCCGGAGATCGGCAGCGTTACCAGTGATGAGGCGGAAGCCGGCAAGGTAGCGGCGGCGCTGGTCGAGCGCATGTCGCATGCCAACGGCAGTGTGGCAGTTGTCGGCATGAACGCGGCGAGCACACGCGTGGTCGAGCGCATTGAAGCGTTTGAGGCAGAACTCCACCGCACCCATGCCGTAAGAATCGCGCTCAAGCTGGATGACACTGTGGGACCGGGCGGCAGGTCGGAGAGCGAGTTGGTACGGGCGATTCGGCGGGAACCGTCGATGCTGACCATCTTTACGGCAAGTCTGTCCGCGACCCGCGCCGTGTATGCCACGCTGCAGCAGCAGGGTCTGCTGCACCGGATTCAAGTGGTTGGCTGCGACCAGGACGACGACCTGTACCCACCCGTCCGACGTGGAGAAATTGCCGGACTCGTGGCCCAGAATGCGTTTCAGATCGGCTACCAGGCCGCAGAGATGCTGGTTGCCGTGAAGCAGCACAGGGCGACCATGCGGCATGTGATGGTGCGACCCCTGCTGGTGCAGCAAGGCAACCTGGATGATGCGGCGACCCGGCAATTTTTGCGCCCCTACACCGGGTTCGACCGATGACGCGCCCTATCAAGCGGCGAGTGATGGTGGGACTTGGCGCACTCGTGGTGCTCTGCATGGGGGTTGCCGCAGCGATCCGCATGGGGTCGAACGGCCTGCCGTATCGCGATCACTTTGCCAAGGACAGCCTCTCCGAGTGGAAGGTGTATGGCGGCGACTGGAGCGTTGCGTCCGGCGAGTTGACGAATGCTTCCGACGATACCGGCGCAAAGGCGGTAACGGGTGATCCACGCACGGCGGACATGACGCTGGATGCGGACGTTCGATTGACCAGCAGCTTTGGGGATGCCGGCCTGCTTGTGCGCGTGTCGGACGAAGAAGAGGGAACCAACGCGTTCCATGGGTACTATGCCGGTATCCGGCTGCCGGACCAGTTGCTGCTGAGCCGCATGGACTTTGGATTTACGCCGTTGCGCCGTGTGCAGATTGCACAGGGTGTGCGTGCCGGCACGTGGTATCACATGACGGTCTGGGCACAGGGATGCAGGTTTACGGCGGAAGCACGGGACATGAGCGGCAAGGTGCTTGCGCGCGCAGAGGTGGAGGACGATGCGGCCTGTATGCGGAAGGGGCGTTTCGGCCTGCGCAGCTTTGCCGCGGGCGGAAGCTGGCGCAACGTGCAGGCAAGGGCGCGGGAATGAGGTGGTCCCCGCGCGTTTGCCGTGGCCTTGTGACTGCGCTGCTGGCCTGGCCGGTTGCAGCCTTTGCTGGCGCACCCGGCCAGGCGCAGACGGGTGAACCGGTGGCGATCGGCGACCTGCGCTTCCAGGCAGACGGAGCACCCGACCTGCAGACGGTGCGGGGCATCGTAACGCATACAGGATCGACCTTTTACATGCAGGACAACAGCCGGGGGGCCGAGGTGTTGGCGGGTCGCGCTGCCGATGCGCTCCGGGTGGGCGACGAGGTCGAGGTGCGGGGCAGGGTCAGCCTTGGCCGCTACTCCCCGAGAATTGCGGCGTCGAGCCTGCGCGTGCTGCGGGTGCGAGTGCCCGACCCGCCACTGTCCGTTACACCGGCACTTGCAGCATCCGGCGACTATGACCGGCAGTTTGTGGAGACGGTCGGTACGCTTGTGTCACGCGCGGTGCAGGACGGAAGCCTGGTGTTGTGGTTGCGCAATGCGCACCAGATTTTTACCGCGGAGCAACCGTTGTCTGCCCTGGCCAAGAACGGGGCGGCCTGGCAGACCGGCTCGCTGCTGAAGGTGCGTGGGGTCTGCCTGATGAGCGGAAGCACAGCGCAGATGCAGGTGCCGTTTCACCTGCTGCTTCGCTCACCCCAGGATGTGGAACTGCTTGCGGGTCCACCCTTCTGGACCGGCGATCACGTGTTTCTGCTGAGCCTTTTTCTGGTGCTGCTCGGCGCCGTGATCCTGCTGGTGTGGAGACGTGTGGAACGCTGGCGCTTTGCCCTGATCCTGGAAGAGAGGATGCGTGTGGCACACGACCTGCACGATACCCTGGCGCAGTCATTCGCAGGCATCGCCTTTCAGTTGCATTCCGTACATCGCGTGCTGAGCAAGCGCGCACCCGACCCGGTGATGCAGGAGCATGTCCAGGTGGCGATCGGCATGGTGACCCACAGCCACGAAGACGCGCGCCGGACCATTGCCATGTTAAAGCCGAGCGAAGACACCGAAAGCGATCTGCTGGAGAGCCTGCGACAACAGGCGATCACGCTGACACAGGGTGGCTCTGTGCGGACGACCGTGCAGTCAATCGGCGAGCCGGTGGAACTGCCGACCGCGATGAAACAGGTTCTGCTGCGCATCGGCCACGAGGCAATTACCAACGCCGTGCGGCATGCGGCGCCGTCGGTGATCGAACTCCGTCTTGTGTTTGAGCAGGCACGTGTTCGCCTGTGTGTTCGCGATGACGGATGCGGCTTTGAGGCGCGTGTGCGTGCGGGGCGAGGCTTTGGGCTGCTGGGCATGCGGTCGCGGGCTGCTTCGCAGGGAGGCTCGCTCCAGGTGCAGAGCCAGCCGCAACAGGGCTGCTCGCTGGAGGTTACCCTGCCGATGCAGGTACGGCACAAGCCATGGCAGCCGGCTGCCGTGTTGAAGAGGATGATGGGATGAGCGAAGCGAGTGAGGTGGGCAAGGGTGCGGCCGTGCGCGGCAATACTGACCACGGGGATGCACGTCGCATCCGGATCTGCATTGTGGACGATCACCCGGCGGTGCTCGTCGGGCTGCGCAGCATGCTTTCGTGCAACGACGAGTTCGACGTGGTGGGGACATTCAGCAGCGGGGCCGCCCTGCTGCATGCGGCCAAAGAGCTGTTGCCCGATGTGCTGCTGCTGGACCTCCGGATGCCGGGGCTGGGCGGCCCGCAATGCCTTGCGCCGGTCGCGACCGGTGGCCAGCGACACGTCTGCTGCTCATCTCCAGCTTCGAGATGGACGAGGAGATCTTTCATGCACTGGATGCGGGTGCGCACGGGTTTGTGCGGAAGAGTGCCTCGCCGGAGGAGATTGATCATGCGGTGAAGCGGGTGTTTGCGGGCAAGCGGTCGCTGCCTGCGGACATCGCAGCGCGCAGTCACGATCGCAAGAAGCGGGAGCAGCTGACGACCCGGGAACTGGAGATTCTGCGTGGCGTGGTGCGGGGAAACACCACCAAAGAGATTGCGACACAACTCTGCATTAGTGAATTTACCGCGAGAAACCATGTCAACAGCATTCTGGCGAAGCTGCATGCGCGCGATCGAACGGAAGCCGCAGTGCTGGCGCTGAAGCGGGGGCTGATTCTGCTGGAAGAGGTGGAGTGACGTGGAGGTGTTGGTCGGTTCAAGGTGTGCAGGCAGGTCTTGCGCTTCGGTGTCTTGCGCTACGGTGTCTTGCGCTTCGGTGTCTTGCGCTACGGGCGAAGGCGAATCGTGAGAATGGCGACCGATGCCGGCGGGAGATTAAGGGTGCATGCTGCGGAGCAGTGCAGCGTGCTCCTGGCAGGCACGATGGTTGTGGGAGCGCTGAAGGTGTTGCGGGACTTGCCCGGCGCAGCGGCGAGGAAATCGAGCGTGACGACGCCCAGCTTGCTGATACCGGCGACGTCGACCACGGTCGGCACCGTGCGGGCGGCGTCTGCGTTCGACATCTTGACGTACAGGAGCTGCCCGTCCTGCGACCGTGTTGCGATGCCATCGAGGGCTTGCAGGCCTTCGGCGAGAACCGGAGATGTGACCGCGGTCGCAAGAAGATCGGTGCCGAGATGCTCGCGATACAGTTGCACGGCGTAGTACTGGGGTGTGCCGTAGACGCGGTCTCTGCTGGCCTGGATGATGCCTCCCACCCAGCCATTGAGCAGATCGGAGATGGAGTTAGCCTCGACGACGTCACCCTCCCGCTCAAAGCCGTTCATCATGCGGGCAGCATAGACGGCGCCTTCCATGGACTGGATCGTGGCCGCGTCGTAGAAGAGGTTCCATTCGTTGACGATGAGCTCGAGGTTGCGGCCCGGCGCAAACTGCTGGATGAGGTCGCCCATGTGGCGGTAGTTGGCTTCAAACTGGCCGGCGCGTTGCATCATGGCATTGCGCGGATTGGGGGAACTCGCGTTTTGCGACTGCGACGTGTAGTCGTGCACGGCGAGGTACTGAATTTGAGGGCCGGCAATGCGGAGGACGGCGGTGTTCCAGGCGTCACTGTTCGGGAAGATACCTTCGCCGACGGCGATGAGGCGAAGGTCCGGGTCGACGGCACGCATGGCCCTGGCGTAGCGAACAGCGGCTTGGGCGTACTGCTCCGCTGTGACGTGACCACGCACCCAGTCGCCGAAGATTTCGTTCCCAAGCTCCCACTGGCGCACGTTGTAGGGCAGAGCGTGCCCGTTTGCCGCACGCATGGCGCCGTACCTGGACGTTGCGGGTCCGTTGACGTACTCGACCCAGGCTGCAGCTTCTTCCGGGGTTGCGCCAGCGCCGTCGACGTTGACGGTGATGCTTGGCTCAATGTGCAGGCGCTCACAGAGCGCAAGGTATTCGTCGGTCCCGAGGTCATCCGGTTCGGGCGCGTTGCTCCAACTGCGGTTGATCCAAACGGGCCGAAGGTCACGGGGGCCGATACCCCATCGCCAGTGATAATCCTGCGCCACGTTGCCTCCGGGCCAGCGCATGAAGGATGGGTGAAGGCGCGCGATCATGGCCTCGGAATCAGGACGAACCTGGCCCCGTGCATCCGCGGGCTCCAAGGAAAGCTGGTCGAGCAGCAGGGTGCCTTTACCGTCAAAAAGAATGCTGAACTTGGCGAAGCGGTCGGTGTCGGTGGGCTTGAGGCTGAAGACGTACTGCTGCCAGTCACCTGTCGGCCCGGCCAGCGTGGCTTCGGCATAGGTCCTGCCGTCGGTGTTGTTTTCTTCCAGAGCGACGCGCACCTTGCCGGTGTACGCACTGGTGGACGGAGTTTTCGCCCAGAAGGAACCGCGGTAGACGGCACCGGCTGTCAGCGAAAGCCCGCCCTGCGACAGGCCCCGACGTGCGTCGGTAATGTTGCCCGGGTTGAGCGTGATGCGCAGCGCGTGGTTGGGCTGCTTTGTCGCTTCATCGGTGGGTGGGTATGCGTCTTCTGCGACCTGCGCAAACTTGATGGCGCCGACGTTGTCGTTGCGTTCGTCCGGCTCCAGCTGCCAGGAGGCGGGCAGGTTGAGGTAGTCGGACGGCTGCTCAAAGGAGCGGTCGAGCAGCATCTCTGCGGTAAGACCACGTTTGACGTCCTCGGCCATCATCTCAACAAAGGAGGCGTACATGCGGGGGCTGACGGAATGGAGAACGTGGCGGGGGTCCACGTGAATGGTGGCTGAAGGAGAGGATTGCTGCGCCCAGAGCGAGGGAAGCAGGGCAAGCAAGAGAACAGACAGGGGGCGGGAGACGTTCATACGGGAATAACTCCGCGGCTGTGCCGGTCGACGAACCGTAGGGTAATGCTGAGATGGGTGTGCCAGTACGGCCATGCATGACCGCCCGCGAACTCCTGGTACACGTGGGCGATGCCGTCCGCGTCCAGAGCCTGGTGCAGTCGCCGATTGCTGTCCAGCAGCGTGTCGGAGATGCCGCAATCGAAACGCACCGGTGGGAGCGAGGCGCGGTTGCGGCGCATCCAGAAGAGAACGTCCAGCTCCTCGCGAGAGGCGCAGGTGAGGTAGTCCGCCATGGGCTCCTCCACGAACGGCATCAAATCGTCGACGTTTGTGATTGCCGAGTGGGCGCTGACAGCACAGAAGCGCTGCGGGTACTTTGCACCCAGGCGAAGCGCGCCGTAGCCGCCCATGGAGAGGCCGGCAATCGCTACTTTCGCACCTGGCTGGAGTGCAGGCGCGGCAAGGTGAGCGATGGCTGGAACCTCTTCGAGTAGAAAGTGCTCGAGATCTGCAGAGGGTTGAAGCGGCAGGGAGGGCCACGTGAGATACGCGCTGCCATCGCGCTCAAGCCCATCGCTCGGCATGGCGATGACCATGGGGCCAATGTCCTGCGCAGTCAAAAGCTGCTGCGCTACGCGATGCGCGCCGGCTTTCTGCGTCCAGACCCAGTGACTGCCGTAGACCCCGTGCAGCAAAATCAGCAGCGTCGAGATCCGCGCCGCATCGGGAATCCAGAACGAGAGGTCGGTACGCCGGCCAAGTGCGGGGCTTTTGACGGTCGCCAGCCGCAGACCTTCGCGCTCCCAGGACGGATCGGACCACTCGATGGTGTGAAAGTCAGCCAAGCAGCAGGACCCCCTTGGCATTGCGCCCGGCGCGCATGTCGGCAAACGCAGTCTCGACCTGGTCCAGGGCGTAACGGCGGGTGATCAGCTTTTCCAGAGGCAGCGAGCCCGCACGGAACAGTTCCAGCAGCAGGGGGAAGTCCCGTTGCGGGCGGCAACCGCCATACAGCGGGTTCAGGTAGACCTTGTCCCATTCGAACAACTGCATGTCGACCGGCACCACCTGCTCAATGCCGCTGACGCCAACTGCCGTGCCGCCGCTGCGAACCATGGCGAGCGGAGCCGGGCCAAGGGCGGGAACGGCAGTGCACTCAAAGGCGTAGTCGGCTCCACGGCCATCGGTGCGGCTGCGTACCTCCGCGGCACCGCGGATCAGGCCGTCGTCACTCCGGTCGGCGAGCAGGATCTCGGTGGCACCAAAGGCCCGGGCCATCTGCAGACGTTCCGGGTGGAGATCGATGGCGATGATTCGGGCGGCGCGGGAGTACACCGCGCCCAGGATGGCGCTGAGACCCACGCCACCGCAGCCAAGCACAACGACTGTGCTGTGCGCCGCGACCTGTGCCGCATTGACCACCGAACCGAAGCCGGTCATGACCGCGCACCCTGCAATCGCGCCGATCTCAAAGGGCACGTCGTCCGGTAGTGAAAGGACGGCGGCCTCAGGAACGAGCGCATGGCTGGCCATGGTGCCCAGCGAAAACGACGCATTAAATCTGCCTGGCCCGGCTGCGCCAGTGTTGCCCGCAGATGTTCTGTCGTCGGCTATTGCGCCGTTGGCGATGCTGTCGTGAAAACAGGCATCCGGTACGGTGCCGCGGTGTTCGCAGATATTTTCCTTGCCGCGCGCGCACTGGAAGCACACGCCGCAGGGAATGGCCCAGTTCAGCAGGATTCGATCGCCAGCCCTGCAGCGGGTAACGCCGGGTCCCGTTTGCAGCACGACACCCGCACCTTCGTGCCCAAGGATGACACGCCGTCCCCAGGACAGGGAGTCCCAGTCGGTATGACAGACGCCGCTTGCGCGCATTTCTACCAGGACCTGACCGCTGCCCGTCTCGTCCAGGTGAATGGTCTCAAGACCGACGTGCCCCTGGCCATCACCGATGGCGGCACGAACCTCGATCATGCAAAAGCCTCCTGCTGCGTGCGGCGAGGGCGATGCGGTGTCGCCGAAGCTCTTGGCGAAACGATGCCAGGGTAAAGGCGTGGAGGCGCTAGGGCAAACGCGTGGAGTAGAGGACAGGGTTGAGCGGCGAGGCGAGCACGTCGCCCACAGCCAGACCCGGTGCCCAACGCTCCAGATCGACGACGTGATGTTTGTGCCGCGGCTCGGAGATGCGAATGTTCTCATCCATGTAGATCATGGTCATGACCTCACGCGGCTGGTCGGTCGAGTTCGCACCGGCGCGGTGAAAGGTCCATCCGGAATGAAAGCTGACTTCGCCCAGGTCGTAGGCACTTGCCTCAAGCGGCAGCTTTTCGAGCGCCTGCTTGAGCGTGACCTCGCTCTCGTCGGAAATCTCCAGGTCGCGACCGACCTGCAGGCGGTGGCTGTCTTCTGAAAAGACCAACGGCCCCAGCTCCATGGGTGTCGGCTGAAGCGGGATCCACGCCGTAATGGTGCGATCGCTGTTGACAGGCCAGTAATACTGGTCGGCGTGCCAGGGTGTAATGCCGCCGCCTGGTTCCTTGTACAGCGCCTGGTCATGATAGATGCGCACCCCCGAGACCCCCATCAGCTCCGCAGCGATGCGCGCCAGCCGCTTGCCGAAGACAAACTCCCGCACATCCGGAGACTCCGTCCAGAGATTCATAATCTGCAGAAAAGCCTTGCCATACGTGGTCCGCTGTTCCAGCGGGACCGTGTCGGCGGAGAGCTCGGCGACGCGGGTGTGGATGATGCGCCTATAGTGCTCCAGCACCTCGGGCGAGAAGACATGCTTGAGTTTGAGAAAGCCGTGTTCCGCGTAGGAGCGTTTCTGATCCGAGGTCAAAGGAAAGGGGGCGTCAAGCTGCTCCGCCAGTGTTGCCCGGTCCGCCTGGAGTGCGATCGACATGGGAACCTCCGTTACTGCTGAAACGTTTCAGCAAAAGATTGCTCCTGTCGGCTCCGGTTGTCAACGGGAAAGGCGCAAACGCTGCAAAAACTGCTGTTCGCCGGTGCTGGACGGACGTACTCTGCAAGGGTGGTGAAGAAGATGTCACGCCAGCCCGCGCCGGAGAACACTGTCGAAGCAGACGTGGAGCCCCCGGTTCGCCGCGCCACGATCGGCGATGTTGCGCAGTTCGCGGGTGTCTCGCTTGGAACAGTTTCTGCTGTGTGGAATGGCAATGGAAGGGTGAGCGAGGCCACGAGGCTGCATGTCCAGAAGGCGATGACCGACCTGGACTACCAGCCAAACCTTTATGCCAGCAACCTGGCGCGGCGAGAGACCCGGATTCTTGGCCTGATAGTGTCGAGTCTGCAGAACCCGTTCTTTGCGGAGACTGCCCAGGCGATTGAAGAGCGGGCACGACGTCATGGGTTCCAGACGACGTTGATGGCGACCAACTTTTCCAGGGACCAGCATCGGTCAACCGTGCAACAGCTGCTGGGAGCACGCATTGCAGGGCTTGCCGTGATGACCTCGGAAGACGACAGGGTGTCGCGAGAGATGGTGATCCGCAGCGGCGTGCCAGCGGTGTTGCTGGACGTTGGCCGGCCGCAGGGGCAGTGTTCGGTGCTGCGTGTGGATGCCGGCGGCGGCATGCGGTCTGCCGTCCAGCACTTGATCGCACTTGGGCACCGGCGGCTGCTGTATGTCCGCAATTCGCAGCAGCAGGGCGGCCGCGCGCTCCGCTCCCACTCCTTACGCGACCGAGGCTTTCAGGCCGCGATCAGCGCGATTGGGCAACGCAAGCTGGCAGTCAGGACGATCGACATTCAAGGGCCGAGCGCTGATGCCGGAGAACAAGCCATTGCAGAAGCGGAGGCTTTCAATTTTACGGCCGTCATCGCCATGACCGACATGGTCGCGTTGGGGGTGTGCCGGGCGCTGCTTGCGCGAGGGGTGTCGATCCCGGACCAGGTGTCCGTCGTGGGGTTTGACAATAACGACTTCAGCCGTTTTCTGTCGCCGCCACTCACCTCTGTGGATGTGTCGCGCCAGAAGTTGAGCGATCTTGTGGTGGAGACGCTGATGAAGCGGGAGCCGGCACGGCTGCTGCGTTTGTCGACCGAGTTAATCGTGCGAGCTTCCACGGCCAGTCCCAACCGAATGCAGCGGTAGAGACGCACTGCGTAGGGCGTAGGGCGCGTCATTCTGAGCCACCTTCGCGAACGGTGCAGTTGTCGCCGTGGGGCGGCGGGCGCATTGCCGGAAAGGGGTGCGGTTGGTTCGTTGGCCCAAATTGGGCTAAACGCGTGCGCCAGTGTCTGCCAGGTACATCCATCTTCCGCACACGTACGTGCTGCTGTTAGCACTTTGTTTTTGGAACGCTTTGCTGTTGTTCTGCCTTGGCTCTTTCACGAATCCGCCCCGGCGCCTGGGGCTGCTCCCCGTGAACGAAACGGCCCTCCGGGGGGAGGGCCGTCGTTTGGGATTCCATCGGGTTGGGCAGTTTGGCGGGATGGCGAGGTCGCGGTGACGCTGATGCGCAGCGGGAGAAACCCTGCACTTATGCTTGCCACGACCTGCTGGTCGGTCTCGAAAACTTGCTGCTTTACTGAAGAAGGAACACGCTCTGCGGCACCACGCGGCAATCACTGCCGGACTTTTTTCGCCATGTCGTGCCGTCTGCGTAGGTCACCGACAGGACATCCATCCATCGCACCGCGGTGAGGGTACGTGTGCTGACAAGCGAATGTGTGAGCCGTGTGAGAACGAATCCCTCCCGGGCATCGCCGGTCCCGCCTGTGCCAGTCTTCTCAAGATGCGGTCCGGTCGGCCCAAAGAGTTCAACCGCAACTTCGCGAATTCGCTTTCCTGCCGTGGAGCGAAGGTCAATGCCATAGGTGGGATGAAAAGAGCCCGCGGAGCTTGCCAGCAGCATTGGGGCGCTCGGGTGC
>CAXUHM010000010.1:19091-107073 GCA_964250935.1 uncultured Terriglobus sp.
AGACGGATGGCAAGGTCGACGGGACAGGAATCCGGTGTTGGCATGGCGGTTATTCCGCTGAGTGTGCCCAGTTCCGCCGGTAGCCTTTGAAGTCCCAGAGCAGCCGCGTCTGCATTGCCGTGTACCGGGGTTTCTTGCGCGCTACTGAGAGAGACAAACGTTAGTACAGCTGCCAAACCGAGATTCCGCATGGTACCCTCCTCCGTCCGATGCCTCTGATCGTACGCCTGCGAGCGTACCGTTGAACGCTGGAAATCAAAAAACGCCGGGACTGCATGGAGCGGGTGAAGAGGGCGGCTGCGCTGTCGTGTTGGGCGATGGAGGTGATCAGGCTGCGTGCAGGAATGCAGCCTGACCGTGCACGCTAAAAGTGGAAGGCGAGCTCTCCTGTTACCGTTCGCGGTGTGACGTAGTGCGTCCCGGAGAAGGTCGACAGGAAGTTATAGAGGGCAACCTTGTTGGTGAGATTGACCGCCGTGATCCGCGCCCCGAGGTGATAGCGCTCTTCGTGCCCAAGCTTGATCAGGTGATCGTCGCCGAGCTCCATGTCAAACAGGTTGCGTGGCTGGATGCGCTGCGGATTGCGATCGTCGTCTTCCGTGCCGGCCGCCGGAATCCTGACCAGGTTCGACGTCAGTTGTGAAGCGAGGCACTGCGTAAAGCCGGAGGTGACCGTTGCCTTAACGCCGTTGCAGACCAGACCTGCCTGAAACTGCTCATCGCTGGTGAGGCCACTGAGATCGATCCCGGGCTGACCGGCGATGGTGATGGAGGTTCCGGCACAGGCGCTGTTCGGGTCAGTGGTGTTGTAACAGGGAACCGAGCCGGCAACGAGACCGGAATCGAACTTCCAGTTGAAGGAGACATACAGACTTCTGCGGAACGGGGCGGCATACTCCACATGCGTCGTCTGGTTGAAGCGCTCGTCGTGGTCGATCCGGAAGGGGAAGCCTCCCGGTGCACCGACGGTGGCACCGACGCCGCCAATCTGCGGATTGAAGAAGCGCGCCGCCACGGAGGAGAAGGTCGTGCGGGCCGAGAACCCGTGGAGGTTCGTCAGCGTCGCCGTGAGCGCGTACCCGGGAATCTTGGAGTTGTGCCACTCGATGGGGAAGGTGATGGGCGTTGCACCGAGCACGCTGAAGTCGTAGCCGTTGTGGGTGTACTTGGTAATGTACTCGGCACTTACGACGAAATGCCGGCCGGCGCTTTGCGAGAAGCCCGCGTGAAACTCGTTCCTGAAACCAGGGTTGAACGGTGCCGGTGTGCAGTTGCCGAGCGTGCTGAAGATGGCGTTCAGAACCGGGTCGAGGCAGCCGTTTTGTGACAGCACAAGGTTTTCGTTAAACGGGGTCTCCTGGGTGCGTGCGTAGGACAGACGTAGAACCGTGCCGGTCTGCCTGACGCTGTAGCTGACCGCGGCACGTGGTTCCGCCTGCCGGTCCGTCACCAGGCCGTTGTAGAAGTCGCCGCGAAGGCCGACGTTGATCAGGAAGTTTCCCGCGGTGATGGCATCCTGCGCATAGAGCGCCAACTGCTTGACATCGGTCTGGCCGTGGTACAGGTAGGTCGTGCCCCCGCGAGTAAGGTCATACGGCGCAAGAACAGGATTGAAGTTGGCGTTTGTAGTACCGGTGGTGCCACATGCGCCGGATTGCGGATTGCCATTCACGTCGAGGCAGGGTGCGTTCAGGTTGGAATCGACGATGCCGATGGTGTCGTTTTCACGCAGGAAGGTTTGCGCATAGTTCCCGCCAAGTTTTGCGTTGTTGCGACCTCGGGTCAAGCTCACATCGGCATGAACGCCGGCGTTGGTCAAGGACCGGTTCTGGGCGACACTCTCCTGCTGGATGGGCCCAAGATCGTTTAGCAGATCCGCGGAGGGCAGGTAGCGGTACGTATCCCGACGGAGGTAGGGGCCGATGTTGAAGACGGCGGTGTCGCTGAGAATGCGCGTGTAGGTTGGCGCCACCAGAAAGGTCTCGATCTTGGAACGCTGGTCCGTGCGGGCAGTGGTGAGGCCCTGCTGCTGGTAGCCGAACTGCGTGTCATAGCTGTTGGGTGTCTGGAACAGCGACCGGGTGTACTGGAGGTTGAGGTGGAGCGAACTGACATTGCTGAACTGTCCATCGATACGGTCGAAGAGGTTTTCCTCATTGCCCTTGTCGTTGGAGACAAGAAACTCGGGAGCGTCAAGAAAGCGGCCGGACTGCAGGGCACTAGCGGAGATGAAGTTACCCCAGCGCGACCCACCGTAAGCCATGTCCGCCAAAATGCGGCTGGTGCCGAAGCTGCCGTAGGAGGCGGAAACGACGCCGGTCGGTTTTGTTACGCCCTGCCCGGAGCGCGTTGTGGCGACGATGACCAGGCTGGTTTTATCCCCGTACTCCGCCGGCGGCGCACCCTCAATCACCTGCAGTGACTGCACGGCATCGGCCGGAAGCTGGTTGGAAAAGACCTTGCTCTGCTGGTCGGTGATGGGCTGGCCGTCGACAGAAAACGACACTTCGTTGTGATCGCCCATGCCGTGCAGCAAGCCGTTGGAGTCGGCAGCTACGCCTGGCGTGAGCTCCGTGACGATCGAGCTCAGCTCCGATGTCGGCGTTTCCACCGGCAGACGGGCAATCGTGGTGCGGTCCACATCCGTGTGAAACGTCGGATCTGTTTCCGTCAGGTCGGCGGGAGCTTCAACGCTGACGGAGGCAGAGGTCGAGGGCGTCACCGTTACCTTCTTGAACACGGGAACCGTGGAGGAAATATCCACACTGCTCGCGTTCTGCAGGCCGGGTGCCGCAACGGTCAGCTGGTAGGGATTAAGCGGCAGATTCGGAAAAACAAACCGTCCCGCTGCGTCTGTCGTGATGGTTTTTGTGTAGCCACTGACCGGATTCGAAATGGTGACGGTGGCTGCCGCGACGACCGCGCCGGTACTGTCCCTGACGAAGCCATTCAGGGTGCCTGACGTGCTTTGGGCGGCGAGAAGGCCCGCGGTGAGCAATGAAGCCGCAAGGGCAGAGGATGGACGCAGGACTGACCGCATGAAAGATTGAGACATCGGGGTACTCCTAAAGGTGAGGGTGCGCGGGTGCACCGGGCAAGCAGGACATGGGTGCGGCATGGGATGCCGACCCTCGATACTTTGCTCACATTCAGGAGGCGGGAGGCGGTCTGCTTTTCAGTTCGAAGGGGATACAGCGCTGCGACGGTGGACGGTGAGGCTTTACCAGGCAGCGAATGGATTGCTGGCTCTGGGAAAAGATCGAAGCCGGTGCGACAAACCATGTGATGTGGATCGACTGGCAAAGAGGGCATGCCTCGTTCTCACAGTCGGCGCCGGAATCCGCCAGAACCGTGGAGAAGCGCGCTTCGGCTTTGCCGCTCAGGCGATGGAGGTGGCTGGCCTGTGCAAGCGTCAGCCCAAAACACAGCAACACGCATACCGCAGCGACAGCTCGAAGCCACTGGGGATAGGGCGTGACGACTTTGGACGGATGGGTCAACGGGGTTGTGTGAGAAAGTGTTGACGCAATGCTAAGCTAGTGCGACTGATTTGTCATTAGCGTCTTAACCGTCAGGCTAAAGCAGCGCCCGGGAACATTGCCGCCTGCTCCGAGCCGGCCTGCTCCGAGCCGCCTCTTCCTGCTGACCTCAGGACATAGAATCGGCGCAAGGAGAGTCCCGATGGAGCGGCGTAACTTTCTCAAGCAGGGCGCGGCTGCTTAGCCGGTCTGAAGGCAAGCACAGCGCACGCGGCGGCGGCCGAACGCATACGGCCGAAGACAGGGAACGACCCCTCGCTCCTTCCCGTGGCGACGGTCCACGGGATATGCGCAGGACGACCACTACGACAGCTTTGGGCAAAAGGTGCTGCCGGTTGCCCGCCAGCATGGAATGGCGGTGCTGGGTATGAAGTCCTTCAGCAACGGCCTGACTCTGAGGACTAATACCGTGACCGCCGTGGAAGCCCTGCACTACGCGGTGAGCGCGCCCGTCATGGTCACGATCACCGGCTTCGGCTCTGAGGCAATGCTGGAACAGGCGTTGGGTGTTGCTCGGTTAATTTTTAACCGATGGAAGACGCAGAGAAGCTTGCAGTTCTGCGCAGGACCGCGACCGTGGGTGGCGACGGGCGATACGAGGCGTACAAGTCGTCGCACATCTATGACGGCACCATCAATCATCCGCAGTTGCTGGGATAGCCTGGTTGCTGGTAAGCCGCGGAGAGGTTTGTCACGGATCGAGCAGCGGGCCGTGGTTGCCGTAATGCGAACGGCCTGAACCACTACGGGTGTTGGATCGTCCGCAGAGCGACCCTTTCAGGACCAGCTGCGGTCCGTCCGGTTTCGGGTCTGAAATGCATTCCTCGGCCCTGTGCACTTTGTGGAGACGGTCTGTTGCCTATACTTTGAGACGAACCTGCCGAACGCACGGTCGCGCTCCAATGGAGGCAGGATTTAAAGGAGGAGGCGGTGCTTCCTGTTCGAGAAAGGCTGCTCCGAATCGATCCTCGCGACAACGTTGTTGTTGCCCTGACGGATGTAGCGGCCGGCGAGCCGCTGACGTTCCTCGGCGTGACCTACCGCCCTGCCTGTGCGATTCCGGCAAAGCATAAATTTGCCCTGGTCGATCTGGCCGTGGGTGAGAAGGTCATCATGTACGGCGCCGTGGTGGGGCGCGTGCGTGAATCGATTGCACGCGGCGGACTTTTGAACACTCGCAACCTTCAGCATGAGGCAGAGGACTACGCCTGGAGAGGCCTGCCCGCACCATGGCAGCCGCCGGAGGTGAGCCGGTGGCAGGAGCGTACCTTTGCCGGCTTCCACCGTGAAGACGGCAGGGTCGGCACGCGTAGCTACTGGCTGGTGGTGCCGCTTGTGTTCTGCGAAAACCGCAACGTGAATGCCATGCGTGAAGCGCTGGAGGAGGAACTCGGCTATGGCCGTCCCCGGCCCTATCGGCAGCAGGTTCGTGCCCTGGTGGAGCGCTACGCCCGGCAGGGTTCCGCGCTGCCGCAGTCGCCTGACCTGTCGCGCGACCGTCTCTTTCCCAACGTGGACGGCATACGATTCCTGACGCACCAGGCCGGCTGCGGTGGCACGCACCAGGATGCACAGGCACTTTGCGGCCTGCTCGCGGGCTACATTCAACATCCCAATGTGGCGGGTGCAACGGTGCTGAGCCTTGGCTGCCAACATGCCCAGGATGGGATGTTGCTGGAGGAGTTGCACCGCCGCAACCCGAGTTCCACGAAGCCGGTGCTGCTTTTTGACCAGCAGAAGATCGGCCTGGAAAGCACCATGCTGTCCGCGGCGCTTGCGCAGACGATTGATGCGCTGGCCGAAGCCGACCGCACCGCTCGCCAACGTGCACCGCTCCGCAAACTTACGGTCGGGCTCAAGTGCGGGGGATCGGACGGCTTCTCCGGACTGTCGGCCAATCCCGTTCTTGGGCGCGTGTCGGACATGGTTGCCGCGCTTGGAGGAAGCTCGATCCTGTCTGAATTCCCGGAGCTGCACGGGGTGGAGCAGAATCTTGTCGACCGTTGCACCCGTGTCGAGGACGCCGAACGGTTTACGCAGTTGATGCGCGCGTACAGTGCGCGTGCCAGGGCCGTTCACTCCGGCTTTGAGATGAATCCGTCTCCCGGCAACATTCAGGATGGACTGATTACAGACGCGATGAAGTCGGCCGGCGCGGCGCGCAAGAGTGGGACGTCGCCGGTGTGCGACGTGCTGGACTACCCGGAACCGGTCACCGCTGCTGGACTGAACTTACTCTGTACGCCGGGCAACGATGTCGAATGCGTGACAGCCCAGGTGGGTGCGGGTGCCAACCTTGTGCTGTTCACCACGGGCCTGGGTACACCCACCGGCAATCCTGTGGCACCCGTGCTGAAGATCGCCACCAACTCCCGCTTGGCCGGGCACATGCCGGACATCATTGATATGGACACAGGTGCCATCATTCGCGGCGAGGCGACCGTGGATCAGGTAGCAGATGTGCTTCTGGAGCTGATGCTCGATGTGGCGAGCGGGACAGTGCGCACGAAGGCCGAGATGCTGGACCAGAATGACTTCATCCCGTGGAAGCGCGGCGTCTCGCTGTAGGGAACGGACCGTGACCGAGGCAGTGGAGGCTGATCTGCTGTGGGCAGAGTGCCTTGGCACGGGCTAGGGAACGATGCGTATCGCTGCTCGCCAAAACGTGCTTATCGAATCAGTCGGGTCGAGCACTGTCACCTGGCATTCGTACTCGCCGGGGTCCAGCTGCCCTAGCGGCAGGCTGAAGGAGAATGGGACGGGTGCCAACCTTTCGGTAGTGGGCGGCTTCACCGAAATAGGCGAAGCCTGCTCCACGAGTTTGCCGGACTGGTAAAACCCGACGTAAGCGAGAAGCGGCCTGGTGACAGATGCCGCGGGCTCGTATGCCTGCAGATACACAAACAGGGGCCGTGTGCGGCTAAAGACACGCGTCACGCTGGGGATGAGCTTGCTCCCGCTTGTGATGAGCGGGTCTGCCGCCACGTTCCTGGCCTGCTGCTTGCCCTTTTGCGCGTTGTATACGGCGTTTCGCATGTCGACACGCTGCCCGCTGAGAACGACGGAGCTGAGTGGAACGCGTTCCGTTTCCCGGTTGAGGTTTGGGATGGTGAAGCTGGTCTGGTAGGTGCCAATGCGACCCGTCTCGTCGTCCCGCGCCAGGAGCTTGAGTGTGTACCTTCCCGGCAGCAGCGTGAAGCCAGTGCTGTATTCAATGGGCCGGTGGGCCAGTTCGGCGGCGGTGGCATCGGTGAGCTTAATGTTGACGTTGTCGCGCAGGTTCGTTACGGTACCGCCGTCGTTGGCGTCCTTGATTTCTCCGACAAAGTCGATCAGCGTCTGTTCCGCGCCGCCCTTCTTGGCAAGCGCAAGCTCCCTGCCGGGAATCTTGACCATGAGGGGGATGTAGTACTCCGCGCGGTTCAGTTGGAAGTAATTGATTTCCATGGCGACAGTCAGCTCGGTCATGGGATCCTCCAGCATGAGAGCGTCTTCAAGCTGCCGTTCCTTGTCGGCAGTGGTAAAGCGTGCAAACTCCTTGCCGGCAAAATAGCCTTGGCGAAACTCCAGTTTTGCGTCTGGCCGGTTCACGCTGACCTTGATGCGGCGGAACTTGCCGTCAAGCGCCGAGTTGCTGCTGCTGTACGACAGGAGGTAGTAGTCGCCGATGGATTGCTGTGCCCGCGCGATGCCGCGTGTCAGGTCGTTGTTGTCCAGGAAAGCTTTGCCGCCCGTATCTCCGGCAAGTGCGAACAGGGTGTCCTGCGATCGCTGAAAACCGGACTGATTGGCCTGTGCGGCTGTGCCGGAGTACATGCCCTGGTTGCCCGGAGATCCCTGTGTAGCATCGCCCAGCGGAGCCTCTGCCACCAGGCCTCTTGCGTCGATGGGCCAGAACGACACCCCGGCGCGCACCGCCGCGTCTACCGTCGCATGAAGCTGGGCCTGGTTGTCGATGCCGTTCAGCCGCAGGCCGCTGGCGAAGTACAGCAGCGCCTTTTTCTCGTTCAGCCGGCCCAGCATGGTGGCCGCGGTTTGCAGCGCGGAAAGCTGGCGGTCCGTGTTGAACACGTTGAACTCGCCATCGTCCTGGCCAAAGGCGGCGCCCGTGTCTGCAGTGCTGGCATCCTGAATCGAGTTCTGGCCACCCTGATCTTCACCCACGGTGAGCGTCTGCAGGATGCTCAGCAGGCGGTCGCGATCGGCTGTAAAGTCCTGCAACACGTCGACCGTGCTGCCGGCGTAGCGCAGGATTGCGATCAGGTCGTCGGCGGTGATCTGGGTGCGGACGAACTTTTCGGCAGCGGCAAGCGCGCGGAGCTGGTCAGCCGGAGCCATTGCCGACATGTCGAAGTAGAAGGCCAGCAGGCGGCGGTTCCCGTAGCGCAGGGCATCCGGCGCTTCGCTGGCGAGGGAGCCGCGATTCAGCTTCTTAAAAATCTTGACGTTCTCGTCCGTTGCGCGCGAAGCGGGCAGTGGCTCGGAGGCTTGCTTGAGCGCCTGGTGCTCGACGTGCCGAATCTTCTGCGGCACGCCATCCTCCGTGAGCGTGAAATCGTCGGCCGTCAGGCCCTCGATGGGTTTGCCGGACTTGTCCGTGACCGCAACCGTCTCCACGACCAGTTGCGACCGCACCGAAAGGGTGTACGTGGGCTCCTGGCCGTCCAGCTTGTTCGCTCCAACGGTTTGCGCGGCAGAGGACGCGAACGCCGCGAAGAGAAAGACGGTTGCAACGCACGCGGTCAACCGTGAGGTAGGCATTGCGCTAGTACCTGAACCGGGCGGTGAACTGCATGCTGCGCATGGGGCCGGCGGCGGTCGGCACGCCAAACAGGGGACTGACCTGCGTGGGATTGAGGACGTTGCCGTAGCTGGCATACACCACGTGGTTGAGCAGGTTGAAGGCATTGGCGCGGATGTCCAGGTTCAGGCGCTTCTCCAGTCGAAAGGTGCGCGCCAGCGATAGATTGAACGTGTAGGTTCCGGGTCCGCGCAGAGAGTTGCGACCGGCATTGCCCCACTGGGCCGCCTGCGGCGCAGCGAAGGCGGAAGGGTTGAAGAAGTGCCCGGAAGCGGCGTGGTACACGTCGCCGGTGGTGCGGTCTGGGCGTATGCTCCCGGTGAAGCCGGTGCCGTTCACCGCCGCGAGGTAAACCGGCGTCTCTGGCAGGCCGGTGCCGAAGCTGGCCTGAGCCTGCACCGTCCACTCTTTAAAGGTGCGCCCGCGCCAGCCCCCGAGCAATGTGCCACCGCCGATGCCCATGCCGGTCGTGTATTGCGCCGTGAGGTTCAGAACGTTTCTCTGGTCAAAGGTGGACAGCCCGCGTTCGGCGCGCAGGTTTCGCCAGTCCTGCGCGATCGAGTTCGAGCGGTTTGAACTTACGGAGCCCGAACTGGTCTGCGAACTTGAGCTGTTTGCGGTGGCGATTGCACCCTGGCCGCCCAGCATGGAGTCGTTGTCGACGGATCGCGAGTACGTGTAGTCCAGCGCTGCCGTCAGTCCGCTGCGCAGGCGCCGGCGAAGCTGGACCGTTCCCGCGTTACGTGTCGAGTTACCGTTGGAGGCGCGATACCGAAACCCGACCGGACAGGAAGGGCACGGGTTCACGGCGCCCAGCGGATAGGTATTCGGCAGAAAATCCTGCACACCTCGCGTACCCTTGACGCCCAGGTAGGTGATCGTCGCCACAAGCGCACCCGGAAGGTCTCGCTGGGCCGAAAGGTTCCAGATCTGTGCATAGCCCACCCGGAAGTTTGGGTCGACGGCGAACGTGTTCAAGGTCGTTGCACTGCAGGGTGTTGGGCCCGTGCGCAGAGTTTGCGGGCAATCAGCCTGGTTGACCTGCAGGCTGTTTGCAAACGGCAATTGCGTCGCCAGTTGCAACGCGAGTGCCTGGTACACCGAGGTGTCGGCATAGATGCCGAAGCCGGCTCGGACGACCAGCGACGATGCCGGCAGTGGTCGCCAGGCCAGCCCCACGCGCGGTTCCACCTTCGATCGGTCCGGCCGTAGCAGCGACGAGGGGTAGCGTTGCCCTGTAAGGCTGCCCACGGGATGGGAGGCGAGTACCGGTGCCACGGCGGCAAAATTACCCGCAAGATCCAGATCGACCAGGCGCTGCTTCAACTCCGTCATGGGCGCAGCATACTCCCAGCGCACGCCCACATTCAGGGTCAGCTCCGGCCGCAGGTGCCAGTCGTCGGCGAGGTAGACCTCCGCGACGCCGTGCCGCAGGTACTTGTCCGCGTTGCCATAGTCGACGCTGGCAGTGTCGGGGATGCCGCGCGCGAAATCCGCAAAGTCGGAGCCGAAAGCCGCACCCGTAAAGGTGAAGGTGCCGCGCGGATCCAGCTGCTGCAATTGATTGAACTCCTCACGGCGAAACTCCCCACCGGCGGTAAGGTTGTGGCGGCCGCGGTACAGTCGCAATGCACCGGCAATGCCGTCGCTGCGATTCCGGTTGAAGGCACTTTGCCCATCGGTCAGGGTCGCAATCCCGCTGGAGAACGTCAGGGTCGGCGGCCCCCAATCCGATGCATCCTGCAGGGTGCCCGTGAGGCCTGCGTTGCCGGACACATTCGTGCGATCTGCAAAGAAGGGCGATACCGTTGTGCGAAGACGGCTGAAGCGGTAGCTAAGGTCGAGGTACAGCCCCGGCCGCAGCCGGTGCTGCCAGGCCGGCGATGCGTTCAAGCCCAGGAGGGCCGTTGCGTCACGAAAGCCGAACAGGTCTGTCGTGTCCTGCCGAGTGCTCTGCAAGGCCAGATTGCCCCGAAGCTCATCCCGCTGACCGATGCCACGATCCAGGCGGAGTTGGAGGGCATCGACATGCGAGTTGTTCAGCACCTGGGTCTGGTAGTTGTAGCCGGCGCTGCTGACCAGGTTGGGAAAGGGGTAGTATGCCAGCAATGCCAGCGCGACCGGGTCGGTGACGGTGCCTCGCTGTGCCGTCGTCGGCACCAGGCCGGTCTCCGACGCCTGCGAACGATTGCGGGTGCGCTGGTACACCAGGGAGAAATTCGGGCCCTTAAAGATGCGGCCGTTGAGCAGGTGCGGGATGTTCAAGGGGCCGCCAAAGGTCAGCACCTCCGTCAGCCTGTTGTCGCTGGCTTTGGGCTGGGGCAGGCCGGTCAGGGAGTACGGTCGCGCATCGAAAACGGAGTTGTCTGCGATCAGGGCAAGGCCAGCGTTGTAAAGGGATCTGCTGCCGCTGCGCTGATTGCCGAAGGCGCGGTCGAGCGAGAAGAGCGATGTTGCGGCGTTGTTGTTGCTGCCGTTCACCAGGAATCCTTCTGCAGCCTGAGCGTTGTCGCTGGCCGGGACCGGTGCGGCTTCGACTGGCTTCGGCGTGGGAACTGCGGAGGCGTCCGCTGCAGACGCGGGCACTGGTGCAGGAGCCTCAACGGCCCTGACGGTTGCCATTGCAAGTGCTTTCTCAAGCGGCAGCATCACCAGGGTGAAGGGAGCAGGGGCGCCCGGAGCGGGCACATCCACGTCTGCCTCCAACGGAACAAACCCGAGCAGTGTGGTTTGGAGGTGCCATCGCCCATTGGGCAGATCGGCAAAGGAAAACGCCCCATGCGCATCTGTCGTCGTGGAGAAATGACTCACGCCCCGACTTACTATGACGGTCGCCCCCGGCACGGCAAAGCCGCGGAAACGAACGACACCGTGGTACTCCGACGCCATGGCAGGGAAGCCTGCCACGCTCAGCATCAGACTCAGCGTTACAGGCATCACGATGGTCGTCCGTGTCACCGAGGTCCGACCTCACTGCGCATCATGACCTCAGTCCGCCGTTGGCATCTGAATGGAATCTACAACCAGCGTCGTCACTGGCCCCTTGTCGGAGACGAGCTGTAAGCCCATCTGTTCCTGGAGCGCAGTGAAGATTGCCGGGGCCCTGTCTGTGCTGCCGTTCTCGGCGGAGTTGACCACCTGATCCTCGCGCGACCACTTCAGTGTCACGTCGTAGGCGCCCGTGAGGCCCGTTTTGTCCACCACGCTGCGGTTCGTCTCACTCGCGAGAAACGTCGTCAGCGATGAGATGGGAATGCCGGTTGCCGTGAGATTGATGTCGCTGGTATACATGCTGCCCCGCTTGGCCTCCGGTGCTTCCGTCGGCTTCAACTTGCCTCCGGCCTTGGCGATCATCAAGTTGTAAATCGGTTGGACTTTCACATCGAAATGCGTTTTTACCTGGAAGCGCTCCGTGAGAATGGACAGGGCCTCGGCGTGCCACTTCGCTTCAGAATCCTCGCGGGTGAGCTTGCGATCCTTCTCGGCCGGATCCGGATCAACGATCTTTGCCTGGATGTCCCAGCGCATGTTCAGGGCCCATGGTGGGAGGCCAGAGATCAACGACTCGCGAATGCCGTAGGCATTTGTCAGGAGCATTTTGAGCGACACATTCTCTGCCCGCAGCGTCGTCTCCCCTGTATTGATCGACGTGTTGCCGCTGCCGGTTTTGTTGGGCTTGACCGAGATCACGTCGTAGCCGCGGAACGATGGTGGAGCGGCGCCTGGCCCTGCGGAGGATTGTCCCCGCAGCACGCCGGCAAGCAGGCATCCCCAGGCCACACTGCAGTACAGACAGCCGCGTTTGATCCGCATCATGAGCTCCGTCAAGGGGATTCGACGTGAACCGCAGGGGCATGTCAACCAAGGAAGTACAGGCGTAAGCGCAGATTTTGTGAAGTATCTTTTCCGGCCTGGCCGAGCCGCAGCACTGGGGAAATCGCGGCGCAGCAGCGCCTCCATCCCCCAGAGCTGAAGCCGCTTTCGCAGGCATACGGAGCGAGGTTATTTGGAGATGCCGATGGCGTTCAGCTCTTCCATCTCCTGCTCAGGCAAGGAGAGCGAAGCAGCCGCCAGATTCTCCCGCAGGTGCTCTACCGACGACGTTCCTGGAATGAGCAGGATATTGGCCGCACGGTGCAGCAGCCATGCCTGCGCTACGGCCATCGGTGATTGGCCGAGCGAAGCGGCAACACTGTCCAGCGTGGAGGATTGCAACGGGGTGAAGCCCCCGAGCGGGAAGTACGGAACGAAGGCCACACCCTCTGCGGCGAGAAATTCGACAAAGCTGTCATCCTCGCGATGGGCGACGTTGTACAGATTCTGTACGCAGATGATGTTTGCAATGGACTGCACGCTCTGGTACTGCTTCTGCGTCACCGTGCTGAGACCAATCTGTTGAAGAAGACCTTCGCGCTGCATGGAGGCAAGCTCCTCCACCTGCTCCACGATGTCTTCGTCGTTGGGGGAAGCAGTGTCGCCCAGACGCATGTTCACGATGGTGAGCGAATCCACACCGAGGTTGCTGAGGTTGTCCTGTACCTGGGAACGCAGGGAAGCGGGCTTGCGGTCGAGGATCCATGAACCGTCGTTGCCTCTGCGCGCGCCCACCTTGGTGACGATGGTCAGGTCGGCGGGGTAGGGGTACAGCGCTTCCTTGATGATCTGGTTGGTGATGTGGGGGCCATAGAAATCGGAGGTGTCGATGTGATTGACGCCATTCGCAACGGCTTCTCGCAACACTGCAACTGCGGCGGCGCGATCTTTCGGCGGGCCGAAAACGTGTGGGCCGGCGAGCTGCATGGCTCCGTAGCCCATTCGATTGACGGTGATGTTGGTCTTGGGAAAGGTAAAGGTTCCGCCGAGGTACATGGTCTGCTCCTGTATGCTTCTCGTGTTTAGATGAAGGAAGACTCAGGTTTGGAGTTCGCATTTGCGTAGAGGTGCCACAGCGCAGTTTGAGCCCAGAAAGACGCCCGTTCAGGCACGCTCGGCGGCAAGCGTGGAGGCAATTCTGGAAGCCACTATTCAGGTTTTGCTGCAACACGGCAAGATGAAACTCACAACGACTCGGGTGGCGGAGCGTGCCGGCGTTTCCGTAGGAACGCTTTACCAGTACTTTCCCAACAAGAGTGCCCTGTTGCAGGCACTGCTTCGGCAAAAGCTGAGCGGTGTCGCCGTTGCTCTCGAAAGGGTCCGCGAAGAGGTGCGCGAAGCGCCGCTCGCCGAGATCGCCGAAGCCATGGTCAACGCCTTCGTCGCTGCGAAGTTCAGGCATCCTGAAGCAAGCGTTGCGCTGTATGCCGTGGCCGAGGACCTGGAAGGCAAGGCCATTGCGCGTGAGATGCAACTGCGGTCGTTAGGAGCCATGGTGGAGATGTTTCAATCCTCCTCGGAGAAGGTGGTCGGAGATCCTGAAAGCATCGCGCGAACCCTCCACGGAGCGATGTCAGGTGTAAGTCGTGCAACGCTGGAGCTCGGCGTCACGCGCGGAGCTATGGAAGCGATGAAACAGGAGATAACGGTTCTCACCACTGCCTACGTTCAAGCCTCCGCACGCACCAGCCCTGCCTGTTCTGTTGACTAGGCGGGAAGCGTACCAGGTGCTCGGATGCTTTTACCGATGAGCCACTTCCCAAGTGAGTATGCGGAGCGCGTTGAAGCAGGCTCGACGCAAGTACAGGACTGACACCTGGCCTACTTTGGTCATATGACGTACGTGTACACTGTATATAAGCATACGTAATGTTAGGCGATCGCCTCTTTTAGGCATGATTCCTCAAGCCTGTCTCCATCACAGGACACAGTGAGTCCTCCCCACCTCATACGAGGGAAATTACGATGAAGTTAAGTCAACGGCTTTGTACGATTGCGCTCTTCTGTGGCGGCAGTGCGCTGGCTGCTATGTACGCCCCGGCGCAGTTGCAGTCACCGGGCCAGCTACCGGTGCAGGCACAGAACCAGCTTTGCAGGCTTGGCGTGCTGAATCCCTTTGTTGGCGCCTGGAACAGCAGCCTCGCCATCACGGATATCGGTGATTCCGCCTCCCTCATCGTGCTGAATCAGGGCGGAACTCTGGTCGAGACGGATGCGATCGACCTCATCGATCCAAATACGGCGCACACTCCAGGGTATGGCGCGTGGAAGGCACTGGACTGCCAGCACTATGAAGTCACCATCGAGAAGATTCTGTACAACATCGCGAAGAAGCAGTTCCAGTCCACCACGCTTCGCGGTTCCGCGATCCTGAGCGACGATGGCAACTCCTGGACGGCAACGCTGGAACAAAAGTTCTTCGATCCCGCCGGCAATGTCGTCTTTACCGACACGGTCACAGCGAAGGCGACACGCATCAAGGCGGGCGCGCAGTAAGGGGCGTGCGTGAGGGAGGTGTCGCTCGCAACCCTTGCGCCTAAGCCGGAAACGCAGTTCGGCACAGGAGGATCGCATGCGTTCTTGAACAGGGACACCCGCGATCCAACCTTCTGAATCAAAGGAGAAGCTGCTTTCTCAGTCTCGGGATTGCGCGGGCACCGCCGTCAGCACCGGCCTGGAAAAGCTGTCCGGGGCAAACTGGCAAGCGTTCCGCACAAAACTCGAGAGCGAGTGATGCCGCAGAATCACGCGCGAATGTCGCTTCAGCACTACGTACATGTACATCTGATTTACCAAAGCGGCTTTGGGGATGCGACCTTTAGCCTCAACAGCAGGTTCTGCTGTGCATGCAGCAGTCTTTTAGACCAACCTCAACCGGAAAGGAACTACTATGCTTCGTCCGTTTGTCTTCGCCGTGCTCCTTGCAACGTCACTCGTGCCTCTGTCGTACGCACAGGCCCCGGAGGCCGCCACCGCCGGGGCAGGACCCGACAGTGTCAAGGTCACGGTGACGGGCATCCGTAGTGCCAAAGGCCGGGTCCGCGTCGAGCTCTGGAGTAGCGAAGCCGGCTTTCCCCGACAGACCGAAAGTGCGACGAAAACCGTGTGGCTCAATGCGATGGACGCCTCTGACGGTACCGTGACGACGACCTTTACGGGGCTGCAGCCGGGAGCCTATGCCTTCACCACCATGCACGATGAGAATAACAACGGCAGACTCGACACGGGCGCTTTTGGCGTACCGAAGGAGGGATGGGCCGTCTCCAACAATGTGGTTTCCCATACGCGCCCGCCGAAATTTGAGGAGGCAAAAATCGTGGTGAACAGCCCGGATCAGGAGACCACCCTGAAGCTGCATTACTAGGCAGAGGCGTGGGAAGATGCGTCACGCCAGAACACAGTGATCAGGCTTGAGCAATGCAGACTGCGTTCCGTACGGAGATGCTGCTGTCTCTGTCTGGACGACGGGTCTAGCAGAGACGCCGTTCTGTCCAGCCAGGCGGCAGTCCGCGAGAGTCGGATCGGTTCATCACCGAAGTTCTTGTGATCGTACTCTGGAGCCCTGACCGTTTCGACATGAGAGGCACCCCATTTCACCTGCCAAAGGCAAACGACATGCCGGATGCAAGGACCGACGACCTGCTCTCCATTCCACCGATGGATTCGCCACAGTCCAGACCGACCATCCATTGGCCTGCCGCGTTTCAGCCCGCAACAGCAGATGCCTATGCTCGGAACGAGCTCCTGATCTCGGCTGAGGCTGAGGTGATCTGGGCCTGGCTGGTGCGCGCCGAACTCTGGCCCACGTGGTACGCCAACTCGTCCGCTGTCCGGGTTCTCTCGCATGCCGGGCCCGACCTGGATCAGCATGCCACCTTTCGCTGGAAAACCTTCGGACTCCGGATCACCTGCAGGGTGTCGGAGTTCAAGGCGCCCTACCGGCTTGCCTGGCAGGCACGTGGCATCGGTGTCACGGCGTGGCATGCCTGGCTGCTAACGCCGGTTGCAAGCGGCAGGACCCACGTCCTGACGGAAGAGGTGCAGCATGGCTGGATGTCGCGGCTGGGACGGATGTTTACGCCGGGTCAAATGCACAGGCAGCACCAGCTATGGTTGGAAAACCTTTCCCGCCAGGCGCGGAACTGCCCACCGCCGAATGGATAGGGAACAGGTCGTGAGCACCCTTTGTACCGCACCGCTCATGTCGTCCTACTAAGCCCATGTGCAGGGAGGGTCATACCTCTGCAGCAAGCGACCTTCACCTCATGCAGAGAAAGCTGCGCTTAACCGCGAATGCCGGCGAGCAGAGTGTCTACCACCGCTTCCGCAAAGACCTTTTGCGGACCGAAGGGGAAGCGGGTTTGCGTGATCTGGAGTGACACGCAGCCATGAATTCCGGCCCAAAGCACCTTTGCGAGCTCGAAGCGCTCCCCTGACACCACCCCTGCCGCAAGCGCCGCGTCCACGTACTCCAGCATGCGCCGGAAGGCAGTCTGGCCTCCGGCGTCGTCCGGAATATTAGCTTCGTTGGACGCTTTCGCGCTGCTCCTGCCGCCCGAGGAACGGCGGGTCATGAACAGGAGTTCGTACTCTTCCGGATGCTTGAGCCCGAAGTCCACATACTTCAGCAGGGCGTTGCGCAGCACTGCCACTGGCTCGCCACTGCCGGGCTTTGGAAGCGTTTTGCCAATCTTTGCAAAGCCTTCCCGTGCCAACGCGATCAGGATGTCATCCTTGTCGGCAAAGTGGTTATACAACGACATCGGAGAGTACTCGATGCGATCGGCAATCTTCCGGATCGTCAGCTTCTCATAGCCATCCTCCTGGATCAATGTTCGGGCGGCATCGAGAATGGTTTTGCGGAAGTTAGCCTTGTCGCGCGCCTGCCGTTCTTGGAAGGCCATTGCCTCTGTGCTCCGATCCCTGTCAGCTCTGGCCTGGTGGCGCCGCCTGTACCTGACCACCAGCATACGGTGGGTGGCGCCGGTCTGGCACAGGATTGTCGGGCCATGCGTTAGCGGGTACGACCGCTTCGGCTAGCAGGATTGGGTGTGGTTATGTCCCAAGGACGATGACCGTCGCGGCTGCCGCAACGATGGACGTAGCCCGACGGGCCCGATACCGAGAAGCTGCAGCATGCAACAGCAGAGCAGGCAATGGCTGCGAACTCCGCTCCAACTCCAAGTTGCGGCGTTCGCCCGATTTTTACTTGACAGTCGTTTCTGAACTCGCTAGAAGTATCCCGTTATAAATCAGAGCCGTTCGCGGTCAGACAACCATGTTGCACGAAACACGTTTTCGGAGGCTCCATGTTTCGCACCGGTACCGTTCTAGCGCTCGCACTGTCCACCTGCGTCGTCCTTCCTCCCTCATCCGCTTTCGCACAATCCGATAGCTCCTCCATCTCTGGCGTCGTCTCGGACGCCACAGGTGCGGCGGTTCCCAATGCCAAAATCACAGTGACGAACAATGCCACACGCGTCGTGAACACGATTAACAGCAACGAGAGCGGCACGTACACGATCCCCAATATCCCCTCGGGCGACTACACCGTCCACGTGGAAGCCCCGGGCTTTCAGGGGTACGACGTGAACAATGTGCACGTGGATCCAAGCATCGGTCGCAAGGTCGATGCGCCGCTGAAAGTGGGTGAGACCACAGCCACGGTTGAGGTACAGTCCGACGTCAACACCGTGCAAACGGAGAGCGCAGTGGTGGGTCAACTGGTTACCCAGGAACAGGTGAAAAGCATCCAGTTGAACGGCCGAAACCCACTGTACCTGTCGCAACTGGAGCCGGGCGTTGTGCGGAATGCACCGATGGCATCCTTTGCCTTCGGTCTGGATAACGGCATCAACATTGGTGGAGCAAGATCACAGGAAAGCCTGATCACGCTGGACGGTGCACCTGCGGTACGCACACGATCCAACGGCACCAGCGTTGGCGTGGCAGACGTGGACTCAACCGGTCAGGTGCAGGTGCTGACCAACAGTTACCAGGCCGAGTATGGCCGCACCGATGGTGGACAGGTACGGATTGTGCCAAGGAGCGGCACACGCGACCTGCACGGTTCGGCGTATGAGTTCCTACGGAACAGCTTCTTCAATGCGAACACATGGCAACGCAAGCTGCCGACCAACACCACGCGGGTACGGTCGCGGCCGCCGGGCTTTAACTTTAACCAGTTCGGCTATAACTTCAATGGACCTGTCGCGTTTCCCGGTTTCAATCGGAATCGCAATCACCTCTTCTTCCTGTTCGGTCAGGAGTACGTGCGCTACAACAACGAAGACACGGTGTTCCGCAGAGTTCCAACAACGCGCATGCGCCAGGGTGACTTTGGTGAATTGTTACAGCCAAACATCTTTTACAACAGTAACCAAACGGTTTATAACCCGAACACGCGTGTAGCGTACGCAAACAACGTGATTACTCCGACCGACCTGAGCGCTAACGGTATCGCCCTGCTTACTGCGTTTCCGACCCCAAATGCGAGTGGCAGTAACTTCAACTGGGTAGATGCCTCAGAAGAGCGGCAGACACAGCGCAAAGACACTTACGTGATCGACTACATTCCGGCAGAATCACACCGGCTGCGTTTTACCGTGCTGAACTATAACTACACGGATTATTCGCCGCATTACGGTAACTTCAATCGCAACCCTCGCATCTTTCTGCGGCCCAACCAGATTGGCGTCATCCATTACACGTGGGATGCGACGCCATCGCTTGTCAATGAGGTGATCGTGTCGGGCGCAACAGATCACGTCACCATCAATATTGATACTTCGAGCGGTTTGTATAACCGCACAAACTACGGCATCCAGTACCCGTACCTTTTTTCTGCCAGCACCAAGACACTCCCAAACAAAATTCCTACCGTGCAACTAACCAACTTCGATCTGCTGGATGGCGGCCCATACCCGTCGCGCTCTGGCGGCATCGTCTACAACGCCGCCGATAACGTCACCAAGGTGCTTGGCAATCACACGGTCAAGGCTGGCTTTAATTTCGAATATGCGGGCGAAAATAATTTCGACCAGATCACGGTATCGAACACGCCCGGATCAACCAACAACCAGAACGGCAAGTTCGTCTTCAGTGATTCGCGCGGTCTTGCCAGCACAAGTTCGGTAGGCACAAGCGGCGTCTCCGTGGCAAATGCCGCGCTTGGTCTGTTTGATACCTACGGCGAGATTGGTCAACGATCGTACACGTTGTATCGCAGCACCATGTACGAGGGTTTCGCACAAGACTCCTGGAGAGCGACGCCGAAACTGGTGATTGAAGCTGGCCTTCGGTACAGCTGGTACAACCCCTACTATGCAAAGTGGGGTAACCAGTCGGTTTTTAATGCTGGCAGGTACGACCCGAGTATTGCGGCGACGGTCAATCCATTGACAGATGTGGTCACCGGGAGCCAGCAAAGCCTCTTCAACGGAGTGGTGATTCCTGGCAGCAGTTTTCCATCCAGTGCAAATGGACATGTGGCCGCAGGCATCCTCGCAAATGGGTACTCCTTCCTGTTCCGCGGGTTCAGCAACACTTATTCTCCAACCATCAAAACGGACATTCAGCCAAGGCTTGGATTTACGTACGAGGTGCGGCCGGGTTTTGTGATGCGCGCGGGTGGCGGACGATATACCCAACGTCTCGGCATTACGGATAACGTCTTTACCGGTGGCAATGCGCCATTCCAGCCGTCGTCGACGGTAAGTCTGGGCAGGGTCGACACACCGGGTGGTGTCGGTCAGAACAACTTTCCGCTGAACTATTCGTCGCAGGCATTCAACTATCCAAGCCCGAACGCATATAACTGGAATGGTACGGTGGAGCAGGAATTCCGCGGGTTAGGCGTGCTGACGGTTGCATACGCCGGACGACGTGGCGTGCACCTGGAAGAGTTGCTGAATGTGAACCAGTTGCAACCCGGAACACTGCAGGCAAACCCGGGTGTGGTGCAGGATTACCTCCGTCCCTACAAGGGCTATTCCAACATCAACCAGGCGACGAATGGTGGAGGCTCGTTTTACAACGCACTCCAGGTGAATCTGCGGCGACGCTTGCAGAAAGGGCTCCTGTTCGGCGTCGCGTACACGTGGTCGAAGAGTACGGATTTCGGTTCCAGCAACGGCACCATCCTGCCAAACACGTTTGACAAGAACATTTACTACGGTCCCAGCGATTTCGACCGCCGTCACGTGTTTGTTGCCAACCTCGTCTACAACGTTGACCAGTTCTCACGGTCGAGCAACAGCTTCGCACGAACGGTGCTTGGTCGGTGGCAGGTGTCCAGTACGCTGCAGGGGCAAACGGGCGCACCACTGAATGTTTCAACCTCGACCGACTTTGCGGGTGTCGGGCCGGGGTCGGGCAACCAGTTAGTGCCTTTAACCAAGCCACTGCAGACGTTCAAGTCCTTTGCAGGCCAGACCGGAACGGCAACATGGTTTGATACCACCGCCTACCCCTCGCGAGTCAATGCGGCGGGGCAGGTCGTGCGGGACGCGACAACCCTGACCACACAGTATGCGGGGCGATTCGCACCCAGGGGCAACCGCAACGCGATCTGGGGGCCCGGCTTTCAAAGCTACAATGCCGCCTTGAACAAGACGATCCCGATCATTCCTGGCCACGAGAGTCAGACCATCATCTTTCGTGCAGAGGCCTTCAACATCGCGAACCATCCAACCCCGGATAATCCAGACACGGGCTATACTTCCGGGACCTTTGGTCGCAGTACGACCAAAGGTCAGACCTACGGTGCAGACCGGCAGTTTCAATTCAGTTTGCGATACGCGTTCTAGCAAAGACATCGGCCCGCATTCGGAAGGCCCGCTCCACTTCGAGCGGGCTCTTCGCACCTTTTCTGCACTACTGACAGAGTCTGGAGACCACCGCACGATGCATTCCCGCTTGTTCGCCCTTAAGCTCCAACGAAGGACTCTGGCCTTGGCTTCCCTGACGCTGTCCTTGGCCAGCGTCGCACAGACTTCAAAGGCACCCGACATCACAAAGACGCCGACGCTGTATGTCGTGCCCTACGCGCATCTGGATACGCAGTGGAGGTGGGAGTTTCCGCAAGTCATCAGCGAGTACCTGCTGAAGACCATGCGCGTGAACTTTGAATACATCGATAAGTACCCGCACTATGTCTTCAACTGGACAGGTTCGAATCGATACCGATTGATGAAGGAGTACTTTCCCGACGACTATGCACGCATGAAAGGCTATGTGGCGGCGGGCCGCTGGTATCCTGCAGGCTCTTCCGTGGAAGAAGGCGATGTGAACCTTCCGTCTGCGGAGGGGATCTTCCGCCAGGTCCTGTACGGCAACACTTACTTTCGCCACGATTTTGGCAGGGCGAGTGATGAGTACATGATCCCCGACTGCTTCGGCTTTCCGGCCTCGCTCCCCAGCATCCTGCACCATGCCGGAGTCAAAGGCTTCTCCACGCAAAAGCTGAATGCAGAGTGGCAGCCGGCGCCCAAGGTCGGCGGCCCGGACTCGCCGGAAAAGACGCCCGAGGGCATCCCGTTCAATGTCGGGCGATGGATCGGTCCGGATGGCTCCTATGTCATCGCGGCACTCAACCCCGGCACGTACGGTGGCAACACGTACACCGACCTGAGCCGCGTCAACCAGCCAGTCGCAGCGCCAAAGCTGCCGCAGGCAGACCTGGCAACCCTGACTCCGCAGCAGTTGCGCATCTACAATCGGCTGAGCCAGCGCGAGCGCCAGGAACCGAATTGGGTGGAGCGTATCGATCTGGACGGCAAGGTCTCCGGCATCTACGCGGACTATCACTATGTTGGTACCGGCGACATTGGTGGCGCAACGCAGGAGTCTACCATCAAGCTGCTGGAAGCAATTGTGACGAAGAGCAGCACCGTGCTCCCTTCGCCGCCGCTGCCAGATTTCATGCGCGCCGCTGAACCACCTCCAGGTCAGCCGGTGCGCGTGGGTGAGGGTCCGGTCACGATCATCGAAGCGACGGCAGACCAACTCTTCCGCGACATTCCACCGGGCGACACCGAACGCATGCCGACGGTGCAGGGAGACCTGGAGCTGATCAATCACTCCGCAGGGTCGCTCACCTCACAGGCGTACCACAAGCGGTGGGTGCTGATGAATGAGCGCCTGGCAGATGCGGCAGAGAAGGCGTCTGTGGCGGCAGCATGGATGGGCAGCCAGCCCTACCCCCAACAGAGACTCACACAGGCGTGGACACTTGCGCTGGGCGGCCATTTCCACGACACTGCCGCAGGTACCGCAACGCCGCTCGCCTATGAGTACGCGTGGAACGATGATGTGCTCACGGCCAATCAGTTCGCCGGCGTCTTTACCAGCGCAACGCAATCCGTCGCTGCCGCGCTGGATACGACGGGTTCCGGTATCCCGATCGTGCTCTATAACAATCTAAATATCGATCGTGAAGACACGGTCACCATCCCGCTACCTGCCTCGCTCGCGAACGCAAAGAGCCTGTCGGTAAGGGGACCCAACGGTGAGATCGCACCGGCGCAGTTAAGCGACGGTGCAGCATTGTTTGTTGCGCGCGTTCCGTCCATCGGGTATGCGGTCTATCACCTGAGTGCAGGCACAAAAGAGCAGGCGAACCGCGAGCTAAAGATCACGAGTAACTCGCTCGAAAATGCGCGTTACCGTGTCCAGGTGAACGCGGCCGGCGATGTCAGCAGCATCTTCGATAAGCAGCTTGGCTCGGAGCTTCTGTCTGCCCCTATCCAGCTACAACTCACCCTGGATCGGCCAAAGCAATGGCCGGCGTGGAACATGGACTTTGACCAGGTGGAGGCAAAGCCTCGCGCGGTGGTGGGCGGGCCCGCACAGATCCGCATCAAGGAATCCGGCCCGGTGCGTGTTGCGCTGGAAATTTCCCGACAGAGCGAAGGTTCCACGTACGTGCAAACGGTGAGCCTGGCCGCGGGGAACGCCGGCAATCGTGTTGAGTTTGCCAACAGTATCGACTGGCATGGCCTTGAAGAAAACCTGAAGGTGGCGTTCCCGCTAAAAGCCAAGAATCCCAATGCAACGTACAACGAAGATGTTGGCGTGGTCACGCGCCCCAACGCGATGGAGCGGCAATTTGAGGTCGTCTCGCATAAGTGGATCGACCTGACGGATGCGACGGGCGCTTTTGGTGCAACGATTCTGACCAACGACAAGAACGCGTCCGACAAGCCCGGAGACAACACCGTGCGGGTAACGCTGCTGCGCACGCCAGGCATCCAGCGGAACGGCGCTACCACCGCCAGCTATACCGATGAGGCTAATCAGGACTGGGGACACCACGAGATTCGTTACGGCATCACGGGTCACCGTGGGGACTGGCGCGCTGCCAATACGGACTGGGAGGGATACCGCCTTAACGATCCCATCCGCGCATTTTTGACCACCTCTCACGCCGGCAAACTTGGCACGCAGATGTCCCTGCTACGCGTGGACAACCCGCGCGTTCGCGTCTTTGCCCTGAAGAAGTCAGAAATTTCTGATGAACTGATTGTTCGCCTGGTAGAGCTGGACGGCAAGCCAGCAAACGACGTGCACGTCATGCTCGCCGGACCGGTCACTGCGGCGCGCGAAGTCAACGCGCAGGAACTGCCGATCGAAGGCAGCCCGAAGGTCACGTTGACGGGCGGCACACTCACCACATCGCTGAAAGGCTACGAGCCAAAGACGTTCGCTTTTACGCTGGGCAGCGCGCCCGCGTCGGTGCCCGCCATCGCATCGCAGCCGGCCATGCTCCCGTATGACGCCGCAATCGCAACCAACGACGACATGACAACACCCGCAGGAGGCTTCGACGGCAAGGGCGACGCGTACCCGGCGGAGATGCTGCCGGACCAGCTCAGCTATGCCGGTGTGCAGTTCACGCTGGGCAAGGCCGCGACGGGTTCCGCCAATGCCGTCACCGCAAACGGACAGACGGTCCCGCTTCCATCAGGCACCTACGATCGCGTGTATGTCCTTGCGGCAAGCCGCAACGGCGACCAGCCTGCAAGCTTTACGGTCGGCAAAGCTGCGACCAACGTTACTGTCCAGAACTGGGGAGGATATCTCGGCCAGTGGGACACGCGGATGTGGAAGAGCACAGCACCGGCGGTGGACTGGGCGAGCTCTGCGCACCACCAGCCGTGGCCTCCCACGGACCTTCGTGCGGCGGAGCGGTCGGAACCATCGCCACGGTATCCGGAGGACTACACCGGCCTGCGGGAGGGCTTCATCAAGCCAGCCGCGGTGGCGTGGTTCGCCTCGCATCATCACACCGCCACGGGCCTGAACCAGCCTTACGCGTACAGCTATGTGTTTGCGTATGCATTGGATTTGCCGGCCGGTGCAAACACGCTGACACTGCCAAAGAATCCGGACATTCGCATCCTTGCGGTGTCCGTGGCAAAGGTGGGCCCGATCGTAACGCCAGCGACGCCCCTCTTCGATGTGCTGCGGCATACTTCCCAGCCGACTGAGATCACGCGCAACCAGTAACGGATTCGTAGAGGAGCTGACCTCCGCCAACTCGAAACGTGCAAGCAGGTTGCGCTTGCATAGAGCTTCCATGGAAGGACTCACGATCGTTCTGCTGTGGTGCTAGTCCGGGCAGATTCCGTTCCTGGCAAAGGACGGAGCTGCGTTAGAGGAGGTGACGATGTGTTCGTTGTACCCGCGAGTCCTCGCGTTCTTTCTAAGCATCTTTTTGCTTCCGGCAACGGCACAAACCCTTAACCCGGTCCAAGCGCCGCCGCCGCCACTGGGAGTGCTCGTCGATGTGGGCGGGTATCGTGTTCACCTTTACTGCACGGGTACAGGCAGCCCAACGGTTGTCATCGTGGGGGCTGGTCCGTCTTTCAGTTGGGGATTAGTGCAGCCTGAGGTCGCACAGGTCACCCGTGTTTGCTCCTACGATCACTCGGGTACTACCTGGAGCGACGACGGCCCACCCGACTCCTGTTCTCTTCGCGTACAGGAGTTGCACACGGCGCTGCGGATGTCAGGGATCACTGGACCACTCGTGCTGGTCGGCCACTCCGTAGGAGCTTTCGTTGCACGCCTCTACTTCGAACGCTACCCAGCGGACACCGTGGGCATCGTCCTGGTGGATCATGCATTCAGCATCACCCATCAAACTCTGGCAGGATCGCCCTTGAAGCCCCCTGCCGCTTCACAGCTGACTGTTCCCGTGCCAACTCCACGCGGGATCGAGAGTGATCCGAACTTCAACCGGCTTTCCGCTCACGATCAGGAGCTGCAGTTGTGGGCGATGGCCCAACCGCGTTATCCCCGGGCGCTCCGGACCAGCGCTGCACTCACTCCTGGGTGCAATGCGGACCTGCAGAAGCTTGAGAAAGGCAGGGAGTACCCGCTTGGCGACAAGCCCCTGGTTGATGTAGACCGGAGTATGGGCGCCATTGCAGACTATCGCGTCCTTCAATCTCAACTCCTGTCTTTGTCCCGCAACAGCAGGGAAGTCATCGCCGACGATAGTGGTCACTTTGTAATGCTCGACAGACCCGACCTTGTAATCCAGGCCATCCTCCAGGTCCTTCAGTCGGCCAGGACTGGCCAAAGACTTAGTCAGGGTGTCCGGTAGAAGACGGGTCGCTTCGATACCGATTGTGGAACTCTCTCCTGCGCAGCTTCCACCAGTACTTACAAGTCGCGCTGTCGTCGGTAGTGGCTGGGTGCCGCTTGTGGTCGGCTTTCTAAAGCGACCCTGCTATCACTTACTGCCGGCATTGCCGATCCACATCTGCAGGCCGAATCTGAGGCTGGCTGATTCCTGGTCCGCTTGAAGAACGCCGGCTGCCCGCAGCACCGCAAGCCCGTGCAGGTACGCCCAAAGTGCATGGGAAGCTTCGCAGGCGCGTTTTTCACCATAGACCCGAACCACCTGCGACAGGAAGAAATCCGTATTCCTTGAGCATTGTGGAGTGTTCGACGGATCCCCGGAAGCTTTCAGATAGAGCGTAAAGACACGGGGCCGCTCAAATGCGAAGCGAAGGTATGCCGCAGAGATGGCCCGGATCGTCTCGGCGGGACCTTTGCGGCCCGCGGCTTTTTGCATTGCTTCCAGCATTTGCCGACGAGCTTCTTCCGACAACGCTGCCTGCAGGGCTGCCAGGCTTTCAAAGTAGCGATAGAGCGCGTTGGGCGCCAGGCCGAGCTTCGCTGCGACCGAGCGAATGGCGAGGTGTTCGACACCGTCGCGTTCCACCTGCTCCAGGGCAGCGCTCAGGATCGTTGCTTGATCGGTTTTTGCAGGATACGCCACCAGACACACTGTACATCTTGACCCATCTCACGTGACGAGTTACGGTATACGGGATGGTAATGGACACCGTACACCTTGTACAGCATGGCTGACGACCAACACCATCGCGAGGAGGAACCATGGCAAAGGTCGTTCTGATTACGGGAGCGAACAAGGGCATCGGCTTTGAGGTGGCCCGGCAGTTGGGGCGTGCCGGCTTTACGGTGCTGCTGGGAGCACGCGACGTGACACGCGGCGAAGATGCGGCCAACAGACTGCGCGGCGAGGGTCTCGACATCCGGTTCGTTGCTGCGGACCTGAATTGTGCTGCGGAAAGCGGTGCCGCGCTCGCCAGGCAAATCGGCGACGAGTTTGGACACCTCGACGTGCTGGTAAACAATGCAGCCATCTTCGAGAAAGAAGATGGGCACGCCAGCGATGTCCACATCGACACGTTGAGACGCACCTTTGAGACAAACTTTTTCGGTACAGTGGCGTTAACACAACAACTTCTTCCACTGCTACGCGCAGCCGCAAGCGCACAGATCGTCAACGTCTCCAGCGGGCTCGGCTCCATCGCGATCAACGGCGATCCAAGTTCGCAGTACTACGATGCAAAGGTGTTGGCCTATAGCGCCTCCAAAGCCGCTCTCAATATGTTCACGGTGGACCTCGCCTATGATCTACGCGAGACCAGCGTCAGGGTCAATTCTGTATGTCCCGGATACACCGCCACCGACCTGAACAACCATAGCGGGCCGCAAACGATTGAGGAAGGCGCAATCGCAATTGTGCGTCTCGCGCAGATGTCGAGCGACGCACCAACGGCGAGCTTTATTCACAAGGACGGCAGCTACCCCTGGTAGCCCAGCCTTTCCTGAGCTTGAGCCTGCTTGCGCCAGAACGCGAGCAGGCTCGTTCACATGCACTGGCCTGCCGCACCGTGTTGCCCCAGCAAGCGGTATGACCATGGTCGAAGCCGAACCGAACAAGCTCCTGAGGTGGAAATCTGACTGGCCTCGTTCGCGTTGACCAGGGAGCTCGGGTACGAAGGGGAATCCTCGTCCTAGCAAGGTGCCGAGAACTATCCGACGAAGCCTTTTCGATCTGCATCAGGTCGCACGGGTTCATGATCAACCGCGCCAGGCTTGAATCATGGATCCAACGTCAACGACGAAGCTGCGTCTAAAGACAGGGCTCCGAATCAGCAACATCAGGCATCATGAAAGCCACGCTCGTCCACCCCGTACGGGCATGGACAGAGCGCGAGCAAGTAATCGATGCATGAATTTTAAAAGTGGTGCGGAGCGCGTGATCGGTGCTGTATCGTTCGGTAACGCTGTCACGGGAGGCTTCTCATGTCAGGTGTCCTCAGGAACATACAGTATGCCGTGCGTACCCTTTGGAAGAGTCCAGGACTTACCATCACCGTCCTGCTGACGCTTGCACTGGGAATCGGCGCCAACACGGCAATCTTCACCGTGGACTACGCGACTCTCCTTGCGCCTCTGCCCTATCCCGAGCCGCAACAGTTAGTGGTCGTCTGGTCCAAAATTCAGACCTTCCACAATGGCATCTCGGCGGGCGACTACACCGACTGGCGCGACCGAAGTACCTCGTTTCAAAGCCTGAACGCCTTTTCAGGAGCCGCGTTCAACATCGCGAGTGCCAGTGAGCCGGAGAACGTGGACGGCATGCAGGTCACCCCCGGCTACTACAGAATGTTGGGTCTCCCGTTCTTCCTGGGTCGGGACTTTTTGAAGGAAGAGGGAACTCTGGGGAAAGATCACGTGGTGATCCTGACCCACAAAATGTGGATGCACCTCGGTTCCGACCCCGGCCTGGTGGGTCACACCATGCGCGTTAACGGTGAGCCATACACCGTGGTCGGCGTGCTTGCGCCAGGTGTGGCGGACCGCAATGACACTCAACTCATCGTGCCGCTCGTGTTCAAGCCGGAGCAGCTGAACCACGACTTCCACTGGCTGCTCTCGATCGGCCGCCTCAAGCCGGGAGTGAGCGTCCGCCAGGCCCAGGCGGAGATGGACGGCGTCGCCAGCCAGATCGCGGCTGCCTATCCCAAGAGCAATAAGGGCTGGGGTGTTTTCGTGGAGCCGCTCAAAAATGACTTCCTGCCCAGCGAGCGCAAGCAGACGCTGTGGATGCTCCTTGGGGCAGTCACCTTCATTCTTCTCATCGCCTGCGTCAACGTCGCGAACCTGCTGCTTTCCCGGGGTGTCGCACGCCAAAAAGAGCTCGCCGTGCGAAGCGCGCTGGGTGCCTCGCGGCGTACCATCTTCGGCCAGCTCCTCACAGAAAGCCTGCTGCTGGCACTTGCTGGCGGTCTTCTGGGAATCGGCGTTGGCTACGCCCTGTTGCGATCGCTCATCGCTGCGATGCCGCGCAACACCCTGCCGACCGAGGCAGACCTCCATCTCAACTGGCCCATCCTGCTCTTTACGCTGTTTGCCACCACGGTCGCAGGCCTGGTCTTCGGCAGTGCACCTGCCTGGTATGCGTCAAAGACCGATCCCGCCGACAGCTTGAGAGAAGGCGCGCGCTCCGGCATCGGAGCCGGCCGAAAGCGCCTGCGGCAGGGCCTGGTCGTTGCGGAGTTCGCTCTGTCGCTCGCCCTGTTGACGGGTGCCGGTTTGGCCATTCACAGCTTCCTCAACCTTACCCGCGTCGATCTCGGTTTGCGTACTGACCATGTCTTAACCTTCAGCCTTCCCGTACCGGACTCCCGGCCGAAAGATCCCGAAAAAATCATCGCGTACTACCGGCAGATGCTCAGCAGGATCTCAGCGGTCCCTGGGGTGACTTCTGCTTCCGCCATGACGGGGTTGCCGCTGTTCGGCACTGGATTTGGCATGCCGTTTACCATCGTTGGCAAGCCGGCGTTCAACGACCCCTCCCTGCGGCCGAATACCCGCTTTGGCATGGTCACGCCGGGCTTCTTCCAGACGTTCGGTGTCACCATCGTGAAAGGCCGAGCCCTCCGGGAGCAGGACGGCACCGCGGGCGTCAAGGTCGCCGTGGTCAATGAAGATTTTGTGCGCAAGTACTTCACAGGCACCGACCCGCTGCAGCAGCGTATTTCCATGGAACAGCTCATTCCCGGCATCACGAAGCTGGGACCGGCCATCGAATGGCAGGTCGTCGGGGTGTACCACAACGTCCGCAGCGGCGGCTTACGCGAGGACAACCCGGAGATGATGATCTCCTTCTGGCAGATTCCCTGGCCAGCGGCCGGCATCGGTGTACGATCCGTGATCGCACCCGCTGCCATGTTGAAGAGCATCTCTGCCGCGGTGCATTCCGTCGATCCGGAGATCGCGGTGGCCGAGCCGCGCACCATGGAAGAGGTGCAAGCCCTCGTCATGTCCGACGACCGCTTTACCCTGACGCTCTTTGTTTGCTTTGCCGTGGTCGCGCTGTTGCTGGCTGCCCTTGGCATCTACGGCGTCATGTCTTTTTCGGTAGCCCAACGATCGCATGAAGTCGCGATTCGCATGGCCCTGGGCTCCGACCGAGGCCGCATCATGAGCCTGATCCTGAGAGAGGGTCTGACACTCGCCTGTGTCGGTCTCGGCATCGGCCTGATCGGAGCCTTCCTGGTCAATCGCACCATGCAAAGCACCCTGTACGGCATTGGCAAGGTCGATGGATACGTGCTGCTTCTCGTATCCGTCGCGCTCTTAACCGCAGCGGTGCTGGCATGCCTGATTCCTGCACGCCGGGCAGTGTCCATCGAGCCCATGCAGGCTCTCCGTGCGGAGTAGGGCTTTTCAGGACCTCCTCACCCTGCAGTCGGTCTCGTGCGCGTAGCCCTCCTAAAGACGATTGAGTGTATCGCGTTAGACTGAAACCGAGGTTTCTTTGAGCGAGAACAACTTCATCTGGCTGGCGAACTGGCTGGTGATCGACTTTATCAATACCAGTCCCGGCTCGGAGCTGCACCCTGCAGACAACCTGCCGGATGCCCACGCGTTCAAACGCTGGCTGATTGCGGGCAAGGTGAAAGGCGCCGATTCAATTGTGCTTGAAAACGAAGACAGGGATCGTTGCTGGAGCTTCGCGCTTGCCTATCGCGCTCTGCTCCGCAAGGGCGTCGCGGCCCTGGTCGCCGGCAAGGCTCTGCCGAACGCTCTCGTTCCCAAGACGAACATGCTGCTTGCCGAGCCGGACAATGCGGACCGTCTTGTTGAGGAAAACGGGGTGTTCCGCCTTTCCACTGCGCCGAAGTTCCAGTCGCCGCGCACGCTCATGATCCCGGTCGCACGTTCCTTCGCCAGCCTGCTGACAGAGGCAGACCGCAAGCGTTTGCGGGAGTGCAAGAATCCGGCCTGCGGCCTCTACTTCTACGACACCAGCAAGAGTGGAACCCGTGCCTGGTGCAGCCTCGAACGTTGTGGCAACCGGTTGCGGATCGCGGCGTTCCGAAAAAAGCGCGCACAACCTGCAGGCGCCAAAGCCAACTAGCTCACCGGTTCGGGATGGCGAAACGTCGTTACACCTTTGCGGTTTTCGTGTAACATGCTTTCTGTGCTGCAACTGTTACGAGCGCAGAAGATCTGGAGTTGGACCCGGAAGTCACGACAGCCTCGCCATCGAAGCCTGGCGATTGCCGAGACCCAGGCCGCTCCAGGCAAGACAGCGTCAGGACAATCAAGACAGCGTCCGGGCAATCGAGGACAGCCTCTGGGCGCCTTCATCATGTGTCGACGGAGCAACTCAGGATCCGCGCCGTGCGCAACCTTGCGGAGAACCCGAAGCTGAGCATGCTGCTCAAAGGCTGGTCCGGTCATGGCAGCAACCGTGTGTCCACCCACGGTGGGCCACCATCCCGACAGGCTCTGCTGCTGCAATGAACCAAGAAAGAGGAGCGACCATGGAGTCTGGCCCGGAAAACCATAGCAGCCCGTATGCAAATCTGCAGGACCTCACCCGGCGTGTTGCCGCCATTGTGCTGCGCTACGGTCTTGTGCTCGTCACTGTCTGGTTTGCCGTGATGAAGTTCACCCATCTCGAGGCTGCCGGCATACAACCGCTCGTCTCGAAAAGTCCGCTGCTGGGTTGGATGTATCGCTTTCTTTCGGCGCAGCAGTTCTCCACCGGGCTTGGTTGCGTGGAGTTGCTTGTCGCCCTGCTTGTGGCGTGCAGGCCTGTTTCTGCCAGGGTGTGTGCGGTCGGCAGCCTTGCGGCAGTTGGCATGTTCCTGACCACGCTGTCTTTCCTGGTATCCACTCCGGGCTGGGAACCAAGCCTCGGAGGCTTTCCCGCACCATCGCTGATGGTTGGTGAGTTTCTCATCAAGGACATCGTGCTTTTGGGTGCGGCGTTCTGGTCGCTTGCCGAAGCCTGGGGTGCAGCGATCGGGGCGCCCTCCACCCGCTAACCTACTGGTTTGCTCGCGTGTCTCTTGACGCAGAGGAGTGCCTTGTGGCCTGGTTTTACCTGTTTCTTGCCGGCGTGTTCGAGGTCAGCTTCACGACCACCCTCCGCTTTATCAACAACTTTCGAAACATTCCCGCAACAGCGGGCTTTCTCTTGTCGGTGTCGCTGAGTCTGCTCTTTCTCGAAATTGCAAGTAAGACCATTCCACTTGGAACCGCATACGCCATCTGGACCGGCATCGGAGCGGTGGGAACGGTAGGCATTGGCATGATCTGGTTTCACGAGCCCGCCACCCTGGGGCGTGGCCTCCTGATTGCCGGCATCGTCGGCTGTGCTATCGGGCTGAAACTGACCGCTGGCGAGTAGGCCCACACTTGGGCAACGTCGCGCAAAAGTCGCGATACACCCCAACAACGCCGCAGTTCCGCCGCTGCGGAACATACGCTACGTCGGCCAGCTTGTGTTCGGCTCCCCCTGCCGGATGGTGTAGGCGATCAGAAATCGCATTGCCTCCGTCAGGCTTCCATTTCTGCTCACCCGGTGAACACTCGCCCTGTCCTGAAAGCTCTGCCCCGCAACAAAGGTCTCTTCCGGATCCTGATCGAACGCCGTGACCATCGTTCCTTCCAGAACAAAGCCGATGCCAACTACCGGATGGCTGTGGCCGCTCGCATCTGCTCCCGGTGGATACGTCACCAGAAAGAGCCGCGTCTCCCAACCGGGCATGTCACCCACCACAGATGTTTCTAACAACGTTCTGATGACTTCCGCACTCATGCCGCGTTGGATGCCGACACCAGGAACTTTGTTTCTGGACACACCCGCGGAACAGGGCAGCGGCAGATGATCACGACGCCGTTCCTGGCGATCAAGCTGAGCTGGTTGTTCGCGGACGGAGACGCCCAACTTCGTCTCCAAGAACACGCTGCTTCTCAGTTGTCGTGTCGATCAACTCGGCTTGAGAAGATCTTGCGTGTCCAGGTCTGGAAAGGGAATGGCGGAGAGTGAGGGATTCGAACCCCCGATCGCCTTACGACGATGTCTGATTTCGAGTCAGGTGCATTCAACCGGGCTCTGCCAACTCTCCGCGCTCGCTTAGTTTACGCGATTCTGACGAAACAGGAAGTATCGGTCGTGCCTCGGCAATCCGAGTCTTGAACTAGGACACGACCTGCAAATCCGCCGGCGTGCAAGACAAGCCGCCGTGCGCCCCAAACCATGCCGACGACAGGGGAATCGTTGCCTCCCGAGCCAGCGGACTAATTTTTCGGCTGCTTGTCCACCCCTCTGCCCGGATTCTTCGCATGCACCAGGTCGGGTGTCGCGACAGCACCAAGGGTTTCCACTTGCGTCTCGGGATCGATGCGCTTGGTACGCGTGAATGGCTTTAGCGGTACGGACTGACCGGATCGGAGGGCCTCATGGATGCCCTCAAGCACACGCACGTCCGCGTAGCCCTCCTCCCCATCCGGCTCGACTGCCTTCTCGTTCAAAATGCAATCGGAGAAGTACTTCAATTCGCCGCCGAAGTGGTCAGTGTTTTTGAACGTTTCACTCGACTTCTTGTCCTTGATGGCGATGGTCTGCTCCAGGCCTTTGCCGAACATGTAGCACGGGTCGAGCGCAATGGTTCCCTTTGTTCCCACAGCCGTAAGGTTGTTGGTGGGGTTGCCAAAGTACGACAGGGTGAACTGCGCCAGCTTGTTCCCCGGAAAACGCAATGTCACGGCAACGGTATCGAAAAAGTCCTTGGGAAAACCGGTCCCCTCGTGATTGACCCCGACGGCGCTCACCACCTCCGTCGGCTCATCGGAAAATACATAACGTGCCGCGTTGACCGGATAGGGACCCATGTCGAACACCGGGCCGGCCAGGTCTCCATGGTGCGCACGATGGTCGGCGGGATCGACCATCTGCGCAAAGGTCGAGGTAAACAGGTGGACGTCGCCCAGATCGCCGGAGCCGATCTTCTGAATCGTGTCGAGCGTTGCCGGCTCAAAGTGAAGGCGGTAGGCCACCATCAACTTGGCGCGCGTCATTCGGCTGGCGGCAAGAATCTCCTCGCACTTGTCTGTGCTCACCTCCAACGGCTTCTCGGTCAGCACGTGGATACCCGCCGCCAGCGCGGGGACAATGAACTCGGCATGCCGCCAGTTCGGCGTCGCCAGGTAAATTGCGTCAAAGGTTCCGCTCGTCAGGGCCTCGTTGAATTGCTCGTAGGTGTAAGTCGCCGTGACTTCGTACCTTTCACCGAGCTCTTTTGCCTTCACCGGGTCCCCGGTCACAATGGCCGTCAACGTCGAATTGCCCGTGTGCTTAATGCCCGGCATCATGTCTTCCTGTGCAATGTCTCCGGCGCCCACAATGGCATAGCGCACCTTCTTGTCCGGGTCGATCCCCAGCAGTTCCTTGATCCCCATTGTGCGTGCTCTCCCTTGGCGGTGTCTCCACGCCGTTGTACAGGGTCTGATGCCGTGTAGGGCGTATGACGGCGCATCTGCGAAGCGCGGCATGCGCTGCTGTGGAATGATGGCAGGGTGCTTGCCATTTACTGGAAGCGAGGTACGGAAACATGATACCCAGGCGATGGACAACGGCTGCCTTGCTGTGCGGCACCGCTCTGACGGCGCAGCAGCCACAGCAGAAGCAGCAGCCTGAACCGCTTGCGCTGCTGCCACTGCCGACCACCGTACGTCTGCCCGGCTTGGCCGATGGGGAGTTTCGCATCGACTCCGCCGTTTCCGTTGAGCTCGGAGCATCGCGCGACGACCGCCTTCAGCGAGGCGTTTTGCGCGCACTGAAACGCTTGGAAGACCGCACAGGCGTGGCACTGCCGCGTTCCATCCCGACGTCGCCCGCAAGCGGCGTGCGGCGGATCGTGGTCACCGCCGCAGCCGAGGGCGCAGCTGTGCAGAATGTCGATGCGGACGAGTCCTACAACCTGTCCGTCGATGCGACAACGGTCACCATCGAGGCGCCCACGACCAACGGCGCGTTGCACGGCCTGGAAACCATGCTGCAGCTGGTTCGAGCCAGCGACGACACATACGTTCTTCCTGCGTTGACCATTACCGATGCGCCGCGCTTTCCCTGGCGTGGATTGATGATCGATTGTGGCCGGCACTTTGAGCCGCTCGACGTGCTCAAGCGCAACATCGACGCCATGGCGGCAGTCAAGCTGAACGTGTTTCACTGGCACCTGACCGAGGACCAGGGCTTTCGCATGGAGAGCAGGGTCTATCCCCGGCTGACGGCGCTTGGCTCCGACGGCCTCTTCTACACCCAGGATGATGCGCGCGACCTGGTGCGGTACGCCCGCGACCGCGGCATCCGCGTCGTGCCTGAGTTTGAAATGCCGGGTCACTCCGCCGCTTGGCTGGTGGCCTATCCTGAGCTTGCGAGCGGCACGGTCCCCTCGGGCATCCGACGGCAGTTCGGCATCTCCGACACGGCGCTCGACCCGACCCGCGAAGAGACCTACGTCTTTCTCGAGGCGTTTCTGCGCGAGATGACCGGCATCTTCCCTGACCAGTACCTCCACATCGGCGGTGACGAAACTCCCGCACCCGATTGGAAGTCGAACCCACGTATCCTGGCGTTCAAGCAGGCCCATGGTTTGGCGGATAACGATGCGCTGCAGGCCTACTTCAACCAGCGCGTGCTTGCCATCCTGACCAAACTAAACCGTCGCATGGTGGGCTGGGACGAGATCCTGACGCCGGCATTGCCCAGGGATGTCGTGGTGCAATCCTGGCGTGGCGAGGCGTCGCTTGAAAAGGGTGCGCAGCAGGGCTACCAGGGCGTGCTGAGCGCACCCTACTACCTGGACGCCATGAAGCCGGCAGGGCAGATGTACCTTGCCGACCCGGTACCGGCCGAAACCAAGCTGACGCCCCCGCAGCAAAAACTGATCCTTGGCGGCGAGGTCACCATGTGGGCCGAGCAGCTGGACGAGCACACGATCGACTCGCGCATCTGGCCGCGAACCGCGGCCATCGCCGAGCGCTTCTGGTCGGCGCAAAACGTGCGCGATGTGAACGACCTGTATCGCCGGCTGCAGCCCGTCTCTCTGGAACTGGAAGCTCGCGGCGTGCGGCATCTGTCCGCGGAAGATGCCGGCCTGCGATCCCTGGCAGAAAGTGAAGACGTGGAGGCTCTGCACGTGGTGGCACAGGCGTTTGAACCAGCCTCCTTTGGGGAGCGCTACCAGCAGCAGAACACCTCGCAGCTCACCCCGCTAACCAGCTTTGTGGATGCCGTGCGGCCGGACCCACCGCTCAGGCACGCGCTTGCACTTGCAGTGGCCACGTTGCTCAACGGACCCGCAACGCTCCCGTCGGGCCAAAAGATGGCGGCGGAAGAGCTGCGCCTGTTCTTCGCCAACCTGACCATCGCGTTAGAAACAGTCAGGCCGCAGGCCGCGGCACATCTGCGACTGCGTCCCATGCAGGCACAGTTCGACCTGCTTGGCCGTCTGGCCACCCTTGGCAGCGAGGCCCTGGCGCATCGCGCCAATGGCGTGCCGGTTGGTGAGGCGTGGAAAGTACAGGCGCGGGCGACCCTTGCCGAAGCCAAAAAGCCGTCCCAAAGTGTTCGCTTCACCTTTTTGGACCCCCTTGCCACGTTGGTCGATGCCACGCGCTGACCATGCCGCCCACACCCTATGAACTTCCACACCACGGTGCCTGGCAGCAGCCTGCCGCGGCCTACGGTGCCGTGCGCCGATGACCGGCAACGACGCCGGTTCGGTACCGGTCCTCAGCACGGCCGACCGCATCGCGCTTGAAGCGGCGGCCCTGGCCGCGGGGTTCGACAAGCTCGGCGTGGCAGCCGCACCGGAGCCGGGATCGGCCGAGGATGCGCTGCAGCAGGCACGCTTTCGCGAGTGGGTTGCCCTTGGCCGCGCCGGGGACATGGCTTGGCTCACGCGCGTCGACGCGGATGGGGAATTGCTGCGCTCCAGCCTGCATCGTGCCGTGCCGTGGGTGCGTTCCGTTGTCCTGTGCGCGCAGGTGTACCAGGCAGAGGCGCCGGCCTCCACCGCACCTGCACCCCCTTCCACGGGCTGGATTGCGCGGTATGCCTGGAGCGGTGCGGGCGCGGTGTCCCCGGCGCACGCGCACGGCGATCCGCCGCTCATGGCGCGGCAGACGGCGGCAGCTCCCCCGGACCAGCTCACTCCAACCGTGCCTCTCGAATCGCCGGACTCACTCACGCCGAGCGACTACCACGAGGTCATGCTGCGTCGTCTGCGCCAGGTCGAGCAGGTGCTCCAGCAACGCCATGGCTCGGCCATCCAGACGCGCTGCTACGTCGACACCGGCCCCGTGGTGGAGCGCCATTTGGCGCAGCTTGCCGGCATCGGCTGGATCGGCAAAAACACCTGCGTGCTCGACCAGCGGCTTGGGTCGTGGATGCTTCTGGGCACGCTGCTGACCTCCCTTCCTCTGGCTCCGGAGGCGACCCTTTTACCCGCGACCGACCGCTGCGGTACCTGCACCCGCTGCATCGACGCCTGCCCGACCGACGCGCTGGTTGCGCCGCGCCAGATGGACGCCTCCCGCTGCATCGCCTACCTGACCATTGAGAAGAAGGGAAGTCTGCCGGAGCCGTTGCGCGCGGGCATGGGGCGACAGGTCTTTGGCTGTGATATCTGCCAGGATGTCTGCCCCTGGAATCGTCGCGCACCGGTCGCGCGCGATCCCGAGATGCAGCCCCGGCCGGAGCTTGTTAACCCATCGCTGGACTGGCTGGCAGCGATGGACACCCCCGCCTTCCGGCAGACGTTTGGTGGCTCTCCACTGGAACGCACCGGGCGCCGTCGCCTGCAGCGCAATGTGGCAATCGCCATGGGAAACAGCCACGATCCGCAGCATCTGCCGCGACTGCGTGGGTGGCAGGCCGGGAGCGACGAACTGCTTGCGGAAGCGGCTTCCTGGGCAATCGCGGCCATCGAAAGCAGGCAGCACGGCGCAGACGGTCCCGGCGAGCTCTGCTAGCATCGTGAAGATTCGACCGATTGCGACTCCGATGCCCGTGATCCCCCTCACCCCGACCTCAGATCCGGGCGCCACTAACGTACCGCCGGCAGAAGAGGCGGTGTCCGATCCTGCGAGGCGCGGCGCGACTCAGCCCTGGCCTGAACCGGTAGAGGGTGGGACATGGGGACGAATCCGTGCGCTTCTTCGCTATCTGACCCAGACCGACGTGCACACCTACGCCTTTTCCGTCGCGGCCAACCTGATCCTTTCGTTGTTTCCGTTCATCGTCCTTCTGCTCACGCTGTCACATCGGGTCTTCCACTCCAACCAGATGGCCTTGGTCGTGGGTCAGCTGATGTACAGCTTTCTACCCACCGGGCACGACTTCGTCATGCGCAACATGGCCTTGCTGACCCATCCGCGCAAGGGCGCCCAAATCTTCTCTGTCGTCATGCTGCTGATCAGCAGCACCGGCGTGTTCCTGCCGTTGGAGGTTGCGCTGAACAGGGTTTGGCGTGCTCCGCGCGATCGCAACTACCTGCACAATCAGATCGTATCTCTCGGCCTGGCATGCGCCGTGGGCGTGCTGGCCATGCTTTCGGTCGCACTTTCCGCCGGGCAGCAGGCGGTGCTTGGATTCTTGTTCTTTGGGCATACCGATAACGTCGTCTTCTCGCTCACCTCCCGCTTCTTTCTGAGCCTGCTCGCGGGCGGCAGCAGCATTGCCATGTTCTTTCTCATCTACTGGATCCTGCCGAACCGCCGCATCCCGGCGCGTGCCGTGCTGCCGACCGCCATTGTCACCGGCCTGCTGTGGGAGGCTGCAAAGCACCTCTACATTGCCGTCCTTCCGCTGCTCGACTTCCAGCGCGTGTATGGGCCGTTCTACATCTCCGTCGGCCTCATGATGTGGGCCTTTTTCTCCGGCCTCATTCTGCTTGCGGGCGCGCACTTTTCGGCAACGCGGCACGCACTCCGCATGGCGGAACGGGGTGCCGGCTCGACCGGCGAGGACATCTGACGTGGCGGCGACACCCAGGCACATCACGCAACATCCCACCGCACGGCTGACCGACCTGCCGGTGCCCGCACACCTGCGGCAGATCGCGCTGGCGACGGTGCTGAGCTTTGGCCTTGCGCTCCTTCCAGGCCGCCTTGGGACGCTCTTCGCCGGCCTGCGATGGCTTGTCTTCCTTGCCCTCCTCCTTGCCGCGGGCAGGCACCTGTTCCACCTCGCACAGCGCGGCCTGTTGTGGCGGCTCAGGAACAAGCTGGTGCTCACCTACCTCCTCATCGGCCTTGCACCGGTGATCCTCTTCTTCCTGCTCGTGTTCGTTTCGGCGTACGTCGCCGCGGGTCAGTTTGCCATCCATCTTGCAACGTCCCGGCTGGAAGAGCAGATCCGCAGCGTCGCGCAGGACAACCGCTCCGTGATGCGCCACGCCATGGACCTGATGCCGACCGGCGAGGTCCCCGCCTCCATGCGCATGCCCGAGGTTGAGGAGCGCCTTGCAGCCAACGGTCCGCCCGGCTTGCAAATGGCGGTCTTCCGCGACGCGCAGCCGGTGGACGTGCAGGGGCTGGTCGGCCACAAGCGTACACCCCTTGGCTTCGAGCACTGGCTTGCAATCGGTCAGCTTGGCAGCCACCGCTCGATTGTGCTTGACGAATCGCTGCTCTACCTTGCCGTCAGCGATCGCGTGCGCCTCCCCGGCGATCACATCCTGACCGTCATCTCCAGCGTTCCGCTCAATCGTGACCGGCTCGCGCTTGTGGCGGAGAACCTCGGCCGCGTCGATCTGCTCCCCGGCCTGGAGACGGAAGCGCTTTCGCCGGAGACGCCATCCACGGACGCTGTTCCAGCCGGGTCTGTTCCCGTCCGGCGTCCCAGCAATGCGGCTCTGCGCCAATCGCGTATCAGCGGCGGCACGGCGCCGGCAGCGGCCAACTTCCTGGATCTGCGCGTGCGCTTCTTTTCCACCTTGCCGGTCCGCGACTGGGAAACGGGGCAGCTGCGCGGCATTCCCATGAATGTGGAGTCGCGCCCGTCGCTGCTCTACAACCAGCTCTTCTCGGCGGCGCTTACCGGGCGCAATACCGACATGGTGCGCTTCGGCTTCGTCACCGTGTGCCTCCTGTTCACCGCGATGGAAGGTCTCGCTCTCTACGCCGGGCTCAAGCTGAGTGGCACCATCACGCGCTCGGTTGAAAACCTGTACGCCGCGACCCTTTCCATCGACCGCGGGGACCTGCAGCATCGAGTCGCGGTGGAGCACGACGACCAGTTGGCGGACCTTGGCCGTTCCTTCAATCGCATGAGCCAGTCCCTGGGTCGCCTGATCGGCCAACAGAAGGAGAAGGAGCGCATGGAAAGCGAACTTTCCATTGCGCAGGAGGTGCAGGCCAACCTGTTTCCACGCGGCAACGTCGCCATGCCAACACTTGAACTCCACGGCATCTGTCGTCCCGCCCGCATCGTTTCCGGCGACTACTACGACTTTCTGCCGTTTGAGAAAGAGGTTCACCTCGACGACGGCACACGCTTTACGGAGACGTCCGGCCTGGGCATCGCTCTGGGCGACATCAGCGGAAAGGGCATTTCCGCCGCCCTGCTGATGGCGACCCTGCACTCGGCGGTCCGCGCCTACCGCTTCGCCAGTGAGGAGCTGCAGCTTCCGTCTCCCGCCTCGTCGACCGTTGGCGAAGCAGGGGAATGCAGCCAGGTCTTCGAGTCCCCGGCACGTATCCTTGCACTGCTCAACCGGCACCTCTACCGCTCAACCACGCCAGAAAAGTACGCCACGCTCTTCCTCGCGCATTACGACCGCGCCGCGTCGACCCTGACCTACGCCAACGCAGGCCAGCTTCCGCCCTTCGTCCTGCGCAACGACGGATCGGTGGCGCGTCTCGACCGAGGTGGTACCGTGGTTGGCTTGATCGACAACATGACTTACGACGAGGAGTCCGTCCCGCTCCATCCCGGGGACATCCTGATCGCCTACTCGGACGGCGTCACCGAGCCGGAGAATGACTTCGGCGACTTCGGCGAGGATCGTCTGCTGGCCGTCGTCCGGCAGTTCTGCCACGAGCCGCTCGACACCATCTCGGCAGAGGTCATGCGCGCCCTCGACGCATGGATTGGCGACGGCGAACAGCCGGACGACATCACGCTGGTGCTCGCCCGGCAGCTGTAGCTATTTCACGTGGAACGCCTTGATCGCGATGCCGTTCGGCTTTGGCCCCGCCGGCAGCAGCGTAAACAGCTCCGGCCCCGCATGGTTGCTGTGCGTGCGAAGAATGGCGACGTCCCCGCTGCGCGCATTTACCGCAAGCACCAGGTGCTCGTCCGCGCTCATGGCCAGCGTATCCGGCCCGCCGCCAGTGGGCACGCTGCCGGCAATGCGGCCATCGTCAATCGAATACAGACTCAGCGAATCCGCGCCGGAGTTGGAGATCCAGAGCGTGCTGTTGTCGGCGCTCACCATGCCGTGCACCGGCTGGGTCCCGATCTTGTACGTGCCGCCCACATCGTTGGTCCAGGTGCTGATCTCGCTGAACGAGTCGGAGCCGAAGTTGGACACAAACAGCTCGCCGCCGTCCGGCTTGATCGCCAGGTTCACCGGCTTCTGCCCCACCATCAACCGCGCCAGCAGCCGGTCCTGCATGCTTGCGCCGTCCTGGCGCGCTTCCCACGACCCTGGTGCCTGCGCCAGCTGCACGGCAAGCACCGTGTGCCCGCCAGAGCACGCCGTAAAGGCTTTGCTGGACGCCTGCGTCGGGTCGAGCGGCACAATCGCAATATCGCTGGCACCCGGGCAGTCAGCAAACGTCGCCCGCAGCGTCGGTGCAGGCTGGGCACTCACGCCATAGATCGAGAGTGTTCCCGCACCGCGATTCGACACCACAAGGCTTCGGCCGTCCGGAGAGATCTTCGCTTCCCCCGGCTGCTCGCCGGCGCTCACGGTCGCGAGTTCACGGTGAGCTACCAAGTCGACCACGCTCACGTCGTTGGACCCGCTGTTGACCACATATCCGCGCTCGCCTTTGCTGTCGACGCTGATGCTGGAGGGCAGTCGATGCAGCGGGATCGTGGCGATCACCGCATTGCGCACCGTGTCGATCACGCTCAGGCTGCCGTTGCCCGCCGCGGTGCCGCTGTTCACCACATACACTTCGTTGCGGACCGGGTTTGCCACAACGCCGTTGGGGTTCACCCCCACCCGTAGAACGCGGTCCTGGCGTAGATTCACCAGGTCCAGCACGCTGACCGTTCCGCTCTCGCCGCTGGTCACATAGGCGTACTCGCGGTAGTCGGCCGGCGCGTCCGGAAAACGGAGTCTGCTGCAGCCGCCGAGGCACAACAGGGGGAGGCAAAGCGCAGGCAGGCGATGGGATGCGGCACGGGACACAGGTGCAAGTCTACCCGTTTGTGCCCTGCGTGCTTTCCTGGTCCTGCTGCCCCGTGGCAGTCACACGGTTCCACCGCGCAGCCAGCCACGCCACGTAGCTCACCTGGACCGCGATAAAGATGGTGTACGCAATGTGCAGGTACCGCAGGCTCTCCGCCGAATATTCCATCAGGCAATCCCGTCCAGCAAACGCAATGCTTGTGCTTCGTTCACCGCTTGTTCCCGCCGCAGGATCGCGTATCGCGCCCACACCAGGACAGTGCCCCAGATGAAAAACGCCAGCAGGTTCCAGGCAAAGGCCGCCTTCATCACCGGGTCAATCGACCCGTCCCCGGTCAGCACCGGCGCAGGATGCTGCGTGCGCCACCAGCGGATGGACATAAAGACAATGGGCACATCCACGCCGGCGAAAATGCTCAGAACAGCCGCAGTCGCGCGGCTTCCACCATCCGTTGAAAACCGTCGCAGCAGCAGGTAGCTGACGTACAGCAGCAGCAACAGCAGCGTACTTGTGGTCCGCGCATCCCACGCCCACCAGATACCCCAAGCCGGCCGTCCCCACAGAATGCCACCGGCAAGACCGAGCCCGACGAACAGCACCGTCACCTCCGCAGCCGCCACCGCAAGCGCGTCCGAGCGCTTGGCCCAAAGCGGATTCCGGCTGCGCAGAAACAGGTATGCCACAGACGCCAGCATGTTTACATATGGTGTAATCTCGCCGACGATGTTGAGCGGCACGTGCCAGTAAAAGATTCTTTGCACCGGGCCCATGGTCGCCTCGGTAGGCGCCACCAGGAAAGCCTGGTACAGCCCAAAGCCAAGCAGGCAAAGGGCAAGTGCAGCCAGAAGGTAGAAAAAAGTCTTCATCGCTTCTCTCTAGTATCGCTCAGGCACTTACTCCCCATGTCGATCTTTCGGCGTACTGCCGCCTGATTTGTACGGTGTTCGGCGGTCACTCCGCATGCAGCACCGTGCCGAATAACAGCAGGGCAACCACGGTAAAAATCACGTCGAAGCCGGCAAGCAGACGGATCCACAGAACCGGATCGAACTCTCCCGTGATCACCGACGTTGTGGCATTCACCATTGCAAGCAGCGCTGGAATTTCGATCGGAAACAGGATCAGCGGCAGCAGCAGGTCGCGATTGCGGCTGCGCAGGCTCAGCGCGCTAAAGAAGGTTCCATTCAGCACCAGCGCCCACGTACCCAGTGGCAGCACGGCCCACAGCAGGCTCGCCTGGCCAAGAGGGTGAATGTTGTAAAACAGCACAAATACCGGCACCAGCACCGCCTCCACCAGCGTCAGGAACAGGAAGTTCGCCAGCGCTTTTCCCACAAACAGCGCCGACGGCGGCGCCGGTGAAAGGCGGTGCGCGTCCAGAACCTGGTTGCGCTGTTCTCGTGCCCAACTGCCGTTCAGCGACGTAGTCGCCGCAAACAGAAGCCCGATCCACGCCAGCCCGCCGGAAATCTGCCTGGCCAGCGTCGGGTTCGACGTCGGATCGAATGCCAGGGAAAAGACCACCGCAACCAGCAGGGTGAAAAACAGCATGCCAATCACCGCGTCACGGCTGCGCCACTCCAGTTGCAGTTCCTTGCGCAGGTGCAGGCGAACGATGCCCAGGTAGTGGAGCGCGCTGTTCACGCGGACGCGGCTTTCGTCAGGGCGGCAACCCTCGCACCGGTAGCCCGCAGGTAGTCTGCCGGCGTCAGGACCAGCTGCAGGCCTCGCACACCGGCGGAGACACTGACGGTGTCGAACATTTCCATCGACTCATCGGCGAACGCAGGGAAGTCGCGCTTTGCTGCCATTGCAGTCACGCCACCACGAACGTACCCGGTCAGCGGCTCCACATCTTTGAGCGTGGCCATCTCGGCCTTCTTCACGCCGGCCGCAAGGGCAAGTTTCTTCAAATCCAACTCGGCATCGCCGGGCACAATGGCAAACACATGCGAGCCATCGTTCAAGCGGCACAGCAGTGTTTTAAAGACCTGTTCCAGCGGAAACTCGATCTTGCGCGCGACTGACGCCGCGGACAGATCCTCGGGATCGACCACATACTCACGGGTGCTGTACTTGATGCCGAGACGATCCAGCAGGCGCGCAGCATTGGTCTTCATGCGGCGGCCATGCTCGGCTCCGGCACGGCACGGCCGCGCTCCAGGCGCACCGTGGAATCCACGACGTCCCGTACCAGCTCGTGCTGGTGTGTCGTCAGGATGATCGTGCGCTGCCCGTCACCGCTTGCCAGGGGCCAGGTCAGCACATCCTGCAGCAGTGCAACCAGGTCGCGCGCTCCACTCACGTCCATGTTTGAGAAGGGCTCGTCCAGCAGGATCAGTTCCGGGTCCGACAGCAACACCCGCGCCAGCGACACGCGCTGCCGCATGCCCTGCGAGTACTGCGACAGGGGACGCGTCAGCGTGTGATCCAGGCCCACAGCGCGCAGGGCCATCTCCGGCGACGCATGGCAGAGCGCGCAGGTCCCGGGGGAGCACCCGAGTTGTGCAAAGTAGCGCAGGTTTTCCGTCGCGGACATCTCGTCGTACAGCATCGCGGCATGGCTCATGTAGGCAAGGCGGCTCCGCCGATGCGCCGGAACGTCGCCGAGCACCTCTACCGTTCCGCCGCTTGGCGACACCAGGCCCGCCAGGATACGCAGCAGGGTCGACTTGCCCGCGCCATTTTCACCCAGCAGCAGGTGCATGCCGCCCGCTGCAAAGCTGCAGGAAACGTGACGCAGTGCAGCAAAATTGCCGTAGATGCGGGACACGTTTCGAGCTTCTGCGGCGTACGCCATCGTTGCTGTCAGGATACCGTGTTTGTGGGCAGGCTACCGCGTCTCGGCAGGCAGACGAACCTGCGGGTGCAGCCACACTATCGCGTGCTGGCAGGCAGCCTGACCGCGGTTGCCGCAGCCCTTGCTTTCACCTGCGCCGGTGTTGCGGGTGCATACTTGCTGGCGCACTTTGCCTGCAGCTGATTCGCCTGAAAAACGTTGTCGCGACCGAGGTGACCCATCGCAAGCGCCTGCGCTTCGTCCTTGAAGGTGTCAGGTGGTGGCTCGGTCCCGTTGTACTGAACCGGAAGCTCCCTGCCCAGTTCGAGGAGGACGAAACTGGCGTGAGTGCCCATGCGGTGAATGGATCTGGGCTTCACGTTGCCCGCAACGCGCAGGTTTCGGCTGTACGCCTTTTGCCCCATGCCCTGCATCTCTCCAATGGTCACGTAGTAGCTTTTCGAGTCCCTCGCGCCGCTCACCGCAAGGTACAGGACCGTCGCCAGAATCACGACGGTTGCAACGGTAATTTTCAGCGCAGAACCTTTGTTTTGCATACAGGTACAGGGTACCAGCAGCACAATCTGGCCGCCATCGTTCCAACGATGGACAGGTGCATGGCGGCGTATACTTTGCCTCAACGCGTTTGTTTTCTGAAGGAGATTTGCCCCCATGAGCGAGACCGCACCCAACCACGGCACCAGCATCCTGGGCTTGTCGACCAGCAGCGATTCGCGCAGGGACCATGCAGACGGTAACGGCCAACGGAACGGCGACGGCCACGTGCACGGCAACAGCTATCCCGTGCCGCTGCCGCGCGCCGAGTGGATCGTGAAGCGGCGGGAAGAGGCTGCGCGCACCGGCGACACCAACATGAGCCAGATGCATTTCGCGCGCAAGGGTCTCATCACAGAGGAAATGGCCTACGTGGCGCACAAGGAGAAGGTCTCCGCGGAGCTTGTGCGCTCGGAAATTGCAAAAGGCACAATGATCATTCCCGCAAACATCTGCCATCCGGAGCTCGAGCCGATGGCAATCGGCGTGGAGTCCCTGTGCAAGATCAATGCCAATATTGGGAATTCGGCGTTGTCGTCCAATGTGGACGAGGAATTGCGCAAACTCCATACGGCTGTGCACTATGGAGCCGATACCGTCATGGATCTCTCAACAGGTGGCGATATCTCCATGATTCGAGAGGCGATCCTGCGCCACTCCCCGGTGCCGATCGGAACAGTCCCTTTGTATGAGGCACTTAGCCGTGTAAAGCGCGTGGAAGACTTGAACATTGACCTTTATCTCGAAGTCATCGAAGAACAAGCGCAACAGGGCGTCGACTATTTCACCATTCACGCCGGCGTCCTCATCCAGTACGTGCCCATGGTGTCAAAACGCATCACCGGCATCGTCAGCCGTGGCGGCGCAATCCTGGCGCAGTGGATGACCGCAAATCACAAGCAGAACTTTCTGTACGAGAACTTCGACCGCATTACCAAGATCATGGCAAAGTACGACGTCAGCTACTCCCTTGGTGATGGTCTGCGACCGGGATGCGTGGCGGATGCCAGTGACGAAGCGCAGTTCGCGGAGCTGAAGACACTGGGTGAGCTGACCCGGCAGGCATGGAAAGACGACGTACAGGTCATGATCGAAGGTCCGGGGCATGTGCCGATGGACAAGATCAAGGAACAGGTTGAGAAGGAAGTGGAGCTGTGCGATGGAGCGCCCTTCTATGTGCTCGGTCCACTCGTCACGGACATCGCTCCCGGCTACGATCACATCACCAGTGCCATTGGCGCGGCGATGATTGGCTGGCATGGAGCGGCAATGCTCTGCTACGTGACTCCCAAGGAGCATCTCGGGCTTCCAAACGAAAAGGACGTGAAGGACGGGATCATCGCCTACAAGATCGCAGCGCACGCGGCTGATATCGCGCGGCATCGGCCGGGGGCACGCGACCGCGACGATGCCATCTCCCACGCACGTTACACCTTCGACTGGGACGCACAATTCGACCTGTCCCTGGACCCGGAGACTGCGCGCGGCATGCACGACGAGACGCTGCCGGACGATTACTACAAGGAAGCTGCGTTCTGCAGCATGTGCGGACCGAAGTTCTGCTCCATGAACTGGTCGAGCAAAGTCGACCGATACAACGAAGAGGTCCATGGCCTGCGAAAGCCCGACCTGACGCAGATCATGACGGAACAGATGGCACTGCGCTAGAACGCAAGGAGCGACGCCGCGCCATCAGGGCGCGGCGTTCAGGTACATGTACCGACCAGGCCGGGGAATCGATGCGGCACTGCTCACGGCAGCATCGGTACCGGTTCCGTGCAGAACTGGCATCGTGTCGCGGCCAGCGGAATGTCGCCAAGACATTGCGGGCAGGGCCTGGTGGAGGCAGGAGCGGTCGGTTTGAACCGCGCCAGCAGATACTTCATGGGCACCACGATCATGAAATAGATCGCCGCTGCATTCAGTAGAAAATTGATCAGCGCATTGAAGAAGATGCCAATGTGCAACTCGCCCGGGGCAACATAGCCCGCAGGCAACGGCGACGGCGGTGCGACTTTGTGCAGGACGGGCACGTGGACGACCAGCCTGGAAAAGTCCGGGCCACCCACGAGCGCCGAGATCAACGGCGTAATGACGTCGGCAGTCAGGGACGAGGTGATTGCCCCAAACGCCGCACCGATGATGACGGCAACTGCCAGATCGACTACATTGCCGCGCAGAATAAATTCCCTGAAACCCTTGAGCATGAACACCTTCCCCGATAACTGTTCGCCAGAGTATCAGTCGCGGGGCAGAGAGGGTCAAAGCCAGAGAGGATAGACAAGGAAAAAGAGGATCATGCACACCGCCATCAGGTCCATGTACACGCAGAGCAGCACGCCTCCGTGATACCAGTTCCACCGCGGCTGCATGCATCGCAGGGTATCCACAGTACCCGACCCGGCAACGGCAAGCGGTACCAACAGCCAGAGGGTGAAGTGATTGTGGGGGAACTGTGCAAGCCGAAACGAACCCCACGTACTTACCAGAACCAGCACCGTTCCGCGCACGAGCGACTTTTGCCGTGGACGGAAAACATCCGCAAACTCGGACGCGGTACTGCGTTTGACCGGTCGTGGCCGGTACTCCAACGGCCGATTAGGCGAGTACGGCATCCGCCTGGCCAACCATGCCTGCAGGTAGTGGACCAACAGCGTCCATGCTGGCAATGGCTTCGCGGAAAGGCGCGCGCAGCAGCCCACGTTCGGTGATGATGGCCGTGACATACTTTGCCGGCGTCACGTCAAAGGCTGGGTTCTCAATGCCGACACCATCCGGCGTCATCTGCCTGCCGTTGCTGTGCGTCACCTCACGCGGGTCACGCTGCTCGATCGGGATCTCTTCGCCGGTGGGTGTCTGCACATCGACCGTCGACCAGGGTGCCGCCACATAAAACGGAATGCCATGCTCCTTCGCGAGTACCGCAACGGAGTACGTGCCGATCTTGTTGGCAACGTCGCCGTTGGCTGCAATGCGGTCCGCGCCAACAATTACGGCCTGGATGCGACCCTGACGCATCAGCGACCCGCTCATGTTGTCGCACAGCACCGAGGTCTGGATGCCGTCTTTCATCAACTCCCAGGCGGTGAGGCGCGCACCCTGCAAAAAGGGCCGGGTCTCGTCTGCAAGAACGTCGATGTCGAAACCACGTTCCACCGCCGCACGGATGACGCCCAGGGCTGAGCCGTAGCCGCAGGTCGCCAGTGCACCCGCATTGCAGTGGGTCAGCACGGTACCTTTCCTGGGTAACAGGTCCGCGCCAAACTGCCCCATCGTCTTGCAGGCAGCAATGTCTTCGTCGTACATCGCCTTCGCTTCCAGAACGATGGCCGCCCTGATGCTGGCAAGCTTCTCCGCTTCGGCACGTCCCTGTGGTTGCGCGTTGACCAGCGTGCGATACAGCGAACGGATGCGATCGATACCCCAGAACAGATTGACAGCCGTGGGCCGCGTGCGCGCCAGCACGTCCGCCATGACGTCCACCTCCCGGGTCAGTGCGGCAACCGTGGTCGCGGTCGAACGATCAATGCCGAGCGCCATGCCCATGCCGGCCGATACGCCGATTGCAGGTGCGCCACGCACGATCATGTCGCGAATGACGGTGGCAACTTCACCGTAGCTGGTCGTGTTCACGTACACCTCTTCCAGAGGCAGTTTCGTCTGGTCGAGGAAGCGGACGCCGTTGTCGGTCCATTCAAGCGTAGGAATCATCGTGTTCCAGTTTACCCGGACAGGCTGCGCGCGGAATCAGTGGGCGGGCTCGATCCCGTACTTCTGCAGGAGAAATGCTTCAAGTGTGCGCGGTACGCACGCTGCGATCTCCTGCCACGTCATGACATGAAGGCGACTGCGCAAACTGACGTCGCTGACCGCATTGAAGACCAGAAAAGCATCCTCCAGCAAATCGCTTCGGCGCGCATCGAGCAGAACCGCGAAGCGGGCGTCCAGGTACCGCGCCGCGAGTACCGACCGCAGCAGCTGGTAGGACCGGAAGTGGCCCTGGGTCCGCGGCAGCAGATCGACCGCGAAGGTCTGGGGGAACAATCCATAGCGCGCCATCAACTCCGGACGCGCGACCTGAAAGTCCACCTCGCTCAACTTGGCCTCGACCAGCAGGACGCCGGTCTGGCTGGTGAGGCGCAGATCGACCTCTGTACGGTCGTTATGGCCGTTGCGGAGTGGAACACGCGCGCGCACGCCGAACTCGGGGACGGCAGATGCACCGATGCCGAGCAGCGCGTGCAGCCGCTTTGACCGCATGGTTGCTGGATGGCAGAACACATTCATCAGCAGGGCGTCCGAGCTGTTTGCGCAGTCGAGTTCCTGCCGCCTGCGACTTGCTCCATAGGCCATGCGATGGGAGGCGGTGTACGTCTTTCGCAAGCGATGGCTCCACTCCGGATGCGCGAGGATGCGCCGGTACGAAGCCGGGAAGAAGTTGCCGTGGGTACCGTCCTCCTGCTCCCGATAGACCACCGCAGGCGTGGACCCGTAGGTGACCTCGTGCGCGAAGGTGGCGGCACGCTGCACATTGCGGGCGCTGAGCTCGCGGCGTAATGCCTGGCTTGTGCGTCGAGCAACGCCTCCCGTACCGGTGGCGACATGTGGGACCACTTCGTGGGATGACTGATCGACAAAGTCCGCCTCCGGCACATGCACCACGTCCTGCTCATACTCAACGGTGCGCTCGGGCATGCGTTCCATCATAGGCGATGAGATGGCGAATATGAGACGATGAAGTCGTGCGAACGCTCGACAAGAACAACCTCGGTCCTGACGAGGACTGGTACGGCAACAATGCTGCGGTTCGTTGCTTTGGCTGCAGCAAGGTGTTTCTTACCTCACAGGTGCTGCACCGCAAGGGTCGCGCGTGTCCCCGGTGCGGCCAGTGCAAAGTGTTGTTTACCAAGGCAGCGGTTACGGTGTCTGAAGCGGGTGATGCTTAGGCCGTAACCCCGGTCAGGCCTGCTCGCGCAGCTTTTGCGCGCGCACGTCGTCTGCAGTAAAGAGCGCGGCGAACGGGGCGCCCTGTGCCGCCGCTTCAATGTTTGCGCGGCCACCCTGCTGGCGGTCGACCAGGCACAGGACGGCAGCTACCTGCATGCCCGCCGTGCGTACAGCATCCATCGCTGTAATGGTTGAGCCGCCGGTCGTGCACACGTCGTCGACGACCACCACCTGCACACCTTTGCGCACGTATCCCTCAATCTGGCGCCCCGTGCCGTGAGCCTTCAGGGCCTTGCGCACGAGAAATCCATGCACGAGCGAGGCCTCTGGATGCTGCAGTTTGTAGTAGGCAGACGCAGTTGCGATGTTGGACACCAGCGGATCAGCACCCATGGTAAGGCCGCCCACGGCAACCGCCTGCGATGCATACTCGCGGATCATGCCGGCCAGCAGAGTGCCGCAGAGACGACCGCCTTCAGCATGCAGCGTGGTGGTACGACAGTCGATGTAGTAGTCGCTCTTTGCACCACTTGCAAGGGTGAAATCACCCAGCCGAAACGACAAGCGAGCAAGCAGGGAGAGCAGGGCAGTGCGGTCGTGAGCGACGGACATACGTCTAGTCTGCCACGCGACATGCGCGTGCAGAGCTAGTGCCCGTGCAGCTTGTCAAGGTGACGAAAGCCGCCGGTTGCGGCAAACACGATGGCGAAGATGAAGCCGTTGTAAGCCATGTGCACTACAGAGGACGCCCACACCGAACGGAACCGCAGGCGGACCACGGTCAACACTCCACCAACGCAGGACAGCAGCGCCACCGCGTTCCATGCGAAGCCCAGCTGTGCCGCATGCATGGAGCCAAAAAGGACACTGGTCAGGATGCCGGAAAAGATAAGACTCGCTCGGCTGAGGGGAGCTGTCGATGCTGGCGCGTCGGTGTCTTCCGGTGGAGCTACGCGACGCAGCCGATCAAAGGCGATGGCACCGGCAGGCAGCAGAAACCCGCGAAACAACAACTCTTCCACGGGCGGCGCAACCAGCGTGCCGAAGAGCGCCACGCACCAGATGTCGGCAGGCGTGCGAAAAAATGCATCGAGGGGGATGTCTTTTGGCAAGGTGAGCAGCGACTCCGCTGCCTGCGCCACAATGCTGAGGCCGACGCCGAACAGGAGGAGCTTGCCGAGATTTGCACGTGCGACAGTGCCGTTCATCCGCAGGACGTCAGCGAACGGCCTGCCCCACATCCTGTGGAAGAGGGGAATGATCACGGCGAGCGCGAGTCCATAGCCCAGCGCTTCCCCCAGGATGGTTGCTTTCGGGATTTCGCTTGGCACAAGGTGATGGAGCGACGGCAATAGCTTTAGCTTTGCACCGACGCCGAGGACGGTGAAGGTCGTGACCAGCATTGCCAGAAAGCCGATGACCAGGGCCAGAAGCGCATACCCAAGATGGGGTTGACGCTGGGTTGGAACGTCGCCCTCGGCCGGTGCGGGAGGCGCCGTGGCCAGATCGCGAAGCTGGAAGAGGGACGGCCGTCGCTCCGCGGGAATGTACCGCGCCGGGTCGAATGTCGTGTCGTCCTGTTCCGCATCGTCCTCAGATCTTCTGTTCTCGAGCATCAGGCGGCCTTCTTCCCGGGTCGCTTTGTCGATACGGCTTCGCCGCCCGCCTGGACGGAGCGTGCCGGGACCACCCCCGGTGCACCTTCCGCCACTGCCGCACGCGCTTTCTTTTTGGCCTTGCTCTTTTCCGCAGCGACCTTTGCGGCAGCCTTGCGTTTTGCCGCGCGCTCTTCCGCGCTGGGTGCGAACTTGGTCGCGTTTGCCACCTCGGTAGTCACAACAACCGGAGCCTGATATGCCGGTGCTGGACCACGTTCACTGCCTGGCCGCTCCGCGTAATGTTTGGCCAGGAACTTACCGGTGTGCGATGCGGCGATCCGCGCAATCTGCTCCGGCGTGCCTTCGCCCACGACGGTTCCGCCGCCCTCGCCGCCTTCCGGTCCCATGTCCAGAACCCAATCGGCGTTGCGAATGACGTCGAGATTGTGTTCGATGATGACGATCGAGTTGCCGAGATCCGTCAGGCGCTGCAACACCTCAAGAAGCTTGCGCACATCGTCGAAGTGAAGACCGGTCGTCGGTTCGTCCAGCAGGTAAAGTGTCCGCCCTGTCTGGCGTTTGCTCAGCTCCTTTGCAAGCTTCATACGCTGTGCCTCACCGCCGCTCAGGGTGGTGGCGCTCTGTCCAAGATGGATGTACCCCAACCCAACATCGACCAGCGTCTGCAACTTTACTTTCACGTTGGGAATGTCGGCCAGAATCGTCGATGCCTCCGAGATTTGCAGGTCCAGCACGTCGGCGATCGAGTAGCCGTTGAACTTGACCGTCAGCGTCTCCTGGTTGTAGCGCCGGCCGTTGCAGACATCGCACAAGACATAGACGTCGGGCAGAAAGTTCATTTCGATGCGGCGCTGACCATCGCCCTGGCAGGCCTCACATCGACCGCCCTGCACGTTGAAGCTGAAACGGCCGGCCTTGTAGCCACGCTCACGCGACTCTGGCAGCATGGCGAACAGGTCCCGGATCGCACTGAAGACGCCGGTGTAGGTTGCGGGGTTGGAACGTGGGGTACGCCCGATGGGCGATTGGTCGATCTGGATGACTTTGTCGAGCTGCTCAATGCCACGCACCGCCCCATGCGCGCCTGGTTCTTCTCTCGACCGGTAGAGCTGCCTGGCCAGCGAGCGATACAGGATGTCATTGACCAGGGTCGACTTTCCCGAGCCGCTGACCCCGGTGACAACGGTAAGAACGCCCAGCGGAAAACTCGCCGTCACGTGCTGCAGGTTGTGGCTGCGCGCATCTTCCACCACGAGCGTACGGCCACTCAGCGCGCGCGGTGCATCGTTTGACCTGATATCGATGGCGCCCGACATGTACTGGCCGGTCAGCGAGCCCGGCGTCGCCGCAATCTCATCGGGTGTTCCCGCCGCAATCAGTTCGCCGCCATTTTTGCCGGCACCCGGGCCCAGGTCCAGGACGTAGTCGGCCTTGCGAATGGTATCTTCATCGTGCTCCACCACCAGCACGGTATTGCCGAGATCGCGCAGATTTTCCATGGCTGCAATCAGCTTCATGTTGTCGCGCTGGTGCAAGCCGATTGAGGGCTCGTCCAGCACGTACAGCACGCCACGCAGGCGGGAACCGATCTGGGTGGCAAGGCGGATGCGCTGGCCTTCGCCCCCGCTGAGTGTTGCCGCGCTCCGGTTGAGCGAAAGGTAACTCAGGCCGACGGCATTCAAAAATTCGAGCCGCTCCATCACCTCGCGTTGCAGGCGGTCCGCGATCAGCTTGTCCCGACCCACAAAGCTGAAGTTGCGTGCCTGGTCGAGCGCGCGATGCAAGGAAAGGGAGGTGAAATCGGAGATGGATTTCCCCGCCACCTTGACTGCCAGCGACTCCGGACGCAGACGCTTGCCGTTGCACGCCGGGCATTCGGTCGCACTCATGTACTGCATGTAGTGCTCCCGGAAGGTCTCACTTTTGGACTCTTCCATGCTGTCCCGCAGGTATCGAAAGATGCCGTGAAATCCCGTCTTGCTCGATTCACCTTTGGGCGGACCGTACAGCAGCAGCTTCTGATGCTCCTCCGACAGCGCCTCAAAGGGACGCTTCAGGTCGATCCTGTACCGCTCCGCCGCCAGCTTGATCAGCCTTAACAGGTATGCGCTGGCGGACCCCGGTCCCATGCCGCCGTCCAGGAGTGGCTTTGACCAGTCCGCGATCGTCTTTGCCGGATCGAAATCGTAGATGCTGCCAAGGCCGTTGCACTCCGTGCACGCGCCGTAGGTTGAGTTGAACGAGAAGGAGCGCGGCTCCAGCTTGGGAACGTTGATGCCGCAGTCGGGGCACGCCATCGACGAACTGTACAGGGTCTCTTCCATGCCGTGGATGGCGATCACGACGAGACCTTTCGCCATCGCAAGCGCCTTTTGCACGCTCGCCTCCAGCCGGCGGGTATCCAGCTTGCCGTCCGTGCCCTGCTTCAGCAGGATGCGGTCGACCACTGCCTCCACGGTGTGGTTTTTGCGCTTTTCCAGCCGCATCCCCTCGGTGATCTCGATCATCTCGCCGTCCACACGTGCACGAAACCCCTGCTGGTCCAGGGCCTCCAGCTCCTCGCGAAACTCTCCCTTACGCCCGCGCACCAGCGGCGCCAGCACGGTGATGCGCTCACCCGGCGACAGGGCAACCACGCGCTCCACAATCTGATCGGCGCTCTGTCGCGAAATTTCGTGCCCACACTGGGGGCAATGCGGGCGGCCGACGCTGGCCCAAAGCAGGCGCAGGTAATCGTAGATCTCCGTGATGGTGCCCACGGTCGATCGGGGCGACCGTGATGTCGTCTTCTGCTCGATGGAGATGGCCGGCGAAAGGCCGTCAATCGCGTCCACATCGGGCCGCTCCATCTGGTCCAGAAACTGCCGTGCGTACGCCGACAGGGTCTCCACGTAGCGTCGCTGCCCCTCGGCGTAGATGGTGTCGAAGGCAAGGGAACTTTTGCCCGAACCGGACAGGCCAGTCACCACGGTGAGTGAGTTGCGCGGAATGCTGACGTCGATGTTTTTCAGATTGTGGTGGCGCGCACCGCGCACTGTGATGTGGGTCACACTCATGGCTTGCCGCGGCCCTCGACAGCCGCATTATCCAGCATACGGCATCCTGCAGACACCGCGGAACTGGCACCGGCGACGGGCGATTCGCCGGCCCGGCAGGCCCGTGTACCCAGCTAAGCACTCCCGTGTTGTCGGCTGCGAGGGCACACTCAAAGCGTCGGATAATGATGAGGAACGGCAGAGACGCAGCACCGCTCACCGGTGCGGCATCTCTGGTTCAATGGACCCAGGAGCAGTCACGTGACGACCGTCGTTTTAATGTGTGCCGTATGCGCCGCGCTTGCCGGCGGAGTGTTAGCGGCCTATGCCTTGTGTTTCAGCATGTTTCAGGTCTTCCGCATCCACAGCATGCAGGTTGCCCAGCAGCGCGCAGACCGCGATGCTGCAAAGGCACTGAGCCGGGCGAAACTCATCGCAGGCTGAACCGGTATCGCCAGCTGAAATTACTGCGGCGCCGTTTGACTTTGCTGCTGCTGCCGTAGACGCTGCAGTTGTTCGAAAATCTCCTGCGGGGTGCGCACACCATTGGGCGAGGCCTGTGTGCTGCCGTCGGTTGACGGGATGCTATTGGCCGTTGCCGCATTATTCGCCGCGGCATTACTGTTGTTGAGGCCGTTGTCCGTACCATTCTGACCGTTGTCGCGCCCGTTGATGCCGTTGTCCGCACCGTTCTGGCCATTGTTCGGCCCGCTGATGCCGTTATCGCGGCCATTCACCCCGTTGTCTGGCACAACCCCGTCATTCGTGTTTGGGGGCAAGCCGCCGAAGCCGCCTGTGCGTGCCACACGTGGTGGCTGCGACGGGATGCGCCCGCGATAGGCCGGTGGCTGCGGGGGAGGCGTATCCGATACCGACGCCGCGTCCTGCTGGGTCGGTACATAGGAGGGCGTGGCTGCACCGTTGCGGTCGGTCAGTACAAGTTCATCGGCTGCGCCGCCTTTCCGTTCGGTCAGCAGCAGGTTGACCGCGACGCCGTTCAACAGAGCCGGCACCACCAGGTTGAGCGGGCCCGGACCGTAGCTGCCGAAGATACGCTCATCGGGCGCGCTGCCGGTAACCTTCATCCCCGTCTTGAGACTTACCTCACGCAGGACCGCGTTCAGCGACGCATTGGTCGCTTCGATACGCAGGGCCACGCCGTTCCATGTGACAGCCAGGCGAGCCGACGGACCCCTGGTCTGCGGCTGGGCGGATGGCAGGGTGGAAACGGAGCGATCGGCGGACGCAGGAGTTGCGGATGCAGGTGCTGTGGATGCAGCTGCTGTGGACGTAGGTGTTGTGGATGTAGGCGCTGTGGATGGCAGCGTTTGCGCACAGACCACACCCGCCGCCCCGAGCAGCAGTCCGACCACGGCGCATTGAAGACGGCTTGCATCAGCCCGCAATGTCATGAGAGCCTTTCCTGTTTCTCCCAACGTCGTGATTTTAGACGCATTCTGCCGCGTGAAGGTTCGGTGCGAAAAAATGCCGCTTGCAATAAACTTGAGGTGTCGGAGACGACTGGGCAGAGAAGTATGCGGGAGCAGGCGGCATGATGCACGGGACTACACGGGGGCGAGCAGCAAAGGTATCGACCGGGCTTCTGCGTTTCGGCATGGCCACTGTCGTTGCAGGACTGCCGCTTGCGGCCCAGCAATGCATTACCCAGTCGCAGATGCAGCCGGCCGACAAGTCGTCCCTGATTCAGGCTTCGACGCAACTGGCGCAACAGATTCAGCGCGACGATACGGCCGGCGTTCGCGCGGCGACACTTCCACGGTATGCGCAGGACTTCGAGGGCATTGCCGGTACCATCCACACGACGGCGCCTCACCTGGCAGGCGCGACACTGCAACCGAGTTCGGTGTGGGTGCTGGATGCAAGCAAGGCCAACAGCGGATCGGATGGCAGCCCGCAGGACACGCAGTTCTTCTGCAACCTGAACAAGAGCACTGCCGAGACCAGCTTTATGATCCGCAGCCTGCCGCAGGGCCGCTACGCACTTGCCGTGGTGGACGCAACGCGGCCGAGTGACCCCTGGCAGATCGCAATGCTGCTGCGTGAGAGCACCCCAGGCACATGGCAGCTGGCGGGGCTCTTTCCGCGGGCCACGACCCATGGCGGGGGGGTCACCCCCCCCCCGCCACCGGCCCGGGGGGGGGGCTGTTCCCGGGGCCCCCCCCCGCGCCCGGCCACGACGGCTTGTTTTATTGGCGAGCCGCACGTTCCGCTGCCGCCAGCCGGTTGTCCTGGACGTCCTGGATTGAGTATCGCGAGGCGGAGCAGTTGTTGAAGCCTGTGGGCTTTGTCGGCAGTTCCCACCTGGATCAGTTGCACGAGGAGCAGACGAAGGCCGCACCGCCGGCGCTGTCGAACGGCATCGGTCCCAATACGCCACTCACGCTGAAAGGGAAGGATGGCATCGAGTACCAGGTTACCGGGCTGGGTCCTGATAGCTCACTCGGCGGCGATCGCATCGATGTAGCCATGCACGTGAGGGCCGACGCGATCGCTGACCCTGTTGCCGCGCGCGCACGCAATCGAAAGATCGCGGCAGCGCTGGTGGACGCATACCCTGAGCTCCGCGACCATTTTCATGGTGTGTGGGTTTTCGCAGATACCGCCAATGCAAGCCCCTTCGCGAGCGAAGAAGCCATGGCGCAACTTCCCTGACACGTGACGCCGCCGTCGTTCCGGAAAAGCTCGGCACATAAGATGGAAGGGCAGGAGAGTTCTACTGAAAGCACTGGATCAAATTATTCGAGAACGGCGTTCCACACCCTCCTTCGACGGAACGGAAATGCCTGCCGCAGATCTTCGTCATATTCTGGATGCAGGTGCTGCGGCGCCATCCGGGTACAACGTACAACCCTGGCGTTTTGTCGTGGTGCAATCGGCGGAACAGAAGCGCAAGCTGCGGGTAGCCTGCTTTAACCAGGCAAAAACGGAGGAGGCTTCCGTCATCATTGCGTGCTGCGGCGACGCGGACGGCTGGCGTCGCGATGCCGACGAGATTATCCGCATGGGGTTGGACGGCGGCATGCCAGAAAGCTATGCCGCGCAATTGAAGAGTTATGTCGAGAGCTATCTGTCGTCCTTGAATCGAGACCAGATGCACGGCTGGCTCAACAAGCAGGTCTCCATTGCAAGCACGTTCATGTTGCTGACGGCAGAGGGCATGGGCTACAACACCGCGGTGATGGAAGGTTTTGAGCAGGAGCGTGTGCGTGAGGTGTTGCGTTTGCCGCTTAGCTACTGGGTGGTGTCCCTGCTCGCCATCGGGCACCGCAGGGGACCCGAAAAGTACCATGGTGGCCGTTTCAGTCTGACGCACACCGTATTCGGAGAAGAATTTGGAAAGCCGCTGAAGTGACCGTGAACGTCTCACACCGCATGCGATCGCGATGGCTTGTTGCCACCCTGCTGGTGCTTCTGCTGGCCTTTATCGGCGCTCTCATCTTTGTCCATGATGACCCTTTCTGGCTGGTGGAGCGGGGCACCGATGTGTACCTTTGGAAAAACCGTGTTGACCATCACGACCTGATGGTGAACGGTCAGCGGATCCATTACCTGGAGACGACGCCTCCCAGCGGAACACCCGGGAAACCAATCGTCCTCATCCACGGCCTGGGTGCGCGGGCAAGCGACTGGTCCGTGATGATTCCCGCGCTGAACCGTGCGGGCTACCATGTGTATGCGCTCGACCTGTTGGGCTATGGCCGCTCTGCTCGGCCAAAAGATGGCGACTTTACCCTGGACGGCGAGGAACGAGTGGTCCTCGGCTTTCTTGATGGTCTGCATCTGTCGAGTGCAGACGTTGCGGGCTGGTCGATGGGTGGCTGGATCGCGATGAAGCTCGCGCTGGACCATCCTGATCGGGTCCGCCGTTTGCTGCTCTACGACAGTGCCGGCCTGTACATGCCGATCGATTTTCCGCTTGGGCTGTTCAATCCAACCACACCCGCCGAACTGGACGCGCTGCTCGACCGCATTGAGCCAAACCATCGCATTCTTCACATCCCCGGCTTTGCGGTTACGGGCTTGTTGAGGAACAAGCAGCACGATGCCTGGATTGTGAATGACTCGCTGGCAAGCATGCTCAACGGCAGAGACATTCTGGACTTCCGGGTGTACGGTCTGCGCATGCCCGTGTTGCTGGTGTGGGGCACCGAAGACAAACTTACGCCGCTCGCCGGTGCGCTCCATCTTCATCAGCTTGTGGCGCAGTCGGTGCTGGTCGAGCTTGCCGGGTGTGGTCACCTCGCCGCGGCAGAGTGTGCGCACCAGGCCATTCCACCCACCATTCAGTTTCTAGATGCAGCGCCGCCACCACCACCCTCGATCCAGCTCATCCCCCACCCAAAGACCTGAGCGGCTAGTCGTCTTTCCAGCGGTAGGCCTCGTCCTGCGTCAGTCCAACATGCGCAAGCACGCGACAGGCAAACTGCCGTGCCATTTCGACCAGGGTCTCCGGACGATTGTAGAAGGCCGGAATGACGGGAAAGATGGTGGCTCCCGCCTCCGTCGCACTCGTCATATTGCGCAGGTGAATAAGATGAAACGGCGTTTCGCGCACGCACAGGATCAACGGCCGGCGCTCTTTGAGGCACACGTCGGCTGCACGGCCAACCAGCTTCTGCGCCATGCCATGGCTGATCTCCGCCAGCGTCGCCATGCTGCACGGCAACACGATCATGCCGTCGCTGGGGTAGCTGCCGCTGGCAATTCCCGCACCGATGTCGGCGTTGTCGAGTAGCCGGACCTTATTCTCCGGCAGCGCGATGGCATCGCCCGCCGTTCTGGTCAGGGCTTCCAGCACCCGACTGCGACCACCCTGCAACCCCATCTCCTCGGCCAGCACGCGCATGGCGCTATCCGAGACCACTACACTTACCCGCCGCACCCGCGCATCTGCCGCAAGCAGTCGAAGCATGGCTCCGGCAAACACAGCGCCGCTGGCGCCGGTCACCGCAAGCGTCAGGTTACCGCAGCGTTCCTCTCCTGGGGAAGTCATCGCTTTAGCTTAGACCCCGCGCGCCTGCAGGCGAACATTGATCGGGTAGCGCGGCCGAAGCGTGATCTTCTCTTCCACATCGATCTTCTGCCCAGGCAGCAGTTCCATCTTCCATCGCTGTGCCAGTGTTGCGAGCACAAGCACACTCTCCATCCAGGCAAATCCCTCGCCGATACACTGCCGGCCACCGCCACCAAAGGGGAAATAGGCGAACTTGTCACGCTTCGCGGCTTCTTCTTCCGTGTGACGCAAGGGCTCAAAGCGCAGGGGATCTTCAAAAAAGCGGACATCGCGTTGCAACACATACTGCGAAAAGAACCAGTGCGTGCCCGCCGGTAAGCGGTACGGTCCAATGTCGATCGGCGTTGTGCTCATGCGACCCATCGCCCATACCGGCGGGTAGAGCCGCATGGATTCGGCAAGGACCATGCGCGTGTACTTCAGGTTCCCATAGTCTTCGAGCGTCGCCCGCCGGTCTCCCAGCACCGTGCGAATCTCCTCCGCCATGCGCGCATCTGCCTCCGGGTTGATGCTCAGCAGGTACCACGTCCAGGCGAGTGCATTCGCCGTGGTTTCGTACCCGGCAAGAAAGATCGTGAGCACCTCATCGCGCAGCTGCTCGTCGCTCAAGGCAGAGCCATCTTCATCGCGGGCCACCAGGAGCAGGCTGAGCAGGTCTGCGCGCTGCGACAACTTCTCAACGCCTTCGGCTTTGCGGTCCGCGATCATACGCGTCACAACGCGATCCAGTTTGGCGCGCGCCTTTTTGAAGCGCATCACGCCCGGGATCGGCAGGTGCAGCACCGCCTCAAGATTTGGAAAGGCAACCAGGTAGTTGTAAATGCCCATGATGATGTTGGTCTGGTCATTGATGGCACGGATGTCGTGGTCTACCTCCGTGGCAAACAGCGTTTGCGCCACGATGTCGAGCGACAGTTTCATCATGCTTGCGGCGATGTCCGTTTCCTCGCCGTCGTGCCAGCTCTCTCGCGCGGTAACGGCGGCCGCTACCATCGTGTCTGCATACGCGGCGATGCGGCCCTTGTGGAAGGCGGGTGCGGCAATGCGGCGGGACCGCTTGTGCGTCGGGTCGTCGCTCGTCAGCAGGCCCTCGCCGAGCAGCACCTTGAGCCGCCGAACGGTGCGTTCCCGCACAAAGCTGCCCGCCTGGTTGATCAGGATCTCGCGTACATATTCCGGCTCGTTGATGAAGACGATGTGGATGCCGAACAGCCTGTAGTGCGCGATCGGACCGAGGTGCTCTGCCATGTACGTGAAGAGACGGATCGGCCGGCCCAGCCGTGCCCACGGCTTATGCAGGTAAAAGGGAAGCGCACGCTTCAGGCCAGGCGGAATGCGCCATGTTCCAGACCGCGTCGTGTAGCTGTAGGCCGGCCTGAACTCGAAGCCCGGGTCAGGGATAGCTGCGTTCCATGCGGACTTCTGCTCCGGTCGTGTTTCAAGTGTGCCCATCTCTTCCATTAGAGCAGTACGGCATGGCTCCCAACCAGGCAAACCATGCGACTTGCGACGCCGTCACGCCGTTTCCCCGGGGCATTCTGTCCCGCAATAGAAGCGGAATAAACTAGTCCGTTCTTCTCCCGCGAAAGGCCGCCCAGCGAGCTTCGACCGTGCTGCGTATCTGCTCTGCAACGGCCTCAATCCCGCTGTCCCCGGCAAAGGCCGCCACGCGTTCCGGCGTGCGTGCCGCGATGGCCTCATACGCCGCATGTACGCGGCGAAAGAACGACTCACCCTCGCGCTCGAACCGGTTTTCATCGACGACCCCGCGCTGCCGCGCACGATCGTTCCGTTGCTGCGCGCGCGCCAGCGCCCGCTCCACACTTGGCAGCAGCAGGATCGTCAGATCGGGCTGCAGGTCGTCACAGAGCAGCCGATGCAGCGCCAGGACGCGTTCCGAGCCGAGCCCACGACCCACACCCTGGTAGGCTTCGCTGGAGTCGGTGTAGCGATCGCAGAGGATGATCCGTCCCGCTGCCAACGCCGGCCGAATGACTTCCGCGATCGATTGAGCGCGATCTGCAAACATGAGCGACAACTCTGCCAGCGGCGCGAGCGCGCCCATAGTCGTGTCGGTCTGGCTGTCCAGCACAATCCCGCGAATGCGCTCGCCCAAAGGTGTGCTGCCGGGATTGCGCAACAGCACCGGCTCCATGCTTTGCGCGCGCAACCATTGGGCCAGCAGGCGTATCTGCGTCGTCTTACCCGACCCGTCCGGGCCCTCAAACGTTATAAAAAAACCGGGCGCTCTCTCCTGGCCAGTCATCAGGGCCTGAGTCTCATCTGGAAGGTGGCGTGATCCTGTGCCGGAAACGCAATCGTCAGTTGTCCTTCCTGGCCTTCGGTCAACACCGGTCCAACCTGGTGGTGCTCCTGCGCTTTTGCGTCAAAAAAAGTGAGTTTGAGCGGTCCGGTGCCATAGAGCTTGAAGCGGTAGTGAAAGCTTTGCCCAGGCGGCAGGGTTTGCACCCCAAAACTCGCACTGGGGTACTCCACCTGGATCACCGTCAGGAGCTTTGCGCTGCCATTGGTAATGGTGGTCTCCACATACTTGGAGTGGCAGCCGAGCATCGACAACAGCACCAGCAGGCCGGCCGGGAACAAGAAGGAGCGCACCCGGAAAGGGTAGCAGGCGGCAACGCGGTGCATGCGAACGGCCACGCTACGCCAGCACCCGCGCACTCAAAACGGCGCCGTTCTCACCGCCATGCAGCACAATCGGAAAGGCGAGAACGCTGCAGGTGACGTCCTGCTCGCCTTCACGCAACCGCTGCAGCAACCCACGCCGTGTGCGGTCGCTATCGGTTCCCCGCGGCAGTGCCACGGTGCGCAGCACCTCACGCCAGTCACGCACAATCGATTCAATGTCAGCGAAAAGGTTCTGTCCCTCAAACCAGTCCCGCAGCCTGCCCAGGTCCACGGCCGCGCTCTCGTTGACGAACCGCCAGTTTGCTTCCGGGTGCAGAACTTGCACCAGCACATCCGCCCCGATCGCCATGGCGATGCGCGAATCATAGAGCTCCCGCGCGTCGACGACGACCGGTGAACCGCGTCTCTTGGCCCGAAGGCTTCGCAGGGCGCTCAGGAGGTCGTCGACCGAGCTGTACCCCCTCCGGAGATGCATATCTTCCGGGCCGCCGAAGCGGTGTTTCAGCGTCACAGAAAGAATAAGGACAGGCACTGCCGGCCGGCGCATGCGCAAGCGCGGCGCTGCCTCGGTCCCGAGGGTGCCCTCCCCAAGGTAGTCGTTCAACACCGCGATGTCCGCTGAATCAAGGAGGTCGTTTGCTTCGTCCACCGTCGACGCGGGCAGGCATTCATACCCGTGTTGGCGCAGCACAGCGATCCGCAGCAGAAGGTGCGCCGCATTGTCGGCGAGCAGCAACACCCGTACCCGCTCTGCGCCTGGTGCTTGCGATCCGCCCTGCGTCTCTACAGCCATCTCCGGTTCTGATGCTGCAAAGAGAAACGCGGTCCATCTGTCGCCTGCCTACACGTCGTTGGACCCGTTTGCGGGTGGGCTCGCTGCGGAGCGCGGCTGACCCGCTTCGGCCGCCCTGCGCAGCCCGCGCACCTCGCGCACCAGCTCCGGCAGACGCGTAAAGGCGCTAACTGCCCGCAGCCATTGCCGATTGCTGATTGCCGGGTAGCCGGAAACCACGGCTCCGGGCTCCACGTCGTTGGGGATGCCGCTCTGTGCCGTGGCGACTGCATCATCACCCACCGTGCAATGGCCGGCAACACCGACCTGCCCCGCCAGAATGACGCGACTGCCCACGATACTGGAACCGGCAAGGCCGACCTGCGCACACAGCAGCGTGTTCTCCCCAACATGCGATCCGTGGCCGACCTGTACCAGGTTGTCGATCTTGGTGCCCCGACCGACCACCGTCTCGCCGATGCTGGCACGATCCACACAGGCGTTCGACTGCACTTCGACCCCGTCTTCCAGCACAGTGACGCCGCTCTGCACAATCTTGCGCCACCGACCAGCATCCTTGGCATAGCCAAACCCGTCGCCACCGATGACCACGCCATTGCCGAGCGTCACGTCGTCTCCCAGACGGCAGTGCTCCCGGACCACGGCGTGGGCATGCGCCAGAAAACGAGCTCCGATCCGGACACCCTCGTACAACACGACATGCGGCAGCAGCACAGCGTCTTCTCCCACAACGGCACCGGCTCCGATGACCGCATAGGCGCCGACATGGGCACCTGCGCCGAGAAGAGCGGTAGGATGAATCACCGCCGTCGGATGAACTCCGGGCGCGTACACGGGTGCCTGGTAGAACAGCTCGACCGCGTGCGCAAACGCGAGATAGGGGTTCGCGACCCGCAGTGTCGCGATGCCGTCCAACTCCGGGAAAGCCGGGTCTACCAGTACGGCGGCAGCCCTGGTCGTCCGCGCAAGCACCGTGTACCGGGGATTCGCCACAAACGTCAGTTCCTCGCTGGACGCCTGCTCAATGCCTGCCACGCCGGTGACCAGAGTGTCAGGATTGCCGCGCAGATCTGCTCCAAGAAGAACTGCGATATCCCCAAGCGTGCGCGATGGCGAGGCGGGTGACGCCCCATGCCAACCCCTGGTCTGGCGATTACTCCCGTTCGCGTCCATCGCTTCCATCCTGCTACTGCGGTGAGGGGAGGTGCGGCAGGGCAAGGGCAAGCTGTGCTTCCTCAACCGCAATCAGCTTCTCCAGCAACTTGCGACGCGTTGGTGTCGTGACAACGGCGACAATCTGGAGCGCTGCCAGGGCACTTCGCGGCACGTACATGCGCTGCGTGTTGCCGCGCACATCAGGCGGTGTGAACTGCACGCCAAGATCTTCCGCAATCCCATCGGTCAGCGACAGGTCCAGCGGAGCAAGCCCCTCGATCTGGTCCTGGTTCCTTAGGGTCAGGCGAATCCACAGACCCTCGCTGCGCGGCCGGGCAAGAAAAGTCTTGCGCGGCAGCCGCTCCGGATTCGCCTCGTCATTGACGTTGAACTCGCGCACAAAGGAAATAGCGCGAACCTGTTCCAGGGCAACGACTTGAACGCGCCCAGCAAGGTCCAGCAAGTCCAGAAACGGACCATCTGCCTCCTGCCGGACAAAGCCTGTCGGCGCCAGGTACCCGCGCAGCACGCCTGGTGTGGTCAGGCGCACAATCACTTTTTTTCGCGCGCCGCTCACGACCGACCCCCACCTGTTGCGACAGGGACGCCGGCAGACCGTTGAACGGGCAATTTCCTGCACAAAAAAAGGTGATGACTCGAAGTGTCCGGCGTGGTACACTCAGACGTTCGGCTACGTTCGCAATAGGTCACTAACTTGTTCTCCTACTTCGACTTAGCCTATTTGGTGTGCCGGCTTCAGAGCCGGTCTGGAGAGCTTGCTCGACGTTATGGCTGATTATATCTACCTGCTTGAAAATCGTCTCTCGCCTGCACAACAGCGCGCTCTGAGTACCGTTCGTAGCGCTGTTCGAGCACACGATCTTACGCTGTTTCTGACAGGCGGCGCGGTACGTGACCTGACCGGGGGCGGCTCTGTCCGCGACCTGGATGTGACGGTCCAGGGGGAAACGACCGCGCTTCGGGGTGATCTGGAAGCCGCGGGCGGCGTGTTTGTGGGTGATTTCGCAGCGTCGCAATCCCTGTACTTCGTCTTTCCCGGTGGCGTGCGCATGGAAGTTTCGGCGGCCATGAGCGTGACCTACCCCAAGCCCGGAAAGCCGGAATACGAGCTCACAAGCATCAGCGAAGACCTGCGGCGCAGGGATTTTACGGCCAACGCCATGGCGCTTTCGCTCAATGAGGGTTCCTATGGCCTCTTGATGGATCCCCTGAACGGTGTGGCCGACATTGAGAACCGGGAACTACGGCTGGTGAGCAACTACGGCTTCATTGAAGACCCGGCGCGCCTTGTGCGGGCCGTTCGCCTGTCTGCCCGGCTGGGGTGGCACATGGAAGCGCGGACGCAGCAGCGCTACGACAACGCAAAGGAAGAGACCACCTTTGACGTTCTGTCCCAGTTTGCACGCGGGTACGAGATCGAAGAACTGTTCCATGAAGAAGACCCGCAGCGCGTGATGCGTGCCCTGGAAGCGGAAGGCTGGCTGGCCAAGCTCCTGCCGCAGGCTGTGTTGGGAAAATCCAACGAGACGGCTCTGGCCGATCTCCGGGAGAAGCAGGGCCAACTCCAGACGCAGGGTATCCTCGCCGACAATGCTGCCATTGCATTCCCGTTGCTGATTGCAAAGCTTGCTGCCGGCGATGCCGCCGCGCTGAAATCAAGCTTTGCCCGGCAGGGGTTTGTGCGCGAAATTGAGACCCTGGAAGAGCGCACCCGCGAGTTGCAGACCCGCTTGAACAGCAAGGATGCCGCACTCCCGTCCGCGGCCTGGCGAATGCTCTATGAGGCCGAACCGGGTCTTGTGCTGTCGGTGTTCTATACCGGTAAGGGCGGTGCCGTTCAGGCCAGGCTCAAGACTTTCCTCACCGAGTCACCCACGGCGAGGCAGCGCTTACCGTATCAACTGATGCAGGAGATGCGCATCCTGCCGGACAATCCGGTGTACCACGAGGTCCTCGACAAGGTCTTCTTTGAACTCATGGATGGCAAACTGCAAACGCCTGACGATATGAAGGCGTTCCTGGAGCCATATTCTCCGCCTGCACCACCGCCGCCTCTGAACCTGCGCCGTGCGCGGGTCAAAAAAGAGGCTCGCCCGAGCCGCGCGAAGGCAAAAAAGGCACCCGCGAGCGTACTTGCCGACGAGGAAGCGATTGGCGTGTCGGAAGGATTGATGGAACCGGGAACACTGACGGGACCGGACCGTGGCACGGAGCCGACGGTGGAAGAACCCCTGGAGGGTAAGGTGGCGCCGCTTGCGCCAGGCGAGGTTGAGCCGCCGGCCGGCAAGCCAGCACCGCGCAGACCAGCACCGAAAGCCGTGCCGGTGCCGGCGGTGGGAGCCGCGGAGCCAGGCTCAGCCGAGGCAAAGAAGCTCACCGTGAAGCCAGCGCCTCTCCCTCCCAGAGATGCAGAAGCTCTGCTGCCACACCCCATGGCGACGAAGGAAATTGCCCAGGTGGATACCGACACCCTGGCCGAGAATAGGACTTCTGCGGCGAAGAAAACAGCGGGCTCGAAAACGCCCTCGGCAGGCAAGAAGGAAGCGTTGGCGAGTTCGCCTTCCCCGACTGCGGTCAAGGTGGTCCCTCCTGCCCGGCAGGCGACCGATACTCGCGTTGCTACCGCCAGCAGATCTGCTGAGAAGAAGGCCGTCCCGGCAAAGTCCGCGGTCGTGGTGAAGCCGGTTACACCCGCAAAGAAGGCTGCTTCCACACCCGATCGTTCGTCGAAGCCAGCAGCTGCCGCTGCAAAACCAACGCCCTCCATCAAGGTCGTACCGCCCGCCAGTAAAACCGTCGCGAAATCGGCAAAGGCAGAGCCTGCGAAGGCCGTACCCGCGAAAAAGTCCGTCGCGCCTGCCGCCAAGAGTGCTCCAGCAAAAAGCTCAGGCGCATCGAAGGGCAAGAAGGCGGAAACCAGCGTCGCTGTCAAAACCGCGAAGGCTTCCGGACGTCGCTAAAGGCTTCCGGACGCCACCAAAAGCGGCAGCTTCGTTACTGCATGCGTCGAAGCGTGACGATCGCAACCGTTGAAAGCGTAGCCGCAGCGGCGATCATAATGACGATTGCCGTGCGATAGCTAGACTGTACCCCGGGGTTTGTCTGGGAGACCGTGTCGCGGCACTGGCTGCACCCCTGCGCATGGACGCCGGCCACAACACAGAGACAGGCAATCAGGACGAAGGCAAGATGTTGCCAGCGGGTGCCAACGCGCCTGTGACTACTGGCCATAGACAAGCAGGGCAAACAGGAAGATCCAAAAGACACCCATGCTGTGCCAGTACCAGGCGCTGCAATCCACCAGAATTTGGCGGGACTCCACGGAGCGAATGGTCCGCATGCCAATGAAGGCGGCAATGAGGAAGGCGATTCCAAGAAGCAGGTGGATGCCGTGCACGCCGGTAATCAAGTAGAAAAAATGGGTCGATGGATTGTCGTGGAAGCCCGCCCGCTGCAATTGAAGCTGCGACCACGCCAGCAACTGACCCCACACAAACAGGCCGCCCAAAACGATGGAAGCTGCAAGCCAGGGCAGAACGCGCTTCTGTGTTGGTCTTCCCAGGCCGAGCCATTCCTCGAGGATGTCGATCTCGCGAAACATGCCCCGGCGAGCAAACTCGACCGTAAGCGAGGAGAACAGGAGGAAGGCACTGTTGAGCCAAAGAATTGCCGGGATCTCGATGGGAAGCCAGGGATTGATCCACCGACTCGACGCGTCGAAATGACCGGAGTGCTTGGATACAAAAAAGGCGCTGACCAGGGCGACAAAGAACATGAGGTCGCCACCCAGGGCAAAGAAGACGCCCAGACGGTAGCGCATCAGCTTCTCGCGCGGCCCTCGGCTGCCCTGTGGTTGGTTGTTCCAGTTGTCGTTGTCGCCACCGCCGCCGGTATGCTTGGGGTCTACCGGGGGAAGACGCCCACCGCCAGTATCGCCCTCGTCGTAGCGCCGAGCTGGCTTCTTCTCAATCTCATTTGGATGAAGAATTGCTGGCATGTACTGAACCTAAAGTGATACTACTCCGCTGTCGAGAGGTCTGCCCACTGCGGCAGGAAGACGGGTACGCCGTTAATCGCCGATGGGCTTTGGGCATCATAATGGCAGGCTTCCCGTACACAAATCACAGAATTTTGTGCCTTTGGCGGAGCCCATTCCATCGTCGTTGCCTCCCATGGATTGCTGCCTGCCCACTCGCCACGACGCCAGCTCCAAGCGACATTCACCACCCAAAGCAGTTGGCCAACGCCCAGCAACATGGCGCTCGCGGTGATGTGCCGCTCCAGTGGCAGGGTTCCACGCACCAGGGCGCCAGCGGCACCCGCGATGCCACCGAGCTCCGCATAGTGGCGCGGCTCGCCGGCAAGGCCCGTAAGATGCATGGGCAGGAAGGTGCTGTAGGCGAAGACAAGTGTCCACCAGAAATGAACCTTTCCCAGACCCTCGTGCAGCAGCCGCCCGGTAAGCAGCGGAAACCAGTAGGCAAGGCCCGCAAAGATGCCGAAGATCGCCGCCATGGCCATGATGAGGTGGAAGTGGGCAACGACAAAAAAGGTATTGTGCAGGTAGGCATCCAGGGCCGGTTGCGCCAGAATCGGCCCTGAAACGCCGCCTGCCACGAACACGGAAACAAAGCCCAGTGCCCAGAGCATGGGCGTGTCGAAGCGCGGCTTGGAGCGCCAGAGAATCGCGAGCCAGTTCAGCACCTTGGCCACAGAAGGCAGGGCGATGGCCATCGTCGTCAGTTCAAAGGCGGTCCCGGCAAAGGGGTTCAAGCCTGCGACAAACATGTGGTGTCCCCACACCAGAATGCCCAGACTCCCGATCATCAGGGTCGTCGCCACCATCCACCGGTATGCGGGGATGCGCCGACGCGTGAAATTCCCCAGCAGCATCGTGACCAGGCCCATGCCGGGCAGCACCGCGATGTACACTTCCGGGTGTCCAAAAAACCAGAACAGGTGCAGCCATAGTAAAGGCGAGCCATCGCCGCTGCGGTGGAGGACAGTCCCATTGACCCATTGCGTGCTCGGGACAAAGAAGGCGGTCCCCAGATGGCGGTCGCAGAGCAACAGAACGATTGCCGCAAACAGTACCGAGAACACGAGCACGGTAAGCAGCGCGGCGGTGAGCCACGACCACACGGTCAGCGGCATGCGGCCGTAGGTCATCCCCGGGCAGCGACACCGCGCAATGGTGACGATGGTATTGACGGCACCAAGGGTGGAAGCGACGCAGAAGATTGCCAGCGAGACCAGCCATAGATCCATGCCCAGGCCCTGACCGGGACCAGCGGCAGCGACCGCGCTCAGCGGCGGATATGCCGACCAGCCACCAATGGGAGCGCCGCCGGGAACGATAAAGGCGCACACCATCACAAGGAACGATCCCAGCGTACCCCAGAAGCCCAGCGCATTGACCAGCGGCAGGGCCATCTCCTGCGAACCAAGTTGCTCCGGTAGCACCAGGTTCGCAAAGCCACTTTGGGGTGCAACCGTCAGCACAAAAAACACCATGAGGGTGCCATGCATGGTGACCAGCGCCAGGTACTGCTCCGGTTGCATGCCACCGACGAGGGGCAACGGCAGGTCAGGCCAGGCGCGATGGAGCCTCATGGCCAGCGAAAGCAGCGTGCCGACACCGACCGCGGCGAACGCGATCAGCAGGTAACCCACGGCCAGCAGGCGATGGGGCGTCCAGGTTGGCCGCACCACCTGCACCTTTGCCGCCTGTCGGGAGTGTGGGGTCATGGCCGGCGCACCAGATTGCGCTGTTGACGCTGCATCCACGCGGCAAACTCCACGGGTGGCAGAACGCGGATGACGGCCTGCATGCGCGCATGACCAAGGCCGCAGACCTGTGTGCAAAGAATGCTGTACTCACCCACTGCGGTAGGGGTAAAGTGCACGTGAAAGGTCTGTCCGGGGATCGCGTTCTGCTTCAGGCGCATGGCCGGGATCGCAAAGCCGTGGATGACGTCGAGCGCCCGCAGCCTGACGTCAACTTCCCGTCCCGCCGGAACAACCAGTTGAGATCGAACCAGGTCATCCTTTCCACGCTCGTCGGCCGGGTCGAGACCCAACGCATTGCCGGCACCGGCGTCGATCAGGTCAGGACGCGTATTTCCAAAGGCGCCATCGGCACCCGGATAGCGAAAATACCAGGCAAATTGCATGCCAACGGCTTCCACCTGCAGCGCGGCAGGGTTCGCACCGGTGTAGCGTTGTGCCGCCCAGAGGCGCTCCGACTGGAAAGCGAGGCCAAAGAAGACCGCGGCCAGGACACACAACGGCACAAGCTCCAGACGCCATCGCCGATGCACCAGCGGTTGTGGAGCATGACGCAACAGCAGCCCGGCAAACAACACCACGTGTGCCAGCACCAGCAGGGAAGCGAACAACCACAGGTTGAGGCGCATGTCCGCGTCCAACGCCGTTCCATGCAGGGCGGCATTTGCAGGCATGCTCCACGGGCCGCCGCCTGCGTAGGTCAGAGCTGCCGCACTCAACATCGTGGACGTAATCATCGGGCACGATCCGAAGAGGACAGCGTACATCGGAAAGCCTTTTGAGCCTTGGAGCCACAGAGTGCCGTCCCCGCGAAGAACGAGACACATCGCACCGCCCGGCACGTGCGATCCACGCAAAAGAACCACCCATCGGGGCCCGGAGCCGCCCGCACCAGCCTGCGGCGAGCCGCGCCTCTAACTTCGGCGTGCATCGAGCACCATGGCCAGAAAGTATGCGTGAACGCGCTCATCCGGCGACAATTCCGGGTGAAAGGTCGCAGCCAGCAGATGGTCCTGTCGTACCAGGGTCGGATCGCCGTCACGCTCCGCCAGAACTTCTACCGTGTTGCCGACGTTGCTGATGCGCGGGGCACGGATGTACACCGTTTCAAGCGGACCCCCGGGCAGTTTTGTCGGCGTCTCCAAAATGCGCGAGTCATTCTGTCGTCCGTAGGCATTGCGTTCGATGGCAACATCCAGCACAGCCAGCGATCGCTGTTCGGGATGATGCACCTGCTTTGCCAGCAGAATTGCACCGGCACAGGTACCAAACGTCGGTTTTTCCTGGACAAAGGTCTGCAATAGATTAAAAAATCCGCCACGCTCCAGGTGCTTCAGAAAGGTCGTCGACTCCCCACCCGGGATGACGAGAGCATCCACGTCAGCAAGCTGCTCCGGCTTCCGAACCAGTAGAGTCTGCGCGCCGATCTGCCGCAGCCTGGAGGCATGGGCCTCAAACGCGCCCTGCAAGGCAAGAATCCCGATCAGCGGTGCGCTACCCGCATCCGTAATCGCTGGTGGCGCCATGTCCATACCACAAGTTTAACGGTTTGCCGGTTGAGAGCAGATCATCCTTTTAGCCGCAGTCGACGGTAATCGAAGGCGGCCTGAGCCGGAGCTGAACCGCAACCGCAAAAATGCCGCGCTCAGGCGCGGCATCGTTGTGTTCAAGCGACCGGCGACGACTTACCAGCCACGTGTCTGCATGCGTTGCGATTCTTCAATGGCCGCAGCAGCCAGGCCCTTCATGCTGCCGAGTACAAGTTCAGAGGCTTCCGCAACGATCTTGGGGTCGTTGTAGTGCAGGGTCGCCAGAACAATGGCCTTTGCCCGTGACACCGCCTCCGCATGCTCATCCGGGTTGCGTTGCTGGCCAACTTCAGCGGAGGTACAGAGGCCGATGTCGGCGTCCATCTTCGTCCAGGTCGCCACATCCAGCGGGTCGGCGCCGCCCTTCATAAAGATGCCTGAACCGACAAACACCGTTTCCGCGCCAAGCTGCATCATCAGCGCGGCATCTGCCGGAGTCGCAATGCCACCCGCGCTGAAATTCGGCACCGGCAATTTGCCCGCCTTTGCCACCATGCGCACGAGCTCATAGGGTGCCTGGTGAACCTTTGCGGCGTTGTAAAGCTCCTGGTCGGTAAGGACGGTGAGTGCCTTGATCTCCCGCGTGATCGTACGCATGTGCTGGACGGCATGCACCACGTCCCCAGTGCCTGGCTCACCCTTGGTGCGGATCATGGCAGCGCCTTCTGCAATCCGCCGCAAGGCCTCGCCCAGATCCTTTGCGCCACAAACAAAAGGCGTGGTGAAGTCATGTTTGTCGATGTGGTACTTCTCGTCCGCCGGGGTCAGTACCTCTGACTCGTCGATAAAATCCACACCCAGCGACTGCAGCACCTGCGCCTCGGCAAAGTGTCCGATGCGTGCCTTTGCCATCACGGGAATCGATGAAACCGCGATGATGTCCTTGATGAGCTTGGGATTCGCCATGCGCGCAACACCGCCGGTCGCACGAATCATAGCGGGCACACGTTCCAGTGCCATCACGGCAACGGCTCCAGCCTCTTCCGCGATGCGCGCCTGTTCCACGCTCATCACGTCCATAATGACGCCGCCTTTGAGCATTTCAGCCAAGCCAGTTTTCAGCCGAAGGCCGCCCTGGTTCGTTCCATTCCCGTTGTTCGACATCGTGAACTCTGGCATCGTTCCATCTCCTCTTCGGTGCGGTAAGCCGCCTGTTCCAGGCGTGGCGCAAACATATTCGTAGAGGTTTCAGTCTACAGCCAATCCTCTGACGATCCCATCGCTTTCAGGCTATTGCAAGACAACGCCCCTGCTTGCTATCGGCCGCATATTCTCAGCCGAATACAGGCGGATCAGCGCACAGATGGCTTCTCCGTGCTGCGCAGCAAAGGGCTTCGACACACCCTTGATATGCTCAAGCGCTGCGACCGACTCCGGCAGCGACGCGGTGATGCCGCGGATCGTGCTGTCCAGGAGAAGCACGAATGGCGCAAGCTTCAGGCGCGCGGCCTCCCGCATACGCCAGACCTTCAGCGTCTGCTCCAGCGAAGCAGCCTGTTCTGTTGGCTCTGCCTGCGGCGTGGACGGGGAAAGAGCCAGTGGTGGCACAAGCTCCAGCGTGGGAGCGGCGTTCTTTCGAGCCCTGCCTGCCTCGGGCGAGTGCGCCATACGTCGCTGTTCCATGGTGGCCCTGGGTGTCGAGGGTGCCGGGCGGGCAACTTCGCCCGAAGCCGCCGCGCCGCCCTGGAGGAGGGCGCAGATTGCCGCTCCCCATCGCTCGACCTTGGCGTTGCCCAGCCCGGAAATCTCCAGCAGATCGGCTTCGGTACCGGGCCCCTCCCGTGCAATGCTCCTCAGAACGCGATCGCTGAACACGCAAAAAGCTGGCTGCTTCAACTCCGCGGCCGTATCGCGGCGCCAGGCCCGGAGCGCCGCTTCCGCAGTCTTCTGCGTGGCCGAAAGCGGCTGCATCTCTTCCTCGTTTTGTTGGGTCGCGAGTCGTTTTGCACGGCTGCCAGAGGACGTTGACGCACGCTCGCGTGAGCTGCGGCCGGCGTTCGCCATCTCGACGTCCCGCAATTGCACGCCGACAAGAGACGCTCCCTGCTCTACCTCGCGCCCCTCGTGCGTGATGGTGGCCTTGCGATAGGGGATGTCGCGACCCTCAGGGTTGGTAAAGGTCGCAGATCCCATGGCCAGGTAGCCGCCGCGCGAAAGCGCATCCAGCAGGCCGTCAAACTCTTTGCGATCCATCTGGTTCTTGGGAAACAACTCGGTGTAAAGCTTGCCGGTGGAACGCGCCGAAGCGTTGCTCAACTCTCGCAGAACGCGGCGCATCTCGCGTTCTTCGCCACCGGTTGCATCGCGGAACGGCTGGGCGACAGCGCCATTGGGTGCGCAAAAGTCGCACAGGCCGCAGTTGCGGCTGCTGTCACTGTGATCGCCGAAATGGCGGATCAGCGCCGCCATGCGGCATTCCGCACCACTGGCAAAACGCATCATCGCGTCGATCTGCCCGCGGCGAAAGTTTACCTGAGCCTCATACCCGCCGCGCCAGCCCTGACGCTGGGTGCCGACGGCAGTCACGTTGCCGGCCATATCCATCTCTGCCGCACCCTGCGCCAGCAGCTTGTCCAGCGCCGGGGCAAAGGTCTCCATGTCCAGCTTCAGGGCGATCCGCAGATCATCGGCGTGTACGGTGTCGTGACCGAGGCGCGTCGCAATGCGACTCAACGTGTCCGCTGGCGGGTAGTCGCGCTCCAGAAAGAAGTCATGCATGCGCCGATCCTGGAAGGCATACATCAGCACGGCGCGGGAGGCTTTGCCATCCCGGCCGGCGCGGCCGATCTCCTGGTAGTAGCTCTCCACACTTGCAGGCATCGCCACATGGACCACGGTGCGCACGTCGGCTTTGTCGATACCCATGCCGAATGCGACAGTTGCCACGACAGCCTGCAGCTTGCCCCCCAGGAACTGCTGCTGCACCGCGTCCCGTGTCGCGGAAGGCAGGCCGGCGTGGTACGCCGCTGTGGGGAAATGCTCATTCAGCTGGTGTGCAAGTTCTTCCGCGTCCTTGCGCGAAGGCGCGTACACGATCGCGGGACGGTTGCTGCTGTCGGCAAGCAGCTTGCGCGCCATCTCCTTGCGCCGTGGTTTCGAAACCTCCACCACCTCGACCGCAAGATTGGTCCGCCGAAAACCATGGATGAAGAGTTTTGCATTCGCCAGCTTTAATTCGCTGACGATGTCCTTCTGCACCTGCGGCGTCGCCGTCGCCGTCAGGGCGATCACCGGCACAGGACGCAGTGCTTCAATGTGCCGCGCGAGGTTACGGTAATCCGGCCGGAAATCATGACCCCATTGCGAAATGCAGTGCGCCTCATCCACGGCAATCAGGGCAAGTCTGCCCTTACGCAACATGTCGACAAAGCCGGGAACCTTGAACCGCTCTGGCGCAATGAACAGAAATTGCAGCTTGCCGTCCAGGTAGTCACGGCATACCTGGCGGCTTTGCTCCCGCTCCAGGCCGGAGTGGATGCGGCCGACGCGCAGGCCAAGTGTGGTGAGCTTTTGCGCCTGGTCGTCCATTAGGGCGATCAGGGGAGAGATCACAAGCGCCGTGCCGCCACGGGCCAGTGCCGGCAGCTGGTAGCAGAGAGACTTGCCGGCACCTGTCGGCATCACCAGCAGAACGTCCCTGCCGGCAGAAGACGCCTCGCACACCGCCTGCTGGTTCACCCGAAAGCCCGGGAAACCGAAGGTAGCCTGAAGCAACGGAAGAAGGTCGGGCGAAGACATGGCAGCTTGCCTATCTTCGCACGACCTTCGCTTTTTGTGTCTCGCCGGGAACCTTGGTTGGCTCCCCGTTACGCTGCCTGCAGCTTGTCCGGTGTAATGGGAAAGCTGCGGACGCGCTTGCCAGTTGCGTTGAAAATGGCGTTGTTGATCGCCGCCGCAATGCCGGTAATGCCAATCTCACCGATGCCGCGGGCGCCCTGCGGATTGAATTTTAGGTCCGGCACACCGACCACCTTTACCTCAATCGTCTGCACATCGGCGTTCACCGGGACGTGGTACTCGCCGAGGTTGTTGTTCACCACCCTGCCGTAATGATTGTCCAGGTGCGAATCCTCTTCGAGCGCAAGACTTATGCCCCAGACGATGCCGCCCTCCAGCTGATTGATGCCGGTTTTGTCGTTGAGCAGCGTGCCGACGTCGTACGTTGCCACCACTCGCCGCACCTCAACCATCCACGTGGTGCGATCGACCGCCACCTCTGCGAATACCGCGCCCCAGCTATGGGCGGACAGCGCCCGCTCCGCTTCCTGACTGGGTTCGCCAGAGCCCTTCTCCTCAATAGCCGCGCCGTGATTGCGCTGAATCGAAGCAGAAAGCGGCTCGGTCTTGCCCGGCTGCGACTTCGACGACAGCATGCCACCCTTCAACACAAGATCGTTGGGTTGGAGGTTGTAAAAAGGAGACGTCGAATCCACGATGGCCAGCGTGGCCAGCTTCAACTGCAATTGGTTGCAGGCGTCCTTGATGGCAGGCATGACCGACGCAGCGCTTTGCGAGCCACCACTTACCGGCGCCTTGGGCAGGGAACTATCCCCAAGCTTCACATCCACCATCTCCCATGGCACACCCGTCTCCTGCATCACGGTCTGCGCCATGATGGTGTACGTGCCTGTGCCCAGGTCCTGTGTTCCGGAAGCAATCTCGATGCGACCATTGGGACGGAGCGTGATGTTTGCCAGGGCGGCACTTCGATTCGCCGGATAGGTGGCCGTTGCCATGCCATAACCGATGAACTTGTTGCCCTCGACCACCTTGCCGGCTGCCGTCCGCTTGGACCAGCCGAACCGCTGGGCCGCGTCGGTATACGCCTCGCGCAGGTGCTTTGACGTGAACTCGCGCTGCTCACCGGGATCCTTTTCCGCGTAGTTCTTCAAGCGAAGGTCAAGAGGATCCATGTTGAGCTTGATCGCCAGTTCATCCATTGCGGTCTCAAGCGCGGCTGTACCGGTGGACTCGCCGGGCGCGCGCATGAACGTCTGCACACCAATGTTCATGTCCACCAGCCTGGTGTCGATGGCAATCTGCTCGCACTGGTACAACATGGTCGTCTGCTGGGCCGAAGGCTCAATGAAATCTTCCATCACCGATGCCGGCTCAATCACGTTGTGTCGCATGGCAACCAGTTTGCCGCTGCTGTCTGTGCCGAGCTTGATGCGCTGTGTCGTTGCCGGACGCCCTCCCACCGGACCAAACATCTGGGTGCGGTCCAGAACCAGCTTCACCGGCGCACCGCATACCTTCGCCGCCATGGCCGAGAGCACGACATGCGACCACATGGAGCCCTTGGAACCAAAGCCGCCCCCAACGTATGGGTCGATGCAGCGTACATTGTCGATGGGCAGCGCAAAGTGCTTCGCCAGCGACTGCCTCACGCCACTGACGTACTGCGTGGCATCCCACACCGTCAGCTTCTCTCCATCCCACCGGGCGATGGTTGCATGCGGTTCCAGTGGATTGTGGTTCTGCAGGGGCGTGGTGTAGACCTCTTCCACGACCGTGGTCGCCTTGGCCCAGGCCTCTGCCTCTGCCCCGTGATCTTCCTTCGGTGGCGCATTCCCCTGCCGCGGCGGGCGATTGTCCTGCAGTCGCTTGTCGAATTGCAGCTTTGAAGGCACGGTGTTGTACTTCACCTTGACCAGAGATGCGGCGTAACGCGCCTCATCCAGGGTCTTTGCCACAACAATGCCGATCGGCTCGCAGTTGTAATACACCGTTCGATCCTGCAGCAGCGAAAGCTTGCGCACCGCGGGCGGCTGCGGCTTTACGCCCGGCAGTTTCGGCGCGTTGAAGGGGGTTAAAACCTTCACCACACCGCTTGCGCTGTCGGCTGCCGTTGTGTCCATAGAAACGATTTCGCCGGCGGGGATGGTAGCCAGCACGAGCCACGCATACAGCACGCCGTCGGTCTTGAACTCCGCCGCATAGGTGGCCTGGCCGGTGACCTTGAGCTTGCCGTCGTAGCGATGGGGGAGTTGCCGGCCGTTGCCGACCGGCTTGTCTTCTTGCTGAAACATGGAGAAATCCTCGGTGTTGCTGCCCGACAGAGCCGAGCGTTCAGAACTTATACGCCGGAGAAACTAGCTGCGCCGGAGAATCGAAGCTGCAACAAACACTAGGCCGCGGCGGAGCCGGTGCCCTGCGTTGCAAGCACAAATGCGCGCACAAAGCAGTTCTTGGCCAGTTCAATCTTGAAGGTGTTGTTTTCGTAGCCCTTCGCGCCCCTGGTCGCAACTTCTGCTGCCTGCTGAAAGGTCTCTGCGGTCGCTGGCTTGCCGATCATCAGGTGCTCCGCTTCTGCGCTCGTCCAGGGCTTGTGGCACACCCCACCCATGGCAAAGGCAACAGACTTGATAACGCCGGCTTCCATCTGCAACCCGGCAGCCACGGACACATTGGCAAAGGCGTAACTCTGCCGATCCCGCGCCTTCAGGTAGTAGCTGTGCCCTGCAAAGCCCGCAGCGCTTGCCGGCAAAACGACACCCGTGATGAGTTCATCTGGCCGAAGATTTGTATCGAGTTCCGGGGTCTTGCCAACAAGGCGGTGAAACTCGCGTACCGGCATGGTGCGCTTGCCCTTCGGACCGCTGATTTCGACCACTGTCTGCAGCGCAGCCATGGCCACGTTCATGTCCGACGGGTTGGTGGCAATGCAGGTGTGCGGGCTGGTTGGACCCTCATCCGTCTGGCCGAGAATGGCATGGATGCGGTTGAACCCGCTGACCGCGGCGCAGCCTGTCCCGGGTGCCCTCTTGTTGCAGGCGCCATAGCTCGGGTCCGTGAAGTAGTAACACCGCGTGCGTTGCAGCAGGTTGCCGCCGGTAGTCGCAAGATTGCGCAACTGGGCAGAAGCACCACTCAACAACGCCTGCGAAAGCAGAGGGTACTGCTTTCGGACAGCGGGATCGTTGGCCAGGTCGCTGTTGCGCACCAGGGCGCCGGCAAGCAGGCCGGCATCGGTCTGCGTCACGGCGGCGAGAATTTGCAGTCGGTTGATATCGACCAGCGTTGAGGGGTGCTCGACGTCGTCCTTCATGAGGTCGATCAGATTAGTGCCGCCGCCCAGCAGCTTGGCACGCGGGTTGTCCGCAATCGCACGGACCGCACCGGCAGCATCAGTTGCGCGCTCATACACAAAAGGGTTCACAGGCTCACCTGCCTTGCCGCGGCGCGCACGGCAGAAACAATGTTGGGGTAAGCGCCGCAGCGGCAAAGGTTCCCGCTCATGCGCTCACGAATTTCATGGTCCGTCAGTTTTGGCGCGTTCTGCGTCCCATCCTCAAACGAGACCACCGATGCTTCGCCCTTCCTGATCTCCTCCAGAAGCGCAGTCGCACTGCAGATCTGGCCGCTGGTGCAGTACCCGCACTGGTAGCCGTCGTGCTCCAGAAAGGCTTCCTGCACCGCGGACAGGGTGTCCCCCTGGGCGATCCCCTCAATGGTCGTAATGTCGTCACCGGTTGCCGCCGCCGCAAGCAGCAGGCAGCTGTTCACCCGGCGGCCATTGACCAGTACCGTGCAGGCGCCACATTGACCATGATCGCAACCCTTTTTGGAACCGGTCATCCCGAGATGCTCGCGCAATGCATCCAGCAGGGATGTGCGCGTATCCAGGTTCAGGCTATGCGTCTCGCCATTGATCTTCAGGGTAACCGGCTGCAGCACCGCCTGTGACGCCCGAATCTGCTGCGTCGTTTGCGCTCCGGCAACGGTTGCAAGCCCGGTAGAAAGTCCTGCGCCCAGGGCAGTTGCCGCCTGCATAAAGTGCCTGCGGGACAACTCCCACCCGGGCTCCTTTGCCTCAGCAGTCAACTCGGCTTCTACATCCACGGTACACTTCGACACACTCATTGTTGCCCTCACTCGACCGCGCAACAGGGCCGCGCGCCAGCGCGGCAGTCCAGTCTGCGATTTCAATGTAACCCTTTGACGTTCGAAAGGGGGCCGCGGATGCGAGATCCTTTGGGTCTTTGCCTTGGCAGCCCAGGATAGGCGAAAATGACGCATCCTGAAAAAATCAGTCTGACGAGGTCTGCTTTGCCCCTTTCGTTCCGCCGTGTGTTCGCCCTTGTCTTTGTCCTGATGACCGTTCTTGGTACCGCACCTGCACAGGATCGCAAGCCGGACAGTGAGGACAAGTCCTCTGACAGGATGGCGGAAAAAGGCCTTCCCGTGCCGCCTGAAACGACAGCGGTGACCAGGCACGACCTGCAGGTGGGCGGCCGGACCGTGCACTACACCGCCACCGCTGGCAATCTGCTGATCGCGGACGACAAGGAAAAGCCGAACGCCAGCATCTTTTACGCGGCATACACAGAAGACGGAGCCGACGCACACGTGCGGCCGGTGACCTTCTTCTACAACGGCGGTCCGGGGGCCGCCACCATCTGGCTCCACATGGGCTCATTTGGCCCGGTGCGTGTGCTTACCAGCAGCCCCGACGCCACTGGCCCGGCGCCGTTCAAAACCGTGCCTAACGAATCATCCCTGCTGGACAAAAGCGATCTCGTCTTTATCGACGCGCCACTCTGCGGCTACTCGCGCGCGGTTGGCAAGGGCACGGTGAAGGACTTTGCCGGGGTCGATCAGGACGTGCTTGCATTCCACAAGTTTATTGTCCGCTGGCTTACGCACAACCAGCGCTGGGGCTCGCCCAAGTACCTGTTTGGCGAAAGCTACGGCACCCCGCGAAGCGCGGCGCTGATGGCCAGCCTGCAGGACGGGGGTGTGCAGTTCAACGGCGTCGTCCTGTTGTCGTCCATCCTGAACTACGGCGTTCGCATCCCGGGGTACGACCTGGACTCGATGGTCTACCTGCCCAGTTACGCAGCGATCGCCTGGCAGCATAACAAGGTGCCGCACCAGGGCACGCTGGAGGCATGGGTGCAGGCAGCGCGCGACTTCGACCGCACCGTGTATATGCCGGCCCTGGCGCAGGGTGACGCCTTGTCTGCCGCGGACATGGACGGCCTTGCGACAAAGCTTTCCGCCATCACCGGTTTGAGCGTGCAGTACCTGCGCGAGACCAGGCTGCGGATCCAGCCTGTGCGTTTCCGCAAGGAGTTGCTGCGGAGTGATGAGCGCACGCTGGGCCGGTACGACGCGCGATTTGAGGGCTGGGATCCCGATGCGGCAGGGGAGCAACCGGGCTACGATCCCTCCGATATAGGCATCACGGGTGCCTACGTTGCGGCATTCCACGACTACCTGCAGCACGACCTGAAGTACACGAGTGAGGAGCCGTATTACCTGTCGGGCCCCGGCGTAAGCGAAGCGTGGGACTGGAAGCACAAGGCGGCCGGTCAGCGGCAGCCGCAGTTCCAGCCGGACACGGCAATCGATCTGGCCGACGCCATGCGCAAGAACCCGCACCTGCAGGTCTACTCCGCCAGCGGCTGGTTCGACCTTGCAACGCCGTTCTTTGAGACGGAGTGGGACCTGAACCATATGAGCCTGCCCACGGCGTTGCGGGGAAATGTGCGGTTCGGCTACTATCCCGCCGGCCACATGGTCTACCTGAATGTGGATGCACTCAAGCAGTTCAAGGCAGATCTGGCACCGTGGTATGACCGGAGCCACTAAACAGTTATGGCGTGGCTTTTGGCCCTGGTGCGCCGGTGCGTTTGCGCTGCTGGCGGGCGCCGTGGTGCTGACGAACGTGACAGTGCCGACGGGCCAGGCGGGCGAAGGTCCGGTAGACGTCCTTCTGGTGCTCGGGGTGCCGGCCAGGCCGGATGGCACGCCGTCTCAGGCGGAGCGGTGGCGCGTCGCCGAGGCGGTCCGTGAGTATCGTGCCGGCCGTGCCCCACACGTGCTGGTGAGTGGGGGTGCGGCTGCCAACCGGTTTGCCGAAGCGGATGTGATGGCCGATGACGCGCGCCGCCTGGGCTTGTCGCCGGATGTCGTGCTGGAAGAGCGACAGTCGCTGACGACGATGGAGAACATTGCGGCCAGCCAGAAGATTTTGCTGGCGCACGGCTGGCACCGCGTGGAGGTGATCAGCTCTCCCGATCATCTGCGGCGCGTGTCCGTCCTGCTCGCCAGAACCGACCTGACCTGGCGCGTGCATGCCGCGCCAACGCCCGGCAGGTCGCTTCCCAATCGCGTCTACGCCTACACGCGAGAGGCGGTCGGAACGGCAATTCTGCGTTGGTTTGGGCCAGCATCCGAGAAGTTCCTTCACGCGTTCGCGCAGCAGTTCCGCCGGCTGACCCACGGCATAGAGGACCGTCTCTAGAATTGCGGAGCAAATTTGCGCAGCAAGTGAGCCGATCGTTCCGCGGACACACCTGTTCTCAGCGGAATCTAGGATAAAGTCTCGAGTGATCTTGGAGAAGAGAGCAATCACGGAACCGCGGCCTGCGAACTTCACAGCACGTGACCAGTGCTCCGCGGTGACGGCTCAGGTGCGAACAATCGTCGCTGTTGTCTCCTCGCTAGCCCTGGGCACGGTTGGTGTCGCACAGACAGGACTTGCCCTGAACGGGGTTCCTCTCGGCAACTTGCCCATTGCCGCCGCCGTCAATCCGGCGATCAAGGACGCAGGGCCGATCACCACAGCCCGCGTCAGTAACTCGTTGTTCGGCATCACTGCGCAGGATTACCGGATCAACACCGGACCGCTGGACACCCTCGACGGTGCTTCCGGTGCGGCGCGGAACTGGGACACGTTCTATCCCGGCGCGTATCGGACGAAGATCAACACCGCGTCCGGCACATATCGCTGGACAGCGCTGGATACGTTCGTCGCGAAAGCACAGCGCACCGGCAAAGCGGTGTACGTCAACATCGGCGGCACGCCCACCTGGGCAGCTCCCGCCTCGGCACAGGGATCCGATCCGTCCGGCTATGAGGGCAACGGCAGCACCAGTCCACCCGCCGACCTCGTCCTCGATTACAACAATACCGGCTACCCCTACTCGCCCTCGTTTACCACCTGGTGCAGGGACCTTGCGACCCGGTACAAGGGCCAGCATATCCACTATGAGATCTGGAACGAGCCCAACCTCACGCAGTACTGGTCCGGCAGCATGGCGCAACTCGCCGCCCTTGCCCGGCTTGGGTATGACACCATCCACGGCGCAGACCCGACCGCGATGGTAACCACACCGAGCTTTACCACCACCGACGGATCCAGCAATCGCTACCTTGGAGCGTACCTCGCTGCGGGTGGCGCTACTGCGGCAGATGAGGCCACGCTGCACACCTACATCGCGCAGAACGAGGACTACGCCCACCCGGAGACACTGGCGACAGAAATCGACGCATACCGGGCACAGTACACCACGTACAGGATGGGTGCGCTCCCGTTCACAAGTACCGAGGGCAATCCCTGGTCCACCGGCGATCCGACCAAAGCGACGAACGACCCCGGCGTGCAGGCCGACGATGTCGTGAAGTACTACTTCATTCTGGCGACGCACGGCATCACCACGGCGATCTGGTATGCAGCGGACGGCGGCAGGGTCAACCGCACCGACACCTACTACCATTGGGGGCGTCTGTTGAATGCACCGACGGCCCAGGATGCACCACCGACGGCGCTCAACCCGGCGGGGATCGCATGGTTTCGCGTGCGGAGATTGATGGTGGGCGCGGACGTCACCTGCAGCGTCGACAGCAACAAAACCTACCACTGCACGGTCACGCGGAGCGACACCGGCTATCACGGGCTGGTCGTCTGGAACAGCTTCGGCGCACAGCCGGTCGCCGTGCCCGCGTATGCCACGCAGTCCGTTGTTGTCGCGACAGGAGTGGTCACGCCGATTGCTCCCGGCACGGCGACGATCTCTGCGGGAACTACGCCAGTTCTGCTCCAGTGATTCAGATCGTCTGGCCGGCGAGCTTAAGCCACGCCTGCAGCCGTCCTCACCAACGGCCCCGGCCCGTGTCGCTGAACCGAAGCGCACACGACTGGCTGCTGGACGCCTTCCTTCAGCAAGCGTGAGCGGCCGCAATCACAGGTAGCAGAGCACCCCGTCCAGCGACATCCAGCGATCGTCCTTTGTTGGCCAGGAATCTTGGTCCAGACATCGCTGTAGCTTACGGGCACATGGGAATGGCAGGCTTGTTTTGCGGATGAGGAGCAGCCAAGGGGTTTCGTCCCGCCTTTCCCACACTGCCTAGCACATCGTGCTCGGCCTAAACTTGGGGAATGGCCGCTGAGTTCACGCACCTTCACCTGCACACCGATTACAGCCTGCTGGACGGCGCCTGCGACGTCGACAAACTTGCCGCCCACGTGAAGAAGCTGGGACAGACTGCCGCGGCAATGACCGACCACGGCAATATGTTTGGCGCGGTGCACTTTGCAGACGCCATGGAAAAGAAGGGAATCAAGCCCATTCTTGGGTGCGAACTCTACCTGAGCCAGACAGAAGACCACCGTGAGATGAGCGGCGGCTACAACCACTTTCTCGTCCTCGCAGAGAATGAAGTCGGGTATCGAAACCTCGTCCGCCTCACGAGCGAAGCGTCGCTGCATGGGTTTTATCGCAAGCCGCGCGTGTCCAAGGCGTTTCTCGCGAAGCACACCGAGGGTCTGATCGGCTTTTCCGGCTGCCTGGCCGGCGAACTGAACCAGCACTTGATGAAGGGCAAGTACGACGAGGCAAAGCACACGGCAGGACAGTTTCAGGAGATGTTCGGCAAAAACAACTTCTTCCTCGAAATCCAGGATCACGGGCTCGAGCCGGACAAGGCCGTGTGCGAAGCGCTGTTCCGCATGGAGAAGGAGCTCGACATCCCCCTGATCGCGACCAACGACTCGCATTACGTGGGCGCGGACGATAGCCGGGCGCACGAGATCCTGCTGTGCGTGCAAACCGCCGGATCGATGAACGATCCCAATCGGTTCAAATTCGACACGCAGGAGTTTTACATCAAGAGTGCGGATGAGATGAACCGCACCTTTGCCGGGCATGAAGAGGTCTGCACGCGCACCATGCAGTTTGTCGACCGTTGCACGGTAAAGCTGAAGAAGGTCGATAACCCCTTCCCGGACTTCGAGGTTCCGGCCGGACAGACGCTCGACACCTACTTTGAACATGTCTGCCGCGAAGGCCTGCGCAAGCGTCTCGACACCGCCATTGCGCACCTGGAGGCGCGTGGCTTGCTGAAGCACACACATGCCGAGTACGAAGCACGCCTCAATCGCGAACTCGACTGCATCAAGGCAATGCAGTTTCCCGGCTACTTCATGATCGTCTGGGACTTCATCCGGTATGCGAAGGACCAAAACATCCCTGTTGGTCCCGGTCGAGGCTCCGCTGCAGGTTCCCTCGTGGCGTACGTCATGGAAATCACCGACATCGACCCCTTGCAGAACGAACTGCTCTTTGAGCGCTTTCTCAATCCAGAGCGCGTCAGCATGCCCGATATCGACATCGACTTCTGCATGAACCGGCGCGGCGAAGTCATCGAGTACGTCAATCGCAAGTACGGCAAGGATCGTGTCGCGCAGATCATCACCTTCAACACTATGGCTGCGAAGGCCGCCATCAAGGATGTCGGCCGCGCGTTGGAGATCCCGTACGGCGAGGTGGACCGGATTGCGAAAATGGTGCCTGCAACCATTGGCATCACTCTCGAGCAAGCCCTCAGAGATTCACCGCCACTCGAGCAGGCGTATGACACCAACCCACAGATTAAGGAACTGATCGATGCCGCCATGCGCCTGGAGGGCCTGGTGCGCGGTGCCGGTGTGCACGCTGCCGGTGTCGTCATTGCCCCGCAACCGCTCACGGAACTGGTTCCTGTCACGCGCACCAAGAACGAGGAAGTGGTCACTGCCTATGACATGAAGGCCGTCGAAAAGATGGGCCTGCTCAAGATGGACTTCCTTGGCCTCACAACGCTTACGGTGATTGACGATTGCCTCAAGCTGATCAAGCTCAATCGTGGTGAGACGGTGGAGATGGCGACGGTACCGCTGGACGACGCGGAAACCTACGAGAAGGTCTTCCACAAGGCTTTGACGAGCGGCGTGTTCCAGTTTGAATCGGGTGGCATGCGCGATGTCCTTCGTCGCTACAAGCCAACAACGGTCGAAGACCTTACGGCGCTCAACGCGCTCTATCGTCCCGGCCCAATCCAGGGCGGCATGATCGATGATTTCATCGAGCGCAAATGGGGGCGTCGCGCCGTCGAGTACCTGTTGCCCGACCTGGAAGGCCTGCTGAAGGAGACGCTGGGGGTCATCGTGTATCAGGAGCAGGTCATGCAGATCAGCTCGACGATTGCAGGCTATTCCCTGGGTGGCGCCGACCTGCTGCGCCGCGCCATGGGTAAAAAAGACCCGGAGGCGATGGCAAAGCAGCGCGACCTGTTTATGCAGGGCGCGGCGGAACGCAAACATCCAAAAGAGAAGGCCGGGCAGCTCTTCGACCTGATTCTGCAGTTCGCGGGGTATGGCTTCAACAAATCCCACTCCGCGGCGTATGCCCTGCTCGCTTACCACACGGCATGGCTCAAAACGCACTACCCGGTCGAGTTTATGGCGGCGCTGCTGACCAGTGAAACCAGCAAGCCAGAGAACGTCGTCAAGTACATTGGCGAGTGCCGCGAAATCGGCATCACGGTGCTGCCGCCAGATGTGCAGATCTCCGACGCGAACTTTACCCCCGGTGGCGACGCCATTCGCTTTGGCCTGGCAGCCATCAAGAACGTGGGTGGCAATGCCATCGAAACGATTGCCAGCGCACGCCGCAAGCTCCAGGCCCAAGGCAAGCCAGGCTTCGGGTCCTTGTGGGAGTTCTGCGAAACGGTGGAGCTGCGCCTGTTGAACAAGCGCGTGCTGGAATCACTGGTCAAGGCCGGTGCCATGGACGCCCTCGGCCCGCGAGCACGCATTTTCGCCGCACTGGACGGCGCCATGGAGCGAGCGCAAAAATCTCAGAAAGACGCGGCAACCGGGCAATCGGGCCTGTTCGGCCTGTTCGACGCCGGCACACCCGCAGCCACCGCCAAACAGGAAGACGACCTGCCAAAAGTGCCGGAGTGGGACGAACACACGCGCCTGCAGAACGAAAAAGAAGTTCTCGGCTTCTTTGTCTCCGGGCACCCAATGGACAAGTATCGCGAAAAGCTACGCAACCTCAAGGTCGTTGACACTGCAACCGCCTGCGAAATGAAGCCGGAACCCGTGGCTTTTACACGTGGACAACGGGAGCAGACGAACGAAATCCAGGTTGCCGGCGTGATCACCGCGCTCAAAGTCGCAAAATCCAAGCGGAGTGGAGAGATGTACGCGTCCGCCTGCCTGGAGGACACAGTCGGCAAGCTCGACCTCATCGCCTTCCCGAAAGACTATGCGAACCTGCAGGAAAAGCTGAAGATTGATGTCCCTGTCTTGATCCGGGGATCCCTGCGCGGGGAAGAGGATTCCGCGCCGAAGCTCTCTGTGACCAGCATTGTTGCGCTGGAAGATGTGCAGATCAAGCTTCCGGAGGCGCTCCGGATCAAAGTCCCGCTCCACCATCCTGACGCACACCTCTTGGAGAAGCTGCTGAAGGTATTTACGGAGATGCCCGGACCGGGCAAGCTCCTGTTGGACCTGGAGGAGCCAGGCGAGTTTTGCGCTGTCCTCGAGCCATTTGGTCTTCACGTGTGTGCCGACCGTCTGTTTATCGACAGGGTTGAAGAGCTTGTCGGCTCTGGCGGAGTACGGCTGATCACCTGACCGAAAAAGAGGCACCCATACTGGGTGCCTCTTCAACTTCGGGAGCCTCTATGC
>CAXUHM010000011.1:0-103827 GCA_964250935.1 uncultured Terriglobus sp.
GATGAAGGTTTCCAAACGGAAGATCTTCTGGATGACTGCAGCTCTACTTACGACTGCCGTCATCGCGAAGTTGATTTTGCATCAGCACAGGAAGAGGGAACGGGAGGCACACTATCAAGCTTCTCTTGCCTCGTACACCCGTGACCTGCACCCAGGGATGACGCGACACGCGGTCGATCAATATTTGAGAGGCCACGGAATCGATCATCACAATCGGAACTTCGATGAGGTCATCCCACTTGCCCGGGAACGCTCGCCTGTATGGTATTGCAACTATCTCGGCGTTGGCGTCGCAATCACGTACACGCTTAGCAGCCGCAACTATATCGAGGCCCTTGGTACCGACACAGTCAAGCAAATAACTCTGGACCGACAGTTGATGGATTGCCTCTGAAAAAGCTCTGTGCAGAGCACGTTCGCTTCCGACAGAGGCGAAGCAGATGCCCTATACCCCCACCATCCGCTCCCGCATCATCGCCGCCACAAACGGCCCCGCCAACTCCATCGCCCGCTCCACCGTGATGCCGTACTTCTCCCGCAGCGCATCCACCCGTCCATGCTCAATAAACGCATCCGGCCAGCCAATCCGCACCACCGGCGTGCTCAGCCCGGCGGCGTTCAGCGTCTCCATCACCGCCGACCCAAATCCACCCGCCAGCACATGATCTTCAAACGTCACGATCAATCCACAGGAACGCCCAAACCGCTCGACAGCAGCCGCATCCATCGGCTTCACAAAACGCGGATTCACCACCGCCACACTCAGCCCCTCAGCCTCCAGACGCGCCGCCATCTCCACCGCCAGCGGCAGCAGCGCCCCCAGCCCAAAAATCGCCACATCGCTGCCTTCCCGCAGCACCTCCGCCCGCCCAATCTCCAGCGCCACCGGCGCAGCTTTCACCACCGCACCCGGCCCCACGCCGCGCGGGTACCGTATCGCACTCGGCCCCGCAAACTCCAGCGCCGTCTGCATCATGTCCGCAAGTTCATCCTCATTCGCCGGCACCATGTGGATCAGGTTCGGCACGCTGCGCAGGTAGCTGATGTCAAACAGCCCGTGGTGCGTCGGCCCATCGTCGCCGCTCAACCCACCGCGATCCATGCAGAAGCACACCTGCAGCTTCTGCAGCGCAACGTCGTGCACAATCGGGTCGAACGCCCGCTGTAGAAATGTCGAGTAAATCGCGCAGAACGGCTTGTACCCCTTTGTCGCCATCCCCGCGGCAAAAATCACCGCATGCTCCTCGGCAATACCCACGTCGAAGTACCGCTCCGGGTGGTGCGGCCGGTACAGGTCCAGCGCCGTCCCATTCGGCATGGCCGCCGTAATTGCGACGACCTTTGGGTCCTTGTTCGCGAGCTTCACCAACGTGTCCGCAAACACCTCGGAGTACGTCTTCTGCCCCGCCGCCGTTGTCTCGCCGGTATCCGGGTTATAGGGTCCCAGCCCATGGAACTTCTTCTGGTTATCGATCGACGGCTGAAAGCCGCGGCCCTTCTGCGTGATCGCATGCAGGATCACCGGCCGGTTCTGCGTTTTCAAAAATTGAAACGTTTGGATCAGCAGCGGCAGGTCATGCCCGTCAATCGGCCCGTAATAATCCAGCCCGAACTCTTCAAACAGCATGCTCGGCCCAAGCAGTCCCTTCACGCTCTCCTGCGCCTTGCGCTGTACATGCGTCGCCGCCTTGCCGCCAAACCGGCTCACCAGGCCACTCGCGCGCTCGTGCAGATACCGAAAGCTCGGGTGCGTCACCACCTTGTGAAAGTACGCCGCAATCGCCCCGACATTCTTGTCGATGGACCAGGCATTGTCGTTCAGCACCACAATCATGCGTTTGGTCTGTGCCGCGATGTTGTTCAGCGCCTCGTACGAAATGCCGCAGGTAAACGCCGCGTCTCCGGCAAGCGCCACAATGTGCTCGGACCCGCCGCTCCGGTCGCGTGCTACCGCCATCCCCAGCGCGGCGCTCAGCGCGGTGCCCGCATGCCCGGCGCCAAAGCTGTCGTGCTCGCTTTCCGTGCGCAGCATAAATCCATTCAGCCCGCCCGGCTGTCGAATGGTCTCGAACCGGTCCGCACGCCCCGTCAGCAGCTTGTGCACATACGCCTGGTGACTCACGTCGAACACAAAGGAATCGCGCGGCGTCTCAAACACATAGTGCATGGCGATCGTAAGCTCCACCACGCCCAAATTTGGGCCAATGTGGCCGCCCGTTTTTGCCACGGACGTAATCAGCCGCTCGCGAATCTCTGCCGCGAGCTCGACCAGTTGCGGCATCGTGAGCTGCTTGAGCGCTGCCGGGGAGGTCATCGTCTTCAGGTATTCACTCATCGGCAGCATGGCGCCCTTCGCGCCCAACTTTTACCCTAACCTTCACAGCGGACCACATCTCTAGGGATTAGACGCGCTTTGCGGGGACCGCGCGCGCACCGAATCGCTCAGAGCAGCACATCCTCCCTCACCACCGCCGTCGCAGCACGTTCGCTGTCGAAAACACCCTCCCAGCGTGCAACCACGGCGCTCGCCAGGCAGTTGCCCACCACGTTAATCGCAGTTCGTCCCATGTCCATCAAAGCATCCACCCCCAGCAGCACAAGAATCGGTTCGCTGGGCAGGTGCAGCGTGGATGCGGTCGCAAGCAGCACAACCAGCACGGCGCGTGGCACCCCGGCAACGCCCTTCGATGCCAGCATCAACGTACCCACCATCACCACCTGCTGGCCAATACTCAGGTTGACCTTCGCCACCTGCGCCACAAACACCATGGCCATGGACAGGTAAAGCGTCGATCCATCCAGGTTGAACGAGTAGCCCGCCGGGATCACAAACGCAAGCACGCGGCGCGGAACGCCGAAGGCCTCCATCTCCTCCATCGCGCGGGGCAGCGCCGCTTCACTGGCAGCCGTTGCAAACGCGATCGCCGCCGGCCCGGACACGTGCCCGACAAAACGCCGCAACGGCACCTTGGCCAGCAGCGCCACCGGCACCAGCACCCCGCCCACAAAGACCGCGGCCGTCACGTAAAAAGCTGCCAGCAGCTTTCCCAGGTTGACCAGCACGCCCGGTCCCAGCCGCGCAATCGTATAGGCAATGGCGGCCAGGACCGCCGCCGGTGCAAGATACATCACCAGGTTGGTGAACCGAAACATCACCTCCGTAATGCTTTCGGTCAGCCGCAGCAGGGGTGCCGCCTTTTCTTTCGGCACCATCGCCAGCCCCAGCCCAAACAGCACGGCAAACACCGCCACCTGCAGCACCTGGCCGTCGGCGATGGACTTGGCCAGGTTTTCCGGAAACACGTGCACCAGAAAATCCTGCCAGTGCAGCGCGGGGACAGGTCCCACGTCGCCGCGCAGGTCCGCCGGCAGCTTCAGGCCGTTGCCGGCATGCGCCACGTTTGCACCAACCAGGCCAAAGACCAGGGCAACCGTTGTCAACACCTCGAAGTACAGCAGGCTCTTCCAGCCCATCCGGCCCACACTCTTCAGGTCTCCATGTCCGGCAATGCCGCTGATCAGTGTCACCAGGATCAGGGGCGCAACAATGGTCTTGACCAGCCGTAAAAAGATGTCGCTCAACACATGCAGGTCCAGCGCCACCTGGGGCGCGACCACTCCCACGTGCACGCCGACTACCATGCCGGCAAGAATCAGCGCGGTCAGGCTTCGCCACCGCACAGCCACCCATGTCAGCACCAACGCGTCCGCCAGCAGCTGGCACGCCACGGCGACCACCGCGGCTTGCGGCCAGCCGGGCCTCCCCACGTACAGCAGCACGCCAATGGCATAGGCTGCCAGCGCGGCGAACGGCAGCTGCCTGCGCAGCACATCTGCGGTGATCCGCGCCATGATTTCGCCACTCCCGGTACTGTGCAGATGCGCTCGTTTGCCTCTGCAGCTCAATCTGGTACACACTCAAATCGACACGTTAAAACACAACGCATGCGAATGTTCATCTTAGCCGTTACGCTGCTTGGGTGTTGCCCTGCACCCGACCTGTCGGGGCAGGCTTCTGCAGCCACACCACTCCAGCGTTCCGCGCCGGTTGCCGGTGATGCCGCGGCATCGCCCACGGGTACGGGTGTGGTTGGCTTGTCCCCCGGCGCACTGCAACTGCTCACGCTCGATGGCGAGTTCAATCAGGCTGTTGCAAAGGGCGGCGGCGCAGCCTTTGTCCAGTGGTTCGCTGACGACGCAGTCACCCTCAGCAATGGAAGACCCCCGGTCACCGGCAAGTCCGGCATCGCCGCGAACGCCCATTGGAAACCCGGCGAATACACCCTGCAGTGGTTGCCCATGGGCGCACAAATGGATCTGTCCGGCGATATGGGATTCACGTGGGGCCATTACGACGCCACCACAAATCTTCAGGATGGATCAAGTCCAGTCCGGCAAAGCGGACGTTATATCACCATCTGGAAGAAACAGGCTGACGGCAAGTGGAAGGTTGCGCTCGATGCCAGCGCCGACGAACCGAAGCACTAATCATCCCCGGGCACCTACAGGACCGCGCACCGATGCAGAGCCGCCAGATTACCGCCACAACACCGCTCGGCGCCTCCCGCGTCGGCGCGGCAGCGCCGGCCTATCTTTCCTCGGCCCGTGAGACCGCGCGCCTGCGATCGCTCGATGCGCTCGAGATCCTGGAATCCACCGGCGATTTTGGCCTGGACGAGATCACCCGGCTAACGGCCCAGGTATGTGATGTCGATACCGCGGCCATCACCTTTGTCCGTGGCGACGAGGTATGGTTCAAGTCGCGGGTTGGCACCACCGTCCGTTCCATGCCGCGCGCGGAAGCGCCATGCGACGAGACCGTCCGCGGCACCGACCTCTTCTCCATTCCCGACGCAATGCAGGACCCGCAATACAGCCGCAGTGGCATCATGGTCGGTGATCGCGCCTTCCAGTTCTACGCCGGCGCGCCGCTCATCACTTCCGACGGCTCACCCGTGGGCTGCCTGTGCATCTTCGCCGCGCAGCCGCGTGTCCTCAACGAGGTAGAGGGCAACACCCTGCGCACCCTTGCGCGCGCCGTCATGACCCGGCTGGAACTGAGCCTGCGCACCCGCCTCAACGAGCGCGAGGCACGCAGCCGCCAGCGCATCGAAGCCGCCCTCACCGTCGAGCGAAACTTCGTCTCCGCCGTGCTCGACACTATCGGCGCATTGGTCATCGTCTTCGACACCGCGGGCCGCGTCGTCCGCTTCAATCGCATCTGCGAAACCATCTCCGGCCGGTCCGTGGAAGAAGTTGTCGGCCACACCCTGTGGGACACCCTGGTTCCAACCCAGGACCGGGCCGCCTCCAAGATCAGCTTCAATCGCATGCGCAGCGGCACCTTTCCCGTGGAATACGAGGATCGCTGGACGACCCGCGACAACACCACCCGCCTCATCCAGTGGACGGCAACCGCGCTCACCGACGGACAAAAAGACGTCGCCTTCATCATCGCCACTGGCATCGACATCACCCTGCAGCGCGAGGCAGAGCAGACCCTGCGGGAGAGTGAGGCCCGCTACCGCCACCTGATTGAGGGCTCGCTTGGTTCCGTCTTTACACACTCCGTCGACGGCAGGCTGATGTCGCTCAATACCTATGGCGCCGAAAATCTCGGCTATGCCGTCAGCGAGATGGTCGGCCGCCCCCTGACCGACTTCATGACCTACGGCGAGAACGGCATCTTCAGCGACTACCTGGAAACGCTGCTGCACACCGGCGAAGCGCAGGGCACCTTTGAGCTCACCCACCGCGACGGTCCCACGCACATCCTGGCCTATCGCAACCGCCTGCTTGAATCCACCATCGGCGAGCCCTATGCCCTCTGCTTCGGTGTCGACATCACGGAAAAGGTCCTTGCCGAAGACCGGCTGCTTCGCCTCACCCAGCAGTCCAACTCCATCCTCGACTCCGTCGGCGATGGCATCTTCGGCCTCGACCTCGACGGCGCCTGCACGGTCTGCAATCCGGCCGCGGCGCAGATGCTTGGCTACTCGCCCGACGAGATCGAAACCTTTGTGCTGGGCCACAGTGTGCACACACTCAGCCACCACAGCTACCCCGATGGCCGGCCTTACCCGGCCCACGACTGCGCCATCCTCAACTCCCTCAAAACCGGCAAACCCGTGCGCGTCGCAACAGAGGCTTTCTGGCGCAAGGACGGCACCAGCTTCCCCGTGGACTACATCGCCTGCCCCATCTTTCGCGAGGGCGAAGTCACCGGCATCGTCGTTGCCTTTACCGACACCACCGAGCGGGCAGCCCTGGACCGCATGAAGGACGAGTTCGTCTCCACTGTCTCCCACGAACTGCGCACACCGCTCACCAGCATGCGCGCCTCCCTTGGCCTGATCGCGTCCGGCGCACTTGCCAACCGGCCGGACAAGCAGAAGCAGATGCTCAACATCGCCATCGGCAACACCGACCGCCTGGTCAACCTCGTCAACGACATCCTTGAGCTCGAACGCATCGGCTCCGGCAAGGCGGAACTGCACTACACCGACGTGGAAGCGCACACCCTCATGCGCCGCGCCGCCGACCTGCTTGGCGCGTCCGCCGCCAAGGCGCAAATTGAGTTTGAGTTCGACTTCGAACCCCTCAAGGTGTGGGCCGACGCCGACCGCCTGCTGCAGACGGTCACCAACCTCATCTCCAACGCCATCAAGTTCACCCCACCCGCCGGTACCGTTACCCTCCGCACGCGGCAGCACAGCGACTCCGAAGCACGGCTTGAGGTCCACGACACCGGCCGCGGCATTCCACCCGACAAACTGGAGCACATCTTCGGTCGCTTCCAGCAGGTCGACGCCTCAGACTCCCGCGCCATGGGCGGAACGGGCCTGGGCCTCGCCATCTGCCGGTCCATCGTCAGCCAGCACAACGGTCGTATCTGGGCCGAAAGCGAGCCCGGCAAGGGCGCCAGCTTCTTTTTCACCCTGCCCACCCACGCCAGCACGCACCTGCGATAGGCGCCACAGCCGCTGCCGTCGACCACGGCTTTCGCCAGGCCCTCACACCTCTTCCTTCTCCTTCAGCGAAGCCACCACACTGAAGTCTTCCAGCGTCGTGGTGTCGCCCCGCACCTCCCCGGTCGCGGCAAGTTCCCGCAGGAGCCTCCGCATGATTTTGCCGGAACGGGTTTTGGGCAGCGCGGGCGTAAACCGAATGTCCTCCGGACGCGCCAATGCGCCGATCTCCTTCACTACCCAGCGCTTCAGCTCATCCTTTAGAACCGGCGTCGGCTCCTGGCCATCCTGCAGCGACACAAACGCCACAATCCCCTCCCCCTTCATCGGGTCAGGACGGCCCACCACCGCGGCCTCCGCAACCTGCGTGTGCGACACAAGTGCCGACTCAATCTCCATGGTCCCCAGCCGATGCCCGCTCACATTCAGCACGTCGTCCACGCGGCCCATCAGCCAGAAATACCCGTCCGCATCCTGCCGTGCGCCATCGCCGCTAAAGTAGCTGCCCGGAACCTCGGTCCACATCTTGGCATAGCGCTCCGCGTCGCCGAAAATCGTGCGTGCCATCGCCGGCCATGGCTTGCGAATCACCAGGAGACCACCGCTGCCGACCGGCACCGGCGAACCGTCCTTGGTCACAATCTCGGGCGTCACCCCAAAGAACGGCCGCGTTGCCGACCCTGGTTTTGTCGCCACGGCACCCGGTATCGGCGCAATCATGATCGATCCCGTCTCTGTCTGCCACCACGTATCCACAATCGGGCAGCGCTCATGCCCGATCTCGCGGAAGTACCACATCCACGCCTCGGGATTGATCGGTTCCCCCACCGTTCCCAGCAGCCGCAGTGTCGCCAGCGAATGCCTGCGCACCGCCTCCACCCCCCACTTCATAAACGCACGAATGGCCGTGGGCGCCGTATAGAACACGCTCACCCTGTGCCGGTCCACCATCTCCCACAGGCGATCCGGCTCGGGCCAGTTGGGCGCACCCTCGTACAGCACCACCGTCGCGCCGTTCAGCAGCGGCCCGTACACCACGTAGCTGTGCCCCGTAATCCAGCCGATGTCCGCCGTGCAAAAGTACACGTCCTCTTCCTGCAGGTCGAAAATGTACTTCGACGTCAGGTAGGCGCCTACACCGTATCCTCCCGTCGTGTGCACCAGCCCTTTGGGTTTGCCCGTGGTTCCGCTCGTGTACAGGATGAACAGAGGATCCTCGGCCTCCATCGGCTCCGGCGCGCAGACCGGTTCCGCCTTCTGCACAAGCTCGTGCCACCAGTGGTCGCGCCCCTCCTTCATCGTCACCGGCTTCCCGCTTCGCCGGTACACAATCACGTGCTCCACACACGCACACCGCGTCAGCGCCTCGTCCGCAATGGCCTTCAGCGGTACATCCGCGCCCCGGCGATAGCTCGTGTCCTGCGTAATCAACAGCCTGCACTGCGCATCCGTGGCTCGGTCCGCAATCGCACCCGCCGCAAACCCGCCAAAAATAACGGAGTGCACCACGCCCAGCCGCGCGCACGCCAGCAACGCAATCGCCAGCTCCGGACACATGCCCATGTAAATCGCAGCCCTGTCGCCCTTGCGCAATCCAAGCAGCTTCAGCGCACTGGCAAACTGTTGCACCTCGGCATGCAGCTCGGCATAGGTCAGCGACCGCACCTCGCCCGGTTCGCCCTCCCACAGCAACGCCGTCTTCCCCGCACGCGCACCCAGCGCATGGCGGTCCACCGCGTTCGCACACAGGTTCAGCCTGCCGCCGTCAAACCAGCGCGCCACCGGTACTTTCCAGTCCAGCACCGTGTGCCACGGCTCCATCCACTCCAGTTCGCGCGCGGCATCGGCCCAGAACTGGTCCGGCTCGTCGATCGATCGGCGATACATGGCCTCATACTCATCCATCGACCGCACATGCGCCCGTACGGCAAACGCTGCCGGCGGCGGAAACACCCGGTCTTCGCGCAACGACGAATTCAGGTGATGTTGCTCGACACCGCTCAGCTCCCTGCCGCCCTGCTGTTCATCCCGTCCCGCCACGTACACTCCCTGCCGCCCATACCGGCGGTCCATGCTGCAAGCGATTCTACAGATGGCCCTTTCGCGGTCGCGAGATGCCCTCCACCAGTCTTGCCCTCGCCCGCGCCTTGTCCTCGCCTTGTCCTCGCCCTTGCCCTTGCCTTGCCCTTGCCCTTGCCCGCGCGCCCGGCTCCGCCGCCCGTGCGCGTACCGTCAAACGCATGACCAGCTTTTCCGTAGGTGCCATCCTTGGTGTCGCGCTTGGCTTTCTCTTCGGCATTGGCTGTGCCGCGGCAGTGCTGTACACCATCTTCCTCGCGGGCTACCGGCGAGCTGTGCAGGATGCGCTCCACGGTGGCACGGCCGCGCGGTACCGCGAACACATGCGCAAGCTGCAGACCAAATCGGAAGCCGGACGCTGACCGTGCCGGCGGCGCACTCGCGCGGAACTGCACCGCTCACCGTGCAAACGCCGAACGATGGGGACTTCGGGGCGCACCAGCCGCATGCCGGGACACGCCGGAAACCCACCGCGCATCGCCCGGGACACCGTAATTTTCCGCCGTCCGGAACAAATCATCGGCGCCGACGGAACTCCTCCGCCAAACTACGGTCTTAAGAATTACCAAGATCGCCCATGGCACATTGGCACAAAAGTTGCAGGACATTCTCTAAATGGAACTTGGCGAGTACGCTTATCATACGTGCAGCTTGCCAAGCCACGATATTCTGACGAAAGCCATCCGGAAGTAACCGGAGGCGTCTATCCAGGTTCTGGAATGCCCAGACCTACGGTGCACTTCCCGTTCTGCACTGGCAACGCGCACGCAAGCCTGAACCCGGCAAATCTTCTGCCCGAAGGATCGACAGACACGCATGGAACTCGAGACCCGCGAAAAGCCAGACACTCGCCGCTCCACCGTCAACGCCGAACGTCTTTCTCCAGCGATGCGTCCAACGGCCGTCCCTGACCGCCTCAAGCCCACGCAACGCGACCTCGCCTTCAAGAACTTCGGCGTCATGGACACCGGCTCGCAGGATAAAAAGTCCGTCGCCACGTCGGTTCTGGTCAACGGTTCCGCCCTCGCCCTTGTTGTCCTCATCAGCGTGTACGTCAAAACGCAGAAGCTGATCCAGGTCTCAAAGGTCACCACGCTTACGGCGCCGGTGATCAAGGAGCCTCCGCCACCGCCCAAACCCCCCGTCCAGTTGCCGCCGACACCGATTGTCAAGATCACGCCGCCAAAGCCGCTCATTGACCCGCCTCGCGTTGAGGTTCCCGACCCGCCCAGGATTCCGCCACCGGTCTTCAAGGCCGACCCGCTGCCGGTCAAGGCTCCAACGCCGCCGGCACCCAAGGCCGTCACGGCCCCACCCGCGCCAAAGCCGGTCTCCATCCAGATTGCTCAGGCTGCGTCGGTCGCCAACCAGGACCAGCACCCCAGCCCGGTCCGGCTCGGGTCGATGTCCAATCCCATCAACAATACTGCCGGACCGGCTGTCTCCAGGGTCAACCTGGGCAACTCCGGCGCGCCCGGCATGAATGCCGCCAACTCCGGCCGAGGCCCGGCTTCGCCCGTCAATCTTGGCGGGTCTGGTAGCCCCAACGGCACCAACCTGAATGGCCATGCCAACTCTCCGGTGGCCATCAAGGGGCTGAGCAATGGCGTTCCGGGAGCCGCAGGTCCGCTCACCGGCAGGCCGGCCGGTGCGATCCAGATTGCCAGCAACACTCCCCCGCCCGTATCTCTCCGACCCTCCGCGCAGCCCACCGCCGCCGCGACCGTCTCGCCCAAGGTCCTCTTCAAGCCCCGCCCGGAGTACACGGAGGAGGCCCGCCAGCTTCATTTGGAGGGCAAGGTCTTTGTGAAAATTCACGTCTCCGCGTCCGGCACGGTCCAGGTCATTGGCATCACCAGCGGTCTCGGTCATGGGCTGGACCAGTCCGCGATTCGCGCCGTTCAGGGCATGCGTTTTCAACCCGCCGCGCAGAATGGCCAGCCCGTCGAATGGGACGGCGTCGTCAACATCAACTTCCAACTCGCAAGCTAAACGTAGACGGAACGCTACACTTGCCGTCTTAGAGGCAGTACTCTCGCAGGAGTAGATTCAGCAACGCAGGCAATTTCACGTGTGATACCGATGTGCGAAGCAGGCCGTTCTCTTGGACTCGATTTTCGGACGCAGCCTCGGACCACCAACTCTCCCCTGTCGGCCGGGTCCCGCTCTTTCGGTCTTTCAGGAACATCGTGCAGGAGCACTGAACCATGATCAACCGTTACACGCCGTGCATCTCTGGCCTGCTTGCAGGCGTTCTCGCCCTCAGTGCCACCTCGGCGCATGCCATCCCGCTGCTGGGCAAAAAGCAGGCCAAGGATGATCTGCCTGCGAAGAGGCTGACCGCCGCGCAAAACGCCATGATCGACAAGGCCATCGCGCGCGAGGCGGAAGTCGTCAAGGTCGTCCGGGATCGCGCGCCGCTGGTCGAGACCTACATCCAGAACATGAAGCCGGATCCGGCGCTCCTGCAGATTCCCGTGTCGGACCAGCACTTTCTTGGCCGGGTTGATTTCAATAAGGTGATCGGCGACAACGCCTACGAAACCAAGGCGGTGACCCACTCCAGCGACAAGAAGGGCATCACCGGCAAGCTCAACGTCTTCAAGGGCTCCCTGGGCTACATCACCAATCTGAATAAGCAGCTGCACCTCCAGTTCTCTGAGGCTGGCTTTGTGCAGATGATGCTGATCGACTCCAAGGACTTCAATCGCAACGAGTACAAGTTCGGCTTCGTGCGCAATGATTTTCTCGGGACCGTGCCCACCATGGTCTTCGACGTGGAGCCGGCCACCAAGCGCACCCGCGGCCGCTTCTTCGGCCGCATCTGGGTCGAGCGCCGCGGCGGCAACATCGTTCGCTTCAACGGCTCGTTTGCCGGCAGTGAAAAGGATCACCAGGAGTACTACCACTTCGATTCGTGGCGTACCAACGTCCAGGACAATCTCTGGCTGCCAACCACCTTCTATGTGGAAGAAAGTGACCCCAAGAGCGACGAAAGCACGGTCAAGTTTAAGGCCGTCAATCACATCTGGGGTTACGTGCTGAAGGTGCCGAACAAGGAAGCGGAGAACGTCGACGTCGAGGTCCAGGGCGCGACCGACGTTTCGAACGACGCGCAGGACGTCTCACCCCTCGGCGCGCAGCGCGCCTGGGTGCAGCAGGCAGAGGACAACGTTGTTGATCGGCTCTTCCAGGCCGGACTTCTGGATGCGCCCTCGGATTTCGACAAGATCCTCGAGCAGATTGCCGGCAACGTGCTTGCCTACAACAACATCCAGGTCGCCCGCCCGGTCCGTGTGCGCACGCTGCTGACGGAACCCCTGGAATCGCTGGCCATCGGCAACACCATCGTTTTGTCCAAGAGCCTGATTGACACCACCGCGGTGCCCGGCAACAACAACGAGCAGGTGAACAACCTGTACGCCGTCATTGCCTTCCAGTTGGCACACATCATCCAGGGTCACCGGCTCGATACCAAGTTCGCCTTTAACGACCGCCTGCTCTTTCCCGACACTGCCGCCTTTGCCCGTATTCCCATGCACCATACGGACAAGGACAATGAGGAAGCCGCGAAGAAAACGCTTGAACTGTTGCAGCCAAAGGAGTTACAGGAAGCTGCGAGCCAGTTCGGTTTATACCTCGCTCAATTAAAGGAGCGCTCTAAAGCGTTGACAGCATTGAACGAACCGCAAATCGGAGATTCCCTCATCAAGGACCCGAAAACCAACACGTTTTGGCTACAACCCCTTGTCAGCAAAGGGGTTAAGCTGAACATGAACGACCTCAAGCAAAACGCAGCCATGCCCCTCGGCTCCTTTCTGCGGTTCGATCCCTGGACTGATCAGGTGATCCAGACCCATGCGGCGTTTGAGCCGCTGCTCTCGTCGCGGGACAAGATGCCCTTTGAGGTAACGCCTGTTTACCTGAAGCTGGCCTACTACAAGCCGCCGGTCTCCGCGGCCGATGTCGCCGCGTCCAACGCAGCGACGACCAATGCCGCCGGCAGTACGGAAGGGACCACCGTGGTTCCGGTGGCAACACCCGGTAACGGTACGCCCAGCACGACGCCGGCAACCATCCCAGCTAACCCAGCTAACCCGGCTAACCCGGCTGCTACACCGGGAAACGGCACTGCTCCGGCAAACACCACGCTCAGTCCTGCAACACAAACGCCCGCGGCAAGCGGCATCAGCAATCCACCCGCAGTGCCGCCTCAACAATGATGGAATGGGAACCCGGCCGCTGCCGGGTTTCCATTCGCTCGTGGTACGGTCAACAAGCTGTCGGTCCGTGATCGCCAGGCACTCTGTTTAAGCTGTGCTGTTTCATTTTCGCGAGGATACCCCATTGCTCCATTCCAGCACCCTGTTTCAAGCCGTCAGCGTCGCGAACTGTGCGGCGGTTCCGATGGTCGTTTCCCGCAAAACTGGCTTGTCCCTCCGAGCTTTGGTTGACCGTTTTCTGCCGCGCCGTACCAGGCTTCTGGGGAAGTACCCTGTTCTCGCTTTGGCCGGCCTTGCCCTGTTTGCGATGCCGAATCGCGAGGTGTTTGGACAGGCGCGTGCCGCAGGTGTGCGGGCCGGCGATCTGCAGGTGGGTGGTGGGTTTTCTTACGGCCGCTCCGATTTTGGCTTACCCTCTTACCTGCGCGGCGGTACGATTTACGCCTCCTTTGACTTCAAGCCAAACTACGGCGTCGAGGTTGATTTTCACCAGTTGAATGCCCCTTCAGGGGACACTGCGTATACCGCAGGAGGCTACAACAAGGTCTACCAGCGCGATTACGAGATTGGTGGCCGGTACGTCCGTCATTACGGCATCTTTAACCCGTATGGTCGCGTGATGTATGGTCGTGGCGTCTTCAACTACCCGGCAGATATCGCAAATCTCGCTTACAACATGGGTATTATCGGCGGAGGCGTCGACATCAACGTTCACCGGCATGTGAACGTACGGGCGGACTATGAGTACCAGCGTTGGTTCAACTTCCGCGGCAACCTTGCGACCAACGGCTCAAGCTCACTCTCACCGCAGGTCTTCACCATCGGTGCGGCGTACCATTTCGAGTAGAGCGGAATGCGCCCAAGTCAAAGCCCCGGCACATTGCCGGGGCTTCGCTTTTGCTTTTACGCGCACAGGCTAGAAGTGGTACGCCACACCGATGGCAGGCTGCGATAGGACCTCGTAGCGGTTTGTACTGAAGTTGGAGCCCTGGATGCCGAAGCTCGGTGCCTTGACCACGACGCCATGATACTGAAGACGGATATCAAAACTCGGGCTGAGCTCATAGGCGACGCCTCCACCGAACATGCCGCCGAGCGCGGTGTTGCTCTTTGTATCCAGGGTGGTCGTGCGATTGTCCTTGATTGGCGAAAAGCGCACACCCGCCACACCCCCTTCCAGAAACGGGTTGTAGCGGCGGAAGTTCCGGCTATACACGTAGCCGAGCGAGATCTCCTGCTGGCGGGTATGTACGCTGAAGGTCGCCTGACTGTTGGTCAGGTAATCCGCATACTGGGTGAAGCCATAATTCACCTCCAACGCGGACCGTGGTGTCAGCATGTAGCGATAGCTCGCCAGGGCGCCAAGCGCAATGTTTGTGTTCAAGCGCGCACCGTTACCCTGGACCACTGGCGCCAGCAACACGTTGCCGCTGATGCTTACATCCTGCCGGCTCTCCTGAGCCACGACCGCCGTTGCCGTACCGGCAAGCAGGGCGCACACCATCATCGATTTCTTCATGCGAAAGATATCCAGATCCTTTTACAACGTGTTTCTGCACTCGGTCGCGCAGCAAGACCGGTGCCCAGCGCTAGGTCTGGGACTTCGGTTCCAGTGCCAATTGTACCTGTACGACTCTCATCACCGGTCCATGGTGAGCGCGGTTGCCTCTGAAATACACTTCGCCGCGATCGTGGGTTGCCAGGGCATCGTCCTCAACCGGCGCGTTCCGGCATGAAGCAATAAGCACCCTTCGTTGCTTCGGCGAACTGCTTCGTCGCCTCGATAAACTCCAGTGCCGCGTGGGAGAGGGTAGCCTCGCGGCGGTGGACCAGCCGCAACTTGCGTTCCATTTGCAATTCCCTCACCGGCACGCGCACCAGCACACCCGCACGCAACTCGCGCTCGACAGTAAGCGCTGGTACCAGGGCGACACCGTTGCCCTGCTCCACAAACCGCCGCACCGCCTCCAGCGAGGGTAGCTCCACATCAATGCGCAGCGGCGTCTTGTAGCGCTGAAATGCCTCCAGCACCTTGGCCCGCTGCGGCGACGGAACATTGTGCGCAACGAAGTGCTCCTCGCCCAGCTGCCGAATGGACACCGGTCGGCTCTTGACCAGCCGGTGCCGCGGATTGACCACCAGGGCAAGCTCGTCGCGATAAATCACGATTGACTTTAGGGCTGCATCTTCCGGGCGAAAACTCACGATGCCGATCTCCACGGCGTGCGCCAGGACCTCGTCAGGAATACGGCTGGCGAGCGAGCGCTGCACCGCTACCTTGATACGGGGATGCGCACGGCAGAAACGGTCCAGCACGGGCAGCAGCGCAAGGCTGGTGTACTCATTTGCGGCAAGTGAAAGCCTGCCGCGGTGCAAAGACCGCAGCTCACCCAATGCGTCGGTCGCCTCGACGCGCAGGTTCAGCAGCTTTTGCGCGTACTCCCGCAGCACCTCACCGGCATCCGTCAGCGATCCATCGCGTGCGGAACGCTCCAGAAGCGTTTCTCCCAGTTCCGCTTCCAGCTTGGCGATGGTCTGGCTCACCGCAGGCTGCGTCCGTCGCAACCGCGTGGCGGCCCGAGAAAAACTGCGCTCCTGCGCCACGGCAAGAAACGTCTCCAGCGCGAACAGCTCCATGGCTCACCCCTGCCCCGCACTTCGCGGCATAAGCATTTCAAATGATGTCATCATCTCTTATAACCAGGTCTTATCGCTATACTTCAAATCAGAGGGCTGCATACGACGATGAACGACCAGGTCTTCTTTTTCGACACCACCCTTCGCGATGGCGAGCAATCCCCCGGCTGCACCATGCACCATGCGGAAAAGCTGCGCTTTGCGCATCAGCTTGCCACTCTTGGCGTGGACATCATCGAGGCCGGCTTCCCCATCGCCTCTGACGGCGACCTGGGCAGCGTGCAGGCCATTGCACGGGAAGTGCGCGGACCGCGCATTGCCGCACTGGCACGCTGCAAAACCGGCGACATTGAAGCCGCGGCGCGCGCGGTTGAGGCCGCACCGGTCAACCGGATCCACACATTTCTTGCGTCCAGCGACCTGCATCTTGAGGTCAAGCTGCGCATGACGCGCGCGCAGGCGCTCGACCAGGCTGCCCAGTGCGTGGCGCTTGCCCGCACCTACACGGGGGACGTCGAGTTTTCCGCGGAGGACGCGACCCGCTCCGACATCGACTTTCTCGTGGAGCTTGTGAGGGTCGCCATCCAGGCCGGCGCGACCACCATCAATCTGCCCGACACCGTGGGCTACAGCACCCCGGACGAGTACCGCCAGCTGTTTGAGACGGTTCGCGCGCGCGTCCCCGGCAGTGACGCCATCATCTTCTCCACCCATTGCCACGACGACCTGGGCCTGGCCGTGATTAACACATTGACGGGGGTGCAGGGCGGGGCGCGCCAGGTGGAGGTTTCCATGCACGGGATTGGCGAACGTGCGGGGAATGCCGCGCTGGAAGAGGTGGCGGCACTGATGCAGATCCGCCACGACGGCTATCCCTACAGCAATCGATTGAACCTTGCGGAGATCGGCGCCACCAGCCGCCTGCTCGACGAGATCATTTCGTTCAGGCCCTCGCCCAACAAGGCCATTGTCGGCCGCAATGCCTTTGCACATGCCAGCGGCATTCACCAACATGGCGTGCTTGCAAACCCGCTCACCTACGAGATCATGTCGTCCGCAAGCTTTGGCGTGCATGCGAACACCATTGTGCTTGGCAAGCACTCAGGCCGGCGGGCGCTGCAGCATCGCCTGCAGGAGTTGGGCTTTACGCTGACGCCGGACGAGTTGAACGAAACGTACACGCGGTTTACGTCGCTCGCCGATCGCAAAAAGGTGTTGTACGACCAGGACATTATTGCGCTGGTGGCGCAGCCGGCATGAGGGGCGCGGGAGGTTAAGAGGTAGCGTTCGATGCCGTCTGCCTCGTGGGTCCACAAGCCTGGACCGGGATGCGCGGCACGCAAGCGGACAGCGTTCTCCTGGCGGACTTAGATCAACCGTTCCTGCGGGAACAACTGCACGAAAGGCACCATGCACCTGAAGATCGCACTGCTCGAAGGCGACGGCATCGGCCCGGAAGTGACCGACGAAGCCGTGAATGTGTTGACCGCAGTCGCCAACCATGGCGGCCATGTGTTCGAGTTTTTACCCCTGCCGATTGGCGGCGTTGCCATTGACGCGCACGGGACGCCACTGCCGCCGCATACGCTGGAAACTACCCTGCGCTGCGGTGCCGCGCTGCTGGGTGCCGTGGGCGACAACCGATTCAATGCGCTGCCACCAAGCCAGCGACCCGAGGCCGGCCTTCTACAGATTCGCGAGGCCCTGGGCGGCTTTGCGAACCTGCGGCCTGCCGTGGCGTACCGTGCGCTTGCCGATAACTCTCCACTGCGGCCGGAGATCACGGAGGGCGCGGACATCCTGTTTGTACGCGAGCTTTTGGGTGGCCTGTACTTCGGCCAGCCGCGCCAGTGGGACAAGCAAACCGGTCGTGCGCACAACACCATGGTCTACACGCAAGAGGAGGTGGAGCGCGTGGCGCGCGTTGCCTTCAAGCTTGCGGCGCAGCGGAGAAAAAAGGTCACCAGCGTCGACAAGGCGAATGTTCTGGAGACGTCGCAGCTTTGGCGGGCGGTGGTGACCGAGGTTGCCGCAGACTTTCCCACGGTGACGCTCGAGCACCAACTTGTCGACAGCATGGCGATCCACCTGATGACGCGGCCACGCGACTTTGACGTGGTGCTTACCGAAAATCTGTTCGGCGACATCCTGTCCGACGAGAGCGGCGTGATTACGGGTTCGCTCGGCATGCTGCCGTCGGCGACGCTGGGCGGCACCGTGAACCTGTACGAGCCAGTGCACGGCAGCGCTCCGGATATTGCGGGGACCGGCAAGGCCAACCCTATCGGCGCCATTCTGACTGCGGCGCTGGTGCTGCGCTACTCTGCGGAGCTGGAAGCGGAAGCCACAATGATCGAGAACGCGGTCGTGGACATTCTGGAGCAGGGCTTCCGCACGGCAGACATCGCTCGCGGCAACGCTGCCGGACAGCGGACCGTAACTACCGCGGAGATGGGCGCGCTCATCCTGGACAACCTCAACGGCAGGCTTCACCGCGCCGAGTTCCCCATTCCCACCCTGCAGGTGTAAGCGTGCATCCCTCCTTCGCTATCTCGACCGCGCTTGTGCTGTGCTGCTTTGAGGCACGCATCCACGCGCAAACGCCGGCGCCCTGGCTGCTGGCCTTCGATGGCAGGAGCACGAACGAACTTGCCCTGGACAAGCGCTTTCCGGGCTTTCTGCGCACCCACGTGTCCACCCGCAAAATGACGTATTGGATCGGCAAGCCGACAGAACCGGCGAAGGATGCGGTTGAGTTTCTGCATGGGCCGCCGGAGGACGTCTACGTCGCCGAACATCGTTACGTCACTGCCAGTGCATGCGTCGCGCACGACGCCACGGATTGCGGCATGCTGTGGGTCGACACGCAGACTGGCGCAACGGTATTTGCCGCCTCCGTCTTCCGCATTCCGCCGCCCATCGCCGCCAACAGCGCCCACCTGTGGCTGTTCAGCAACACCGAGCTCAAGCCACGAGCCCTGCCGCCCACCCTGACCTCGGCCATCGCGCGGTGGTCCGCTCACACCAATGGCGATGACTCGCACACCCTGATCACAGACATCACCCTCGTCCAGCCCAGCGGGACGGAGCTTCGGCTTAGCCGCGATGACGCCCACACCTGGCAGCCCACCCCTGAACCCGCAGCGGCAATATCCGCAGGAAAGTAAGCCATGTCCCAGTTTCCGACCGCCCATCCCGGCCCACAGACCCTCTTTGAAAAGGTGTGGCAGCAGCACCTCGTGGCAGAGCCCGCAGGCGAGCCGCCGCTGCTCTACATCGACCTGCAGCTGGTGCATGAAGTCACATCGCCGCAGGCGTTTGAAGGGCTGCGCCTGGCCGGTCGCAAGCTGCGCCGGCCGGATCGGCATATTGCTACCGTCGACCATAACGTGCCGACAACCAGCGTGCAGGATCGCCTGGTGATTGCCGACCAGATCAGCGCGAAACAGGTCAACGCCCTGCGGCAGAACTGCGCCGACTTCGGCATCGAGTTTTTCGACGTGCAGGACGCCGCACAGGGCATCGTGCACATGATCGGGCCGGAGTTGGGCGCGACCAAGCCCGGCATGACGATCGTCTGCGGCGACTCGCACACCAGCACCCACGGCGCGTTCGGCGCGCTGGCGTTCGGCATCGGCACCAGCGAGGTGGAGCACGTGATGGCCACGCAGACGCTGCCGCAGGGCAAGCCGAAGACTTTTCGCATCAACGTCGAGGGCGACCTGCCGTTTGGGGTCACGGCAAAGGACATCATTCTCGACATCATCGGCCGCATCGGGACGGACGGCGCAACCGGCTACGTCGTCGAGTACGCCGGTTCTGCCATCCGCGCGCTCAGCATGGAAGGCCGCATGACGGTGTGCAACATGAGCATCGAGGCCGGTGCGCGCGCCGGCATGATTGCGCCGGATGAGACGACATTTGCCTACCTGAAAGGCCGCCGCTTTAGCCCCGCAGGCACGGCATGGGATGGAGCCGTTGCCCACTGGCGTACGCTGCCCACCGACCCCGGCGCACACTTCGACCGCGAACTCACCATTGACGCCGCGACGCTTGCGCCTGCGGTCACGTGGGGCACCTCCCCCGGCATGACAACCTTTATCGACAGCAGGGTGCCGAGCCCCGAAGACGCACGCTCCGACGCCGACCGCAAGAGCTTTGCGCGCGCGCTGGAGTACATGGATCTGACTCCCGGCACGCCGATGGAACAGATCCGGATCGATACCGTTTTTCTCGGCTCCTGTACGAACGGCCGCATCGAGGACCTACGCGCCGCCGCCGCCATCGTGCGCGGCAACCACATTGCCACGGGCATCCGTGCCATGGTCGTTCCCGGCTCGCAGGTGGTTAAAAAGCAGGCGGAACAGGAGGGCCTCGACCTCATCTTCCGCACTGCCGGCTTTGAGTGGCGGGAACCCGGCTGCAGCATGTGCCTGGGCATGAACCCCGACATTCTCGCACCCGGCGAGCGCTGCGCCTCCACCAGCAACCGCAATTTCGAAGGCCGCCAGGGCCGCGGCGGACGCACCCACCTTGTCAGCCCCCAGATGGCCGCCGCCGCCGCCATCACGGGCCACTTCACCGACATTCGAAAGTGGGGGCATGATGGCTAGTTCAGACGATGGCTCCAACTTCGAGCAAACAACAAGCAACAGGGCTGCTACGCTTCTTTTCACCGTCGCTGTTGGCGCTATCTTATTAGTGGGCGTGGACAAGTTGATACGTGCGATGCAGGTTCAAGAAACCAGCATGCAGGGGAAGGTTGTCAATGTTGACTCTTTCGCCAAGACATTTGTCATCACTCAAGAAACATTCCTGTTCGAGCACAAGGTTGATGGTCCGATGCCCCTTGGCGTAGGTGAGAACGTGTCGATCACCTATCTTCCGTCAAAACACTGGTTCAAGCTTTTCTGGCAAGATCCGCAGGAAATTCAGATTGAAGTAGCGAGGGTGATCGAGCCATGATTCCCATCAACATCCTGACCTCGACCGCCGCGCCCCTACCGCTGCCCAACATCGACACCGACCAGATCATCCCCAAGCAGTTTCTCAAGCGCATTGAGCGCACCGGCTATGGCGAGTTTTTGTTCTATGACTGGCGTCGCATCCAGGAGGGCGCGGGTGTGTCTTCACAGGATGTGGGCAAGCCGCAGCCCGACTTTGTGCTGAACAAGCCGGAGTACGCCGGCGCAAAAATCCTGCTGGCCGAAAAGAACTTCGGCTGCGGCTCCTCCCGCGAACACGCCGCGTGGGCCATCGCGCAGTACGGTTTCCTCTGCGTCATCGCCCCCAGCTTCGCCGACATCTTCTACTCCAACGCCGGCAAGAACGGCATCGTGCTTGTACGCCTCGATGACGCGCAGGTCGAAACCCTTATCGCCCGGTCCTCCGCCAACCCCGCGCACCAGATCACAATCAATCTCGAACACCAGACCGTCACCGACGACGAAGGCTTTCATGCGCGGTTCGACATCGACCCCTTCCGCAAACACTGCCTGCTGCACGGCCTCGACGACATCGCCCTCACCCTGCGCCATGCCGACGCCCTCCACAAATACGAATCCACCCACGACCAGGCATTCTGGTCCGCCCCCAAAAGCGCGGCTGTATGAGGCAACTTACCTGGGCTCTAACTTGCGCCTTTTTAGCATCGTCTACTTACGGACATGGTCAGACACATAAATGGCAGGTGCACTGCACAGGACTGCGTTCGGTCACAACCAAAGTGACTCCTAGTTCTCCTGAAATCAAGCAGGACAGGAGTACCGACGAGATTTGGATCACCCGAAAGGGTTCAGTGCTCCTGTTGCAAATTAATCCGACGATGTATTCGACACTCGATCCGAAAGTCCGGCGGGAACTTCAGCAGCCTGATGAGTACATGATTGTCGGAGAAACCGGCGAGGGTTTGACCGCATTACATGTAGCGTCGCTACCAACGACTGAGCAGACGTTTATTTTGCGCTCTGATGATCAACGCGCTATCTGGATAGAGACTGCTTTTTCGTTCCTTCCTCCCCAAAGTGAGCTTCTGAGCACAACTGTGTCTTTCGACTGCAAGCGAGTTAAATGAACAACGACCCCGGCAAACGTAACAGCACTGTTCTTACCGAAGGCCCGTCCCGCGCGGCGGCGCGCTCGTATCTGCGCGGCGTCGGCTTCAGTAAGGAAGACCTGCACAAACCCATCATCGGCATTGCCAACACGTGGACCGAGATCGGCCCCTGTAACTTTCACCTGCGCGCCGTGGCGGAAGCCGTGAAGCAGGGCGTCCGCGATGCCGGCGGGACGCCGATGGAGTTCAACACCGTCACCATCTCCGACGGGATTACGATGGGCACGGAGGGCATGAAAGCCTCGCTCATCTCGCGCGAAGTCATCGCGGACTCCATCGAACTTGTGACGCGCGGCAACAGTTTCGACGGCCTTGTCTGTATTGCCGGCTGTGACAAAAACATGCCGGCCTCTGTAATGGCGCTGGCGCGGCTCGACATCCCCGGCCTGATGCTCTATGGCGGCAGCATTATGCCCGGCAACCTGCGCCAGCCCGACGGCTCCAGCAAGGAGATCACCATCCTGAACGTCTTTGAGGGTATGGGCTCGCACGCCGCGGGCAAGATCAACGACGCTGAACTCGAGGCGCTCGAGGCTGCCGCCTGCCCCGGGCCCGGTGCCTGCGGCGGCCAGTTCACCGCCAACACCATGGCCATGGCCGGCGAGTTCCTCGGCATCAGCCCGATGGAGATCACCGGCGTGCCCGCCATGAGCCCGGAAAAAGCAAGCGCCAGCCGTGAGGCGGGCCGCATGGTCATGGACCTGGTCCGTCGGGATGTGAAGCCGTCGCAGATCCTGACCCGGCAATCGCTGGAAAACGCCATTGCCGCCGTGTGCGCCAGCGGCGGTTCGACGAACGCCGTGCTGCACCTCATCGCTATTGCGCACGAACTGAATATCCCGCTGTCGATGGAGGGTTTTGACGAGATCAGCGAGCGCACGCCGTTTATCTGCGACCTGTCCCCCGGCGGCAAGTACGCGGCAAAGGATTACCAGGAGGCCGGCGGCTCCCGCGTGCTGGCGCAGCGGCTAATCGAGCGCGGCGCGCTGCACGACACCCTTACCGTCAGCGGCAAGACCCTGCACCAGGAAGCTTCGACCGCCGTCGAAACGCCGAACCAGCCCGTGATCCACACCTGGCAGCAGCCGCTTAAGCCCACCGGCGGCCTTGTCATCCTGCGCGGCAATCTCGCGCCGGAGGGTTGTGTCGTCAAGGTCGCCGGCCACGAGCGCATCCACCACACGGGTCCGGCGCGCGTCTTTGACAGCGAAGACCTGTGCCATGCCGCCGTGCAGGCCGGCCGGATCAATCCCGGCGACGTCTGCGTCATTCGCTACGAGGGCCCGCGCGGTGGTCCCGGCATGCGCGAAATGCTCGCCGTCACCGCCGCCATCAAGGGCATTCCCGAGCTGAGCGAAACCGTTGCCCTGCTGACCGACGGCCGCTTTTCGGGTGCTACCCGTGGCCTGATGGCGGGTCACGTCGCGCCCGAAGCCCAGCTTGGTGGCCCCATTGCCGCCGTCCGCGAAGGCGACCGCATTACCTTCGACATCCCTAACCGCCAGCTCAACGTCGACATCAGCGACGAAGAACTAACCGCACGCCTGGCGAACTTTCAACCACCCGCAGCCCGATACAAGCGTGGCGTCTTTGCCAAGTATGCCAACACCGTCAGCAGCGCCAGCATCGGCGCGGTCACCACCTGAATGACGACGGCGCGAAAAGTCACAATGGCGGTGATGGCGGTCGTGGCTGTTGTTTGCGGCCCTCTAATGCTCATAATTCTGGGCAATGCTGGCAGTGGTGTGGCCGAGTACGTCAGCAGCAAGACGCCGCTGGCGAAAGAGCTTCCGGGGAGCTACAGCTACAGGGCGGAGTGGGGCGATGCAATCCTTACTCTTGCATCGAATCAGACGTTTACTGAGTTTATTCAGAGCAAAGCAGGAAGCGTTCAATGGCTCCAGGGTCGTTGGAGTTCCGCGTTCATGGAGGAGCCGCCGGTGGTGACTTTCTCTGACTTCCTTAGTGTTCAAGACGATGACTACGGCCAACGGCAGGGTAGTTTTGGAATGCAAGTACTTCAATCTAGGTTCTCTGGTCGTATCTCTCTAAACATCAACGACGACTTAGGTCAACAGTTCGAGAAGACTCAATAGGTTTGCATTGATCGAAGCTCTGAAATCCCTGCTCAAACAAGCCTCCAGCGCGCGCAGCCGCGGCGAGGCTGCCGATGCCGAGCGCCTGTACAAGGAGGCCGCAGCGCAGGCTGAATCCACAGAGGCCATCGAGCGCGCGGAGGCCCTGACCGGCGTCGCCCAGACCCGACGTGATACGGGCGACCGCCTTGGCGCGGCCATTTACTACGCGGAGGCCATTACCCTCTTCCGCACCGCCGGCGCTACGACGCAGCTCGCCCACGCCCTGCGCCACGCCGCAGAAATCCGGTCGGAGATGAAGGAGTATGGCGTCGCCGGTACCCAGATTGAGGAGGCAATTCGGCTGTACCGCTCCCTGCAGTATGCGGACCAGACCGAAGCCGAACCACTTGACCTCGCCAACGCTCTCCGCGTCTCTGCCCTGAACGACGAGCGTCGCGCCCTGCAGGCGTGGGTGGAAGCCGAACAACTCTATGCTGCCGCCAACATTCCTTCCGGCGTCACCGAATCCCAGCAGCACCGTGAAAATCTCGCAGCCACGCAGCAGCAGGAGCACACCGCATGAGCGACCAGACCCAAGACCCCATCAGCGAGCAGAAGCAGGAACCCACCCGGGACAGTGGCACCACCGCCGCCGTGAGGAACACGATCGCGCTGCCCGCCTCACCCGCGCCCAACACTGCCCCCACCTTACCGGCGCGGAAATTACCTGGGCCACCCTTGCCGGCGAAGGTGTCACCACCGTGTTCGGTTACCCCGGCGGCGCCATCCTGCCCATCTACGACGCCCTGCGCAAGTTCCCCACGATCCACCATGTCCTTGTACGGCACGAGCAGGGTGCCTGCCACATGGCCGACGGCTACGCCCGCGCCAGTGGCCAGGTCGGGGTCTGCATGGCCACCAGCGGCCCCGGCGCAACCAACCTTGTCACCGGGCTTGCAACGGCCATGCTGGACAGCATTCCCGTCGTCGCCATCACCGGCCAGGTTGCGTCGAAGGTTCTTGGCACCGATGCCTTTCAGGAAGTGGACATCACCGGCATCACGCTGCCCATCACCAAGCACAACTACCTTGTAACGCGCGCGGAAGATCTCGCACCTGTGCTTCGTGAGGCGTTTCAGGTGGCCAGGTCCGGCCGTCCCGGACCCGTCCTCGTCGATATCACCAAGGATGCCCAGCAGGCTACCGCGACCTTCGACTTTGCCATGTCGAAGCCCCGCGCCTACCGCCCACATCCCATGCTGCGCGCGGCTCAAGCGGACCTTTCGACAACGCTGGAGTCGGCCCTCGATCTAATTCGTTCCGCGCAAAAGCCCGTCATCCTCGCCGGCCACGGCATCATCCAATCCGGCGCGGAACAGGCCGTCATCGCCTTTGCGGAGCGCCATGGCATTCCCGTCGCAACCACCCTTCTCGGACTGGGCGGCTTTCCCGCGTCGCACCCGCTTGCGCTCGGCATGATGGGCATGCACGGCGAATCGTGGGTCAACGTCGCCATTCAGCAGGCAGACCTCCTGCTCGCGTTCGGCATGCGTTTCGACGACCGCGTGACCGGCAACCTTGCCCACTATGCCCAGAACGCAAAGAAGATTCACGTCGAGATCGACCCCAGCGAGATCAACAAGAACGTGAAAGTCGACGTAGCGCTCATCGGCGACCTCAGCAGCGTGCTCGCTCAAATCGAGACCAGGCTCGGCAACGCTGCCTTGCAGACCGACCAGACCCGGCCCTGGCGCGATGAAATCCGCACGCTCAAAGGCGATGCCAGCGTTCGCGACATTCTGACGCTGCCCGACAATGGCCACCTTTATGCCGCGCATGTGATCCACGACATCTGGCAGGAGGCCCGCGCCGCCGGCCGCCTTGCCGACACCATCATCGCGACGGACGTCGGCCAGCACCAGATGTGGGAGGCCCAGTACTTCCGCCATGAAGACACCCGCACGCTCATGACCTCCGGCGGCCTTGGCACCATGGGCTTCGGCCTGCCGGCCGCGATCGGGGCAAAGATGGCCTGCCCGGAAAAGGATGTCTGGGTTATTGCCGGCGACGGCGGCTTCCAGATGACCGCGTCAGAGCTTTCCACCATTCAGCAGGAGAAGCTGCACCTCAACATCGCCGTGATCAACAACGGCTTTCTCGGGATGGTGCGGCAGTGGCAGGAGGCGTTCTACGACAAGAACTACAGCAACTCGCCCATTCTGAGCCCCAACTTCGTCAAGCTGGCCGATGCCCATGAGATTGCCGGCGTGCGTGTGACCTCGCGCGCCGAGGTGATCCCGGCGGTAACCCGCGCCCGCACCGGCAATGGCAGCTTTCTCATCGATTTCGCCGTGGAAAAAGAAGACGGCGTGTACCCCATGATTGCTCCCGGCAGCGCTCTCCATGAAATGGTCCGCCGCCCCAATCCCCTCCTCGAAACCAGCGAAGACTAGCGCCCCCACCACAAAAGGAACAAGATGACAGAGCGCCAGAAACTCACTGAAAAAATCCTCTACACCAAGCGCAGCCTTGGCCTTACCTGGAAGCAGATCGCCGAAGCTCTCGGCGATAGCTCGCCCATCATCTACACCGCTGCCCTGCTTGGCCAGTCGCCGCTCACCAGCAAAGAGGCGGACAAAGCCGCAACGCTCCTTGAACTCGACGAGAACGACGCGCTTCTTCTCGCCGCCTCGCCCGACCGGGGCAGCGGCGTCATCATGCCTCCGACCGACCCACTCATCTACCGCTTCTACGAACTCATTCAGAACTACGGCCAGACCTGGAAAGAACTCATTCACGAAGAGTTCGGCGACGGCATCATGAGCGCTATCGACTTCAACATGTCCATCGCCCGTGAACCCAACCCCGCAGGCGACCGCGTCAAGATCAGCATGAGTGGCAAGTTCCTGCCCTACCGCCGCTACTAGAAGCCATGCCAGAGTAAACCAAACCGTAACGCCTGGCCCGCCGCGCCCATGCGCTTGCCGGGCCACCGCATTCAGACCACAGGGGCTTCACTGCCAGATGAATCGCTCATCAAACCCGATCTCGTACTGTGTCAGCATCGCGCGTACTTCCGCCTGAAACTCTCGTCGCGCATGAACCTCTTCCTGCGCATCCAGGTAGGCAATCAACTTGTTTCGGTCATTCAAACCGACGGAAAAGGCAAAGAACTCCCGCTGCCAACGGAACCTCTCAAGCGGCGTGCCCTGCACCTTGATCCATTGCTGCGACTGCAGCTTGAGCTTTGCCACAACCCGCTCGACCCGCTCCATTTTGCCCAGGTACAACGCCACATGCACATGGTCCGACAGCACCGCGCACCGCACAAACATGTTGTTGCTCCGCGCCAGCGTCCCATGCAGGCATTCCTGCATGCCCTGCCGCAGCTCCTGGCTGATCCACGCCCGGCGATCCTTGGTGCTGAACACCACGTGCAGCAGCACACAGCTCAATTCCATGCGCCCGAGTATACGGTCATGCGCCACGAAAGGCCCTGAAATGCTCCATACCTTTATCGCTCTGGTCGACAACAAGCCCGGCGTGCTGACCCGCATCGCATCGCTCTTCCGCCGGCTCAACATCAACATCGCATCACTCACCGTGGGTGAAACGGAAAGCGAAACCGTCTCGCGCATGACCATTGTTTGCGACGCACCGGACAACGCCGCCCACCGCATTCGCGCATCGCTCTACAAGCTCGAAATCACGCGCGAAGTCGATGAGGTCAATCGTTCTGAAGCCGTGGTTCGCGAGCTCTGCCTGCTCAAGGTCGCCGCCGGCCCGCAATCGCCGCACGGCATCAGCAGCCGCACGCAGATCTTCGAGCTGGCCAATGTCTTTCGCGCCCGCGTCGTCGACCTGGCGCCCGATTCGATCATGCTCGAAATGACCGGCAGCGCCAGCAAGATCGAAGGCCTGATCCAGGTCATCCGTGAGTCCGCCTACGACATCCTTGAAGTCAGCCGCACCGGTCGCATGGCCATGCGTCGCGGCCAGCACAGCACCCGCGTGATGAAGGCTCTCGGCAGCAAGGCCCACCAGCTTGAAGACGACCTCGCCGACGACCCGGACGTCCTTGACCCCATGAATACCCTCCCCAACCAGTTCGCTGACCACGAAGCATGAGCGACGACAATCTTCCAGACGGCTTCACCGAATCCTTTTACGGTTTCGAAATGACGGATGAACAGGTGGGGGAAGGCCCGTACCAGGCAATCGCGCTTGAACTCAAGCATGTCTTTGAAAGCCTTGCCAGAGAAGCGGCCAAGGGGAACGAGGAGATGTTTCTCTCCGGTCAACTGCAAGAGGCGCTTGCCGAGTTCTTCTGGCGACCCACGCTCCCAACGCTCACCCACATCCTCGACGTCTCTCCATCGCTTCACGCCTCCATCGTAGAAATTGCAAGGCTGGTCACCCCATCGTTGCTGAAGCAGATTCCCGACATCGCCTAGCCCGGTACAATCGCGCCACGAAGCAGGCCGGGTGGAACAACCGTACACTGTCAACATCAGAAAAGGACGACTGAACCATGGCAAAGACGTACCACGACAACGACGCAGACCTCTCCCTCATCCAGGCCAAAAAGGTCGCCATCATCGGTTATGGCTCACAGGGTCACGCGCACGCGCTTAACCTGAAGGACTCTGGTGTCGCGGTAAAGATCGGCCTTCGTGAAGGTTCCAAGGGCGCTGAAAAAGCCAGGGCCGCGGGGCTGGAAGTCCTCTCCGTTGCCGATGCCGCGCAGTGGGCCGACACGATCATGGTCCTTGTTCCGGACCAGACCGCTGCCGCCGTCTACAAGGAGATCGAGCCGGGCCTGGCCAAGGGAAAAACGCTGATGTTCGCCCACGGCTTCAATATTCGCTTCCGGACCATCACGCCTCCGGCAGACGTCGATGTTTCCCTCGTCGCGCCCAAATCCCCCGGGCATCGTGTGCGTGAAGTCTTCACCGAAGGCGGCGGTGTTCCCGGCCTGGTTGCGGTCGAGCAGGATCCGTCCGGTAACGCCCTTGCGGAAGCCCTGAGCTATGCCAAGGCCATTGGTTGTACCCGCGCCGGCGTGCTCCAGACTACCTTTACGGAAGAGACAGAGACCGACCTCTTCGGCGAGCAGGCGGTTCTGTGCGGCGGCACGGCGGCCCTTGTCAAAGCCGGGTTTGAAGTTCTGACCGAGGCCGGCTACCAGCCCGAACTGGCCTACTTCGAAGTTCTTCACGAACTCAAACTCATCGTCGACCTGATGTATCGTGGCGGCCTCGAGTACATGCGTTACTCGATCTCCGACACCGCGGAGTGGGGCGATTACGTCGCCGGTCCCCGCCTCGTAACGCCCGAGGTCAAGACCGCCATGAAGGGCCTCCTCACCGACATCCAGAACGGCTCCTTTGCCAAGCGTTTTATTGAAGACCAGAACTCCGGCCGCAAGGAATTTACCCGGTTTCGCGAACAGGACCGCGAACATCCCATCGAGAAAGTCGGTGCGGAACTGCGCGCCGCCATGCCTTTTCTCGATCCCGTTCGGGTAGAAAATGGCTCCGTCGTGAAAGCGTAAGCGTTCGTCGTCTTCCCAACCTGCCGGTTCGCGTCGGGACCCGTGCTTCTCTGTACCGCGTACCGGTACGGGAAAGCGCGGGTCCCTTCTTTGGTCCGGGAATCGCAATCCTGCAGCTCGCTCTTGCTACCATCGACTATTCCCGGCAGGAGCCCTGCGCATGATCCTGGAACGGCTGTGGCATGGCACGCCTCTTGTGCGCTCGTGGCCAGTAAAAGCCGTGCTCCTCCTTCTGCTTGGCGTTGCGGTTTTTCTTCTGCCCTACCTTGTGCCGGTTGCGCCCAGCGTCAGCCTGTCCTACGTGCTGCAGTACAACAACCGGGCGGCGCTGCTGCTGTTTACAGGGGGCGCGCTGCTGTACGCGCTGCTGACCGGCGGTGTCATGGGTCGCACCGATCCAGCAGACTGCGCCCTGCGCTGGCTGCATCTCTTCCTTGCGCTGCCCCTCATCTTTGTGCTGGCCTGTGGACAGGCACTGCGTTCGCTCTCCGTCTCCGCCGGCATGGAGTCCTTCTACTCCATCAACCGCAGCGTTCTGCTTGCGGATGGCGTCCGACCCTTCACCGGCTTCAGCTATACCTATGGCCCGCTCGAGCTGTACCCGCCCATGTGGCTACACCAGCTCACCCATCGGCCCATCACCACGACCTATTACGTCTGGCTGATTCTGCAATGGCTCATGGGCACAGCCATGCTGTGGTTCACCGTACGACACCTGCCGTTTCGCCTGCGTTTTCGTCCGTGGCTGTTTTGGGTGCTGCTGGAGCTTTGCCTGGTCACGCTGCCGTCTGACGGCACGACCTACAACCCGGTGCGATTTGTCGGCACCGCCTTCGCTGCGGTGGTGCTCGCCTGGGCACACCAGCGTTGGAACAACAGCTACGGCAACGCCGCACTGGCGCTGCTGCTCGTCACGGTCAGCCTTGGAATTTCAGCCGATCTGGGGCTCGCCATCGCCGCCGGTAGTTTGCTCTGGTTTGCGGTGCTGCGATGGCAGCGCGCTCTGCCGACCGGCGCTCTCCTCGTCACCGTCTTTGGCGTCGCCGTCATCGTCCTGTTCTGTAAGGCGCAGGGGTACTTTGTTGCCATGGCGATGTTCGGTGCCGGTGCCTACGCGTTGCCATTGCTGCCAACCGCGCACGTGGCACTCACGTTGTTCGTCTATGTTGCTGCCGCATGCGGTGCGGTCGCTGCCTGGCGCACCCGGCAGTTTGAATCGGCGGTGCTGCCCATGGCCTTTACCGGCCTGGCGGCGCTCCCTGGCGCATTTGGCCGCGCAGACGAAGTTCACCTGCGCATCGCCTCTGCCGCATTCCTGCTCGGCCTGGCCTACCTGTTGCAGCACATCACGGTCCGCCGCGTTTGGACGATGCTCGTCGTCCTTCTCTACCTGCTGCCTGTCACGCGCAGTCTGCAGCGTGAAAGCCGGCGCCAGGCTGGGATGGTTGCGCACATCCTGCGCTCTCCGCACATTGACCATCCGTTCGCCGTGGCCATGCAGGGCGAGCCCTCCATGACCGGACTCGCCCTGCACCACGGTTGGCCGCTCTTCGCCGCAACCCAGGGCACGCTCCATCTTCGGCCTCCCTGCCCGGTGGTGTACTTTGCACCCACACTCACGCCGCCCCGTGGCGTGCCGCCCAGTGCCGTCTGCGTCGATACCGGTGCTTTCAAGGTCGCCGGCAACCTTTTCACAACGCGGGCCATTCAACTCAAAGCCGACGAAATCCTCCGCCTCCCCCGCCGCCCCATGCTGCTTCTGGACTTGCCGCTGGACCAGCAATTCGCGACCATTGAAGATGACCCGCGCATGCTGTCAGTGGTCGAGGGCTACAGCCCGCTGCACCCGCCGGTGAAGCGCTCACCCCTGACCTACCAGGTGCTCATCGACGCAATCCGCGACCATTACGTGCCGGACTCTACCGGCGAGAACGGCTTTCGCGTGTGGCGGCCGAGACAGTAGACCGCGCACTCGCTGTAGCCACTGCCCCCGGCTGCTGCATCGAACCCGGCATGCACGCCCAAGCTCTGCAACTTGTTGACGATTTCTCCATCGATGCCCTCCGCTTCCAGTCTGTTGACGTCCCGGAGCCCGCGGCGGACGAGGTGCTCGTCCGTATTCGTGCCGTGTCACTGAACTATCGCGACCTCATGGTCGTGCGCGGCCTCTACAACCCCAGGGTGCCCAAACCACGCACGCTCTGTTCCGACGCTGCCGGAGAGGTGGTCGCCGTTGGCTCGGCGGTGCGTCACTTCAGCGCGGGGGATCGCGTCGTCGCTGGTTTCTTTCCCGAGTGGGTGGACGGTCTGCTCACCGGCCGAGCCGCAGCCTCTGCCATGGGCGAAGCGACCGAGGGCGTGCTCGTGACGCATCGGCTCTTCACCGCGCACGCCCTGGTCAAAGTGCCCGTGGCGCTGTCCTTCCTGCAAGCCGCTGCCTTACCGTGTGCCGGGGTTACCGCGTGGAACGCCCTTGTCGCCATCGGAAACATCGGGCCTGGGGACACGGCCCTGCTACTCGGTACCGGCGGCGTCAGCGTGCTTGGCCTGCAGATTGCGCATCTCTGTGGAGCGAAGACGATCATCACCAGTTCCTCGGGAGCAAAGCTCGAGCGCGCAAAGGCGTTGGGTGCATCGCACACCCTTTGTACAGCAGGCCTGCTGGACTGGAGCAGCGCCGTTCGCGACCTGACCGATGGTAACGGCGCAACCCACGTCTTGGAGGTGGGCGGTGCCGGCACTCTTCCGCTCTCCCTGCGCAGCGCGGCACGCAATGGCCTGATTGCCATGATCGGCGTGTTGAGCGGCGTGGAGCAACCCATCAACGTGCTCCCGATCCTGATGAACGGCTTGCGTCTGCAGGGCGTATACGTCGGCTCGGTTGCCATGCTGTCGCAGCTTGTCGAGGCGATGGCCGCAAATCACATCGAGCCCGTTGTGGACCAGACCTTTGCCTTTCGCGACGCAAAGGAAGCATTTCGCACCCTGGAATCTGCCACCCACTTTGGCAAGCTCGCAATTGATGTTGGTTGACGCATCCTACGGTGCATGACGTCGGTCGTGCTCGCGCTCTGTTCGCTCTTTCCTGTACTCCACCCGGCGATCCCTGCGTCTCTGCTGCAGTCCATGCGCGATCACGATCGCCCGGTCCTGCTCTTTGCTGATCCTCGGGATCCACGCCTCACAACCCAGTTTGTCGAACTCCAGCAGCATGCGGCGGAACTGCGCGAGCGACAGATGCGTATGGTGTTGGTAACAACGTCGTCCGCTCCGAATGGCGACCATACACTCACCGGCGCCGTCACCGTTTCCGCGGAGGAAGCAGCCGCCCTGCGGTCCCGGTTTCACATCGCATCGGGGAGCTTTGCGCTCATCCTGATCGGTAAAGATGGCGGAGAGAAATTCCGAACATCCAGCCCTGTTGCCTTTGAAGCACTCCGCGACATCGTTGACAGCATGCCTATGCGCCAACAGGAAATGCAACGACACTAAGATCTTTGTTCACTGGCCGCATGTATGCTGCAGAAAAGGAAAGTCCATGGCGACTCTTGCAATCGATCCCGCCAGCGCCCTGCTCACCGATCGTTTTGCGGTGCACAAACCGCTCCAGCCCACGCCCGTCCCGCAGATTGTTGAGGCGCTCAGCCATCTGGAACAGTTGAGGGATCTCTCCGCGACGGAACTGCAGTGGCTTGCGGAGCGGGGAACGGAGCACGCCTTTCGTGATGGCGAACTTGTGTTTCGCACCGGCGAGCCTGCCGAACTCATGACCATCCTCCTACAGGGGGAAATCCACGTTCGCCGGCACCAATCCGGTCCGGTGCAGTACTTCATCGGCCGCTCTGGCCAGCTTACCGGGAAGCTCCCGTTCAGCCGCATGAAGGCTTATGGCGGCGATGGGTATGCCGCGGGCGATACCTGGACACTCGATTTCCACGAGGCTCTCTTTCCCACGATGCTTGCGGCAATCCCGAGCATGGGCAACCGGTGTGTCAGTGTGCTGCTCGACCGGGTGCGCGAGGTGACGCGCATGGAGCAACAGTCTGAGAAGCTCAATGCCCTCGGCAGGCTGGCAGCCAATCTTTCGCACGAACTCAATAATCCTGCGTCGGCGGCAAGGTCTGCCGCGAACAATCTTTGGACGGAGCTACGCAACTACGGCGACCAGAAGTATCGTCTGGGTGCGCTCTGCTTTGATGAGGAGGCCAAGGCAAAATACAGCGCCTGGGTCACCTCCGTCCGCGCAATGCTGCCTGCTGCCGCCGAGTTTGATGGCGCGAGTCTTACGGCGGCCAACGGGCGCGAGGACTTGTTCACACGCTGGCTTGAGGCACACAGCGTCGAGGACAGCTGGAAGATCGCTCCCGTGCTGGCCGAAACCGAGGTCGACGTTCTGCATCTCGACCAGCTTGCCGGCATTATGGATGCGCATGCTCTGCCCATCGCTATCTCTTCATTTGCCTCTGCCCTTAAAGCAGAGCGCATGACCGATGCGGTGATGGATGCAACCCGCCGCATTTTCGAGCTGATCTCGGCCATCAAGGACTACTCCTACATGGATCAGGCACCGATCCAGGAGGTCGACCTGCCGCAGGCCATTGATACCACGCTGACCATGTTCAACTCGCGTTTGGCCAATGTGCAGGTGGTCCGCGAGTTTGCCCACGATGCGCCTCCGCTTCTCGCCTATGGTAGCGAGTTGAACCAGGTGTGGACCGCCATTATCGAAAACGCTCTGGATGCGATGGACCTGCTGCCTCCCGGAGAGCCCCGCATCCTACGTATCCACACCGCGCTGACCGGCCCCACGATACTGATCGAGTTCTGGGACAATGGCCCGGGCATCGACGCAACGGTTCAGTCTCGAATCTTCGAGCCGTTTTTCACCACCAAGGCGATCGGTGCGGGTCTTGGCCTCGGGCTGGACATTGCAAATCGCGTCGTTACGAAGCATCGGGGACAAATTTCTGTTCAGTCCAGAAGCGGGACGACCTGCATCCAGGTGCGGCTTCCCATCGAACAAACCGGCGCGTATTAGCGCACACATGTAGAAGCCCAGCCATCGGCCGGGCTTCTGCAGACTTGGGTCGCAGTCGACTACTTTGAGATTTCCACACCGCGCCAGAACGCCATGTGGTGCTTGACCGAGCGGGCGGCCGGCTTCGGATCTGGGTAGTACCACGCCGCGTCAGGATTCTCCTGGCCGTCTACAAGCAGCGAGAAATAACGTGCCTGGCCCTTCCAGGGACAGGAAGATGTGGTGGAACTCGGACGTAAGAATTCACGTTTGACGGATTCTTCGGGGAAGTAGACATTTCCTTCAATTGTCTCAAACTGCTCGCTTTCGGCCACGGTGTGGCCATTCCAGACTGCCTTCGCCATGCGCAACTCACTTCCTGTCAAAGAGATAAAGGAGCTTGTTGAACCACGGCCGAAGGTATGCGGCTCAAGAGGGTGTGCGAACGCCTGTTCAGCGCCTCCTGGGTCAGCGTCTCCTGGGGTGGCCCAACTTCCATTCCATTAGAGTGAATTGCAACCGAAAAGATGCGCTCCGGACGGTCTTTGGCCGAATCGGGAGCAGTTGAGGGCAATCAAAGGCGAGAATGGCCGTTGAATTGCCTAGGCCACGGCTCCCATGGGCAGCACAGGCTCGAGCAGGGGCCGGGTGGATTCCGGGTCGGGGCGCTGCAGGACCGGGATTTCCGGAATGACAATCACCTCCGGCACACGATCGGTGCGGCGGTCGTAGTCGCAGGAGACCGGGTCGGCAATCTCCTCTTTCGCACCCTTCTTTGGCCGCCGCCTGGGCAGGGCGTCATGGTTGTGCGGGCACACTTCGTGCAGAAAACCGTCCTGCTTGTTAAACACTTCGACCAGGTAGGTGCTGTTGCCCCGGGGGCATGGCGTGGCAATCAGCTTCTGGTTGCTGGTGAAGTCGCACTTGGGATAGTTGGTGCAGCCGTAGAAGTAGTTTCCCGTGCGCGCCTTGCGCTCCGCCAGGCTGCCGCCGCACTTGGGGCACGGCACGTCCAGAAGGGTCTGCTTGATGTACTTGCACTTGGGGTAGCCGGAGCAGGAGATGAACTCGCCGTAGGGGCCGGTACGTTTGACAAGCTCCATGCCGCACTCCGGGCATGGCTCCCCGGTCGGCTCCGGCGGCTTGCTCTGCACCTTCTGGCTCAGGCGCCGCACCGTTTTGCAGGGCGGGTCCGCGTTGTAATCGGGGCAGCTCATGAATGGGCCAAATGGGCCGTTTTTGAGCACCATGAGTTTGCCGCAGTTCTCGCAGAACTCCTCTTCTTCCGTGTCGCCCTGCTCCATGGCGGCGAGGTCCGGCTTGTCGGCGAAGTTCTCCTTGGTGAAGTCGCAGCTTACCGGGTCCACGAGAATGCTTTTTCCGCGCGCCGCGGCCACCTTGAGCGCGGCGAGCAATTCCTTGTCGCTGTGCACCTCATCGTTGCTGGCTTCCGCGTCGTCGACCATGCCCTTGACGTGAAAGGGGTAGTCCACCGCGTCTGTAATGCGCTTGACGACGGCCTTTGGATCCTTTTTAAAGGACGCGACCGCGATGGTTTTCGGCTTCGTCTTGGTGTAGTTGCTGCAGGAGTAGAACGACCCGAACTTGCCCCACTTAAGGACGAGCGGACTGCCGCACTTGTCGCAGATTTCGTCGGTCTTCTCTTCGCGCCGCTTGATGTCCTCCATGGACTTTTCGGCAACCTTGATCTCGTCGGTGAGGTGGTCGTAGAAGCCGCTGAGCAGGTGCGTCCACTTCTGCTCGCCGTCTTCCACGCGGTCCAACTCCTCCTCAAGCTTGCGCGTGTAGGCCATGTCGAAGATGTAGGGGAAGTTTTTGACCAGCAGCGTGGTGACCACCATGCCGATTTCGGTCGGCACGAACTTGCGTGCCAGCTTCTTGACGTAGTCGCGATCCTGGATCGTGTTGATGATGGACGCGTAGGTGGAAGGGCGGCCAATGCCCTGCTCCTCCAGCTCTTTGACGAGCGAGGCTTCGTTGAAGCGTGGCGGCGGCTCGGTGAACTTCTGCTCGGTCAGAACGGCGACCAGATCCAGTGCCTGCCCCTGTGCCAACGCCGGCAGCGACACATCGTCGTCCTCGTCAGAACCCGCTTCGGCAGCCTTCGCCTCGGCAGCAGCGGCAGCCTTGCCCGCGCGTGGGTCGGCAATTTTGAGGAAGCCATCGAACTTGAGCACCGACCCCGACACGCGAACGCCGTAGCGGCGATCCCCCCTGCCCTCGATCTCGACCGTGGTCTGGTCGTAGACGGCGGAGGTCATCTGGCTGGCCACAAACCGCCGCCAGATCAGGTCGTAGAGCCGAAACTGCTCGTCACTGAGGTACCTGCGAATGCTTTCGGGCGTGTAGGCCACGTGCGTGGGACGGATGGCCTCATGGGCATCCTGTGAATCCTTTTTGCCCTTGAACTCATTCGGCTTGCCAGGCAGGTATTTGCCCCCCAGCGTCTCGATATACTCCCGCGCCTCTTCGATCGCGACGGGAGCAACGCGGGTGGAATCCGTACGCATGTAGGTGATGAGACCGACGGTGCCTTCCGTGCCGATCTCCACACCCTCATACAGCCGCTGCGCCACGCCCATGGTGCGCTTGACGTTGAAGCCAAGCCGGTTGGACGCCTGCTGCTGCAGCTGCGAGGTGGAAAACGGAGCCGGTGCGTTGCGACGCCGCTCCCGCGCCTCGACGCTGGTCACGGTCCAAGCGGCACGCTCCATGCCGGCCTTTGCCGCCAGCGCAAGATCGCCGTTCGGCAATGCCGGTGCGCCCACAGTTTCAACCGAGAGACGTGCGCCGTCGATGGTGTGCAACCGTGCCGTGAACTCCTGCCGTGCGCCGGAGGGCTTCAGCTTCGCGTCGACCGGCCAGTACTCCACCGGAACAAACGCCTTGATCTCATTCTCGCGATCCACGATGAGCCGAAGGGCGACCGTCTGCACGCGACCGGCGCTCAGGCCACGGCGCACCTTGTCCCAGAGCAGGGGCGAGATCTCGTAGCCAACGAGCCGGTCGAGAACGCGGCGCGTCTGCTGCGCGTCGACCAGGTTCTCATTGACCGAGCGCGCCCGGGTAAAGGCATCGACGACCGCTTTTTTGGTGATTTCGTTGAAGGTCACGCGCTGGATGGTGGTTTTGCCCTTGATGGACCCCTTTAACTGGAGGTGCAGATGCGCGGCGATGGCCTCACCTTCCCGGTCCGGGTCAGGCGCAAGATACACGGCATCTGCCTTGGCGGCCAGCTTTTTGAGCTTGTCGACCAGCTTCTCCTTGCCCGGCGACACGATGAGGTGGGGCGCAAAGGTGCGCTTTTTGAGTTCCACGCCGATGTCGTTCTTCGGCAAGTCCATGATGTGGCCGAGCGACGCCTCAACGGTGTATTCGCTGCCCAGATACTTGTTGATCGTCTTCGCCTTTGCCGGCGACTCCACAATCACGAGATTCTTTGCCATACCGCACTTCCTGTTTTCTGCCGCAATCCTGCGGCTTCCGGCTTCCCGGTACTGCACCCTGCAGGTTCCGCCCCGCGTGCCCCTGACCGGGGCGATTCTGCTCTACTGTCTCGGTGAGACGCTACCACGAACCCTTTGCTACGTCACGCAGCATGAATTCCGTTGATGTCCCAAATGGGCATCATTGCCCGCGGTGCCGGGGTCAAAACGTCCGCACATAGTTCTTTCCCGGCAACTGGCGCACCCGGCCGGCGAGTTCCAACTCGAACAAAGCCGTGAAGACTTCCGCCGAGGGGAGTTGCCCTTCCAACTGCTCCATGAGCTCGTCGAGCTGGACGGATTCGTCGGCGCGCAAGTGCTCATAGACAAGCCGCTCGGTCGGCGGCAATTCCTGCTCTGCGAATAGAGATGCGGCACCACCACCCTGCGATGCAGCCGTGCCGCCGGCCAGCATCGCCAGGCGGTCTTCGAGCTCCATGCGGACCTGGCTGGGAAGATCTTCCCACACGTCCTCCCAGGTGGCGGTCAGCTTGGCGCCCTGCTTGATCAGCGTGTTGGGCCCCCAGGCATTCTTGTTGGTGACGTTGCCGGGAACTGCGTAGACATCGCGGTTCTGCTCCATGGCGCATCGCGCGGTGATGCGTGTGCCGCTGTTTTCTGCCGCCTCAATGACGAGGACACCGACGCTCATGCCGCTGAGCACGCGGTTGCGCAGGGGAAAGTTCTGCGGGGCGGGAAAGGTGCCTGTGGGAAATTCTGTAATGATGCAGCCGCCGCTCATGAGGATCTGCTCGGCGAGGCGCTTGTTTTCTTTGGGATAGATGACGTCAATGCCGGTGCCCCACACCGCAACGGTTTTGCCGCGGGCTTCAATGGCACCCCGGTGCGCCTCGGTATCGACGCCGCGCGCCATGCCGCTCTGGATGACCATGCCGCGGTTGGCCAGGTCGCGCGACAGCAGCTGCGCCATGCCGGCGCCGTAGGGCGATGGGTGCCGGGTGCCGACGACGGCAATGCCCGGCAGCTGCAGCAGCGCGGTTTCGCCGCGATACCAGAGCACGGGGGGCGGATCGTAAATTTCGCGCAGACGGTCCGGGTAGTCGGTGCAGTCGTGCGTCAGAAAACCCGCGCCCTGCTCCTCCACCCGGCGCACCTCCTCGTCTGCGGCGGCACGCGCCTTGCCCTCAAAGACAAAGCGGGCCGAAGCCGCGGGCAGGCCGAGGCCTTCGAGCTCCGTGAGGCCGAGCCCAAGCACGTTTGCGGGGGAGTCTACCCTGGACATGGCGCGCAGGACACGGGTTGGGCCAAGGCCGGGCGTGAGCGTGAGCGCCAGCCATGCGAGCCGGCCCGCATCGGTCGTTTGTGGCGGGTTGCCGGCCTCCGCGCCCACCGAAGTCCCCATGGTGTCCTCCCCTTGCCGCGGCATCCGCGGTCTGGCGGAGCGGTTCGACCTCGTTATACAGCAAAGCCGGCGCTGGTATTTCAACGGGGGCACAGGCGGCACCGTTCAAGCACCGGTCGGTCCGCGGCCATCATCCAACGCAGAGCGTGCCAGGCCCCACCTTAAACCGACTCCGCGTTGCCGCCATCGACTTCCTGAACCCGGCACCACTGCTGTACAGCTTTGAACACGAGCCCGCGGCTGCGGAACTGCGGGAGCGCTACGAGATGCACTACACGTCGCCGGCGGAGTGCGCGGAGCAGCTGCGCGGGGGTGGTGCCGACCTTGGCCTGATTCCCATTGGGGCGCTGCCGTTTGCGCCGGACCTGGAGGCGGTGCCCGGATGCACGATTGCGTCGCTGCGCGCAGTCCGGTCCATCCAGCTGGTGGTCCGTCCCGGCCTTGGGCTGCGGGAGGTGCGAACGGTGTTTGCCGACCGTGCTTCCCGTTCGTCGGTGGCCTACACGCGGATGCTGTTTCGAGCGTTTTACGGCAACGACCCAGCCTACACGCAGGCGCCCGCGGCACTGGCCGCCATGCTGCAACAGGCGGATGCGGGGCTGCTGATCGGCGACCCGGCGCTGCTTGCGCTGGAGGCCCGCGACCACCCGTCGACACCGGTGGAGGCGAGTTTTCGGGATCACACGTGGTACGACGTGGCGACGCTTTGGCGGGGGCATACCGGCCTGCCGTGGGTGGCGGCGGTGTGGGCGGTGCGTCCGCAGGCTCTGGCGCCGGCCGGCGTGACGCCGACGCACCTGATTGAGACGCTGACAAACTCGCGCGATGCCGGGCTCACGCGCATGCAGACGCTGGTGGAGGACTGGTCCCCGCGCATTGCGATTCCGGCGGAGACGATCCGAACGTACCTGACGGAAAACATTCACTACGATCTGGACCCAGCGTGCCTGCGTGCGATTGAGCGCTTTTACACGCTGGCGGCGGAGACGGGAGTGTTGCCGCCCTACCAGCTTCGGCTGTTGCAGACGTAACGGGGGCAATCGGTGCTCCGGCGCGACTTCTGCCGTGCCGGGCGCGTCCTACTCAGGACGGCATGCATACCGCGCTCTCCAGCTTCGTCCTGTTTGCGGCCCAGGCGCACACGCACGCCCACAGCGGGATGCTGGGCTACTTTATGCGGCTTGGGCCGCTTGGGTTGCTGCTGATTTCGATCATTGACAGCTCGCCGATTCCGCTGCCGATTCCCGGGTCGTCTGACCTGCTGGTGACACTGCTTGCGGCACAGCTGCATGGGTGGCTGGTGCCCACGATGGTGGCGACGGCCGGCTCGGGCATTGGCAGCATTGCCAGCTACCAGCTGGGCGTTGTGGGCGGGGTGGCGCTGGTGGACAAGTACGTTCCCCGGCGCTTTGCCAACCGGCTGAAACGATGGTCGGAACACCACGCCGTGCTTTCCGTGGCGCTGCCGGCGGTGCTGCCGCCGCCCGCGCCGCTGATGCCGTTTCTGATTGCAGCCGGGGCGCTGCGCATGCCAAAGCACATTTTTTACCCCACCTTTATTGCGAGCCGGCTGGTGCGGCACGCGCTTTATGCGTGGCTGGGCGTGCACTACGGCCGCCACATTTTGCCCCTGTACCACCGGCTGACCGATGAGTATGGCTGGGTGCTGTTGCTGGTAGTGTGGGGTTCGGTCCTGTTTGCGGTGGTGTACGCGACGATCAAAGTGGTACAGGCACGGCGCAGCGGCAAGGGTGAGAAGGCCGCGGCGATTCTGGCGGCGTAGGCGCCGGGGACTTGCGGAGGCCTGTTGCGGCTTCTAGAACTCCCAGCGCAGCAGCGTCGCACCCACGGTGAAGCCGGCGCCAACGCTGGCCATAAGGACGAGATCACCCTTTTTCAACCGGTTTTCTTCAAGCGCCGTGCCCATGGCGAGAGGGATGGTGCCGCCGGTGGTGTTGCCGTAGCGGTCGATGTTGATGACGACGCGTTCCACCGGCATGCCGAGCCGCTCAGCGGTGGCAAGAATGATGCGGCGGTTTGCCTGGTGGGGGATAAAGGCGGCGATTTCCGCGCCGTCGAGACCATTCCGGGCAAGGACGCGCTCGCTTGCCTCCAGCATCTTGCGCACGGCGAATTTGTACACCGTCTGGCCGTCCTGCTTGATGTAGTGCAGGTGGTCGCGCACGGTCTGCTCGCTGGAGGGGTGGAGCGAACCGCCGCCCGGCATGCACAGGCTGTCGCCGCCGCTGCCGTCGACCTCGTGCCAGAAGTCGATCAGCCCGACTTCGTCGTCGGCACAGGGCTCGAGGAGGACGGCGCCCGCGCCATCGCCAAACAGGATGCAGGTGGAGCGGTCCGAGTAGTCGACGATGGAACTCATGGTGTCGCCGCCGATGACCAGCACCTTGCTGTGCGCGCCGCTTTCCACCAGCTTGGCGCCTACTTGGAGCGAGTACAGGAAGCCGGAGCAGGCGGCGGAGAGGTCGAAACCCCACGCCCGGGTTGCACCGATCTTTCGCTGGACCAGGCAGGCAGTGGCGGGAAACAGCATGTCCGGCGTTACGGTTCCAACAACAATGCAGTCCACGTCTGCCGCGGCTACGCCGGCGCGCTCCAGACACTGCTTTGCAGCTTCGGCAGCCAGATCGCTGGTCGCCATGCCATCGCTGACAATGTGCCGCTCGCGGATGCCGGTGCGCTCCAGAATCCACTGGTTGGTGGTGTCCACAATCTGTTCAAGGTCGCCATTGGTCAACAGCTTCGGGGGCACATAGGTACCAACCGAGGAGATCTTCGCGCGACGTGCCACGCGCGGCTTTAACTTCAGGCTCAAGACACAGTCCTTCCGCGCTGCGAGTTCCGGCGCATGAACATCCTTGTCGAGCATACGTGTATGTCACTAAATGTGCCTGTCAAGGCGCGTCGTTTTACCCGCGGGACAAGGCAAATGAAAAGAACCGGGTTAACCCACTGCGCACATACTAGCCCGTTACCGTTGCTTCCTTCCGGACCTGGCGGGGTTGGCGGGATTACGTCGCGTGGGACCCGGCTCGACCTTCATCCTACCACCGCTGCCGGTGCGGCATGGGTTTGCCGAACGGGATGCCGCGGCAGGTTGCGCCTCCGGCTGCGAGCGCGAGTGAGCGCGGAGCGCCCACCGTGGGCGCAGGACCTTTCCGCCGCGCCGCAGCTTACCCGAACACGCAAGGACGCGGTAAACTCGAAAGAGTGCCTACCGTCGTCATTCCCGAGCTGCCAGGCACCGACACCGTGGAAGCGGCGCGTCCCCGCATCGGGTTTGTGTCGCTGGGCTGCCCTAAGAACCTGGTCGACAGTGAAGTGATGATGGGCTTGCTGCACCACGCGGGTGCGGAGCTAACGCCCGACGCGGAGACGGCGGACATTATTGTGGTGAACACCTGCTCGTTCATCGATTCTGCCAAGCAGGAAAGCGTCAACACCATTCTGGAGATGGCACAGCACAAGCTGGCCAACGGCGGACGTGCACAGAAACTGATTGTGGCCGGCTGCCTGGTGGAGCGCTACCGCGACGAAATCCGCAAGAACATTCCGGAAGTCGACGCAGTGCTTGGCACGGGGGAGCTCGACAGCATTCTTGCGGCGGCAGGCTTTGCTGCAAGAACGGCACCGTCGCCCTTCACCATCCTGAACGCTGTGCCGGCACTGGAAGTGCCGGCCGGGCTCGCCATTGCCGTCGATCCAGAGGCGATGTCGCTCACCGTGGCGGATGGCATGGAAACGCAGGCCGGGGCGATCACGACCTACACCGGAGAGGGTTCCCGGACCGATCGATTGCTGGACGGAGATAGCTTAGCCGAGGGTAGCTTAGCCGAGAGTAGCTCCGCCGAGGGCAGCCTGAACGCCGAGGCCGGGACACACCCTGCGCCGCGTTTGAGGCAGGGTGCTGACGCAGCGTGGACCGCGACCGCGAATCAGCTTAGGAAGGGTGAGGCCGCCGTGAATGCGACGGTTCATCCGCATGCTCGTCTTGAACTCGGCGGCGCCGCGGCCCTGGAGGTCGAGATGGCGCAGCACAATCTTTCCGCGAGCACGCTTGCCGAATCGAACCTGATCGACCGTGCGTCGAGCGCCGTCCGGAAGCATTCGCAGCTGGAGGTCGCACCGCAGACTTCCCGTCCGGAGGGCGATCTGCGCGAGCAGCAGGGACGCTTTCGCCGCGACGGCTGGGATGGCGCCACCGCCGCACTGCCGACCTACCTGTACAGCGACGACACGCCGCGCATACTCACCACGCCGCGCGCCTCGGCGTATATCAAAATTGCCGAAGGCTGCGACCACCCATGCGGCTTCTGCATCATTCCGCAGCTGCGCGGCAAATTCCGGTCGCGCCGCATTGCATCGATCCTGGCAGAGGCGGAAAACCTGATGCGACAGGGTGTTCGGGAGCTGACCCTGATCGGCCAGGACACCACGTGCTTTGGAGAAGACCTGGGATTGAAGGACGGCCTTGCACAGCTGCTGGAGTCGCTCGCGACCATGCACGTGGAGGGTGTGGGCCGCATCAAGTGGCTGCGCTTTCTGTACGCCTACCCGAACAAGGTCACCACACGGCTGCTGGAGACGATTGCCGCGCACGACAACATTGCGAAGTACCTGGATGTGCCGCTGCAGCATGCCTCGGCTTCGGTGCTGAAGCGGATGAAGCGCGGCGGGTCGGGCGCGATCTTTTTGCAGATGCTGGAGAAGGCGCGCCGCATGGTTCCCGGCATTGCGATCCGGACGGCGTTCATCGTCGGCTTTCCCGGGGAGACGGACGAGGAGTTTGCCGATCTGGAGGCGTTCATCAAGGCGGCAACGATCGACTGGCTGGGTGTGTTCAGCTACTCCGACGAGGAGGGCGCGGCTGCCTTCGACCTGGGCGCAAAGGTGCCAAAGCGCACCATCGAGGCGCGGCGCCGTCGCCTGATGCGCACGCAGCTGAAGATCAGCGCAAAGGCACGCGCCGCGCAGGTTGGCCGCGTGGTGGAGGTGCTGGTGGAAGGTCCGTCGGAAGAAACCGAGCTCCTGTGGAAGGCGCGCACCCTGGACCAGGCACCGGAGATCGACGGCCACGTGCTGCTGAACGACTTCGGCGAGCACGAGCGCCTGGTACCCGGCACGTTTTACCGCGCCGAGATCACGGAGGCGCATGATTACGATGTGGTTGCGCGCATTGTTGACTGACCGGATGGATTTTGTCGAAGACAGAAAGGTTTTGAGGCGGATCGAATCGAAGGGGCCACTTGCCATGAGTCGAACACCAGTGCATCGCGGGTGCCACGGCTCCGTCCTTTTCAGCGCCGAAGACCGCAGGGTTCCCAGCCGCATTCCTGGGATTCGCGATGTTGTTTCGTAGGTGGCACAGACGTTCACGCCGATTGAGGCTAACGAAAGGTGATTCATGGCAACTCCCGCCGATGCAGAACTGATCCTGAAGCTGTATGAGCTCCGTACCGAAGCCACCATGCGCCGTGCGCGCGCCTTTGCCTCGGCGGAGTTCAACCCCAGGACGACCGACGAATTGCTGAAGGTGCAGCGCGGCATGGGCACCGAAGAGAACACGTGGTGGCGCCAGGTTGTCACGTACTGGGAGATGGCAGCGTCGCTTGTGCTGCGCGGTGCGCTGGACGGTGATCTCTTTTTCGACAGCGCCATGGAAAACGTGCTGATCTATACCAAGTTCCACCGCCTGTACAAGGAAGCGACCGGTGCGGAGTTTATGCCGATGACGGCGGAGCTGATCGGCAAGTATCCCGCGGCAGAAAAGCGCCACCTGGCCACGCGGAAGCGCCTGGACGCGCAGGCGCTGGACCCCATCGCCAAAGCCGATGCGGCGTTCAACAAGGGCTAGGTCAGCCCAAGCCGGCCGCGTGCGGCGGGCATGCGCGCAAGTTGGGTAAACTAGGGAGGCAATGCCGAAAGCTCTCCGCTGCCCGACCTGTAAAACTCTCGTCCCCGGGGACGCGGAGACGGTGCCCTTTTGCAGCGACCGCTGCCGCCTGATCGACCTGGGCAAGTGGGCCGCCGGCGAGTACCGCATCTCGTCGCCGGTGCTGGACCCCGACCTGCTGGAAGACCTGGAACGCGGTCGCGGAAGCAGCGACGACTAAGCCCCGCGCATCCCACGGTCCACACCCATGCGCCTCTTCCGACCCCGCCGCACCACCGTTCCCGATGCCGCACACGATCGGGTCACCACCGACGCCGTGCCTGCGGCCGGCTACCTGCCCGGCGTGCACCGGACGCGCTGGGCTTGGATTGCCGGGACCTTTTTCGGCGCGGGCCTGCTAAAGCCGGGGCCTGGAACGTATGGCTCCATCGCCGCGGTGGGGCTGTGGCTGATCGTGATGCGCCACGTGCCGGCCCCGCTGACGCCGTGGGTGACGCTGGCGATGGCGGCCGGTGCGACGGCGGTCGGCATTCCGGCCGCAACGCGCGTGGCGCGGGAGAGTGGACGCAAGGATCCGCAGATTGTGGTGATTGACGAGGTTGCGGGCCAGTGGCTTGCGCTGACGCTTGCATCGCCGGCGGTGTGGTGGTCTGCCCTGCTTGCGCTTGCGCTGTTCCGTGTCTTCGACATTCTGAAGCCGCCGCCGGTGCGCCAGCTGGAGCGGCTGAAGGAAGGCGTCGGGATCGTGGTGGACGACCTTGCCGCCGGGGTTTACGCGCTAGTCACGTACCTGGTCGTGGTCGCGAACCTGATCCTGTTTCATCGCTAGCGGGCCGTCGCGGCCGGCTGCAATGCCGGTGCGTGTGTACCGCTGCCGGCCGGGTGAGGTTTCATGGGCCATGTGTGCTTCCGCACGCCGTTCCGCGTCGGCCACCGTCCCCTGGCCACGCCCTGTTCCCTGTTCCCTCCGTTTCAACTAACCTGAAATCCATGTCCCTGTTTGACCATCTGCGCTCGGCAGACCCCAACGCGCCTCGCCTTGACGCGGTAACGCCTACCGCTGCCATGCCCGGCGGCACCTTTGATCTGCGCGGCTCACACCTGACCGCCGCCGGCGTGCCCACGGCACACATTGGCGATACGCTGGCGCCGCTCAGCTTCAGTTCCGCACAGAAGCTGACGCTGCGGGTACCGGACGGTGCCGTTGCCGGCAACCTGACCCTGAGCTTTGGCGAACATCGCAGCAATCCCCTGCCGGTGCAGGTGGCCGTGCCTGTTGCGGACAACCTACACCCCATTGCGAACCCGGTGGTCGACGCTGACGGCAATTTGTACACCACCTTTTCCGGCGCGCGCGGGCAAACGGTTGCGGTTTCGATTTTCCGCATTGACCGCGACTTTGAGCAACGTGCCTTTGTGCGCGGGCTGACCAACGCCAGCGGCCTGGCCTTTGGCCCCGATGGGTACCTGTATGCCAGCTCCCGCGCGGAAGGCACGGTCTACCGGATCTCGCCGGAGGGAACGATGGCACAGTGGGCGGAGGGAATGGGCGTTGCCACGGGCCTGGCGTTCGATGCGGACGGGAACCTGTATGTAGGCGACCGCAGCGGCACCATCTTCAAGCTCGACAATCGCGGCAATGTCTTTGTCTTTGCCACGCTGGAGCCCTCGGTTTCGGCCTATCACCTTGCGTTCAACGATGGGGGCACGCTGTTTGTCACAGGCCCCACGACCTCGTCGAACGAGGTTATCCACGCGATTGCACCGGATGGTGAAGTCAGCATCTGGTTTCGCGGGCTTGGACGTCCACAGGGCATTGCTTTCGATACGGGTGGGAACCTGTTTGTTGCGGCATCGCACCGCGGGGAACGTGGCATTCATCGCATTACGCCGCAGCGGGAGGCAAGCGTCGCGGTGAGCGGCAGCGGCCTGATTGGGCTGGCGTTTATGGAGAATGGCGCGGCGGCGCTGAGCACGACCAACGCGCTGTATCACGTGGAACTCGGCGTTGCCGGCAGGCTGGTGCGCTGACATGCAGGCAGAGATCATTGCGGTAGGATCCGAGATGCTCACGCCGTTTCGCGTGGACACGAATTCGCTTGCGCTGACCGCGGAGCTGAACCGGCTGGGCGTCGAGGTCGCATTCAAGACCATTCTGGGCGACTCGCTGCCGCAGCTGATTGCGGCGACAAACATTGCGCTGCGCCGCGCGGACATTGTGCTGTTTTCCGGCGGGCTTGGGCCCACGGAGGATGACCTGACGCGCGAGGCGGTGGCCGGCGCGCTGAGCCTGGGCATGACGCGCAACGAGGACATTGCGGCAGACCTGCGGGAGCGCTTCAACAAGCGGGGCTTCCGGATTGCCGAGAACAACTTTCGCCAGGCCAATGTGCTGGACACGGCAACGGTTCTGCCCAATGCGAACGGTACCGCGCCGGGGCAGTGGCTGACCACGCAGATTGATGGCAAGCAGCGCATCGTGGTGCTGCTGCCGGGACCGCCGAAAGAGCTTACCGCGCTGTTTGCAGACCAGGTGCGCGAACGCCTGCGCGCCCTGCTGCCGGAAGCGCACCTTGCCACGGGAACGCTGCGGATGGCGGTGGTGCCGGAGTCGGAGGTGGATGCGCGCACCGCGCCCATCTACGGGCAGTACCCGGACGTGCAGACGACCATCCTGAGCACCAACGGCGAGATCCAGCTGCACTTCCTGTGCAGCAAGGCGACCCTGGCCGAGGCAACGGCGCGCATTGCCGAGGTGCTGGGCCGCTGCGAAGCCGAGATGGAAGAAGTCGTCTTTAGCAACAACAACGACTCGCTGGAGCAGGTTGTGCTGCTGCAGATGGGTTTGCGCAACCTGACGCTGGCGGTTGCCGAAAGCTGCACGGGCGGCCTGCTGGGGGAACGGGTCACGTCCGTTCCCGGGTCGTCACGCAGCTTTGCCGGGGGCGCCATTGTGTACAGCAATGCACTCAAGACCAGCTTTGCGGGAGTTCCGGAGGAGCTGCTGCAGGCGCACGGGGCGGTGAGTGAACCGGTGGCACGCGCGCTTGCGGAGGGCATTCGCAAGCGGACCGGCGCAAGCCTGGGCATTGGCATTACCGGCGTTGCCGGGCCGGATGGAGGCACCGACGCCAAGCCGGTCGGTCGCGTGTACATTGCCCTGAGCGACGCCGAGGGCACGACCGCACGGGAGTTGAACCTCCATGGGGACCGCGAGCGCATTCGCTGGATGAGCACGCAGCACGCCCTGGTAGACCTGCGCCACCACCTGGCCTGATGCGGCGCTTCAGGTAGCGCATGCGTGCTTTGCGGCGCGGGGCGCTGGCGCGGTACATGCCCTGGGAGAGGCACGCTGCTACACTCAACTCGCCATGTCCCACGCTGTGCTTTGGATCGTTACGCTTGCCCTTGCCTACCTGCTGGGCTCGGTGCCGTTCGGCTACCTGCTGGTGCGCTTTGCGCGCGGCGAGGACATCCGCGCTACGGGGTCCGGCAATATTGGTGCAACCAATGTCGCGCGATCGGGCGCGAAGGGCCTGGCTATTGCAACGCTGGTGCTGGATGCGCTGAAGGGGTTCGCGGCGGTTGCCCTGGCGCGCGCGCTGGTGCTGCATTCCAGCAACTACCCGGACGGGTACGACCTGGTGGCGATGGCCGGACTGCTTGCCGTGGTTGGCCATGTATTCCCGGTGTGGCTCGGGTTCCGCGGCGGCAAGGGCGTGGCAACGGCGCTTGGGGTGTTTTTTGCGCTGACACCGCTGACGGCGCTGCTGCTGGTGGTGGTGTTTGCCGGTGTGTTTGCGTTGACGCGGGTGGTGTCGCTGGCGAGCATCGTCGCTGCCGTGTGCTACCCGGTGCTCGCCATCGGGCACGATCTGCTCTCGGCCGGTGGCAAGCACCGGCTGGTGGTGGAGCTCGTGTACCTTGCCATTCCGCTGCTTGTGTTTGTGAAACACGGCGGCAACCTGGCGCGGCTGCGTGCCGGAACCGAGCCGAAATTCGGCAGCAGCAAGGCTGCCTGAGTGCTGCCGGGGATGGCCGTCAAATGAGCCGCATTGCCGTCATTGGAGCCGGAGCCTGGGGAACCGCGCTGGCGCTGTCCCTGGCCCGCCAGCACAGGCACCAAGTCCTGTTGTGGGCGCACTCTCCCGCGCACGCCGCCGATATGGAGCGGACGCGCTTTAATAATCGCTACCTGCCCGGGTTCCCCATGCCGGACACGATCGAGGTGACCAGCGACCTGGTGGAAGCTGCGGGCCGCGCGGACATCCTGCTTGCCGTAACACCGTCCAGCGCACTGCCGGAGACGGTGGCCGCGCTCGCACCCCACCTGACCGCCAGGCACGTGTTCGTGTCTGCGTCGAAAGGCATTGAGGACGGCACCCATCGCCGCATGTCGGAGGTTGTGGCGGCGGTGAGCGAGGTCCGCTTTGCGGTGCTGGGCGGCCCAAGCTTTGCGAAGGAAGTGGCCGCGGCGCTGCCCACGGCGGCAACGCTGGCAAGCACCGACGCGGCGCTTGCCGCGGATCTGCAGCGCGATTTTTCCTCCGATTCGTTGCGCGTGTATACCAACGACGATGTGGTGGGTGTGGAGCTTGGCGGGGCGCTGAAGAACGTGATCGCCCTTGCGGCGGGGGTGGTTGCGGGGCTGGAGCTTGGGTCAAACGCGGCGGCGGCACTGATGACGCGCGGCATGGCCGAGATCACCCGGCTGGCCGTGGCATGTGGCGCCAGGCCGGAGACGATGAGCGGCCTGGCGGGCTACGGCGACCTGGTGCTGACCTGTACCGGGACGCTGAGCCGCAACCGGACCGTGGGTGTGGAGCTTGGCCGCGGACAGACGATTGCCGCCATTCTTGCGGGGCTGAACGGCAAGGTTGCGGAAGGTGTGCGCTGCACCAGCGCGGCGCGCGGGCTGGCCGCCGTGCACGGCGTGGAGATGCCTATCACCGACCAGATGTTTGCCATTCTGCATGAAGACCGCAACCCGCGCGAGGCGATCCGCGCACTGATGTCGCGGCCCGGGCGCAATGAGTAGCGGGATCGTACACTGAAAACGATGGGTTTTTTCAACAAGTCGAGCGACGGACCAAAGAAGCCGAGCTTTTTTCAGCGCGTACGGCAGGCGGTGACGGGAGCGGACGCGCCCGCCAGCATTGCACCCACCGCCGAGCCGGAATCGCTGGTCGAGCCGAAATACCCGGCGCCACTGCCGCTGGGCGTACCCCCGCAGACCGCCGCGGAGGTGCCCGAAGCCGCACCGTTGCGGGCGCCGGAGGTGGAGGCGGAGCTTGTCCCCATTTCCGAGGCGGAGCTGGCGTTTACCGAGGGCATTGAGACACCGGCGTTCCCGGAGGCTGCGGCCGAGATCGCGATCGAAACAGCGCCCCCGGTTCCCCCGCCGCAGCGGGATGGCGAGCGGAACGAGTTTGGGCTGCGTCCGGTCGCGGCAAACTTCAGCTTTGGTGGCTACGCGTCGGCCGAAGAGGAAGACAACAGCTTTCTGGACCGGATGCGGACGGCGGCGGCACGGACCCGCGACCAGTTCACGTCGTCGCTCGACGGTGTGCTGGCGCTCACCCGCACGGTCGACAACGGGACGCTGGACGACCTGGAGGCGGTACTGCTGACGGCGGATATCGGGCTTGCGACGACGCAGGAGATTATCGGCAACCTGCGCACACGGTCGCTGCGGGAAAACGTGAACGGTGCGGCGCTGAAGGTAATGCTGCGTGAGGAGCTGCTCGCGATTCTGAACAGCGTCGACCAGCCCACGAACCACCCGGCGGCGGCGCCTGAAGTGATCATGATGGTGGGCGTGAACGGCACGGGCAAGACGACGACCAGCGGCAAGCTGGCCGCGCTCTACGGCACGCACGGCCGGCGAGCGCTGCTGTGTGCCGCGGACACATTTCGCGCGGCAGCCATTGAGCAGCTGGAGGTGTGGGCGCGCCGCTCCAACGTCGACATCATCAAGACGCGCCAGGGCGGCGATCCTTCCGCCGCCCTGTACGACGCCCTGACGGCGGGCCGCGCGCGCAAGGTCGACATCGTGATTGTGGACACCGCCGGTCGGCTGCACAACAAGGCAGGCCTGATGGCCGAGCTGGACAAGATGCGGCGGACCGCCGAGAAGCTGGTGCCCGGCGCACCGCACCAGACCTTTCTGGTGATGGACGCGACCACCGGCCAGAACGGGCTGCAGCAGGCACGGCTGTTTCTGGAGGCGTCGCGCGTGACGGGCATTGTGCTGACCAAGCTGGATGGCACGGCAAAGGGCGGCATTGTGGTTGCCATTGCACGCGAGCTGCGGCTGCCGGTGGTGTTTGTCGGGGTTGGAGAAAAGATGGAGGACATTGTTCCGTTCGACAGCGAACAGTTTATCGACGCGCTGCTGGGGACGTAGCCGAACCTGCGGCATAAGTCCGAATCGCCGCACTTTCTATCCGGTCGTCACAACCTAAACGGACGTGTCGCGTTCTTACCAACCGTACGACCGCGCGCGCACGCTGCAGGTGTCTACCCCGAACGCTGCCCCGCAAAATCTCGAACAAAAGGAATTGGACATGGGCGCGTTTATCTGGTGGATACTTGTGGGCCTCATCGCGGGCTTTCTTACCGGCAAGATCATGAAGGGCAATGGCTTCGGCGTGTTTGCCGATATTCTGATCGGCATCATTGGTGCCTTTATTGGCGGATTTATTATGCGGGCGCTGGGCTTTGCGGGCCAGGGCGGGCTGATCTATACCATCATCGTTGCAACGATCGGTGCCATTCTGCTGACCCTTCTGCTTCGTCTTGTTACCGGCAATCGCAGCACCAACCTGTAGGACGAACAAGGGGCATTTCGATGGGCATCATGGATATGGTTTCGCAGATGGCCGGCGGCCAGGGTGGCGGCAACACCGCCCAGGTGGGTGGCGGTCTGATGCAAGAGCTGCAGAATCGTCCCGGTGGTTTTGGCGGCCTGCTGCAGTCGTTTCAGCAGAACGGCCAGGGCAGTGCCGTGCAGCAATGGGGGCAGGGCAACACCGCCGGCGCCGACCCGAACCAGGTGGAGCAGGGGTTGAACGGTACAGGCATCATCGACAGCATTGCCCAGAAGACGGGCATGTCTTCCGGTGCGGTGAAGACCGGCCTGGCGGTGCTGGTGCCGGTGATGATTCATCACCTGATCTCGCAGGGCCACGTCAACGAGCAGGGCGAACAGACCGGGCCACCCCCGGAATCAGGTGGCATGCTGTCGTCGATTCTGGGACGCATTCTGTAACTTCTGCAAGCAACCAAGGGCAATGCGCGAGGCCACCGGCTTCGCGCATTGCCCTTTTTGCCAGCATCCTGCCTGCTACGATGAAGCCGAAGACAGCACAGGAAGCGGGAGCAGATGGAAGCCAACGAGGTTCAGGAGTTTGTGGAGCAGCAGGAGGGCGCGCGGGAGAACAACATGGTTGCCGTCTCGTTTTCCATCTCGGTACTTGCCGTGCTGGTGGCGCTGGTCACCGTGTTGTCGCACCGCGCACACACGGCGGCCGTGCTGAACCAGGCACGCGCGTCCGACGAGTGGGGGCTGTACCAGGCGAAGAAAATCCGGCAAACATCGATCCAGAGCACGAGCGACCTCCTGGTGGTGCTTGCACCGAACAATGCCGCCGCTGCCGCCAGGTTGCAGGACTACCGGGCGCACACGGCAAAGTGGGATGCGGACCTAGCGGAGAGCGAACGCAGGGCGCGTGGGCTGGAAGAGCAGGTGGAAGGCGCGGAACACAGGGCCGGCAGGTTCGACGCGGGCGAGGCGCTGCTGCAGATTTCCGTGGTGCTGGCGTCCATCACGCTGCTGACACGCAAGCGGCTGTACTGGTTTATTGCGCTGAGCCTGGGCGTGGCCGGCGCCATGTTTACCGCGTTCGGCTACCTGGCGCACTAGACCCCGCCTAGACCGCGGGAGAGGTAAGGGTAAACGTCTCGGCCCAGGGATCATGCAGCGTTCCGCGCACACAGGCATCAACACCCCGGCCGGCTTCGACCTCGTGCTGAAAGTCGCAGCGGTCCACGGATTGCAGCTGCTCAATCAGGGCGAACGGGTTATGCGTTACGTCGGCAAAAGGAATGGACGCTTCGCCCAGTTCCGTTTCCGCAAAGAACAGCACGACCTTGTCGACCAGGCCTGCACTCAGAAAGGCGGAATTGAGGCCCGGGCCTGCCTCCAGCAGAACCGACAGGATTTCCAGTTCGCCAAGCCGCTTGAGGACCGCGCGCAGATCGATGGCAGGCCGCGCCGCAGCAGCTTGATTCACCGCCGGAACGTGCCGGCTGTTGCTGCTGGCGCGCTGGTCGGGCCCCAGCGCGGGCAGCGCCTCTACCCGGACGCCGCGCTGGCGCAGGGCACGCTGCCGGTCGTTGGGGGCGGAGGTGCCGCACAGGATCATCAGGTCGTCGTTGGCGCTTTCCACCAGGCGCGAGGCCAGCGGCGTGCGGCACTGGGTATCCAGCACGACGCGCAGCAGGCGGCGGCGGCGCTGCAGGTTGCTGCGGTCCGACAGGATCGGGTCGTCGGCGAGAACGGTGCCGATGCCGGTGAGGATGGCGTCGTTCGCATGGCGGAAGCGATGCACCTCTTCCCGCGCGGCCGTGCCGGTGAGCCAGAAGGGCGAACCCGGCGGCCGGTGGATGGGAAGGGGTGCGAGCCGGCCGTCGACGGACAGTGCGGACTTCAGGGTCACCAGCGGCAGGCCGGTGAGGATGTGCCGCGCAAAGGCGTCGTTCATGGTGCGCGCAGGAAGCTGCAGGAGGCCGTCTTCCGCCACTCTGCCGGCGTTGATGAGGCGCGCCATGCCCTGCCCCGCAACGTGCGGATTCGGATCGAGGGTGGCCGCCACCACGCGCGAGACACCCGCATCGATGAGCGCATTGGCACAGGGGCCGGTACGCCCGTGGTGCGAGCAGGGTTCAAGCGTGACGTAAGCGGTTGCGCCAAGCGCCGCCTCCCCCGCCTGCTTGAGAGCGACGATCTCCGCGTGGTCGCGCGCATCGAAGCGGTGGGCGCCCTCGCCGACGATCACATTGCCATGCGCCAGCACACAACCCACCTGCGGGTTGGGTGAGGCCAGGCCCAGCGTGCTCTTGGCCAGCTCGAGCGCGCGTTCCATGTGGGCGTAATCGGTGGGGCTGAACGGCATGTGCACTTAGGATGCACGGTGCGCGGAAACGGTCGAAGCCGTGCCGGTCCCCTGGCCGATGTTCCGCACGGCGGTGGCGAATGTTCTACCGTAGATGCATGTTTACCGGATTGATTGCAGAAACGGGCAGCGTGGTCTCCCTTGAGCCGCGTGCCGGTACCACCCGTATTCGCGTGGCCGCACCCGTCACGGCAGAGCGGCTGACCCTGGGGGACTCCATCGCGGTCTCCGGTGTATGCCTGACGGCGCTCGCGCTGGAGCCGGGATTTTTTGAGGCGGACCTTGCACAGGAGACCCTGGACCGGACGTCGTTGTCGCGCCTGAAGACCGGCACGGTTGTGAACCTGGAGCTGCCGACGCCAGCGGGCACACCGCTGGGCGGCCACGTGGTGCAGGGCCACGTGGACGGCGTGGGCCGGCTGGAGGCGATGACCGCCGTGGTGGAGGGCGCACCGGAACACACCGACTGGCTGCTGCGGGTGATTGCGCCAGCAGCACTGACCCGCTACATCGTCGAGAAGGGGTCGATCGCGATTGAAGGCATTTCGCTCACGGTCGCGATAGCCGACCTGCTGCCTGAGGGGTCGACCGCGGTGACCGTTGCCGTCATCCCCCACACCTATGGCGCGACCAATTTGCGTGGTCTTGTCGCCGGGGATGAAGTGAATCTGGAAGTCGACATCCTGGCGAAATACGCCGAACAGGAACGCCGTCTGCGCAAGGCCGCGACGTCCCGCGTGACGGAGTTTTCGCTGATCGCCGCAGGGTTCTAGAGGATGCAGGCGGTTGGTGTGGACCGGTGCGCGTCATCGGTTGTGCGGTTGTGCGGTTGTGCGGTTGTGCGGTTGTGCGGTGGTGCGTTCCCGGGAGCGTTGCCGGATCTAAGAAGGCGGCAGGACATGCGACCCGCTACGCCGAAGGGAGCTCCAGCTGCTCGGCCGCGGGCAGTTCCACGTAGGGCTGGAAGTGTGCGCGGCACCGTGCCTCGTACATGCCGGCCGCGCCGACCACCACGAGCTCGACACTGGTGCCGAGGCGCTGGGTGTGGATTGCGGGTGCGCCACACACCATGCAGACCGCGTTCAGCTTGGTGACCTTGTCCGCCAGGGCCATGAGCGCCGGCACCGGGCCGAAGGGCTCGTTGGCAAAGGTCGTGTCCAGACCGGCAAGGATGACACGTTTGCCGCGCGCCACCAACTCCATGACCAGGGGCAGAATGCCCGCATCGAACCACTGCGCTTCATCCAGGCCGATGACCTCCACACCGTCGATGGCACCGTCGGTGTACAGCGCCTGGCGCAGCCGGTCGGCATTTGGTGTGACGGTTGCGGCCTCGTGCATCTGCTGGCCGTGCGAGGCGATGGCGGTGCGGTGATAGCGAAGATCGATGTCGGGCTTGAAGCACGCAACGCGCTGCCGGGCGATGCGCGCGCGCTTGAGGCGGCGGATCAGCTCTTCGCTTTTGCCACTGAACATGGGACCTGTGATCACTTCAAGCACGCCTGGAGCGGTGCCGGTTTGTTGCAGTTGCATCGTCTGATGGTAAACGGCAAGTCTGTGGAGGCGGCGCTGTTTCGTTCGCCGTGGTTCGCTGTGTGCTTGCCGATGAAGCCTGTGGTTCGAACGCGGCTCCAGGGGATAGCCGCGATCAGGCAGGTGCTTTCGTCTTCGACGGGATGCAGACGGGAATGCTTGATGGCCCGAGGTTATGAGATTGCGGGAGACGCTGCCGATGGCTGCCGCGCAGTCCTCTAGATCTGCTCCACATACACCGCCGTGCCGTAGGCCAGGACTTCTGTCACGCCCGGCATCAGTTCGTTCGCGTCGTAACGAAAGCTGATGACGGCATTGGCACCATGTTCGGCGGCGTGCTGTGCCATCCGGACAAAGGCATCCTCGCGCGTCTTCTCGCACAGGCTGGTGTACAGGGTGATGTCGCCGCCGACCAGGGTCTGAAAGCTGGCACCGATGCTGCCAAACACGGACCGGGAGCGCACGACGATGCCGCGCACGATACCCAGCGAACGCACAATGCGCACCCCCGGCAGCTCCAGCGCGGTGGTTACCAACTCCGGGTTAATGGCGTAGCGCGCCGCGACCGGACCGCCGGGTGAGGATGGATAGGCGTCAGCCATTCGCGGCCTTCTTCTCGCGGTACAGGCGAATCAGGTGGTTGGTGGAGCTGTCGTGCTGCAGGTCCGGATCGGCGGTGCTCTCCAACTCGCCAATGATCTTCTGGGCCAGCACTTTCCCCAGCTCAACGCCCCACTGGTCGAAGCTGTCGATATTCCAGAGCACACCCTGGGTGAACACCGAGTGCTCGTAGAGGGCAACCAGCGTACCAAGCAGGCGCGGCGTCAGCACGTCGGCGAGCAGGGTGTTTGAGGGGCGATTGCCTTCGAAGACGCGGTGGGGCACAAGGCTGTCCGGTGTGCCTTCCGCCTTGACCTGCTCGGCCGTCTTGCCAAAGGCGAGCGCCTCGGTTTGCGCAAAGACGTTGGCCATGAGGGTGTCGTGATGATGGCCAAGCGGGTTCAGCGTTCGGTAGAAACCGATGAAATCGCACGGGATCAGCCGCGTCCCCTGATGGATGAGCTGGTAGAAGCTGTGCTGGCCGTTGGTGCCGGGCTCTCCCCAGTAGATGGGGCCGGTTTCTGTGCCCACGTGGTCGCCCTGAAGCGTGACGTGCTTGCCATTGCTCTCCATGGTGAGCTGCTGCAGGTACGCCGGAAAACGCTTGAGGTATTGCTCATAGGGCAGGATGGCCATCGTCTGGGCATCGAAAAAGTCCGTGTACCAGAGGGTGAACAGACCAAGCAGCACCGGCATGTTCTGCGCCAAGGGTGCGGTGCGGAAGTGCACGTCCATTGCGTGGAAGCCGGCGAGCATGTCGTAAAAGTTGTCCGGTCCGATGGCAATCATGGTCGACAGGCCGATCGCCGAATCCATGCTGTAGCGGCCGCCGACCCAATCCCAGAAGCCGAACATGTTTGCGGTGTCGATGCCGAATTTGGCGACTTCTTTGGCGTTGGTCGAGATGGCAACGAAGTGCCTGGCGATGGCGGACTCATCACCACCCGTTCCTTGCAGAAACCACTCGCGCGCCGACTGTGCATTCGACATGGTCTCCAGGGTGGTGAAGGTCTTGGAGGCGATCAGGAACAGGGTCTCGTGCGGGTCGAGGTCGCGGGTGGCTTCGACGAAATCCGTGCCATCGACGTTGGAGACAAAGCGGAAGTCGAGATTGCGGTTGCTGTAATGTTTGAGCGCCTCGTAGGCCATGACGGGGCCAAGGTCGGAGCCGCCGATGCCGATGTTCACCACCGTCTTGATCTGCTTGCCCGTTGCGCCCAGCCACTCCCCGGAGCGCACCTTGCCGGCAAAGGCGGACATCTTCTCCAGCACCTGGTGCACTGCCGGGACAACATCTTCGCCATCCACCACGATGGATTCGTCCCTGGGCGCACGCAGGGCGACGTGCAGCACCGCGCGGTTCTCGGTGATGTTGATCTTCTGGCCGGTAAACATCGCCTCGATGCTGGACTTGAGGCCGGCAGAGTCTGCAAGCGCGAGCAGCAGACGCAGGGTTTCGTCGGTCACCCGGTTTTTGCTGTAGTCCAGCAAAAGGCCTTCGGCCTCCAGGGTCATGCGCTCGCCGCGCTTGCTGTCCTGCGCGAACAGGTCCTTTAACGTCGCGCTGCCAACCTCGGCGTAGTGCGCTTCCAACGCCTTCCATGCGAGGTGCCGCTGCTCTGCCGTCCCGGGTGCCGCCATGCTTGTTCCTCTTTCTGTGTTGCGTTTTCCGTGGTGCGATGCCCGCGCGGCAAGGGCTGGGATGCCCTGTTTCGCTCTGCCCGGCGCGGGACCGAACCAGTACGCACCGTTGGATGCAATTGCGCGCGGGGCGATGGCCCACGATCCTCCACGATGCCTTGCGGGGAGCCGTGGCATGCCGCGCGCATGAACCCGCTTCCGGGCATGGCAAGGCAGCAGGCATGCGCATTGCCTGTGGCTGTGTTCATGTGTCCAGACCGTGCGCATCGGGCTGGACGGTGTGCATCTTACGTGGGATGAACAGCGCCGCCGCAGGTCAGATGTTTACCGAATTTCTCCAGGCGCTTCCCCTTGGTAGGGCCACCCGCATTCACATCTTTACCGATGCCGACGCGGATGGCCTGCCTGCAGCAGCACTGCTGGCACGTGCTCTTCTGGCTGCTGGTTACACCCACGTGACCCCCGAGGCGCGACGCAAGTTCGAGCATGCGTGGATGCCGGCGGTGCAGGCAAGGCTTGCCGCGGAGGACGCGCAGGCACTGCTGCTGGTGGACCTGGGGTCGCGCGCCGACGCCGTGGTTGCGGGTGTGCCGACCCTCCTGATCGACCACCACGCACCATTTGGCACGCCACCGGGCGCGACCCTGCTGACCGGTTATGGCACGGAGCCGACGCCGACAAGCGGCCTGCTTGCCCTGTGGTGCGCTGCCGCGATCGCGCCCGGTGTCGCGGAAGACCTGCAGTGGATGGCCGGGATTTCTCTGCTATCGGACCTGGGGGACAAGGCTCCGTTTGCCGAGCTGGAGGAAAGCAAGAAGCGCTTTGGCGCAACGGCGCTGAAAGACCTGACGGCGCTGCTGAACGCACCCCGGCGCACGGCAGAAGGGGATGCGACCGGTGCGCTGCACCTCTTGCTGCACGCTCAAACACCGAAGCAGGTGCTGCGGGAGGGCGGCGCGGACCTGGACCGGTTGCGTGGCGCGAAGGCGGAGGTGAGCGCGGAGCTCGCGATTGCCCGCAAGACCGCACCGAAGTTCAGCACGAAGTGGAAGGCGGAGCTTGGCGCCGACATTGCCGCGATCCGCATGGATACGCCGTTCCAGGTGCATCCGCTGGTGGCGCAGATCTGGCGCGGCCAGTTGAAGCACGCCGTGATCTTTGGCGTGAATACCGGCTTTCGTCCGGGTTGGGTCCACTTCTCCGGACGTGCTCCGAAGGGCGTGAACCTGCTGCGTTTTCTGCGGGGGCACACACCGGCAAACGCGGATGGCAGCTTTGGCGGTGGGCACGACCAGGCAAGCGGCGGCGCACTGCCGGTGGCACTTTGGAATGAGTTTGCGACGGAAATGGGATTTGGACCGGAGATGCAGGTGGCTGTGCCGGCGGAGCCATTGATGCCCGCGCAGCCATCAGTCCCGACGGAGCGGTCAGTCACGGCGGAGCCATTGACCTCGGCGGAGGCAGCGGCCTCGGCAGAGCAGCATGTGCTGGCCTAAGGCGGACCCTCGGTGCTGCCGCGGGTCTGTGCAACGGACTGAGCCGCAGACGAGGTTGGTGGACTGCAGCAGAAAGGGGAGGCTCAGAGTGAGCCTCCCCTTTTTACCTTTCGAGCGCTGTGCCTAGTAGCGGCGGCGACCACCGCCACCACTTCCACTGCGGCTGCCACCACCACCGCCGCGGCGCTGCGGGGGACGACCCGAGCCGGGCCGGCTGGGTGCGCTGTTGTCGTCGTTGCCACTGCCGCCCGGAGCCGTCTTCCAGCTACGGGACTCGAGCGTCATGAGATCGTCGACCTTGCCCGTGTCGATGGGCGCGTTGCGCTCTTCCTTGGCGAGGTTCTTGTCCGTCACGCGCCAGTCGAAGCTCATCTTCAACTCACGTTCCATACGGCGCGCATCCGACTTCTCCTGCGGCATGATGAACGTGGTCGCGATGCCTGTTTTGCCGGCGCGGCCGGTACGGCCAATCCGGTGCACAAAGTCATCGCTCGCACCCGGAATGTCGTAGTTCACAACATTGGCGATGTGCGGGATGTCGATGCCGCGAGCGGCCACGTCGGTCGCCACAAGGATGCGGCTTCTGCCCGTGGCGAAGCTTTTGAGCGCAGCGGTACGCTGCCCCTGCGAGCGGTCGCCGTGGATGACTGCCGATTCGTGACCTGATTTTTCCAGCTTCTTGGCGATGCGATCCGCGCCGTGCTTGGTGCGGCTGAAGACAAGAAACGTCCCCTCTTCCTCACGCAGCATCTTGTCGAGCAGGGCGAGCTTCTGGTCCTGCATGACCATGTAGGCGCGCAGTTCCACACGCTCGTTCGGCTTGGAGGTGGCGCCAATCTCCACGCGAACGGGCTTTTGGACGTAGTCCCGCACAATCTCGGTGATGTTTGCGTCGAGCGTGGCGGAGTAACACATGGTCTGGCGGTCCTTGGGCAGGGCGCCGACAATGCGACGAATGGCTGGCAGAAAGCCCATGTCGAGCATGCGGTCCACTTCGTCCAGGACGAGCATTTCCACGTGGGCAAGCGACACTTCGCGGCGCTTCAGGTAGTCCTCAAGCCGGCCAGGCGTGGCGACAACAAGGCGTGGTCCGCGACGGAGCGCCTCAAGCTGTGCATGCTCGGAAAGGCCGCCGCACACCAGCACGGAATCGTGCTTTGCCTGTGGCTGAATCTTGCTGTACGCCTCCAGCACCTGCATGGCGAGCTCACGGGTGGGCAGCAGGATCAGCGCGCGAATGGGCGAGTTGGACCGACGTGTCGGGGTACGGCCCTGCATGCGCGGTTCCTGCCTGGGCTGCTCTGCGAGCGGGTGCGCATCCATGCGCTCGATCATCGGGATCAGAAACGACAGGGTCTTGCCGGTGCCGGTGGCGGCCGTCGCGAGCACATCGTGGCCTTGCAGCGCCGGCGGTATCGCCTTTGCCTGAACCGGCGTCGGGGTCACGAACTTGGCCGCGTGCAGGCGGTCCTTCAGCTTGTCCGACAGGTCGAAATCGTCGAACGTCAACTCGTCCGCCGCGGCAGCTTTTGGCGCTTCGGTGGGGGTGGCGTCCGCCTGCTTTGCGTCAGCAACAGGCTTGTGTTCGGCGGCGGGCTTTGCGGGGTGCGCGTGCTGTTTGTTCTCACGCGGCTTGGGGTGAATGGCTTCGGTGGTGTTCTTTGCTTCGTTCAAAACTGCGGTGTCGCTGGAGCTCAAGAGAATCTTTCTTCATGTCTGGGGCGGCGCGCTCGAGGACGGCCTGCCTGCCAAGGCTGCGGAAGGTTGCAGGGATGCGAGGCGCTCCCTTGGCGTTGGAGTGCGGCATCTGGATTCGTTCGGTATCAGCTTGTCGACCTGGACCTCAGGACGGACGCGCTGCTGCATGGCGAGGTCTCACATTCAAGACCGGTCAAGCCAGAGCAACCTGCGCTTCCTCTCATATGTTCGAGGATGGCATACGGCGAAGGGTGATACTGCGGTGCGGTCTCTGGCCAACCCCAATCCATACCGGGTCGTTCCCGCAACGAAGAGTGACTCCGGGGAAAGCAGCCACTAGAAATACTGTAGCATCCCTGTCAAGCGACAGGACACCGGGGGTGCGATGGAGCCGCGATTTCGGGCAGAATCTGTCGTTTCGCAAGCCGCAAAGCCCACCTTCAACGCAGAAACGCGGGAAAGGTGGGCATCAGAGGCAAGACTTACTGCGCGAGGAACTTGTCGGCCGTGCGCAGCGACAGCGCCATGATGGTGAGCGCGGGATTGGCGGCGAGAGAGGTGGGAAAGACGGAGTTGTCGGCGACCCAGAGGTTGGGCACGTCCCAGCTCTTGCCCCAGGGATCGACCACGGATTCCGCGGCGCTGGTGCCCATGCGGCAGGTACCGACGGTATGCGCGGTGCGCTGCGAACTCCACAGGTCTTTGCCACCGGCAGCCATCAGCATGCGGCGCATGATGTTTTCGGCGTGGTCGCTCATCCTGTACTCGTTCTGCCCCAGAGAAAACTCGATGAGCGGCTTGGGCAGGCCGTGTTGGTCCAGCTCCCCGGTCAGGGTCAGCCGGTTGTCCAGGTCGGGAAGCGTGTCGCCGCTCATGCCGATGCCGGCGACGTTGTTGTACTGCATCAGGTAGTTGGTCAGCGCCTCGCCCACAAGGTCGCGACCGGCCACCACCTGCTCGGCCCAGGCAACGGGAAGGATGCCGTAGCTTTGCAGCAGGTAGCCACCGGCAAAGTTCGCATCTTTCGGGTGCATGAAATCTTCCGTAATGAGCGATGCCGGGAAGCCCTTGTAGGGCCGGGTTTCCGCGCGCATGGTCGCCCAGACCTGGGTGGAGATGTGCGCCATGAAGTTGCGTCCGACCTGGTCGCTGGAATTTGCGATATCCCAGTGCAGCAGTTGGCGCGGCGTCTCCACGCCACCGGCGCACAGAAAGACCGTCCTGGTTCGCTGTCGCTGCTCCCTGCCTTCCCCGTCGGTGTAGACGACGGCGGTAATGGCGCCGGTGGAGTCGCGTTCGCTCCCGTGCACGTAGCTCCGCTCGCGAATTTCCGCGCCGACCCGCAAGGCCGCGGGCAGGTAAGTGACGTCCATGGTGGCCTTGGCACCGTTGCGGCAACCCTGGTGGCAGTAGCCGCGGTTGACGCAGCCATTGCGCTCGCCGTACTCCGGCCGGCTATAGGCCTGGGAAACTGCCGCGATTGGCGCATGCGCCACGCGCACGCCCATGGCTTCCGCACCGACCGCCATAAAGATGGCGGAACTGTTGAGCGGCAGCGGCGGCAGTGGATACTTGCGCGACGGATCCCACGGGTAGTGCGCCGGGCCGGAGACCCCAAGAAAGGTTTCGAGCTCGATGTAGTACGGTGTCAGATCCTCGAGCGTCACCGGCCAGTCCACCGCAACGCCGTCGTTGGAGCGGAGCTTCATGTCGAGCGCATCCGGCCGGGGCGCGTAGGCTCCCCAGTGCAGCATGCTGCCGCCAACCCCGCGGCCGCTGTTGTTTGCGCCAAAAGCGGTCGGTGTCTTGCCACCACTCAGGCGCTCATCGGTCCAGTAGATGGGTGCGTCGACTTCGTCGGTCGGGTACTCGCTGGAAGGATCCTGAAACCACTCCCCTGCCTCAAGCGCGACGACGCTGCGCCCGGCCTGTGCCAGCTTGAAGAGCAGCGGCGCTCCGCCGGCACCGGTACCGATTACCACGGCATCGACCACTTCCTCCGTCGAGAACCGTTTCATGTCTGCGGGCTTTTTCACTGGGGACCTCCTGCGGTGGGAGAGGGATCGCCCGCGGCGGTGGGTGCATCCGGCGAGCCGTCTCCCATGCTGCCGGAAACGCGCGTGGCGTCGGGTGCGGTCCCACCACGGAGATCGTCCCCGCGGTACTCGAACGGCGCGGCAGAGTTGGGTCCGATGGCGATCCAACCCTCGTTGCCGGTTGGACCGTCGGCAAAGCCAAAGTACTCCATGGCGTGCATGGTGTCGGGATGGCTGATCCAGGTGCGCACGACCTCGGTCTTGACGGTCTTCATCCAGGTGCTGAGCGGGAACTGCGCCGGGCCGTCCACATCGCCGTTGACGACACAGCGCAGGTAGCCTTCGCGCGCAGGCGTGGGCATGGCGGCAAAGGTCTTCATGGGGGTGTGCTGCAGCATGCTGAACAGTACCTGCAGACCCTGCTTGTACGCTTCACCTTCCGGCGGCAGCGACGCATACCGCCAACCGATACTCTTGCCCTTTTGCAGGCGGCGATCGATCGCGTCGGCGATGTTGACGTGGGTGGCTGCGGGGGCCTGGGGAAGAATGGTGTCAACGAGTTGCTGCAGCAGATCAAACTGTTCGTCGCTGAAAAAGCGCTCGGTGCGCGGCGGTGGATCGGCACGCTCCTGCAGGGCGCGCAACGTTGCGTCGGAAGTGCGTGCGCGCACCTCAGGATTCTGCAGAAGGGCAAGCTCAGGATTAGGCATCGTCGAGTTGGACGCATCCGGGCAGATCGAGGGTTCCTCCCGGGACGTGAAACGCATGGGAGTTTCCCGTTGCGGACAGCGCATGCGGTTCGTTGTGACACGGGCAAAGCCATGCCGCGCATTGGTCCAGGGGGCGGGCAAAGGCACGTGCATCCAATGGGGATGCTTCCTTTTCGTGAACATGGCTCCGCCGACGCACCTCTTACCTTTCTACTGCTGCACTATTTTGGGGGTTCGCATCGCGAATGGGACCAGGTGGTGGCGCGCCTGAGCCCAGCGTACCGAACCGTGGCCGCGGACCTGCCCGGGTTTGGCGAAGCAAAAGCCCTGGAAGGGTTGTCGGTGCAGGCGCTGGTCGACCGCATTCGCACGCTGCTGGATTACCTTGCGCCGGCACCCGTCGTCCTGGTGGCGCACTCCATGCCCGGCAAGGCGGCGATGGTGGTGGCGGCAGATCCGCCGGCACACCTGCGTGGCGTCGTCCTGGTGGCGCCATCGCCGCTGGGCGGTGAGCCGATGACGGAAGAACAGCGCCAGGCGCAGACGATTGCCAACACCGATCGTGCGCACGCGGAGCTGTTTACCGACCCGGGCTTCTACGGCAAACCCTCGCACGAGATGTATGAGCAGGCAGTGGAGGACGTTCTGGGCGGCAGCGACGAGGCGTTCCACGACTGGCCGCTGCACGGCAGCCGGGAAGTGTGGACGGACCGGGTTAAACGATTCGTCGTCCGGACGCTGCTGATTGTGGGTGCGGAGGACAAGGCCATCGATCCGAAGCTGCAGGAAAAAGAAACCCTGCCGCTGGTGACGGCAAGCGGCGGACAGCTGCACCTTTTGCCGCATGCCGCGCACCTGACGCCCTACCAGCAGCCCGACAAGGTTGCCGGCATTTTGCTCCAGTTTGCCGGCGAGCTTACCTGACCGTGATTTACGGGCGCATGTGCCGGGGTGCGCTAGTCTTAGGGCAACGCTGATCTGCCTGCCTGCCGAGGAGATGCCTTGCCCGTTGGACCCAGCCAACGCCAACCTGCCCTGCAGGCGCTTGCCGAGCATTTGCCTTCACCTGCTGCACGTGGCCTTCGCCGGTGCGCGTGGCTGAATGTTGCGGTGTACGTGGTGGTTGTGCTGCTGCTGCTGGTCATTATTGTGCACAAGACGCAGGGTCACTTCACCTACTGCCTGGACGACCCCTATATCCACCTGGCCCTGGTCAACCGCTTGCGCCACGGCCTGTACGGCATCAACGCTGGAGAGCCGGCAAGCCCATCGTCGAGCGTGCTGTGGCCATTGCTGCTGCTGCCGTTTGCGGGGACGGCGCTGCTGCCGTGGGTCCCGCTGCTGCTGAATACCGTGTGCAGCGCGGCGACCGCGTGGCTGCTGGGCAGCTTTGTCGATCGCTACTTTGCACCGGGATGGCGGGCGCGGGTGCTTGGTCTCTTGCTCCTGGTGGCGACCAATATCTTTGGCCTGACGTATACCGGGCTGGAGCACTCGCTGGAGGTGCTGCTGTGCGTTGCCGGCGCGTTTGCCGTGCTGCACGTGCTGGACGGCGAACGCGTGCCGTGGTGGATGGTGGCGGCGGTCGCGCTGCTGCCATCGGTACGGTACGAGGGCGTTCTTGTCACGCTTGCGGTAGCGGTAGCGCTGTGGGCAGCACGTGCGCGCCGAACGGCGCTGGTCCTGCTGCCGGTCAGCCTGGTGCCGGCGGCCGTGTTCAGCGTCTTCCTCCACCGGCTCCGGCTGCCGTGGTTTCCGCTCTCGGTGCTGGTCAAGAGCAGCTACAAGTTTCAGGATCAGAGCAGCCTGCCGGTGCGCCTTGCGCGCCTGTTGGAGAATGTGCTGATCACGACCCTGCGCGAGCCCGAGCGTGCGCCGCAGCTGTTGCTGGTCGTCGTGCTTTGTTTTCTGGCGTGGCGCGGCCGGCGCACGCGCGTGCGGCTGCTTGTGCTGGGTGGATGTGCGGCGGCGGGGGCGGTCCAGGTGCTGGTTGGGCCAGTTGGCTGGTTTTTCCGCTACGAAATCTACTGCCTGGCCTTTACCCTGCTGGTCGCCATCGCGGCGGACACACGCATGGCCTCAATCGCCGGCACGCGGTTCGACCCGGAGGCGCGCCATGGGCTCAACGCGAGACCGCCGTTGCCGCGGGGACCGCTGGGAACGCCGCTGGAGGGGACCCCGGAAATGGAAACCGGCGCACGGCCGGTGCCGGGCATGTTGCTGGCGCTGGTGGGCGCCCTGGCCATGCTGTATGCGCTGCCGCAGGTGGGCATTCCGGTTGCGGCGCTTGGCATTTATCAGCAACAGGTGCAGCTTGGCCGGTTTGCCTCGCGCTTTTACACGGGCCCGGTCGCGGTCAACGACCTGGGATGGGTGGCCTACGAGCGGCAGCCGAGCCAGTATGTGCTTGACCTGGTCGGCCTTGGTTCGTACGAGGCCTTCCAGACCCGGGAAGCGCACCGCACAGCGGCATGGCTGGATGCCATTACCCGCGAGCACGGCGTGGGCGTGGTGATGATTTACCCCGAGTGGTTCAGGAAAGGCGTGCCGGCAAGCTGGGTGCCGATGGCAAAGCTGTGCGCCGCCGATGCGGAACCGATGCTCGGCGCGGCGCACAGCCGGGTCATGTTCTATGCCACGCCGCTCGCAGACAGGCCCGCCGTGCTGGCGGCGCTGCTGCGCTTTCGCGCCGGTCTCCCCAAGGGGTCGACGCTAGAGCTGCAGCCCGCGGACCAGATGGAGACCTGCGGGGCAAGCCTGGAACGTGACCAGAACTGACCGCAGGCACCGCGGCGGATGCGGACAACTTCCGACGCCAGTTGACAGATGTACCTTCCGCTCTCGTAACATCCTCGCACTGGCCGCAATGGAACTGCCGCTGCGCGGGCCAACGTGTCCCGCGCAGCGGTCATGTTGCCCGATTTTGTTGGAGAAAGTTGAACTAGTACATTCATGGCCATAGCAGGCGTAAGCAGTAGCACGATCTCCGCTCCACAAACGGCTTCGACGAATCGTGGCGCTCTTGCCGTGGTGACCACGCTGTTCTTTATGTGGGGCTTTTGCACCGTTCTGAACGACGCCCTGATCCCGCACCTGCAATCGATCTTTTCCCTGACCTATGTGCAGGCGTCCTACGTGCAGCTTGCGTTTTTTACGTCGTACTTTGTGTTTGCCATGCCCGCGGGCAAGCTGATCGAGATCATCGGCTACCAGCGCACCATGGTTGTCGGCCTTGTCGTGATGGCGGTGGGTGCGCTGATGATCGTACCGGCGGCCACAACGGCAAAGTATCCTCTGTTTCTGGCCGTGCAGGTGGTTGTTGCGGCAGGCATTACGATCCTCCAGGTGGCGGCCAATCCGTATGTCACGATCCTCGGGCCGCCGGAAACCGCATCGAGCCGCCTGAACCTGACACAGGCCTTCAATACCCTGGGCGACGTGGCCGCACCGTATTTTGGCAGCGTCCTGATTCTTGGCCGCGCTACAGTCGAGGCCGTGCCCAAGGAGCAGAAGGAACTTGTCGCCTACCACATTCGGCAGGCTGGAACCGTAAAGCTGCCCTACATCGGCATCGCGGCAACCCTTATCCTGCTTGCGGTTGCCATTGCCGTGTACCGGTTTCCCCGGCTTGAGGTCACGCGCGACTTCCGTCCGGGCGACATGAATCCGTCGACCGACAGCATCTGGAAACATCCCCACGTGTGGCTCGGTGCGCTCGCCATCTTTATCTACGTGGGTGCGGAAGTTTCTGTGGGCAGCTTTCTGGCCAAGTTTATTGCCGATCCCGTGATTGGCAACATGACGCTGAAGAGTGCGGCGCAGATGGTCACGTTCTACTGGGCCGGCATGGCGCTGGGCCGGTTTGTGGGATCGTACGTGATGCAGAAGGTGGCTTCGAACAAGCTGTTGATGCTGGCAGGTGTTGGCGGCTTCCTGGTAGTGCTGGTGTCTGTGCTGACGACGGGCCACATCGCCATGTGGTCCATCCTTGCCGTGGGCCTGTTCAACAGCATCATGTTCCCGACCATCTTCACGCTGGGCGTTGCGGAGATGGGTCCCCTGACCGGGCGGGCATCGGGACTGCTGGTGCAGGCCATTGTGGGCGGCGCGCTGTTTCCCGTGCTGATGGGGCACTTCGCGGACGACTACGGCATCCACCGGGCGCTGATTCTGCCCTGCCTGTGCTACCTGTATGTCGTGTACTACGGCTTGAGCGGCTACAAGATCAAGTCCAACGAACTGCAGAGCCATCTGGAAGCCGTGTAGGTTCGCCAGAACGGGAGGGAAAAGGCAGCGCGTGTGCGCTGCCTTTCCCTTGGTTGCGGCCCAGAACGCCAAACTGTGCCAACACCGGCGCAGGAAGCAGCCACGCCGGTCCGTGCGCACTCCCAACGTCCATGAACGTTCGTCTTCCCCTTGCCTTTACCGTTGGTGCCGCCCTTACCCTGCAGATCTCCGCGCAAACGCGGACGGAGGTGGCAACGGATCGCGTGGTTGGCCAGCTGGAGACCGTGGCCACCTTCGACGGGCCTATGCCAACCGGTGTCACGGTCTCGCACAGCGGACGGATTTTCGTGAACTTTCCCCGCTGGGGCGACGACGTACCGTTTACCGTGGCAGAGGTCGTCAAGGGCAAAGCCGTGGCGTTTCCGGACCGTGCCGTCAACGACTGGGCAGGCCGTAGCAAGCCCAATCCCAATGCCTTTCTGGACGAGCAGGCAAACCAGACGCATTTTGTGAACGTGCAATCCGTCGTGGTCGATCCCATGGATCGGCTGTGGGCGCTGGACACCGGCGCACCCCTGCTGAAGAACACCGTTCCAGGCGGACCCAAGCTGGTCTGCATCGACCTGGCAACGAACCGCGTCGTCAAAACGATCCTGCTGCCGCCGGAGACGGCGGGCATCAACAGCTACATGAACGACATCCGTTTCGACCTGCGCGTGGGCGACCATGGCCCGCAGGACCCGACGACCGCCGTCGGCAGCAGGCCCGCGCCGAACGCGGACGCTCCACCCAGGGACGCGGTGCATCCGCTGGCCGAGCGGACCGCCGGCATGGTCGCGGAAGCCGCCGGCATTTATGGCACGGCATACATCACCGACTCGTCGTCGCAGGGTCCGAATGCCATTGTCGTGGTCGACCTGGCGACTGGCAGGAGTTTTCGCAGGCTCAACCAGGACGCGAGTGTGCTGGCGGAAGAACAATTCCTCATGTTTGCCGAGGGCCAGCCCGTCTACATGACGACGCCGGGATACCCGCCAAAGGCCGTGAACTTTGCTGCCGACGGGATTGCCATCTCGGCCGACGGCCAAACGCTGTACTACTGCCCGATCAACGGCACGAAGCTTTACGCGGTCTCTACCGAGATGCTGCGCGACCGCAGCAAGTCGGACGCACAGGTTGCGGCGACCGTGCGCATCGTCACCGGCAAAATGCCCTCGGATGGCCTGGAATCCGACGCCGCCGGCAATGTCTACCTGTCGGACCCGGTCACCGACAGCATCCACCGCTGGAACCCGACAACAGGCCTGATCGAGACCCTGGTACACGACCCACGCCTGCTGTGGCCGGACACCATGTCGGTCGCCACGGACGGCTATTTATATGTGAACGCCAACCAGCTGAACCGGCAGCCCTCGATGCACAACGGTGTGGACCAGCGAGTCAAACCGTATTCGATGTTCCGGATGAAGATCAACGAGCAGCCCGTGCTGTTGAAATAGGCCGCTGCGCGGGAGACGCCTTGCTGCGAGGCAAGAGCTATCGTATCCCCCGCGCATCGTTTCAGTTGAACGCTCTCCTGCGCCTGGTACGATCGCCTCGCTTCTTCCGAGTGGCGTCAGGTCCTCCGGGTTGTAACAAAAACGAGCCCAGGGTTACCTGGGCTCGTGGGAGTTCAGACTGCGTGCTGGCTCGCTTATGCCTGCGGTTCTTCCGGAGCTTCGACGGTTTGCGGCACCTGTGCCACGGTAAAGTTGGGATCGCCAACCTTGAAGCGGGCGAACCGGCGGACCGAGATGTTTTCGCCGAGTTTGCCGATCTTGGTGGCGATGACCTGCTTGACCGTCTGCGACTGCTCCTTGACGAAAGGCTGCTCGAGCAGGCAAACCTCCTCGTAGAACTTGCCCATCTTGCCGTCAACAATCTTGTCGACGAACTCCGGCTTTTTGCCGGTGGCAAGCGCCTGCGCCTTGAACACGTCGCGTTCCCGGTCCAGGTCCGCCTGCGTCACTTCTTCCTTGCTGACGTACTTGGGGTCGGTCGCGGCGATGTGCATGCTGATGTCGCGGAGCAGTTCCTGAAAGTCCTCGGTGCGGGCCACAAAGTCGGATTCGCAGTTCAGCTCAAGCAGGACGCCGATCTTTCCACCCTGGTGGATGTAGGTACCGATGGCGCCTTCATTGGTGGTGCGCGACGCCTTCTTTGCGGCGGACGCCATGCCGCGCTTGCGCAGGACAACGAACGCCTGCTCCATATCGCCCTTGCTCTCCTGCAGGGCTTTCAGGCAGTCGCCCATGGGGGCGCCGCTCTTTTCGCGCAGATCCTTGACGAGTTTCGCGTCGACCTTGAAGGGTGCTTCTGCTGTTGCGGACATAGTGTGCTCTCTCTTGTGGGGATGGCGGCAAAGCCGCGTTCGATCAGCTGCGTGCGGGGTGCGCCTCTAGCGCTTGTGTGCACCAGCACCTTCCTATTTTCCGCTCGGCCCGGGCTTCTAACGCGGGCAGTTCCGGCCGTGAACGGTGCCGACACGCGAAGAGCGTGGTCGCCGGTTCAGGCAGCCACGCTCCGCGTGAAAGGCTGGTGCCGGTGCAGTTAGACGGCTGCCGGTTCTGCGGCGGGCTCGGGCTCGACGGTGTTGTCGAGCATGTGCCGGATGCCGCCACCAAGAGCTGCTTCCAGGTCGACCGTCTCTTCCGAAGGATCTGCAGCGGTGGAGGCTGCCAGCGTGGTCGTCTCCGGCACATCGGGGGTTGCGCCTTCTTCGTCTTCAAGACCGATGAAGTGCTGCTCCGTGGCAATGGGCGTCACGTCCTGGTACTCCTGCTGGATGCTCTTGTCCCCAATCATCTGCACACCTTCAAAGGCCGAATCGGCGATCTTGGTGGTGAACAGGCGAATGGCGCGAAGCGCGTCGTCGTTGCCGGGGATCACGTAATCGACCACGGTCGGATCGCAGTTGGTATCGACGACGGCGACCACCGGGATACCGAGCTTGCGCGCTTCGGAGACGGCGATCGCTTCGTTGTTCGAGTCAACGACAAAGATCGCGTCCGGCAGGCGGCGCATGTTCTTGATGCCGGCGAGATTGGTGTTCAGGTGCTTGCGCTCACGCTCCAGCTTGATGACTTCTTTCTTGGTCATCAGCTCAAAACGGCCGTCGACCGCCATCTCGTCCAGCTCTGCAAGGCGCTTCACCGACTTCTGGACCGTGATCCAGTTGGTCAGCAGGCCGCCCAGCCAGCGGCTGTTGATGTAGGGCATGCCGGCGCGGTTGGCCTCTTCGGCAACCGCATCCTGCGCCTGGCGCTTGGTGCCCACAAACAGGATGAGCTTTCCCGTGGAAGTCAGGTCCGTCACAAACTTGGACGCTTCCTTGAACATCTTCAGGGTCTTTTGCAGGTCGATGATGTAAATGCCGTTGCGCTCGCCGAAGATATACTCCTTCATCTTCGGGTTCCAACGCTTGGTCTGGTGGCCGAAGTGTACGCCGGCTTCCAGCAGTTCCTTCATTGTGATCGATGCCATGTGGCTCCTTGCTGTCGCATCCCGGGGGCACCGTACTCGCACCGAGTGGCCGGAATTGATCCCGTTCGTCTGGGAGATTTGAATCCCCTGGAGGTTATTTCGGAACGGTGTGTGGCCGACCCGGGCCACACACCGCAGAAGCTGCTGAACTCTAGCGCTTGGAGAACTGGAAGCGCTTGCGGGCGCCCTTCTGACCGTACTTCTTGCGCTCCTTGATGCGCGCATCGCGGGTCAGGAGACCGTCCGCCTTCATGACCTTGCGCAGCTCGGGGTTGAACTCGAGCAGGGCGCGGGCAATGCCCATCTTGACCGCATCGGCCTGCGAGTTTACGCCGCCACCCTTGACGGTCGTCACGATGTCGAACTCGCCATTCATGCTTGCGGTTTCAAGCGTGCGCTTTGCGGCAACGCGCTGCGCCGGCGTTACGAAGTAGACGTCGAAGGCCTTGCCGTTGACGGTGAAACCACCCGAGCCGGGACGAAGAAACACACGCGCAATCGCCGACTTGCGGCGGCCTGTTCCGTAGTACTGCACCAAATCTGCCATTGCTTAACCTTCCAACTTGTCATGCTGCGCTGAGACGGGGACCTTGGGAGCCTTGTGGACGGCAAAGCTGACATCCAGCACTTCGGGCATCTGCGCCTCGTGCGGGTGCTTGTCGCCCTTGTAGACCTTGAGCTTGGTCGCCATCTGGCGGCCCATCTTGCTTTTGGGCAGCATGCCCTTGATGGCCTGCTCCAGAATCGCTTCAGGACGGCGGACAAGGAGCTTTTCAAACTCTTCTTCGCGCAGGCCGCCTGGAAAGCCGGTGTAACGGCGGTACAGCTTCTGCGACGCCTTCATGCCGGTGAGTACGATCTTCTCGGCGTTGATCACGATGACGTGGTCGCCGGTATCAATGTAGGGCGTGTACTGCGGGTTGTTTTTGCCGGCCAGCACACGCGCCGCGCCGCTGGCGAGCCGTCCCAGCGTCTTGCCGCTGGCATCGACCACAAACCACTTGCGGGTCAAATCCTTCGAACTTGGAACAAACGTCGACATCGGTACACTCCACTTGCAGCAAATCTGTACAAAACCGGGGCGCACGCGGCCAGCCTGGAACAGCTGGATGCAAGGGTGAGTGGAAGCTCTGTGCGAATCGATCTCTCGTGCCGCGTGCCAGGTCAAGCACATGCGCAGCCTGAGAACTGGCCTGGAGTGAGGTTCCGCTCCGCTGGCACGTCCCACATGGACCACCACACTGACCGAGGCCACCACCCGGCTACATCGCAGCACAGGGCAGCAGACAGGGGTCTGCGCGAGTCCTCAGCATATCGAACCTGGGACGGTGCGTCAACCAAAGAAAGGGGCTGGCGCTTCCTTTTGACCGGTGCACGCCGCCTCTTCGCGTATGCAGACCAGGGCAAGCCAGGCGTAGGCGGCGGACAGGGCAACTTCGAGCAGGAGCAGAACCCAGGCGGAAAGCTGGCCGGCACGGAGGCTCGCGTGCAGCTCGGAAAACGGCGCCTGGTTCAGGATGGAGGCCCAAAAGCTGTGAACCGTCACGCTGAGCACACCGAAGACGGCGAACAGGGCAATCGCGGAGCGCTGCAGCCATCCCCGGGGGCGTGCGGCTGTGGCAGCAACGGCAAGCGCGAGGGGAAACAGCAGCATGAGCGAGTAGGTCGGCCAGGTTTTTTTCGCCAGCGCCATGAGCGCGAGCAGAAAGGCGCCGAGCGAGAACAGGGTGGCGCGGGTCTGGGTGGCGCGGGTCTGGGTGCCGCGGGTCTGAGCAGCGATCGTCTGGGTGGCGATCGTCTGGGCAGCGCTGCTGAGGCTCGAAGCGCGCCAGGCAAGCACGGCAACGCGGACGACCAGGGCGGCAAGGACGAGCAGGAGCAGGCGATCCCAGAGTTTCAGGTGGAAGTCCCGGCCGGAGATGCTTTCCACCAGGTAGGGCAGCCCACCCGCAGTTTTCAGGTCGCCTTCACGCGAGAACACGTCGAAAACCGGCGCGCGCAGCGCAAGCAGGAAGTAGCCGTACACCAGCAGGATAACGGTGCTGCAGGCGACAGCCCAGGCAAAGCCCTGCCTGCGGGCGTAGAGCACGAAGGCCGGCGTGAAGAGCAGTGGCAGGAACTTGACGACGGCAATCGAGGCACCGATTAGTGCGCCGGAGGTGGCCGGCCGCCCGCGCAGCAGGGCAAGGAACGCAAGGGCGAGGAACAGGCTGATCAGCACATTGTTCTGGCCGTCGATGGTCACGTACTGCAGCGAGATGGGATGGAAGAGGCAGAGCAGGGCTGCGGTGCGGGCCGTGTGTTCCGGAGCGACGCCGTCGAGGACGCGAAGCCAGACCCATGCGGCCGCAATCTCGGCGACGATCGCGAACAGGACAAGCGTCAACGGCGAGCGGTGGATGGAGTAGACCGCGGCGTAAAGGAAGGACGAAAGCGGAGCGTAGGAGCTGGGAAACGTCCGGTATGGCACGCCGCCGGCGAGCCGCCACCACGCCTCCTGCAGGTAGTAGCTGGGCAGGTCGCCGCGGACGGGCAGGCGGAGCACCAGAAAGGTCACCGCGAAGAGCAGCAGGCGGGTGGAGGCGAAGACGGCGAGGTAAACCCGGTCGAAGTCCCTGGCCGTCGCCCGAAAGGCAGGCCGGAAGCGGACGGCGGCAAGCGTTGCGACCGCGGCAGCGAGGCCAAGGGCGGTTCGCGCTTCAAAGGTCTGGGTGCCGGTCATGGAACGATGGTAGCGGAGGTGGGCCGCTGCCCCGGACGATGGAGAGGTCGAGGTCCAGCCACTCCGGCGTTCCATCCGCATCGCGCCTGTGCCGGCACAGGCTCCGCGCGCGCGGCATTGGGACAACGCTGCCTCAGTCAGTTAAGTTGTGGGCTCAGCGCAGGCCGCGTCGGCATGCGGACGAGCAGCACCCGGCGCACATGCTTCCGTTTCGGCTCCACGCCTTGCTTCGGGTCCAGGCGGTAGACGATCATCAGGTTGCGGTCGGGGTCGTCCATGGCGGGAAACTCGGCAACGCGGGTAAGGCGGTAAAAGCGGCCAAGCGCCTCCATCTTGTCGTCCTCGACATAGTTCCACGCAACAAACCAGCCGGGCTTGTAAGCCGCGATGCGGTCCTCCAGCTGCATGGTGCCGAAGTCGTCACAAATCGATGGAAGGCCGGTCATGAGGGACAGGTCGGAGCCAGAGATGGAGAGCACGGTGTGGCTGTGAGTCGGGTCACCCTCCACGATGCGACCGACCTGCAGCGCCGCGTCCTGAAAGGTGTACTCGGGGTGGCGCGTGTAGTGCAGCATGGCGCGCGCATCTACCGCGACAAGGCCAGCGAACAGGGGTGCAAGCACAAGCGCGCTCGCCGGTCGCCACCCAATCGCGTGCTGCGCGCCGCGCACGACAGAGAGCGTCATGGGCACGGCAATGACCAGGTAATACCGCGGCTGCAGGTTGGCGTGGTAGACAAGAAACGCAAAGTAACCGGCAATCCACAGCAGTAGCGACACAAAGACCGGATCGCGCCCGATGCGGGGACGAAGGAGTGCAAAGCCGAGCGTGACCAGGAACAGCGGATAGATGACGTGGCCGATCCACAGGCCATCGTGCAGCGCGCCGAGCAGGATTGTCTTTGCGTTGTCTGCCGAGATGCCGGTGTAGCTGTTGGCGGAAAACAGGTAGCGGAAATCCTGCAGGTAGCGCGGCTGAATCAGGGTGACGTAATAACTGCCGCAGAGCAGCAGCACCGTTCCGCCCGTCACCCCGGCCGCGCGCGTCAGCGGACGCCACCGCCAGTGGAAGGCGCTGGCCAGCATCCACGCAATGGCCGGGACAAGGGCGATCGCCGTCGTTTTAGTCCCCACCATCAGGGCAATGACGATGCCCAGGGTCACCTCGCGGACGAGCTTGCGCCAGCGCGGTCCGGGGCTGCCGGCGGCATTGGCAAGCAGCAGCGCCACCAGGGTGAGCAGGACCAGCAACGGCTCCAGAACGGCCATGCGGCTGAAGACAAAGAAGTATGGGCTGGCAGCCATAAGCAGCGTGGCAGCCGCGGCAGTCAGCAACAGGTTGATGCGCGAGAGCGGCAGCACCCCGTCCGCGCGCCGCCGCAGCAGCACAAAGCCGCAGGTAACAATGCCCATAAACACGACAACCGTGAGCGCACGCGCGGCAACGATGCCGACGCCGGTAAAGCGAAACAGCAGCGCCTCCAGCAGGGGCCAGACGGGAAGCGCCGCCGCAGGGTTGAAGTCGCCCGGCAGGTGCCATGTGCCGCGCAGGTAATGGCGGATCGCGGCATCGCCGTACCAGCCCTCGTCGGTGTACTTGGCCCAGTCGGTCCAGGGGCTCAGATTGGGGAAATCGGCACGCAGGTGCAGAAAGTGCAGCACCAGAAAGACAGCGGTCGTGGCGAGCATGGACCAGAGCGCCGTCCAGCGAAGCGCCGAGACCTGGGTACCGGTAAACCACGCGGGACGCGGTGCCGCAGCAGCCTGCTCCTCCACCGTTGTGTCCCTGGTCCGTATTGGCACAGCACCGTTATACGGCTTTTGCGATGGTTTTGTTGCAATCACGCCTGCTGCTGGCGACGACATCTGCCGGCGTACGGTCGTGCCTGTACAGATGTTGCGATCAGGGAGCATGCTTCTGAAGGAACCCCATGCTCAAGCGCTTGTTTCGTTCACTGGTGATTGTTATCCCTGCCGCCGCTGTCCTCCTTGCCGTGCAGTCCGGCCGGGGCCGCGTTGCCGCCGCGGAGCAGACCGTGCCGGAGAGCAACGCGAGCATGGGCCAGCGGCTGCGCGGCATTTACCGCGGCACCGACTGGCAGCGTGACCCGAACAAAACGGCCGAACGCGCCGCCTACTATGACCGCCTTCTGCGGGAACATACCCTGCCGGCCAGCGACGAGCTCGCCGTGCGGCAGCAGCTTGCAACCGAGCAGCTGCGCAGCGGGGATGTGGAAGCCGCGCTGGCGGCCCTGGAGCCTGCGTTCACCCTGGCAGCGGAGGTGCACCTGCCCACGCCGGCCATGCGCGACCTGCTGCACCTGCGCGCCATCGCCTACCTGCGGCTGGGCGAGACGGAGAATTGCCTGGCCAATCACGGCCAGCACTCGTGCGTGTTTCCCCTGCGCGCGGGCGGCGTGCATGCCCTGCCGCGCGGTGCACAGGGCGCTGTGCGCGACCTGACGACCCTGTTGCAGGGCGACAGCAGGGATGACCTGGCACGCTGGCTGCTGAATGTCGCGTACATGCAGCTTGGCAAGTATCCCGCAGGCGTTCCGAACGCCTACCTGCTCGCGCCGAAGCTCTTCGCTTCCGAAGCACCCATGCCGGAGTGGACCGACATGGCCGGGCTGGTGGGCCTGGACCTGACCACGCGTTCCGGCGGTGTGGTGATTGAGGATTTCGATGGGGACGGCCTCTTGGACATCGCGACCAGCACCTCGAATCCTCAGGGCGCGATGCACCTGTTCCGCAACAACGGCGACGGCACCTTTACCGACCGAACCGCGGCAGCCGGACTAGCGGACGAGATTGGGGGCCTGAACCTGGTCGTGACCGACTACGACAACGACGGCCACCCCGACCTGCTTGTGCTGCGGGGCGCCTGGTGGGGCAGGTTCGGCGAGTACCCTTTCAGCCTGCTGCACAATCGCGGCGACGGCACGTTTGAGGATGTGACGGTCAAGGCCGGCCTGCTCAGCTTTGGACCGACGCAGACGGCGGCGTGGGCCGACTTCGACAATGATGGCAGACTGGACCTCTTGGTGGCCCACGAGAATGCGCCGACGGCAAAGGAGCACTACGCCACGCAGCTCTTTCACCAGAACGTCGACGGCACCTTTACCGACGTTGGCCGGCAGGCCGGGCTTGCGGAACAGGGCTACGTCAAGGGCGTTGCCTGGGGCGACTTCAACAACGACGGCCGGCCCGACCTGTACGTTTCCGTGCGGGACGGCGAGAACCACCTGTACCGCAACGATGGCGGCGCCGACGCCGCACATTGGAAGTTCACCGACGTCACGGAACAGGCGGGACTGGCGCACCAGCACAAAACCTTCGCCACCTGGTTTTTCGATTTTGACAATGACGGCTGGCCGGACATCTTTGCGGCGGGCTACTCCGCCGGATCGATGCAGGATGTGGGCCACTTCGAGGCTGGCCACACCGCAGACGCGGAGATGCCGCACCTGTACCGCAACAACCACGACGGCACCTTTACCGATGTGGCGCACACCCTGCACCTGGACCGCGCCATGCTCACCATGGGCGCCAACTTCGGCGACCTGGACAACGATGGCTGGCTGGACGTGTACCTGGGCACGGGCGAACCTTCCTATGAGGCGCTGCTGCCCAATCGCATGTTCCGCAACAACGCGGGCAGGGGATTTCAGGATGTGACCTCCGCCACCGGCCTGGGCCATCTGCAAAAGGGTCACAGCATCGCCTTTGCCGATGTGGAAAATCGCGGCGTGCAGAGCGTCTTCGAGCTCATGGGCGGCGCGTTTCCGGGCGACGGGTATCAGTCCGCGCTGTATCGCAATCCCCTGCCCGACCCCGGACCGGGTTCCCTTACCAACCACTCCGTCACCCTGCGGCTGCAGGGCGTGCAGACCAATCGCGCGGCGTACGGCACACGCATCGACGTGGCATTTACCGACCGCGACGCGGCAGGCAGGCCCGTGCACCGGCATGTGTACCGCACGGTGGGCTCGGTCAGCTCCTTTGGCGGCAGCCCCATGCGGCAGGAGATCGGCGTCGGCAAAGCGACCACTGTGGACGAGGTGCGCCTGCGCTGGCCCGCGGCCTACCGGCAGGAGCAGGTCTTTCGCGGCCTGTCGACAGACCGGTCGTACCAGCTGGTGGAAGGCGACGCGGTGGCTCACCCGGTAGCGCAGCGACGGTTCCACCTGGGCGATCGGCTGGTTCCGCAGCATCACGCGATGGAAGGCATGACGGGGCAGTAAGCGCGTGCGTCTGCACCCGGCGACGCATCTGGTGGAAATGAACCGGGCGAAACGGCCGGCTGACATCTTTACCGTTGAAATCTTTCGCTGAATCTTTAGCGGACCGATTCCGTCGATAGGCGACACTGCTGGCTTTAGAATCAAGGGCAATGCCACGTACGGCCGTCGCCACGCCCCCGGTTTCGCGCAAACGCCTCCTGAACACGCGGCCTGCCGCGCAGCCGGCCACGCGGTTGACGGCGTCGCGGCCAATGACGCTGGTAGCCACGCTGCTGGCAGTGGTGCTTGCTATGGCCGGCGCGGTCTCGGCCGTGGCCGGCGTGTACTTTGCCGTTACACGGTCGCAGGACTTCCAATGGTCCCCGGAGCGGCTGTTGCTGCAGCATCGCGACCCGTGGCAGATCGCCATCGCCGGCAACCCGGGCAACGCACTGATCGGGACCCAGAACCCGAACTACCTGCCGGAGCTGTATGTCCTGCTGGTGCCGTTCGGCCTGATGCCGCTGCATGCGGCGAACCTGGCATGGGCAGTGTGCAATGTGTGTTTCGCCGTTGCGAGTGCAATGCTTGCCGCGCGCTTTTATGGGCTGCGGGGGAGGTGGTGGGCCGTTGGCCTCACCGGCGCCCTGTTTGCAGCTTCGCCCACGCGGACCAGCATCAGCAACGGACAACAGGGCTTGGCGGTGCTGGCTCTTTGGGCCATGGGCCTGCTGGTGATCGGTGCCGACGACCTGCCGGCGGTGCCAGCCGTTCCCCGCCTCCTGCTGGTCGGCGTCTCGTACCTGAAATACAGCTTTGCGCCGGCCGTGGCGCTCCTGCTGCTGCTGCGCAACGGCCTGCGCGCAGGCGCACGCCGGCTGTTGTGGACGCTGCTTCCGCCGGTCCTCGGTCTGCTGCTGGTGTGGCTCTGGATCGCACAGCCGCACACCTGGCACACGCTGCTGCGGCAGGCAACGGAGCCGCTGGCTGTCGCCAGGGCTGGCTACCAGCCCACCGGCGATCCCGGCCAAACACTGATGGACCTGCTGGAATTCCTGCTCGGCGGCGCGCCGGTTGCAACGCCGCGGCTGACCGTCCTCTGCTTTGCCGTTGCCGTGGTGCTGACCACCGCCGTGTTGGTATCCGCCCTGCGCTGGCTGCAGAAGCGCGGGCCGGGCAGGTCGCGCGAAGCTGACGGCTGGCTGCTCGCGCTGATGGCGACGATGAGCTTCGCGTTCTACAAGCACCATCCGTATGACGAGGTGGTGTTCCTGTTGCCGCTGTGTCACGCGCTGCGCCACCGCCGGCAGATTGCGGCAGGGGCGACGCTTGCCCTGATCGCCGACCACTGGTTTGTGCAACGCTTTCTGGATGCACGCGTGCCCTGGAGCTTCGCCTGGGCGGAGGTACGGCTGACGTCGTTTCTGCTGCTGGTCGCCTACGTGTACGCCACCAAACCGGAGGCCGCGCTGCGCTGGGCGCCCCGCATCGACGTCGTTGCCGCCATCGCTGAGGAAAGCCGAGAGGCGACCGCATGAGCGTTCAGGTGCATGGCGCCACTGCGGAGGCGGCCGCACCGCTGCCGGGCCGGGTGGAGACGCATCGCGCCACGTCCGCCACCATCGATCCCCTGCCGGAGAGCGCATCGCTGCTGCTCGATGCCGTCCGCTTTGGGCTATGCCTGCTGGTTCTGCTGGGCCACACGACCCTGTCCCTGTTTCAAACTGGCTGGCCCCCGCTCATGATTCTGGCAAACGACGCGTCCCCGGATTCTTTGTGCTCTCGGGCTTCGTCATCCGCTTTGTGACAGAGACGCGCGAGCGTGACGCGCGCCGCTATCTCGTGAGCCGCGCATCGCGGGTGTACTCCGTGGTGCTGCCGGCGATGCTACTCACGACCGTGCTGGATGCGATTTCCCGTTGGAGTAACCCGGTCTTTTACCGCGCGGCGATCCTGCCGGAGCCGTGGAGTTCCCTGCCCTTCCGCATCGGCGTGCACCTCGTCTTTCTTTCCCAGGCATGGGGGCACGCCTCGCTGCTGCTGTCGAACACGCCGTTCTGGTCCCTCGGCTACGAGGTGCCGTACTACGTGCTCTTTGGCATTACGGCGTTTGCCCGGGGCGGCAGGCGAGTTGCCCTGCTTGCCGCGGTTGCGCTGGTGTGCGGCCCGCAGGTGTTGTTCCTGTTGCCGATCTGGTGGAGCGGTATCTGGCTGTATGACGCGTGGCAGTGGTGGCGGCAGCCCGCGCGCGCGCTCAGCGTCCGCGTTGCCGCCGTTGCCGGCGCCGCTGCCCTGCTTGCGTGGACGCTGGTGCCGTTCCACGGCCGCAGTGGCTACTTCCGCATCGAGGCTCTGCCGAATCCGTTGCTGCTGCTGCACCAGCCTGCCGTGCGGGCTACGCTGTCGGAGTACGCCGCCGCGGCCATTAGCCTACCCGCGCTGTTTCTGCTGCTCTGCGCGTCAGACCTCGTGCACCTGCCGCGGCGGACCTTTGCCGCGCGTGCCGTGCGGCAGGTTGCGGAAGGCACGTTCACGCTTTACCTGTTCCACTACCCCATGCTGGTGTTTGCCCGCGCTCTCCGCCTGTACCGGCCCGACCGCACCGGAGACAAGCTGCTCCTGCTCGGTGCCATCACGCTGCTTTGCGTCGGTGCGGCGGTGCCGATCGCGGGCCTCAAACGGTGGCTGCGCGACCGCATGCCGCCCGGCAGGGATCCGCGGCAAAACCCACGGCAAGATTTACGACAAGACCCGCGGCAGGACCCGCGGCCGGACCCACGGCCTGACCCCCGGCACAATGCCTATTCATAGGCCAGCGCATCGATCGGGTCTTTGCTGGCGGCCTTCCACGCCGGGTACAGCGCACCCAGAACCGCGCCTGCAAACGCGAGCAGCACGCCGCGCAACACCCATGCACTATTAATCTGGAAGTCGAGCGTCGGCATCGTCTTGTCCAGAACAAAGCCGAGCAGGTAGCTGAGTGCGACGCCAATCGCGATGCCAACAGCCGCAAGCAGCAGCGACTCGCGCAGCACGGCCTGCACAACATAGGACTTGCTTGCGCCCAGCGACTTCAAAATCCCGATCTCGCGCGTGCGCTCCATCACGGACGTGTACATGGACTGGAAGATGACGAGAAATCCCACCACCACGGCAATCCCGGTCACGACATAGAGGCTGGTGGTGAGCGCGGGCAGCTTTTCCGGCGTGATCTGGCTCAGGAACTCGTCAAGCGTCTGCACGTTGTAGCCGGACATGCCCGGCGTCGCCAGAATGGCCTGCTTAACCTCGTCCTGGTGGGTCGGCGAATCGTGTGTCTTCAGGTAGAACGCTGTCGCCTTGCCCTGCGTGCTGGTCAGCTCGCCCATGGTGTCGAGCGGAATGAATTTGCGGCCGCCGCGGCCATGCTGAACGATGCCACTGACGATGAAATCGTGCCCCAGGATCTTGATCGGATCGCCGACTTTGCTTCCCTTCTTCACGTAGTCGTCGATGATCACGCTGTCTGGACCGGTGAATGCGCCACCGCTCAGAAAATGAAACGGCGTGAGCGCATTGAAGCTGGCGAAGTCGATGCCGTAAATGTTGTCGAGCGAACTGGTGATCTGGATGTTGACCGGCGACACCACGTCGACGTTGGGGATCTGTCGCAGGATCGGCGCGATCTTCAGGTTTGCCCCCGCCGGGCTCATGCCGACAAAATTGTTCACCGCGTTGGGCCGCACAAACAGGTCAAGACCGATGCCGCTGGTGCGGGTGTGAAAGCCATTGACCTTGCCGATCATGACGGCCGCAACGGACAGGATCATGATGACCTCGATCGCCACGGCAAGGGCCGAGATCAGCGAACGCAGGGGGCGATGCACCAGGTTACCGACAACAAGCGAGTTCATAAGTCTTTGATGTTACCGCGCTCCGCCCGCGGAGGTTCTCCTGCCCCCCGAGTTGGAGTCCCCTACCCCGCGCCTGCGGAGCCTGAAAATCCCGGACCGCAAGGCGCGCAGCTACCACACGCAACCCGTAGAATGTCGTCAATGACCGACAGCACCGCCAGCGCCGGGCACAGGTCGCTTGCCACCGCCGAACCGCGAACATACCCTTCGCCGGACGCTGCCTGTGAGGAGCCGGCAGCGCAGCTCTACCCGTGGAGTCAACCCCCGGGTACGTCCCAGGACATCGCGGCGGAACATCTACCGAGCCAGTCAGCGCACAAAGGGCACGGCCGGGAAGCCATTCACCTCGGCTACATCGACGGGCTGCGCGGCCTGTGCGCGCTGTACATTGTGCTGCATCACCTGGCGGCCGCGACCGGCTACGTGCATGGGTGGTTTGTCCCCGTCATTGAGTGGGGCGGCTATTGCGTTGCGGTGTTCATCACCATCTCCGGCTTTTGCCTGATGCTGCCCGTGACCCGCGCCGGCAACACGCTGCGGGGCGGCGCGCGACGGTTTTACCGGAGGCGGATACGTCGCATCCTGCCGCCGTATTACGCTGCGCTGCTGCTGTCCGTGCTTCTGCTTCCCCTGCTCTCCGTTGGCCAGGTGACCTTTGCGGGGCTGCTGGCACCGCCGCAGGCACACAGCCTGCTGATGCATGCGGTCCTTCTGCACAACTGGTCGAACGCGACCAAGTACACCTTCAACGGGCCGCTTTGGTCTGTTGCGGTGGAGTGCCAGATCTACGTGACCTTTCCGCTGCTGGTGGCGCTGTGGCGACGGCTCCCTGCACCCCTGGCGGTCACCTGCGTCGGAGCCGTCTCCGTCGCCGCCTCCGTGCTTCTGGGTTACCACGGCAACGTGCACTACCTGCTGCTCTTTGCGCTCGGCATGTGGGCGGCGGAGTGTGCGGGCAACCCGGCCCGGCTGCGATACTCCGCCATGCTCGTCCTGCCCTGCGTGGCAGCCGTTGTCCTGGGCACTGTGCGCTGGCCGCTACTGGGCGATGTGGGTGTGGGTGCGTTGACCGCCCTTCTGCTGGCGCGTGGGGCAACGCAATCGCATGGTGTGCTGCCCCGCGCGCTGGCGTGGCGTCCCTTGCGATCGCTGGGCCTGTTTTCCTACAGCATTTACCTGGTGCACGAGGTGCCGCTCCTGCTGCTTGGGGTGTATGCAAAACCCCTGCTTCCGTGGACCCCGGGATGGGACTATTTGCTGCTCACCACCACGGCGGTGCCCCTTGTCCTGCTGCTGGCGTACCTCTTTTATCTCGCCTTCGAGCGGCCCTTTCTCTCGCACGCGGCAAAGGTCGCCGACGCGCAGGAACAACCCGGCTTTGCGCGCACCGCACCTTCTAAGGTTGCAGCAGACCCTGTCGCAGGAAAACCTGTCGCGGGGGAGCATGTTGTCCCGGAACATGAGCTTGCCCCGCAGGTGCCATAACCACGGTGCCGTAAGCTGCTACGCGATCAACAGCTACGCCTGGCGGCGAACCACGGCACGCACGGGCAAAATCCTTCGGGTCAGCCGTTTCTCTGGGCCGATGATGAACGTTGCGAGGATGGGCGTGACGTAGATCATGAACAGGGCGCACGCCAGAATCGCCTCGACGCCGACCGACGCCATGCGCACGGGTACCTGCAGCATGCCTTCTGCCGCGCCATGGGAAAAGTAGGCGATGAAAAACAACCCCCACGGCGAATCGTCCAGGCTGCCCACCACGGACTCCAGCACCACAAACATGAAGCACTCCACCAGCGGCAGCAGCACCAGGATGCCGTTCCAGCTGCCCAGGTGGTAGGCCTCGCCGAACGGCGAAAACGAGATGCCGGTGGTATGGTCTGCCGCGGCCAGCATGCCGATCTCATGCGCATACTGGTTGCCCGTTGCCAGGTCCGCCTTGTTAGGCAAAATGAAGTGCGGCAGGATGTTTAGAAAGTACAGCCCCGCATTCGTCCAGCCGATCGGCCCGGCGGCGTCGGTCTGACGAATCAACGCGCTGTCGATCGGCACAAGGGTCAGGCGGTCCAGGATGCCGTGGTCCGCGTTGTACCAGTGGTACTGCTCCATCGGCCGCACATCGGCACGGGCGTAGGCCAGTTTGCGCGTCTCCAGCGGATGCCGCAGCAACTGCTTGGACAACTCGAAGTTGCCGCCGTATCCCAGCCGGAAGTTCCGGCCGTATTGCGAGTACGGCACAAGCAGGTACACCGACCCGATGCCAACCGCAAGGACAACCATGGCCTTGAGTGCGCCAAAGCGAATGCGCGCGGCCGCGGCAGCCACCAGCCACGCGGTGGCGCTGCCGAAGATACCCTCTTTTGAAAACGCCGCAAGACCGATATACGTGCTGTACAGGAAGGCGAGGAAGCTCGGCCAGTTAAAGCTGACGCGACCGTTGGTCTGCCGCACCCTTTGGTACACGCCCACGCTGACGCACAGTGGCAGGGCGATGTTCAGCTGCGCCAGGATCGTGCCGAAGGCGCCGGCGCCCCCCGGAAACAGCAGCTGCAGCACGGTCGGCAGCATCACGCCTGCGGCAAAGCAGCCCATCACCACGCGCGGCGTATTCTCATACGTCAGCCGATCCTTGAGGATGGGCGTCTTGCGCCGCAGCCGTTTGCTGGCGAATACAGCCAGCGTCATGGTCACGGTTCCGGCAAAGTAGATTGCCAGCGTCTGGTCGGCGTTCGCCACGTTCTCAAGCAACGGCTCGTTGAGCACGAACTTGGTCATGGCCCCGAGCAGGCCCGTAAACAACACCGTAAAAAAGACGTACGCGCCGGTAGTGCTGCGCATGCCCCCGCCCACGTTAAACGCGAGCGTCCCCACCAGGATGATGCAGGCAAGCGTGCAGCACATCAGCGGCGGATTGCCCTCGGCCATCAAACCCAGCGCAAACAACGTTGCAAAGGCCAACGCGTGCGTGTAGGCAATGCTGCGTGGAAAGGGGATGGTCACCGTTGCAGGTAGTCTAGCAAACGGCCAGGTGACGCCCGGCGCGCACAGGCGACGGTGCTGCGGTCGCTCTAGCCGGCGTACGTCGGCAGCGGCACGCGTTCGCCCTCGGCCGTTACCTCGTACGATTCCACCTGGAACCCGGTCAGGTTGGCGGCACCGAACGAGGTCGTAATCGCCACATCGGCGGCGTCCCGGCCCGTGGCCATCAGCACGCGGCCAAAGCGTGGCGTGTTGTGCCGCGCGTCCATGTGCCACCACTGGCCGCCAAGGTAGACCTGGTACCAGGCAGAGAAATCGCCCGCCCCGGCATACGGCAGGCGGATGTCCCCAAGGTACCCCGTGGCGTAACGCGCCGGAATATTCATGGCCCGGCTCAGGGTCACGGCCAGGTGCTGGTAGTCCCGGCACACGCCTTCCCGCTCGGTAAACACATCCATGGCCGTCTTGGTGGGCCGCGCCTTGCTGTAGTCAAAGCGCACCTTGTTGTGCGCCCAGTCGCGAATGGCGGAGGCAAGCTCCCAGCCCTTGGCCAGGTGGCCGAAGAGGTCGGACGCGATGCCCGCAAAGCGGTCGACCTCGCAGTAGCGGCTGCTGAGCAGGAACTGCAGCACGTCGCTGGGCAGATCGTCGATGCTGTGCTGTGCGGCATCGACCGGCTGCACGTCCTTGCTATCCGGCACTTCCACCAGGCTGTCGGTTGTGAGCTTCAGCGAGCCCCACGGCGCAACAAAGCGCTCGCAACGGTTGCCGAACACATCGGTGTACTGGCGCGGCGTAATGGTCTGGGTTACCCCGTCGGTTCCCACGTGCTCCACGACCAGCGCGTCCTTCGACCGCAGCTGCAGATCTAGCGAAGGGTCAAGATGCAGCAGCGCAATCATGGCCGTGTCGCATGGCATAAAGAAACGAATGTCGAACGTGTTGTGAATCAGCATGGGAGTCCGCCTGTTTTTTTGAATGGGACGATGGTGGGCGCATTGCCGTTGCCGCATGCGCGCGCTCTGCTGAAAGAAAATGCCACGCCGCACCCGCTTCGGGGTGCGGCGTGGCGCAGGCAGAGTGCCCGGCGCGGGCGCGGTTACTTGCCGGCAGCTACCGGCTCAAACTTCTCCGCACTGGCCTTGAGCTGCTGCGCCTTGTCTGTCGCTTCCCAGGTAAAGCTGTCGCCGGAGCGCCCAAAGTGCCCGTAGGCCGCGGTCTTTTTGAAGACAGGGCGGCGCAGCTGCAGCGTTTCGATGATGCCCTTCGGCGTCAGTTGAAAGGTGGAGCGTACCAGCTCCGTAAGCTGCTGCGGCTCCAGCGTTCCCGTGCCAAAGGTGTCGACCAGCACAGAAACAGGCTCGGCCACGCCAATCGCATAGGCAAGCTGCACCTCGCAGCGATCAGCCAGCCCTGCGGCCACAATGTTCTTCGCCACATACCGCGCCATGTAAGCCGCAGAGCGATCCACCTTGGTCGCATCCTTGCCGCTGAACGCGCCGCCGCCGTGACGACCCATGCCGCCATAGGTGTCCACAATGATCTTGCGTCCGGTCAGGCCAGAGTCGCCCATCGGTCCGCCGATCACAAAGCGGCCCGTCGGGTTGATGTGAAATTTCGTATTCCCATCCAGCAGTTCCGCGGGGATCACTGCCTCAATCACGTGCTTCTGCACCTCGGCACGCAACTGCTCGTTGGTAACGTTCTCGTCGTGCTGCGTCGAGATCACGACGGCGTCAATGCGCGAAGGCTTGCCCACTTCCTCGTACTCCACCGTGACCTGGCTCTTGCCATCCGGCCGGAGGTACGGCATGGTGCCGTTCTTGCGCACTTCGCTCAGCTTTTCGGCAAGGCGGTGTGCCAGCGAAATCGGCAGCGGCATCAGTTCCGGCGTTTCATTGGTCGCGTAGCCAAACATCATGCCCTGGTCGCCGGCGCCTCCCGTATCCACACCCTGTGCAATGTCGGGGCTCTGCTTGTTGATGGTGGAGATCACCGCGCAGGTGTTCGAATCGAAGCCGTACTCGGAGTGCGTGTAGCCAATATCCGCGACCGTGTTCCGCACCAGGGACTGAAAGTCCACATAGGCTTTCGTCGTGATCTCACCGGCAATCACCACCAGGCCGGTGCAGGTCAGCGTCTCGCACGCTACCCGGCTGTACGGGTCCTGCTCCAGGCAGGCGTCGAGGATGCTGTCCGAGATCTGATCCGCGATCTTGTCGGGATGGCCTTCGGTGACGGATTCAGACGTAAACAGGAAACGATCGCGATTGGACAAAATACTCCTCCATGATGACTTCACGGCACAGGTCTGTGCGGGGAAAGTGGTGTGCAAAGTTTACCTGTTTGCCACCCCGGAAGAAAGCCCGTGGTCCCACGCACGGCAAAGGCCGCAACCTGACACCCTCCAGGCCTGCTCCCGCGCGGTCGTTTACGTCCCCTGCCCGGTATGCCGCTGCCACAGCCGCTGCAGGCCGGGGGGCATTGGCAGGATGCGCCGGTGAAGCAGAAGGGCGTACACCCCCGCCGCAAGCAGAAGCGTCGCCAGCAGCATGGCCGCCACCCCAAACCAGCGCAGCCGGCGCTGTGGCTGCAGCGACTCCCGGTTGCGCCGGACGTTTTCGGCAAAGGTGACCCAGTCAGCATGCTCCCGGTCCGGGTCGACGCCGTGTTGCCGCAGGGCATCGCCATAGGCAGTCACGGTGCCGTCTTCATCCAGACCGCAAAACCGCGCATAAGACCGCACAATGCCGCGGTTGAACACACCACCGGGAAGTTCCGTAAAGCGCTCCGCCTCCAGTGCCTGCAGGTTGCGCAGGCTTACCCGCGTGGCCGTGGCGATTTCATCGAGCGCAATGCCGCGCCGCTCCCGTTCTGCCTTTAGCCCGTCCCCAAAGCGCATGCTTGCGTCGTCTCGTCTATCCGGCATCCCGGCGTTCGGACCTGATCCGGCAATGCCGGGTGCGATAAGCGGAATGCTACAACCATGGTGCTACACGGTCAAAGCACAAACGCACGGGATTGCGTCCAGCCATACGGCGCACAGACCCGGGGAACGCGAAGCACTTGTGCATGGCTGCAACCCGCACCGGAGAACTGCGTCAGAACCACCGGGACGACCTCCCATCGTGAACTCATGGCGTGCCGGCCGTGCGAACGATGATAGCCTTTGGATTGGGTTCCACCCTGACCTCCAGGGACTACATCGATAAGGACGACGACACATGGCTACTGCCGTTTTGACGCACGAGTTGACCGAGACTTCCGCACCGGCAACCCTGCCCTACAAGGTCGCGGACATCTCGCTTGCCGACTGGGGTCGCAAGGAAATCAACATTGCCGAGCAGGAAATGCCTGGCCTCATGAGCATCCGCGCAAAGTATGCGCCGTCGCAGCCACTGGCCGGCGTGCGCATCACCGGATCGCTGCACATGACGATCCAGACCGCCGTGCTGATTGAAACGCTGAAGGCGCTCGGCGCCGACGTGCGCTGGGCAAGCTGCAACATCTTCAGCACGCAGGACCATGCCGCCGCCGCCATCGCTGTCACCGGCACGCCCGTGTTCGCCTGGAAGGGCGAGACCCTTGAGGAGTACTGGTGGTGCACGAACCAGGCACTCACCTTCCCCGGAAACCTTGGACCGCAGATGGTCGTGGACGACGGCGGCGATGTGACCCTCCTTATTCATAAGGGGTATGAGCTTGAACGGGGTGACCGATCCTTTGTCGATGCAACCCCCGGCAGCGAAGAAGAAGCCGTGATCCAGGCACTGCTCGTGCAAGTGTTGCAGGAAACGCCACAGCGCTGGAACGGCGTTGTGCGCGAGTGGAAGGGCGTCAGCGAAGAAACCACCACCGGCGTTCACCGCCTGTACAAGATGATGGAAGAGGGCAAGCTGCTCATCCCCGCCATCAACGTGAACGACTCCGTGACCAAGAGCAAGTTCGACAACCTGTACGGCTGCAAGGAATCGCTCGCCGACGGCATCAAGCGCGCGACCGACGTGATGATGGGGGGCAAGGTCGCTGTCATCTGCGGTTACGGCGATGTGGGCAAGGGTTCCGCGCACTCGCTCCGCGGCATGGGCGCGCGCGTGATCGTGACCGAGATCGACCCCATCAATGCGCTGCAGGCGGCGATGGAGGGCTACGAAGTCACCACGCTTGAGGACACCCTGGGCCGCGGCGACATCTACGTCACCGCCACCGGCAACGTGGACATCATCACGCTCGATCATATGCAGCGGATGAAGAACCAGGCCATCGTCTGCAACATCGGTCACTTCGACAACGAAATCCAGATGGAAAAGCTGAACACCGCTCCCGGTGTCGAGAAGCTGGAGATCAAGCCGCAGGTGCACCAGTACACCTTTCCGGACGGGCACCAGATCTTCGTCCTGGCCGAAGGCCGGCTGGTCAATCTTGGCTGCGCGACCGGTCATCCCAGCTTCGTCATGTCTAACAGCTTCAGCAACCAGACCCTTGCGCAGATCGACCTGTGGGCCAAGAAGGACGACTACGCGATTGGCGTCTACGTGCTGCCCAAGAAGCTGGACGAAGAAGTGGCGCGCCTGCACCTGGAAAAGATCGGGGTCAAGCTGAGCACGCTCAGCAAGCGCCAGGCAGACTACATCGGCGTTCCGGTCGATGGCCCGTACAAGACAGAAACCTACCGCTACTAGGCCATCCGGCCTGGAACACGGCAACGCGCAAGAGGCCTCCCCGCGGAGGCCTTTCGCTTTGCCGGTGTCGTCAAACATCCCATCCCCAAGTCGCCGGGACTCCCGGGCGTGGCTCTTGCTGTTGCAGCACTGTAACGAGTCATTGCATCCCGATACGGCCTCTTGCAACAGGTCCACACAGGCAGCGACGACCGAGCGACAGGGCAGGAACGAATTTGTCAGGCACCAATCAAGCAGGGATGCACGCCGGCCGGTCAGGAAGCTGCCAGCGGCGAATCGTAGTCGTTTGCAATCACAACCTGCACGCCGGGCGTGGTGACCAACTGCTGGTCCAGCAGCAGAACCGTGCGTGCGCTGCCACCGGGGTAGGTGACGACCGCGCCAGTGTAGCTGGTGACCGTGGTTGCGACCGGCACCGTACCGCTTGGCACGACCACGATCGTGTAGGAACCCGTCGGCACGTTGATGTAGCGTGGCAGGTTGGTCGCCCTGCTGAACGTTATGCCGGTCAGCACCGGCGTGGTCGCCACCAGCGAACCACCCTGTGGCACCAGGTAAACATCGACCGCGCCGACGCGCGTTGCCTGGTCGACCACGCGCAGCGCAATCTGGCCGGAGGGCGCCGGCTGGCTCTGGTCCTGCAGCAACAGCGTCTGCAGACCTGCGGCAACGTTGCCGACCAGCAGCGTGTATTGCTGGTTCACGGCAAGCGTTCCACGCGCGGAAACAAGGATGGACGCCATACCCGATGGGTGCACGCCAAACGTGTACGCGCCCGGCGCGAAGGAGATGTAGGAGCTCACGGTCCCAAACCCGACGTTGTACGTCAGGGCGGTTGTGTTCGCATAAAAGTCCAGGCCGCCCGCATCCGGAGAGACATCGACAATGCGCAGCGCGGCGATCTGCCGCGAGGTCGAGGAGTTCACCTCACCGCACCCTGCAAGCGCAAATGAGACCGCGGCAGCGGCAAGCACCGCACTGCATCGACGAACGTAGGTGCCAGGTCTGCAACTCATAGGAAATGACGGCAGGTCTCGGCTCTCCTTCAGGAACAGTGCCGGCGACTGCTTGCTACGGTTCCCTTCACTGTACCCCCCATTCCGTCAACTGACGACAAAAACCTGCACCACTTTGCCCACGTCAACGTCGGCGGAACCAGGACGCACCCGCGAATCCGCGCACGGTGCCTGGGCAACGGCATCGAAACCCGGTTTCCAGTCCGCATCGCACCCCGCCGTGCGTGCGTTTACTTCTTGGCTGCGGCAGGCGGCCGCTTGGCGACAATGCTGTCCTTGATCGTGTCGTATGTGCCCTGCGGCACGATGCCCCGCTGCACAATCTGGTTTTTCATGGTGTAAGGACGGCCATCCACAATGCGCTTCGCGTACGCATCGCCGATGCCGGGCAGCGTTTTCAATTGATCGGCGGTGGCGGTATTCAGGTCCAGCGGCGTCGCCGCCTTGGTGGCAGCCGCGGCGGGCTTTGCCTGCCCGGCCAGAGTAATAACGCCGGCAAACGGCAGCAACAGGGACAACGCTAGAACGGCAAGACGGTGCAGACGCATGGTGCGATCTCCGGACCCCGCAGGGCTGGGCGCGTCTCAACGTCAGAGACGCTGCCATGCCGCACCTTCACTGGTGCGGCAACGGGCTCAGCTTATCAGGAACAGGGTCAGAAGTAGCGTCAACAACGGGCTCCGGTCTGTCCAAGCCGCAGTTGACACTGCCCCCCGTTGCCGATAGGCTCAGGGCTGTTATGTCGCTCACGCATCATCCTGGCCGCCACCATCACGCGCACGTCGCGTCGAGGGCTGTCTCTGGTGTGTTTGCGTAACAGGCTCTATCCAGACTCTACACAGACAGACCCCGCTGACGCACACAAGCCGGCGGGCTTTTTTGTGCCCGCTGTTCCAATCCGCTGTTCCACTCATCAGCCCGGCAGGAGAAACGGTTCATGCAACAGGAAGTTACGGCAGAGGTCCCGATCGACTTCAACAAGATGGGCGGGCTCGTCCCCGGCATCGTGCAGCACGCCCATACCGGCGAGGTCCTCATGCTCGGCTTCCTGAACGAGCAAAGCTACCGGCACACGCTGGACACGGGCTTTGTCACCTTCTGGAGCCGCACCCGCAACAAACTCTGGATGAAGGGTGAAACCAGCGGCAACCGCCTGCGCATCGTCACCACCAGCACCGACTGCGATACCGATGCCCTGCTCTTTCGCGTCACCGTGGACGGAGACGGCCTTGTCTGCCACGAGGGCACCGTCAGTTGCTTCACGAAACGCATCAGAGGGAACAGCTAATGGCACAAACACTCCGTCTCGGCATTCCCAAGGGCAGCCTGCAGGATGCGACCGTCGCCCTGTTTGCGCGCGCAGGCTGGCAGATTGCCGCAAACGGCCGCTCCTACTTCCCCGCCATCAACGACGATGAAATCCAGTGCATGCTGGTCCGTGCGCAGGAGATGGCGCGCTATGTGGAAGCGGGTGCGCTGGACGCGGGCCTGACCGGCAACGACTGGGTGCTGGAGAACCTTGCCGATGTCGAGCGCGTCACCTCGTTGACCTACAGCAAGCAGTCACGCCAGGCCGTACGGTGGGTTCTGGCCGTACCGGAAGACTCGCCCTACCAGAAGCCGGAAGACCTTGCCGGCAAGATCATCGCAACGGAACTGGTGGAATACACCAAGCGCTACTTTGCCGAAAAGCAGATCCCCGTCAAGGTGGAGTTCAGCTGGGGTGCGACGGAGGTCAAGCCGCCCATGCTTGCCGACGCCATTGTCGAGGTCACCGAGACCGGCAGCAGCCTGCGCGCCAACCGCCTCCGCATCATCGAAACGCTCATGCACAGCGAAACCCAGCTCATCGCGAACAGGGCTGCGTGGGCCGACCCGTTCAAGCATAAAAAGATCCAGAATCTCGCCATGATGCTGAACGGCGCCATCAACGCCATGAGTCAGGTCGGCCTGATGCTGAATGTTCCCAGGGCCTCGCTCGATGCGGTGCTGGCCGTTCTTCCCGCGCTGTCCTCGCCCACCGTTTCGCACCTGCAGGACAGCGCATGGGTCGCGGTAAACACCATCCTCGACGAGACCACCGTGCGCGATGTGATTCCAAAGCTGAAGGCAGCCGGCGGCAGCGGCATTGTGGAATATCCCCTGAGCAAAGTGGTGTTGTAAACAGTGCGTCAACGCAGAATCGACGCGAAGACACGGGTGATTGCGAGAGAGTTCCTCGCAGGTGTTCGTGGAGCTGTTGATACCTGCGAACGACTTTCTTGTCGGGCGGCCTTTGAGAAAAGAATCACCACGGATGATCGAAAATTTCTCGATCATGTAGCTTCACGTGGATCAGATCTTCCTGTCGGAGACCGTCTCCAGCTCTGGCACGAGAATGCTGTTGCAGGAAGGCTCGCCAGGCTTGTCACGCTCGAAGCCGAGGTAAAAACCGAAACAGAAGCAATTTGCCATCGTATTTTGAACGTATTGGCGAAGTGCAAAGTGGAAAAGGATCGGACATGAAAATCGTAAAGACCAGCGGCAAGGATGCAGAAAAGCTGCTTCGCGAGTTGGAGCGTCGCGGCGCCGTGAAGACTGCCGAGGTCGAGCCCGTGGTGCGCAAGATCATGGCCGCCGTGCGTGAGGGCGGCGACCGCGCGCTGACCAAGCTGGCGAGGAAGCTCGACGGCCTGCACAAGAACACGCCGCTGCGCGTCACCCGTGAGGAGATGCACGCCGCCTGGGACGCCGTTCCGCAGGCCCTGCGCACCGCACTGCAGACCGCGGCACACAATATTCGCAGCTTTGCCGAGCAGCAAAAGCCGGAGGAATGGTCCACGGAAAATACGCCCGGCGTCGGTGTCGGCCAGATCGTGCGGCCGCTCGACTCGGTCGGCTGCTACGTTCCCGGCGGCCGCTTTCCGCTGCCCAGCACGCTGCTCATGACGACCATTCCCGCACAGGTCGCGGGTGTGCCGCGCATCGTCGTGGTCAGCCCAAAGCCCGCGCGGGAAACACTCGCCGCGGCCTATCTCGCCGGTGTCACGGAGTTCTACCGCATCGGCGGCGCACAGGCCGTTGCGGCGCTTGCGTATGGCACGGAAAGCATCCCCCGCGTCGACAAGATCGTCGGTCCCGGTAACCTCTTTGTCACCGCGGCCAAAGTCCTCGCCAGCACCGAGTGCGGCATCGACATGCCCGCCGGACCGACGGAGATCACCATCACCAGCGAAACCGGTGACCCCGCCGGCATCGCCGCGGACCTGGTTGCACAGGCCGAGCACGACCCGGAAACCCTCGCCGTCTTTGTTACAACGAATGAGGCCCTGGCCAAATCGGTCGTGACCGAAACAGGGCGGCAGGCGAAACACAACCGGCTCGCAAAGATTTCGCTCCAGGCGCGCGGCACCGTCTTCCTGTGCGGCTCCGTCGAAGAAGCCCACGCCCTCACCAATCGCCTGGCGCCGGAGCACCTGACGGTCGACAGCATCGCCGACCTGGACTGGGTGCGCAACGCCGGCTCCGTGTTCGTCGGCAATCACTCCCCGCAATCAATGGGCGACTACATCAGCGGACCCAACCACGTGCTGCCCACGGGCCGCGTCGGCCGCATGCGCGGCGGCCTCAGCGTGGTCGACTTCCTCAAGGTCATCACCGTGCAGCACTACACCGCAAAGGGTCTTGCCACCCTTGGTCCGCACGCCATCGCCCTGGCCACGGCAGAGGGCCTCACCGCTCACGCCGAAAGCGTGCGCATCCGCATGAAATTGGGCAAGGCATGACGACCGCCACGGAGCACGGCACCCTCTCTCCCGTCCAGGCATCTGCCGAGAGCCTTCCCTCTCCTCAGGCGGAAACGTCGCCACCACGTACCATTGCGCCCCGTCGCGCCGTGCAGAACATGCCGGAGTACCACCCACCGCTTGCCGGCCGCAACGCCCTGCGACTCGACTTCAACGAGAACACCCACGCGCCCAGCCCACGCGTACGCGAGGCACTTGGCCGGTTGACCCTTGAAGGCCTCACCATCTATCCCGAGCGCGCCCCGGTGGAGGCCGTTGTGGCCGACGTGCTTGGCCTCCAACCCGAACAGGTGCTGCTGACCAACGCGGTCGACGAGGCGATCCACCTTGTCTGCTTTGCCTATCTGGAGGAAGGCGACGAGTGCGTCTTCGCCACGCCGTCCTTCTTTATGTACGACGTGAATGCCACGGCCATGGGCGCCGTGATCGTGCGTGTGCAGGCCGACGCATCGCTGCAGTTTCCGCACAGCGGGCTGCTCGCCGCCATCACCGCACGCACCAAGCTCATCATCCTTGCATCGCCCAACAATCCAACCGGTGCGGTCATGACGCGCGCGCAGGTGTACGAGATCGCCAACGCCGCGCCCCACGCCCTCATCATGGTCGACGAGGCATACTTCCACTTCTTCGGCGAAACCGTGATGGACGACATTGCCGCGGGTACCGGGCCCGGGAACCTGATCGTGGCGCGCACGTTCTCCAAGGCCTACGGTCTTGCCAACCTGCGCGCAGGCCTGATTGCGGGGCCCAAAGCCCTCGTCGATCCCATCCGCAAGGCAAGCTCTCCGTATAACGTCAATGGCATCGCCCTGCTGGCGGTGGAAGCCGCGGTGGGCGATACCGAGTATCTCGACTGGTATGTCCGGCAGATTCGCGATGGTCGCGCCCGCCTGGAAAAGACGCTCGACCACATGAAGGTGCCACGCTGGCCGAGCGAGGCGAACTTCATCCTGATGCGCATTGGGCCAAAGCACAGGCTGCTTGTGGAAGCCATGCGCGCCCGCGGCGTGCTGTTACGCGACCGCTCCAGCGACCCCGGCCTTGCGGGCTTTGTGCGCATGACCGTGGGCGTGGCGGAGCAGGTCGACACGGCCATTGCCGCCCTGCGCGATGCACTTGCCAGCATTGGCTGGACACCCGCGGACGCTGCCGTGCCAGACAATGAAAAGGAGGGAGCACGCGAATATGAGTGAGCCGATACAGCAAAACCCAGCCACCAGCCGCACCACCATGGATGCCGGTGAAGAAGACAGGGGCAAGCTCACCGGCGAACCCTACACCGGTGACCTGTCGCACCCGCAACCCCAGTCGCGCTCCACGGGTGCGAATGTCGTTCCGGAAGAGGTCAGCGAGAACGCCGGCGACCTCCACGTCGCGTTCGGGACATCGTCCCCCGCGAGCTTCGCCCCACCTGCCAGGCCGGCTCCCTCGTCGCCGGCAGGCGCGGAAGCCCACCGGACGGCGCGCGCCGACACGCCCGAGAGCTCCGGCTGGAACGAGGCCACCGAGCGCCAGACTGTGCAGGCAGGCGGCGAAGACAGCCGCTCCGGCGCATCCCTCCCCGCACGCACCGGTGTCGTGCAGCGCAGTACGACCGAAACGCAGATCGCCCTCACGCTCAACCTCGACGGCCGCGGCCAGTACACGGTTTCCACCGGCATTCGCTTCCTGGACCACATGCTGGAGCTGTTCACCCGCCACGGCGGCTTCGACCTCACCCTGAAATGCAACGGCGACCTCGACGTCGATCAGCACCACACCGTGGAAGACGTGGGCATCGCGCTCGGTGAAGCCTTCGAGAAAGCACTTGGCGACAAGAAAGGCATCCTCCGCGCCGGTTACTTTGTCATGGCCATGGATGAGACGCTCGCCGTTGCCGCCGTCGACCTGTCGGGACGAGTTAGTTACGCAGTCGACGACCAGGTCACCGTGCCCCTGGTCGGCGACTTACAAACCGAGCTGCTCCCTGACTTTTTCGACGGCTTCGCCCGCGGCGCGAAGGCGAACGTCCACGTCAAAACCATGTACGGCCGCAGCAATCACCACAAGATCGAAGCCATCTTCAAAGCCTTCGCGCGCGCCCTGCGCGGTGCCGTCAGCCGCGACGAACGCATGAAAGACCTTCTTCCCAGCACCAAGGGCCTGCTGTAGTTTGGTTCCGCGAAGGCGTGCCGTAATGATCGGAAAGCCTGGAGTTGCAAAGCTTATAGCTCGGCGCCTCACCAGAGGAAGTTTTGGCAGCACAGTAGAGAAGGCAATAAGCTAGCCAATCGACGACAAAGGCGCCATCTCGCCAAGATCGCCTAGGCACTTTCGCTTCTCAGTGCTAACGCAAAAAGCCCATTCCCGACGAACCCCGCAAGGCTGCCGCATCAATTCTGGCGATACTCACTCATGGTCATGGCACGGTATAGACTACGGTATAGATTCGAGGTAAACAATGCAGCGTACAGCCAAGCTCTTCAAGAACGGCCGCAGCCAGGCAGTCCGCTTGCCCAGCGAGTTCCGCTTCGACGGCGACGAAGTCGCCATCCGCAGAGACCCGCATACCGGCGACGTCATCCTCTCGCCCAAAGATCAGACCCTGGATCGCTTTTTCAAAATGGTTGCCACGTTGACGCAGGAGGAACGGGATGCGTTTGTTCTGCCGCCACGCGACCGCTCACCCATCCGCATCCCCGACTTCTCGGAATGACTCGCTACCTGCTCGACACCAACATCGTCAGCTTCTATGTCAAACAAGCGTTTCCCGCGTTGAACTTCCGCATGCAAAGCATCCCAGGAAGACAGCTCTTTCTTTCATCCGTGAACGAAGCGGAGTTGCGCTTCGGGCTCGCTTTTCTGCCGGCAAACGCGAGAGCGCGTCTCGCGACTGAAGAACTCCTGCACAGCATCACCGTGGAGCCCTGGGACTCACGATGCGCGCAGCGGTACGCGGCTACCAGCGCAACCCAACAGCACCTCGACAAACCACTCGCCGCGCTGGACAGCCTCATCGCGGCGCACGCCCTCGCGCTGGACGCGGTACTGGTAACGAACCACGCAGCCTTCCTCCACGTAGAAAACCTTCGCGTGGAAGACTGGACGAAGAGGCCGCAGGCGGCATGATCCAGGTCATTGACTACAAAGCCGGCAATCTCACTAGCGTCGTTAAGGCGCTCAACTATCTCGGTGCGGCGACTCACGTGACGCAATCCCCCGAAGACGTGCGCCGTGCTGACAGGATTGTTCTCCCTGGCGTCGGCCACTTTCGCGCCACCCAGTTGCTGCACGACCTGCAATTGACTGGGGCCACCCGCGAAGCCATCGCCCGCGGCGTTCCGTTCCTGGGCATCTGCGTCGGCCTCCAGTGGTTGTATGAAGGCTCGACCGAAGCCGCATCGACCGACGGCCTTTGCCACTTCGGCGGCGACTGCGAGCGCTTTCCTGCCACCTACGACGGCACTCCGCTCAAGTCCCCGCACGTCGGCTGGAACTCGCTCGAGGACATCCACCCCGAAAGCCGCCTGCTGAACGGCATCGCTCCCGGCAGCTTCGTCTACTACACCCACTCCTGGCGCGCTCCCGTCGCCGCCGATACCGCCGCCACCACCCACTACGGCGGCGCGTTTACCGCGGCCGTCGAGCGCGACAACGTCATGGGCGTCCAATTCCATCCGGAAAAGTCCGGCGATACTGGCCTCCACTTACTCCGCAACTTCTTGGAACTCTAGCGTGCCCGTCACTCCACCCAGGCGAATGCCCAACCCTCTCTCCTCTCCGGTCTCCCTATGCTGACGAAACGTGTCATCGCCTGCCTCGACGTCCGCGGAGGCCGCGTCGTCAAGGGCATCCAGTTCGTCGACATCATCGACGCCGGCGACCCCGCAGAGCTTGCGCACCGCCACGCCGCTGCCGGCGCGGACGAGATCGTCCTGCTCGACATCACTGCCACGCACGAGGGCCGCGGTACCCTCATCGACACCGTCAAGCGCACGGCAGCAGAACTCTTTATCCCCTTCACCGTCGGCGGCGGCATTCGCTCCGCAGACGATGCAGCCGCCGTATTCGACGCCGGCGCCGACAAGGTCTCCATCAACTCCTCCGCCATCGCCCGCCCCGAGCTCATCGGCGAGATCGGTGCGTCTTTTGGCGCGCAGGCCGTGATCGTCGCCATCGACGCGCGACGCAATGCCGCAGCCGCGGACTCCATCGCCGAAGCGGAAGTCTACGTCTCCGGCGGCCGCAAACCCACCGGCCTCCGCGTCGTCGACTGGGCACGCGAAGCCGAGCAGCGCGGCGCCGGCGAAATTCTGCTGACCAGCATGGACGCCGACGGTACCCGCGCCGGCTTCGATTGCGCGCTCACCGCCCACGTCTCTGCCGCTGTGTCGATCCCGGTCATCGCCAGCGGCGGCGCCGGCAACGCGCAACACTTCGCAGAGGTCTTCAGCACCGGCCTCGGGGGCGGCAAGGCCGACGCCGCGCTCGCCGCCAGCATCTTCCACTTCGGCATCACAGATTCCTGGGCGCTGAAGCGCGAGTTGCAGCAGGCCGGGGTTTCCGTTCGACTCTGATTGCCTTGCTGGAGGGTACGGCACCAGCCTTCCAGCACCAGGCCGGAACGTCTGCCGCATCCAGACACCGCAGCGCGGGCGCGGTACCTTAAACGTATGCTCATCCCTTCCATCGACCTTATGGGCGGCCGCATCGTCCAGCTCGTCCAGGGTCAAACCCTCAAGCTCGCCTTTGACGACTTCGACTACTGGATCGAGCGCTTTCAAAAGTACCCGCTGGTGCAGCTCATCGACCTGGACGCGGCCATGCGCCAGGGTTCCAACGCCGGCCTCATCGAGCAGTTCACCCGCAGGCTGCCCTGCCAGGTAGGCGGCGGCCTGCGCACACCCGACGACGGCCAGCGCATGCTCGACCGCGGCGCAACCCGCGTCATCTACGGTTCCACGCTGTTCGGCGGCAGCAGCGAGGCCGACCGCAAGCGCCACCCGGTGCTGAACCTCGCCTTTGCCGAGTCGCTGCGCCAGTCTCTGGGCGAAGACAGGCTCGTCTTCTCCGTCGACACCAAGGCCGGCAGGGTCGCGGTCAAGGGCTGGAAGGAGCAGGTCGACCTGACCCCGGAGGAGGCCGTCACCTGGCTGGAAAACGACTGCGCCGCCTTTCTCTACACGCACGTCGACACCGAGGGCACCATGTCCGGCTTTCCCATCGACGCCGCCGCCATCCTGCGCGCCTGCACGGCAAAGCAGCTCATCGTCGCCGGCGGCATCCGCTCGCAGCAGGAGGTGGACGACCTGGACGCGATGGGCGTCGACGCGGTGGCGGGCATGGCCGTATACTCCGGTGCCATGGAGGCATAAATGCTTGGGACGCTGTGGCTGCGAGGACTCCTGCGTCTGCGTCGATGCTGCCTGGCTTCTGCGCTTGCGGTAACCGGCTGCGTCTCTGTTCGCGCCATCGCGCAGGCACCGCCGACTCCTATACAGCCATCGGAACCAACGGTCGCGGCGGAATCCGCACTGCCCACACCTTCCGCAAGCTATGCGGCGCTGCAGCAAGCGGTAGAAGACGTGCGCAGCGACATGAGCAACTGGTCCAGCACGGAACAGGCCGCCTTTGCCGCAGCCGTCAAGGCTGCCCTGCCGGAGTGCCTGCGGCTGCAGCAGGCCGTGCACGATGGCGAGGAGGTGTTCTCCCTCGCGCGCCTCTGCAGCCTGGCGCAACAGTGGCCCGGCACCTACTCCGCCGCCCGGCAGTACACGCAAAACGCCACCGCCCTGCACCGCACCGAGGGCTTCGGTCTTCTGCTGCAGGCGGACCTGCACCTGGAGGAAAGTCACCACCTGCAGGAGCATCTGCAGGAGCTGCGTGGCGCCGGTCCCGTTTCCGCGGCGCAGGATGAGCTCTTCCTCTACGCCATCCGCTCGCTCCAGATCTCGCGGCCGGATTACGCCGCCGCTGTCGCCCTCATGCGTCAGCCCGACCTGCTGCAGTGCATGCAGGGCTGCAGCAGTGACCTTCCTCCCGGTCAGGCAGAAGCGGAGGCGTGGCAGACCCTGACCGTGGTCCGGGAAGGCGGCGTGGCTCACCTGGACGATGCCACTGCGGAGATCGCCGCGGCCGCCGCCCTTCGCACGCAACCCCTGCCGGCGCTGCAGGCACAGCAGGCTTTGCTCGCGCGGCGGCAGTTTGAACTGCTTGGCAAGCGCCTGCCCGCGGAGGTTGCGGTTCATCGCAACTGCGTTGCCGCAGCCGGACCGGCGGCCCACAAGCCGCCCACCCCGTGCGAACGGCTCTACGTGGTTGCTTCCGCAGACGCGGTCACCGCTCCCGGCCTGATGCAGGCCGTGGAAGACCTGAATACACGGCTTGCACCCGGCAAGGCAGCCTACCTGCTTCTTTCAGACTGCCTGGCCGAACCCAAACTCCGCGCGGCCCACACCCTGTGCCGCAAGGCCCCGTTGCTCCTGGACCTCGGCGGCGTCACGTCGCCCTTGCTCGTGCTGGCAGACCCGGATGACCTCGTCCTCTGGACCGGGAGCGGATCGACCGCGTGGCTCGGTCCCGGCGGCGCGGCGGAGTCGTTGCTCTCCCGGCCCTTGCCAGGCACACCCTGATACATCCCCGGGGGGGGGGGCTCCCCGCAAAGCGCATTGCCGCCCGGGAGCGACCCGCATCCCGACCGTCGCCCGCAACGCAAGCGGTCACTCGCCCCTTGTCCAGTAGGCGGCGGCTTTGACCCACTCTGCCGGATGTTCGCGCGTCTCCACCAGGTACCGGTACAGGTCGCGGCAGAAGCCGGTTTCGCCCGCAATCCACACGTAGCCATCGCCCTCCGGCGTCGCCCACGCCTCCAGCCTCGCGCGTACCTCGTTCGCATTAGCAGCGGAATCGTTATGATCGTGCAGCCAGTGCGCCTCCACCTGCGCAGCCGACCGAAACGTCTGCTGCTCCGCGTCGTCCGTGACCGTCAGGTACGCCAGCACGGGAACGCTCGCGCGCAAGCCCTCCAGCCGCCGCGCAATCGACGGCAACGCACTTGCATCGCCGATCAGCAGGTACCAGTCGAAGTCATCCGGCACCACGGTCGACCCCTTTGGCCCACCGATCGCCAGGGTATCGCCCGGCTTGGCAGCGCGCGCCCACGCCGTTGCCGGGCCGTCCTCGTGCAGCGCGAACTCCAGCGCCAGCGTGCCTGCCTTCTCGTCCCATGCGCGTGGGGTAAAGTCGCGGCGCGCCATCTCGCCGCCGTTCGCCACCGGCAGAAAAATCTTGAGATGGTCGTCGGGCGATGGGCTGTCGAACCCCTCCAGTTCGTCCGACTGAAAGTCGATGCGCATCAGTCGTGGCGTCACCAGGTGCTTCCGGGTCACGGTCAGCTCCCGCCGCACCGGTTCGCGGCGCATCCGGGTAATTTCGTGTCGTGGCATGGTTCACCTTTCCGAATGGAATGGCCCGGAATCCCACGTCGGGTCCTGCATTGGAGGACGCGGTGCGGGGAACCTGAGCCTGTAGCACAGACGCGTGGGGAAGCCGTCGGGATTCGCCTGTCGAGTCTCTGCACGATCTTCCCCGCCATGCCGCAACGAAGCTCCGCCGCACCACCTTTCCTGAAATCGCACACCACTAGCGATAACCGAACCGCATTCTCGCCCACCGATTGACGACCGTTTTCTCCCAGACCGATACTGTCGAAGCTACCCCGCCGCGCAACGCGGCATCTTCGCGCGTCCTCTGCGCACACTCCACGAGGTTTTCCCGCATGGGCGCAGTCGCAGGTTTTGCACCACCCGACAATTCGACCCGTCGCAAAGGCGTGCAGCCGCTGCAGGCAGGCAAGGGCCACAGCTTCTTCTGGCGCAAGCTCCACTCCCTTACCGGCATCGTACCCATCGGCGCTTTCCTCATCGAGCACATCATCAGCAACTGGGAAGTGGTCAACGGTCCCCTGGCCTATGCCCAGCAGGTCAAATTCCTCAACGGCCTGCCCTTTGTGCGCGTGCTGGAGTGGGCGTTTATCTTCATTCCGCTGGCATACCACGCGGGCTATGGCGTTTTCATCACCTTTCGCGGCCGCAGCAACGTCAATGTCTATCCATGGGCCGGCAACTGGGCCTACATCGCCCAGCGCGTCTCGGGCATCATCGCGCTGGCCTACATCATTCAGCACGTGTACCGGCAGCGCTTTGCCGGCGTCAGCCTGCCGGAGCATCCCGGCCTCGCCTACGCCAAGGTCCAGTTCGAACTGCTCCATCCGTGGATGCTCGCCATCTATGTGGTCGCCATGATCGCCACCTGCTGGCACTTCGCCTACGGTGTCTGGCTCTTCGCCGCCAAGTGGGGCATCACCCCCGGCGACAACGCCCGCCGCAAGTTCGCCTACGTCTGCGGCGCGGTCGGCACCGGCCTGTGCGCCATGGGCCTCGTCAGCATCTTCTGGG
>CAXUHM010000012.1:0-102651 GCA_964250935.1 uncultured Terriglobus sp.
TGCCTTCTAAGCAGAGGGTCGCAGGTTCGAGTCCTGCCCGGTTCACCAATCCACTTGGGGGTTGGCCGTACTCGAAGGCGCCGGTCGCTGAACCCTGGAGCTTTCGAGTCCGGTGGGGAAAAGTCCAAGGCTGGCGTCCATGGCTTGGGAGTCCCGCGATCTGTAACGGTGTGTGACCGAGGGTTGGCTCAGCTTTTTGGAACAAGGTGGAGGCCAGACATGGAGCCACGAGCCGGCGGCGTGTGAAGCCTATCCGATTGAAAGACAAGAACACTGATGTCGCACATGGTGTCGAGCCTGAGCGCTCGTTCAAGATGCTCCGTAAGCTGACGGGGACCATAGGAGCTGTGCCCCACAAAAAGCAACTTGGTGTGCGGCGTCTCCGGGTCTGCAGCGCTTCTCACCGCTTTGGTGAAGCCACATCGTGTCAGGGTCGTCATGACCAGCTGTCCGGTTCCCAACCAGATCTGATCGGCAGCAATGCAAACGATATAGGCGGCCATGGCGGCAGCGTAACACCGGAACCAAAGCGTTCATGAGCGGTAGCGGTCTGTTGTGGGCTTCACTCGAGTGGAGCTTGCGATCCTCAGAACGTCGGCTTACTTGGTGAAGCCGGGATCGAATTCGGAGAGGTTGTCGAGGTGCTCCTTCACGGCGCGGTAGCACTCGCACGCCCGCTTTTCCAAACCCGCCATGTTCAGCAGTTGGATTTCTCCCCGGTAATGCTCGATGAGGCCGGCGTCTTTGAAGGCGCCGATGACGACGCCTGCACTCATTCGTCGCACGCCAAGCATGGTGGCGAGGAACTCCTGGGAGATGTGGATGGTGGTGCTTCTGGAGCGGTCGCTGCACAGCAGCAGCCAGCGTGCCAGCCTCTGCTCGATATCGTGCTTCGCGTTGCAGCCGGCCGACTGGGCGACCTGCGACAGCTGAGCCTGAACACTCCGCATGGTCAGAGCGTTAAAGAAGTCGCCGCGGGCGAACTCGGTTTTGGCTGCCGACATCGGCGAAGAGAAGCCGTTGCCGGCAATTTGCATGTAGACGCGGTTGAGGCTGCGCCTGGTGCCCATCATTGCGGAGACGCCGAGGACGGATTCGTAGCCAAAGAGGCCCACCTCCACCTGAGAGCCATCCTCGAAGGTTGTCGTCATGGACGCAACGCCCGACTCCAAAAAGAACAGATGATCGATGGTTTGCCCGGGGAACTCGATCTCACGGCCAATGGGTAGTTGCACCTTTGTAAGATGAAGGCGCTCCATCGAAGCCTGCGGCAGGTGACGCAGGATTTTGTTCGTAAAATTGGAGGGAGGACGGGGAGGCGTTTCCGGCATGAAACCAGCATGCATTTATTTCGCAATGTTGTCCATCCGACATTTGAGGCCACGCGTCCGTCCAGTGTCGGTCTGTTTCGCGCCATCCACAAGGCAATGACCAACAGTGGGCAGACTACCCCAACACAAGAGGACGAGCTTTAGTTCATGGAAGATGTTAAGAAGTCAAGGGTTATCGCCGCAGACCGGCTGGACGACTCCGTCATTATCACCTTCGACGACGGTAGATGCGGAATTTACTCCTCACACCTGCTTTACTCGATGCTGCCGTCATCACACGAACTTCATGGGTCGGATCAAATGGAATTGGAAAAAGCCGAGGATCAGTAGGCGCACCTGCTGAAAGCCCGGTTGGTGCGTGCACCTTTCCGGACGTGACGCGAGGAACCCTGCTTTAGAGGTGCGCCGACGTTCCACGATGGGCTAGGGTGCGTCGTCGCGCGTTTACCCCTGATCGAGGGCAACTACATTGTCAGCCGTTCCCGCATGAGTAAGGCACCTCGCGCCGAGCTTTTGTAGGGCATGACACGTGGTTTTGGACGCAAAAGCCGATAGTACCGACAAGCTCCCGGTGCTGCGCGACTACCGCGGCTGCGGTACCACGTCTTCCTCCACTCTCATCGCTAGACCCGAACCCGCTGGCACAGTTACCGGGATGCCGCCTGCCAGGTATCGTGCCATGACGGTCATGTCTGTCCACACAAGGGGCCAGCCGTCCTGCACGGCGAGAAGCAGATAGTTCCCCGGAATAACTCCCCTCAGGATAAAGCTGCCATCCAGGTCGCTTTGGTCTCGCCGAATCAAATCCGTTCCGGTAAGGGGTCCTGCAGGCACGAGCACCACCATACTCCCGCTTACGGGTTTGCCGTCCCTGCGCACCAGTCCTTCCACCTGCATCGCCCGGGCCACCACCGATGCCGTTACCGCGAGTTTGCCGCCACCCTCCGGCACACGCAGCCGAAGAGTCGACAGCGGCGCTCCGTCTACCGCCAGGCCCACCAACGGCAGCACCCGGCCACCCTGCCAAACGGTGAGCCGGTAGGTGCCGGCGCCCACATCCGCCAGGTCTGCCGTTCCGTTTTCATTGACCTTTGCCACTGGTATCCCAAACCCGGTATTGCCGCTCCTGAGCCCCCGCAAACGCACCTGAAGGTCTTGCGGCAGGGCCGCGCCTTCTGCAACCCGCACCTTAACGGTTACATTTGTTTGCAGCTTTTGCAGGTCTGCCAGGTTCAACGTCGCGCCCGCGCCGGTAACGTCCACGCTGCCGCGCTGGACGGCCCCCGTCTGCTGAGGTTCCTGCACCTGGTACTGCCCTGGAACCAGCCCGGTCAATCGAAACGTTACTCCGTCCGTCTCTCCCTGCGTCTGCACCTGTTCTTCCACACCGAACACGGTACGTGTCAACTGAGGAAACCGCGCCATGCCCCCCGAAGGCGCGCCTGGTGCGGGAGCCTGCAGCTGGACCGTGACCGCCCGTTCCGCGTGCAATTGCAGATTTGCGATCATTCTCTCGCCCCCTTTCAAGGGGATGGCCGACGCCTCCTCAGACTTGAGAGCGCCCGGGTAAAACACCTCCGGGTATGCAACGTCCAGCGCGGGGTCAATTGCCGCGCGATACCCCCGTCCCAGATCGCTTCGAACGAGTGGTGGATGCGTGGCGTACCACGGCACGCCGCTCACAGCGAGAAAGTAGCTGCCCGGCGGCACTTTTTCCAGCCGGTACTCCCCCGTATCTTCCGTCATGGCGGTTCGAAAGTGCGTTGCCCGCGACCCCGGATCCTCGATCTCCGCGGCTGCCATTGCCGGCCCGACCTGCCGGAAGAGGGTGACGCTCGCGCGGTGCACCGGGTCGCCGGCTTCGTCCGTGACCCGGCCGTAGATGACGGCCTCCGGTGTCAGCTGCAGTTCCAAGGCGCTTGTCGGGAGTCCCGCTCCCAACACAATGGCTGTCGAAAACTGCTCATGCTGCTGATACAGCCAATCGATGTACCCTGCCGCCCGCGCGCCCAGCCGGTATTTGCCGGCCGGCAGCGGCCCGAACCGGTACTGCCCATCTACCCCCGATCGAACCGTGACCAGTTCCCTGCCGGAGTTCACCTCCGTGAGGGAAACGACCGCATGCGCCACTGGGCGCCCGTCGGTTGAGACGACACGACCCCCCACCAGGTCCGCAGCCATCTTGTCCTGCGCGGGAGGAGAGGTCGCGGCACCACGACCATCGCCGCGCACGCCCTGCCGCACGGGTCGCATGGCGTGTGCGGCACTCATCACCGTCGCGCACACCACGATACCCACAACTCGTTGCATGACCCGCTGCCTCGGCATCGCTACTCCTTTGTCCCCACCTGCTCCAGCTGCACAAAGCGCAGCTTGACGTCGGCCTGCCCGTTCGCCGAGACCGTCACTGCTGTCCCAAGCGGGTTATACAGCCGCATCGCCGCCTCGTCCCGATAGGGTAGGGTTTGTGCCTGCCGCGCATCCACGGCAAAGGCACGGTATGTTCCGGGCGGGACATTGCTGATGGAGAACTTCGTACCGGCCTGGAAAAACCCCTGGTGCACCTGTCCCCCGTCACTCTCCACCAGCGCAACTACACAAAACTGGGAGCCTTCTTTCCCCGCGAAGTCCACATCCCCGGTCACCACGGCGCCGTCGTCCCGGACCACGACATCAATGGGATCGGCCCTGCCGCCGTCGCCGACCACCAGCGGCTTCCGCAGCAGGTCTACGCCGCCCGAGGTGATGGACGCGATGTACCCCCGGATGGTCGAGGCCTCCAGCGTGTAGGTTCCCGGCCCAACGTTCTCCAAGACACTGTCCGAGCCCTCGCCATGTCGCAGAATTCCGCCCTGGGCGCCCTGCGGGTCCGCGCTGCGCAAAGACATCTGCACCGGGCTCGCGGCGGTTGGTGCGGCATCGACATTACCGGCATACGCAAAGCCTCTCGGGCCGCTATCTTCCTTTCCGGTTAGGTTCAGATGCACCCTCACCGGGATGGTTCCGTTTGCCGCCAAAGCCAACGGCGCATGCTCCAGGGACGCAGTCCCCACGACCAGGGGAAGCCGCGCGGAGCTATGCTGGGGGCCAAAGCTCTCAAGCATGAGGGTATAGTCGCCGCCGGGCAGAGCTCCCTCAACTGCCTGGTCCCGCAGGTTCCAGCCCAGCGAGTAACCGGTTGCCGTTGATTCCGATATGACCCTTACCTGGACCTGCGTGTTCGGCGGCAAACCCTGCACGGGTACCTTGACCGGGAAGTACGTTGCCGGCCGCAGGTGCAGCACCACTTTCTCCCCTTCACCGGGACGCAGCTTCAACTTGGTTGCAGCCGTCAGGTTCCGCACGTCTCCCAGGTAGCGCGGCGGAAACTGCCGACTCACCTGCGTGTAGGAAGGGTCGTCGCCGGGCCATTCCTGCGAGAGGACCGTGTATTCGCCGGGCGTTAGATCGCCAAAGCGGAAGGTACCTTCCTCATCGCTCTGCGCGGAAGCCCTTTGACGCCATACCAGCGCCCCGTCCTGCACCTGGTGTTCCAACAGGGTGAGCTGGACCCTAGCCGCACCGGTCGCGCCTTCTCCCATCACGACGCCACTGATGGTTGCTGCCGGCGTTAATTCCAGCACGATGTCCGCTTCGGTTCCCGCCTTGGTCAGCGCGACCGACGTCTGCTCAAATCGATCCAGATATCCCGGTCGGCGCGCCATGAAGCCGACATTGAACGTTGGGAGGATGCCACCCCGCAAGGATCGATCGTAAGAGGGCCCTGCCTGCGTGTCCGTTGCCGCCGGAATACTCACATCGATGGCAAAGTTTCCGTTATGGTCTGTCATGGTTGCCAGGCGTCGGTCGCCGGAATAGACCAGCGCACGTGCGATCGGCCGGTGCGTCAAGGCATCCACCACACGTCCGTGCAGCGCATACACCACGTCCGCCGCACCCTGCGCCAGAACACACCCTGCCGCTGCGGACCATGCCGCCAATGCCGCCGCAGACCACATCCGTCGAGGTATCATCGCCGCGCCCCTGCCCGAAGCATAATTCCGAACGTTCCACTTCGGAAAGAGCTTGAACCATCAGCGCGCCAAGTGGCGGGTTTCTTGTTTGGGCGGAAGATGCGGCTCGGGTGTTTTGCCCGCTTCTTCAAAGTGCAAGCATACGCAAGGGAAAGGGGCCGCATCGCGCGACCCCCTTTGCCTGGAACGATTTAGCGATGGCCACCGCCACCGTGAAAGCCACCGCCGCCCGGCGCGCTCCCATGGAAGCCCTGGTATCCGCCAATGTGCTCGCCACCGGCGTCATGGCCGGGATTGCCAATATGACCCTGGCCGTCACGGGCTTCGTTGCCCTGAAAATGCTGGAACGGCTGCGCACCACGGTCGGGAAATGGGCCATGGTAGCCGTAGTGCGGGTCATAACGATTGTCCACGTGACCGTAAAAGCCGCGCCGCCCGTGGAACCAGGGACCTGCACCGATGAAGATGCCGTTGCTGAACCAGTCTGGACCGTAATAGCCGTAAGGCGAGCAGCTGTATGGCGCATAGTCGTAATAGCCATAGGGGCAGACAGGTGCCGGGCCACCAAAGCCTACGCCAATGGACACCTGTGCCGGCGCGGCGGCGCTTCCCACAAAGATACTCGCGACAAGTGCAGCAAAGGTCATGCTCTTCCAATAGGGCATAGCGTTCTCCTGCAAGCTAGGAGCCTGTTACGCGGACGCAAGGTTGTCTCCAGCCTACAAGCCGGGCCCAACCCTGAAGCAACGTGCTAGGTCTCAAGCAGCGTCGGCTCCAGGTCCTGCACGGATGCAGGGCGGCGGTACGGATGACGATTGCCCGTCAGGTGGCGTACCACCGCAGCGGCAATCAGAAGTGCCGCCAGGCCGCAAATCCCATTCACGCCGAAGTGTTGCCATGCCAGGGTGGACAGTGCGGACGAGATTGCCGCGCCCGTGAAATACGTCACCATGTACACGGTATTAATGCGGCTGCGAGCCTCCGGCCGAAGAGCGAAAATGCGCGTCTGGTTGGCGATTTGCGAGCCCTGCGCACCAATGTCCATGACGATAACGGCAAAGGCAAGCGCACCAAGGTAGGGGACAAGGCGCAGGTGCCCGGCAGCCTGGGAGCGGTCGGCCAACTTTTCTGTTGCGTAGATCAGCACGTACGACACGGCCAGGAATGCGGTGGCGAGACTCATCACGAAGCGCGGTCCGCGGCGGTCCGCGATTTTGCCGGCAGAGGCCGCAATGAGCGCGCCGCCCGCACCCACCAGGCCAAAGGTGCCGGCGACACCCGCGCCCAGGCCGTGCGTGCCGAGCATAAAGGCAAGCGTGTTCCAGAAGATGGAGAATGCACCAAAGACCAATGCGCCCATCAGACAGCTTTCGCGCAAAAGCGGCTCCTCGCGAAAGACGGTCCACAGGCTGCGCATGGCCTGGCCGTACCGCAGGTTCTGCTTGGGCGGCAGCAGCGGCATGACGCGCGGCATGGCGAAGGAAAAGCCCAGCGAAATGACACCGGCCAGGGCAAACACCACACGCCAGCCCTGAACGCGGTGCGTCACCAACTCCGACAGGTCGTTGATCCAACCGGCAAACGTGCGCGCAAGCAGCACACCAAGCAGCAACCCTGTCATCACAATGCCGATGGCCTTGCCGCGTTCCTTGGGCGGCGCGAGATCGGGAGCAATGGGCAGCGCAATATGCGTGACGCACGCCAGCGCACCCATGGCCGCACTGGCAATAATCAGCAGCGGAAGCGTGGGTGCGGCAGCCACGCAGAACAGGGCGATGGCAACGGCCGCGTAAAACCGCGTCATCAGCGCGCGCCGCTCCAGCATGTCGCCTAGCGGCACAAAACACAGCAGGCCAAGCGCATACCCCACCTGCGTGGCAACGGCAACAAGGCCGGCCTTGGCTGCATTAACGCCAAATGTCTGACCCATGGACGGCAGCAACGGCTGGCAGAAATACAGGCTCGACACGCCGACTGCACAGCACACGCCAAGAAAGGCGAACGGCGCTTTGACGGGTGATGGTGCAGATTTGTCCATCGGTTCAGGATACGCCGTGCGGTCACATGAGAGGCCGGGCGGAGTCGGCGCTAGGCGTCCTGCTCCAGCGTCTGGCGCAGGTTGCCGTTGTGCCGGGCCAGAGCGGCTTCCGCATCTGTTTTCGTCATCGAGCGCGCGTGCATGACGATGGCGCTCTTGACTGAACCTGCCTGGTGCAGCAGTGCAGCCGCGCGGTCCCGCGGAGCACCGGTGGCTGCGGCAATGATGCGTTCCGCGCGGTCGACCAACTTGGCGTTGGTTGGCGCAACGTTTGTCATCAGGTTGCCGTACACATGGCCCAGCCGCACCATTAATGCGGTGCTCAGCATGTTGAGGACCAGTTTCGTCGCGGTACCGGCCTTCATGCGGGTGCTGCCGGTGACCACTTCCGCACCGGTGGCTGGCGTGATACCGATCTCCGCGGCCTGGGCCAGTGCCGAGCCTGGAACGCATGAGAGGCCAATCGTCAGGCAGCCCAGACGCCTTGCCTCTTCCACTGCGCCCAGGACATACGGCGTCCGTCCGCTGGCGGCAATGCCCACCAGCACGTCCAGCGAGGGCGACTGGTTGAAGCCGTTGGCAAGCAGGTCCACTGCGCCCTGTGTGTGCGAGTCTTCCGCGCCTTCCGCAGACACGCGCAGCGCCGGATCCCCACCGGCGATGATGCCCTGCACCAGGTCGCGTGGCACGGAAAAGGTCGGCGGACACTCCGACGCATCGAGCACACCCAGCCGCCCGCTGGTACCGGCACCGATGTAGTAGAGCCGGCCACCCTTTTGCGCGCGCTCCACCATGGCATCGACCGCGCGCGCAATCTGCGGAATCTCGTCGGCAACGCGCGCCGCGACGGTGGCGTCCTCGTCGTTCAACAGCCGCAGCATGGCCTCGGTGGTCAGGCTGTCCATGTGGGTGGAACGCGGATTGCGCGTTTCGGTCAGCAGGGTGGCAAGATTCTCGTTGGCAATGGAAGATGTGTTGGCCATGCCTTTAGCTTGCACGCGCGGGGAACGGCCGCGCAATGTCGTGCACGCCGACCACGTCGCTGCGATACCATCGGTGCTGAAGAATCTTACAGATTGGCCGCTCTGGGGCGGCGACGGGCAGAGTGATTCCATGGCGATTGCATTGGCAACAAAGTTGTCGGAACAGGTTCAGGACGCAGCGGCGAAAGCCGGCCTGGCGGTAGTCGATGGCGCGGAAAGCAGTGGCTTTAACGGCGTCCCGACAGAGAAGTTCACCCTGATGCTGGCGGCCGACGCGGCCAGGCGCGATCCTCTGGTCGAGAAGGTTGCCGAACAGATTCAAGGCAACCGCGAGTTGCTGGAGCTGAGTACGCACCTGGACCTGTCGAAGTCACAGTTCGAACAGCCGGTGCATGACTTCCTGCTGCAGGCGGCAAAGCGACTGCGCAATCCGCGGCCCGATCTTTACGTGACGCTGGGTGGCATGCCCATGAGCTTTCGCGCGTGGCAGTGGCCGTTTCACCTTTCCACGTCGGGTGCAGACACGTATGTGGTGCACGGCGAGGCGCGGCTTGAGGATGGCGTGACGGCACCCGATGCGCAATTGCGTGCCAAGATTTCCGCTTCCATGACGGTCACGTTTGCCGAGGTGGTGCCCGCGCCAGAGCAGCCCTTTGCGGAAGGATTTATGTACAACGCCGTCCGAAAAATTATGGACCAGGGCCAGATCGAACTCGTCAAGAGCGGCAACCGGCAGCCGGTGCCGGTGACCACGCGCTACTACTCGTCCAAGCAGTCGCGCTTCGTCTTTAACGATACCAACGAGCAGCAGCGGCAGGATTTTGTGGCCAGCAAGGTGTACTGGCTGAGCGCGGTGCTGGGAGAGAATGCGCCGGTATGGATCGCCGACCCACGCGATGCGCAGTACCTCAACACCACCGTTGAGGAACTGATGAGGAGCGCAGAGTCACTGGCAGACGAGGGTATTCTGCAGTTGCAGCAGGAGAAGGAGTTTGCCGCGGCGACGGAGCCCCTGCGAGCACACCGCGCGGAGTACGCGAAGATTCTTGCCGACGCGCTGAGCTTTTCCAAGCCCACCTTTAATGAAGAAATGCGCGGCGGCCAGACAAACATGTGACGCTTCTTCCGGACCGTACCTGCGAAGGTGTGCCACTCTGGTACACCTTTCGCTCTGTCCGAATGCAACAGACGAACGCAACGTTTCATCCCAGCATGGGTCGTTAGGGATGTGATGTTGCCGCCAACAGGGGCAGAGGAAGAGGACCGCAATGAGCAAAGTTTTGAAATTTGCAGGAGTCGTACTGACGGGGGCGATGCTTGCCGCACCGGCCGCGCTGTTTGCCCAGGGGCCACCACCGCCACCTGGAGGCTATTACGGACAGCCCAACTCCTACCAGGGAGGCTGGGACTCGCCTCCTGGAAGCTACCGCAACGATCTGCAGCGGTCCGCGTTTCACGATGGCCTGTATGGTGCCGAGCAGGATCTGAAAAATCATCGCCAGCCAAACGTGAACAATCGCGACGAGTTTCGCAATTACCGTGGGCCCAACCGCCGGGTGTACAAGCAGGCATTTGCCAACGGGTACAGCGCCTTCTGGAACCACTACCGGGGCGGCCGCGGATACCCTGGCTACTAAGCGGCCAACGAACTGAAGCCAGAAAAGACCCAGCCCCGTTTCGGCTGGGTCTTTTCGCGTTCAACGGACTAGACGAACACCTTTGCTTCACTGGGAGGCGCTACATTGGGTTGCTCCAGGCTGCTGTGCTCGTAGTACATGTTGCTGATGGCAGCCAAAAGTTGGCCGGTCAGGGCATCGGCGTTCCGGGTGGTCAGGCCGACGGTCGGGAGGGGTTCGCCCACGGCAAGCAACAATGGTCGGGGAGCAAGGCTATAGGTGTGCATGGGTAACAACTCATAGGTACCCACCAGCGCCATGGGCACCAGCGGCACCTGTGCCTTGATCGCCATAAAGGCCGCACCCGACAGGAACTGCCGCACATGCCCGTCTGACGAGCGGCTACCATCCGGGAAGATCAGAATCGGCATGCCTGCCTTGAGTGTTGCCACGCCTTTGCTGAGACCGGCGATCTGTGATCGAAGACTGGATTGATCGATGGGCACCTGGCCTGATCGCGAGAGGTGCCAGCCGATGAACGGGTATCGAAACAGGTAGTGATTCGCCAGAATGCGGAACTGGAAGGGAAGTGTGCCAAACAGGGCCGGCGTGTCCATGTAACTCAGGTGGTTGCAGGCGAACACGCATGCGGAAGGCTGGTGCAGGCGCTCCGGGTGCAGCACGCGCATGGGTGAAAACGCAACGCGCAGCATGCAGCGCGCCCATGTCTGGGCAATGCGATGCTGCTGATGACCCTGCTTGTCCCACAACGAGACAAGCAGGCTGACCAGTGCAAACAGCATGGTGAGCACCAGCATGACCGGGGCCAACAGAAGATACGTCGCCCAGCGCTGCAGGGCCGAGCGCGGTGGTGCGACGATACGAGGGGGTGCCGCCACAGTGCCGGCAAGAGCGGCAGCTTTGTCCGCAGGGATTGGGGATTCAGCGGAGGCTTGCGTGTGCCGCAGATCGGTCTCGAGGGAGGCGGAGTTTGCGGGGATCTCGTTCACGGTGTCTCCTGCGCGCTTGTTTGCGCCACTGTTGCAGACGGGCCTGGAAGCGCATGCCGGACGAGTGCGGCAAGATTTGCCTGCTTCCATTCGGCCACCAGGTATACCGAACCAGCAACCACCACCGAACCCGTTGCCTGCGCCTGCAGGGACGCAAACGCCGCCGACACTGTTGGCACAACCTCGAACGTCGCGCGCGCACCCTCTACGGACTGGGCCACCAGCTGCTGCAGGCGCTCGGGCGGTGTCGCGCGTGGACTGTCCACCTGGACCACGAGCACACGATCGCCCTCGTCGTCGAAAAGCGGGAACAGGATTTGGGCCATCTCTTCAATCGCCTTGTCTGCAAGCGCGGAGAACACCAGCGTACGCGGCGCGGGCAGGGTACCAGCATGGAACGCACGTGACAGGTGGGAGCGGAGTGTCCAGATCCCGGCGGGGTTATGCGCTACATCCAACAGCATGGCCGCGCCACCCGGAAGGCAGCCCTGCTCCAGCCGGCCTGGCCAGCGGACGTCTGCCACACCGCGCGTCACGCTACTGGCGTCAATTTTTGTTAATCCAAAGCGCGTCTGCAGTGTTTCCGCGGCAGCCACAGCAAGCGCCAGGTTGCGTTGCTGGTGGTCGCCGGCAAGCGCGGGCGTTAACGCCAGCAGTGTGCCAAAGGCGGGAACCAGATCAGCCAGACCATCATGCGCGCGCGGCGACCGCTGCGGGAGGTATTGCGCTGCGTTCACACCGGTCACCTCCAGCCTGACCGCAACTTCGCCGATGGCGGCATTAGCTTCCGGGTGTTGCGGCAGCGTCACCAGAATGCCGTTCGGGCGCAGAATGCCCGCTTTTTCACGAGCGATCTCCGTGATCGTGTTGCCCAGCCACGCCATGTGGTCCAGGGCGATATCGGTGATGACGGAGATCAACGGCTCTACGATATTTGTCGCGTCCAGACGACCCCCGAGGCCGACCTCGAGCACCGCGATGTCGACGCGGGCATCGGCAAAGGCAAGAAACGCCATGGCCGTTACGGTCTCGAAAAAGCTGGGCATCTGTGGCAGCGTGCCGCTGCGCACCAGCGGTTCCGCGGCTTCGTGCACCTGCGCGTACAGACGGCCAAAGTTTTCATCGCCCACCGGTTGAAGCACACCCGCGGCTTCTGAAATCTGCAGCCGTTCATTGATGCGCAAGAGATGTGGCGATGTGTACAAGCCGGTACGGTAGCCGGACGCGCACAGGATGCTGGCCAGCGTGGCTGCGGTCGACCCCTTGCCATTGGTGCCGGCAACGAGTACGGACGAAAAACTCCGCTGCGGGTCACCCAGCGCGGCGGCGAGCACGCGCATATGGTCCAGGTCGAACTTGCGCCGTAGCCCCGTCAGCTCAGCACCCAGGGCATCCAGCCCCTTGAGAGCTGCAGTGTAGGACATGATCTGATTGTAGGGGAGCGCGGAAGCAGCGGAGCCGAGCCCATCGCCTACGGGCGAACCTTTTCCCTCAACACCTGGGCAAGTGGGAGTGTATCGGCGTGGGTTATCAGAACTTGAGTGGAGGTGACCCAAAGGTTGTAGGCGCGCGGCGTATGCCACGCCGCTTCACCTCGTATGCTGGATACGACATCGGGGTTGACCTGCCAGATGCAGCAGCCAGTGGATGCCCAGAAAAGGAGTCACTTCCATGCACGATGTTGCCATTGGAATCGCGTTTGTCCTGATGCTGATGCTGCCCAGTGTGATTGCATTTCGTTCGGGTCAATTGAACGCACAGGACGACGGGGGTACGTTGCGGCCGCTATCGGACCGCCAGCAACAGCCGCACGCCCGTGCCCTGCACCCGTAAAGGGCTTGCTCGCTGTTCGAAGTAGCGCAGGTTCAGATCCTTTGGCGTCATGCTTTCCCTGACCTGAAAGCGAGCCGCACCGAGTTGAGCGGCTATGCTTTCTTCGGTAAAGAAGAGTCGGAACGGCTCGCCAGCCTGCGCCACGCGTTCCGCCAGCGATGCAAACGCGCGCTGTTCCTCCGGCGGGAGCGCTTCTTCAGGCAGACCGTAATCCATCACCAGCCATGTCGGAGCCGGCCGGTCTGCAAGCACGGCCAGCGTTGCGGCAAAGGCCTCCGGCGTCAGGTATGGCACGACGCCCAGCAAGGCGAACATTGCAGGTTCCGCCGGGTGCACACCAGCGGTACGCATCTGCCGGCCCAGCGCATCCACCTCAAAATCGACAGCAACCTGCGTACATGTGGGTGGAAGCGTAAGCCCGGCTTCGCGCAACAGGCGCTGCTTCCAGGCTTGCGTCGCCGGATGGTCGACCTCGAATACGTGGAGGTTCGGGTTCTGATTGCGCAGCGCAAACGTGTCCAGACCGGCGCCCAGCAGAACGTACTGCGCGACGCTGTGGTGGGCTGCAGCCTCGGCCAGAGACTCCTCCGCAAATAGGGAGCGCGCTACCAGGAAGGCCCGCAACGATTGCGAACTCGGCCGATTGGGCGCGCGCAGATCCGTCGGTCCCAACCGTTCTGCCGACAGGCCCAGAATGCGCAGTGCAAAGGGGTCACGAAAAATGACGGGCGCGTCAAAGACCTGGTGGGCGGCGCGACGAAGGGCCACACGGTATGCCGTGCGCGATGGTACTGCCGCCTGCATGTCAGGCCAGGCCACTGCGCGCCGTGTGCGCTTCGATTTCCGCCTGAATCTGCAAGGCTGTTTCCAGCGCACGCCGACCATCCGCTCCGCTGACGCGTGGCGTGCAGCGGGTGCGCACGCTGTGCAGGAAGTCTTCAATTTCAAGGCGCAGCGGCTCGCCTGGTTGTGTTGCCACCTTGCGCAGCGAAAGGCCGACAGAAGGGTGCTGCGGGTTTTCTGAGCCGCTACCGTCTGGACCGCCGGCGTGCGCAAAGACCGCCTCCAGCTGCGCGGGCGTCAACGAGGCAGCGGCTGTGACGTCGATCATCAGCAGATCCTGCCGTGCGAAATCGAGCGACAGGTACTGATGCGGTTGGAAAAAGCGCAGCTTGCGGACCCGCTCGGTCGAAATACGCGACGCGGTAAAGTTGGCGACCGCCCCAGAATCAAACTCGATGCGCACGTTCGCAATATCGACCTTGCGCGAGAGCACCGGCAGCCCGACAGCACGCACCTCGCGTACCGGCGACTGCGCCAGCGTCAGGACCACGTCCAGGTCGTGAATCATCAGATCCAGCACAACGTCGACATCCAGTGCGCGCGGCGTAAACACGCTCAGCCGGTGCGACTCGAAAAACATCGGCCGATGCAGCAGGGGGAGTGCCGCCGTTACGGCAGGATTGAACCGCTCGAGGTGGCCCACCTGCACAATGCCGCCGCTGCTTGCGGCTGCAGCAAGAATTGCGTCGGCTTCTGCAAGCGATGGCGCGATTGGCTTCTCAATCAGGACGTCGATGCCGGCGGCAAGCAGGGCCAGCGCTGCCTTGGCATGGTGCATGGTGGGCGTGGTTACGCTTGCAGCATCGAACGGGAGCCCATCGGCAAGTAAATCCTCCAGCGTGGCAAAGGAGAGGACGCCGTACTCGGCGGCGACCGTGGCGCGTGCTGTCGCACTGGGGTCTACTACGGCCACCAACGTTACAGGTTGTCCCGCGCGGGCAAGCTCGCGATACACCCGCAGATGGTTGCGGCCGAAAGCACCCGCACCCACAACAGCAATGCGTATTGGAGGAATGTCGGTCTGCTGTGCCATCGATGTCACGTTGCTGTTGCGGCGATTGCGAGAAGCGCCTTAACAAGGGATATGTCAGTCACGCGATGCGGTCCATTCTGGTGCGGTATCTCATCAGGAGTAATCGCCTGGAGGTGTCCGGCGCTGCCGCATCGATAGCCCTATCCGTCAGCGTCCGGCGTTATGGACGAGGCTGCAGCGATTCGCTTTTCGTGGGAACAACGAGTTGCGGCGAAGCATAGGCCTGCAGTTCAGCGACCTATTCCACAGCCTCGCGGCAGCGGGCATACAGCTCCAGCAATTGCGTCACCTGGTCGTCGCTCTTGTTGGCCGCAGCCGGCGCAAATCCCGCAGTAGTGCTGTTGCTGCCCTTGACGACGTTCGTGGCATTGGCCAGAAACTTCAGCAGGTCGAGCGCAATGTCCTGAGTCAGGCGCGCAGCGTTGGCGGTGGGGGTTTCCATAAATGATCCTCGCCCCCAAGAATACCAGTGGCGGGTGCGGCCTGCCATCGCTGCCAACGGCGTCGTTACGCCAGTCCGCTACAGCCGGGTAAGCGTGCCGGCGGTCTCGGTCCGCGCCAATCGCATCAGCAGGAATACCAGCAGCAGGGCGCCGAAGTAGAGGTACGACTGCAGTACATTCCAGACGGCGTGCATTGACAGAAATTGATGGATCGGACTGAGGGCATTCATGGTGAGAAAGGCGGCCAAGGCCAGGAGCCACGGCGTGCGTGGCTGCCATGCGCCGTACCCAAACCAGGTCCAGACCAGCACGGCGAAGACGATGCCGTAATGGTGTTCCCACGCCATGGGCGACGCAGCGACGGACAGGATGGCCATAGCGCCGAGGTCACCCGCCGAACCCTTCAGACGACCCCAGGGAAACAGCAGGCCAAGCAGCATGAACACGACCGAAGTCGCCACCGTGACACGGTAGATCCATGGCACATACGGCGAATACACGAACGGATGATACGGCAGATTTTCGCCCTTGAAGGTCATGCGATTGAGCGTGCCGAACATGCTCTGGTTGCCGTAGTGCGACTGCGCCTTGTGCGAGAGCGACGCCAGTACATTGAGGTAGTCCAGGTTGTTTCGCAGGCCGAAGATGGCAAAGGAAAGTGCAAACATGATCCCGGCAAAGACCAGCGCGCTGGCCAGCGCCCCCCACTTTTTCCGAAGGGCAAACCATACCAGCAGCAGGACGAACTGCGGCTTGACCATGGTCATGGCTGCTACCAGTACGCCGCCGGCTTTCTCGTTTCCACGCGACCACAGCCATGTCAGCAGCGAGAACGCCAACGTTAGAAACGTGCTTGCGTTGCCCAGCGCGTAGCCCTTCAACAAGGGGTAGAAGCCGATCCACAAGACTGCAAGGGATACTACGCTCGCCCTGGAGAGCGAGCCCCCGCGACGCCGCAGCTCCTGCCGCGCGATCGCACACACGGTCAGCAGCACGCCGATCACTGAAAGCCAACTCGTCCACGCCAGTACCCGCAGCTCATGCGCTTGCAGGCCCAGCTTGCGCACAAGCATCATGGGGAATAACGATGGCAGCGGGTAGATGAGCGTGTCGTAGAGTTTGGCGTAGTACAGCGGCTGCATCGGGTGGTCGCGAAAATAATCCAGCGATTTGAGCATGGGCAGCCACGAGTCCGTCCAGGTGCGAACCTGCACCAACGCGATCCATTCCGGCTTCAAGTTGGCCGGGCTGCCCAGGCCAAGCAGGTGGTACACCGCCCAGATGCCCAGGTTCACCAGCAGCACCGCACCGCATGCGTACACCAGCAGCCGGCGATCATGACTGGCGGCGTGAAAGAATGCGCTGCCAGATCTCCGGTGTCTGTCCCCTTCGCCCTTGCTCGACCTATGCAGTTTTGTCAGACCGCTTCTCCGCGGAACGATATGGCTACCGCTCTTGTTGCCGATAAGCGACAACACTCAAGGCCACCATACCACTGGTTGCGTGGAGCGGCGACGCTGCGTCCATGCACAATAGAGGGCAGGAGCGATACCACACCGATGGAAGCCACACCCCTGCTTGACCTTGTGGGCCAGCAACTCGACCGTAGCCTGCGTACCCTTGCCGCCGTGCGCGCGGACAGCACGCTTGCCGTGGCGCTGGTCGCCGCTGCCGAATGCATTGCCACCAGCATGCAAGCCGGTGGCAAGTTGCTGGTTGCCGGCAATGGCGGTTCCGCGGCCGACGCACAGCACCTTGTCGCAGAGTTTGTGATGCGCCTGAACAAGGATCGCCGTGCGCTGCCGGCAATCGCGCTGACCACGGATACGTCGATCCTGACCGCCATCGGCAACGATACTGATTACAGCTGCGTCTTCCAGCGGCAACTGGAAGCGCTGGGCCGCACGGGTGATGTCTTCCTCGGCATTTCCACGTCCGGAAACGCGAAAAACCTGGTGCTGGCACTGCAGACTGCCCGCGTACAAGGGCTCACGACGGTTGGCTTTATTGGCAACGGTGGCGGCAGCATGGCATCGCTGTGCGATCTCGCCGTCATTGTTCCCTCAACCATCACCATGCACATTCAAGAGTCGCAACTGGCGCTCGAACACATCCTGTGCCTGCTGGTGGAGCGACTCTACTTTGGGCTTGCGTTCGACAATTTGCCGACCTACCTCGCGGAATAACGCAAAGGGTTGCACACCTGATTGTGCCCGTGGAACCGTTCTTGGTGCGCATCCATCAGCGCAGTGTGAGTCGCACAGCGAGTCAACCGTTGCCCTGTGCGAAGCGGCTCGCCTGGCATTGCGCGAGCCGCTTTTCTACTTGCCACGAGGCTCGCTAGCTCAACGTCTCCTGGAGCTTGGACAACATGGAGTTGAGTGCCTTGTCGTTGCGGCGCTGTTCGTCAATTTTGGCGATGGAGTGCATCACGGTCGTGTGGTGCTTGCCGCCAAATTGACGCCCGATCTCGGGCAGGCTCGCTTCCGTCATCTGCTTTGCAAGGTACATGGCGATCTGCCGCGGCACCACGATCTGGCGCGAGTTGTTCTTCTGCTTCAGTTCGCTCACCTTCATGCCGAACTGCTCTGCGGTTGCGCGCTGAATAGCCTCAATGGTGATCTTGCGCACCTGCGTATCGATGAATTGCTTGAGACACTGCTGCGCGGTTGCCAAGGTGATGTCCACACCGTGCAGACTGGTCCAGGCCAGCAGGCGGATCAGCGCACCCTCAAGCTCACGCACGTTCGTCCGCACATTGCCTGCGATAAACATCGCCACATCGGTCGGCAGGGAGGTTTGCTCGTTCTCCGCCTTCTTTTGCAGGATCGCAACCTTCGTCTCGAGGTCCGGCGGCTGAATGTCGGCCGTCAACCCCCACTCAAAACGCGAGCGCAGGCGGTCTTCAAAGTCGGCAAGTTCTTTGGGCGGTCGGTCGCTCGCAATCACAATCTGCCGCATGGTCTCGTGCAGGGCGTTAAAGGTGTAGAAGAACTCCTCCTGTGTGCGCTCCTTGCCGGCCAGAAACTGGATGTCGTCGATCAGCAAAACATCGACCGTGCGGTACTTATCGCGGAAGGTCGTCTGCTTGTGGTTGCGCATCGCGTCAATCATCTCGTTGGTAAACTTTTCGCCGGAGACGTAGGTGATGCTGAACGCCGGGTTGCGACGCTTGACTTCGTGGCCAATCGCATGCATTAGGTGGGTTTTCCCCATTCCGGCGCCGCCATAGAGAAAGAGCGGGTTGTAGGCCTTGGACGGCCGTTCCGCCACCGCCAGGGATGCCGCGTGCGCAAACTGATTGCCGCTGCCAATGACGAAATTGTCGAACAGGTAACGGGCATTCAACTGTGCCGCGCCATTCCAATCAAAGCGCGCCTGATCAGTGGCGGGTCCGTTGGTGGGCTGCGGCCGGCCGGTGCCCAGGCCGCCCTGTACCGACGTTGTCAGGCCGTTCGCATGTATTGTTTGACCCGCAGGCATGCCATAAGTCGGCTCGTGCTGTGGAGCGTTGGGGGAGTGCGTACTGACCGGTGCGAAGCCGCCGTCTTCGCGCACCCGCGGGAGGGCAGGATCGTTCTCTGCCGTGACAAACTTAACGTCATCCAACTCCAGCCGTAACTGATCGATGGCCTCGCGAATCAGATCGTCATAGCGCTCGCCGATGTGATTGAACTGGGTTGAGGGGATTCGTACAAACAGGACGCGGCCAGTTACATGGCTGAAGCGGGTTGGCTTGAGCCAGGTGTGGAAGCTCTGCCGATTAATTTTCACCTCGAGCGCGGCTTGAATGCGCACCCACGGATTGAGGACGGTGGTTGCCGTCGGAGCAAAAGACATCGGGTCGTACCTCTTCGATTCCTTGCCGCTTCTCTGCATGGATTGCGCGGCTTTGCGAACGGCGGTTGAGCCGTGCGTCGTGATCCTTGGCAAATGCGGTGCGCGATACACCACGAGTCATTCAAGCAAGCAGGCGTACGAATCCGTTGTCGCAACCATTGGGTTTGCGGCTAGGGGATGCGCACATCTCAAGTTGAAGCCCGCCGAAGACGCCGTAGCGGTTCGGTCGGAAAGTTTGAAGTACGTACAGCCTGGGTCGCCCGGCGAGCTTCTTCGCGGCTTCGGTTCCGCCGCCGCTATTCCTCTCCGGTGCGCGTTCACACATCAAAAGAACGAGCCCAATCGTAGCATGGGTCCGGGGTCAGGCGGCACAACGCAACGCGCGAAAATCTTTGCAGGTACAGCTCTGCACTACTCTTGGTGAAGCTTCTGCGGGGCACACTGCATTTTGTGACATACAGCAAAAAAACCTTGCAAACAGCGTCGATTTCTGTTGCATTGCAACGTGTCCTCCGAAGCGCAATGCCGTGGCTTGTAGCCTGCAGCGAGGCACAGTGCAGGCCTTGCCGCCGGCGACTACGTGCTTTGATCGTTGTTAAAGTATCGAAATGAAGGGAGCGCCGTTTCGGTCCCGGGTGGGTCTTGCGAATGGGTCATCGCGGCCTCCAGTACACTCAATGCATGGACCGGATCCGCCTGCCCGCACCCCGGACGCATGCCTTTGTTCAGAAGAGTCCGCGGGTGTGGTGCGCTCTCGCCGGAGTACTGCCCACGCTCGCCTTTGCGGTACCCATGCACGCCGCTGCCCAGTTCGATCTGCAGGATTCCACGACAACAGCAAGTCTGCGCGGCATCAGCTCACCCGGCAATGGCGTGGCCTGGGCCAGTGGCAGCGATGGCACGGTACTGCGGACGGAGGACAGTGGCTTTGTGTGGCAGGGTTGCGCTACGCCACCCGGTGCGGAGAAGCTTGACTTTCGCGGCGTCCAGGCGCTTGACGGGCAGACTGCAGTGGTGATGAGCAGCGGTAAGGGCGACCTGAGCCGCGTGTACAAGACGACCGACGGCTGCCGGACGTGGAAGCTCGTCTTCACCAATCCGGACGCGGAGGGATTTTTCGACGGGGTGCAGTTCGCTACACTCCCGGGGCGCGATACCGGGCGGATGGGCACGATTATCGGTGACCCGGTGGATGGCAAGTTTCCTGTGTTCTTTACTTATGACTATGGGCAGCACTGGACTCGGAATCAGCCTGAAATGGCAGCAACGGCCCGAGACGGGGAAGCGCTCTTTGCCGCCAGCAACGCCGCATTGCTGAGCACGAATGCCAACGGTCTGATGTTTGTAACCGGTGGACGCGGAGGCTCTCGAAGCCGGGTGCTGTCTGAATACGTCAAGCACGATCCTCGTGTGTCATGGAAATACGTTGGAGGAGACATCCCGTTCGAACACAACGACTCCGCCGGAGCATTCTCGCTTGCAAGCACAAGTGCGAGGTTGTCCCTACCCGTTCCGCAGGTTCCTGAGCCGGACCGGATCTATTTCGCGGACACACGTGCGGTTTATGTTGCCGTCGGTGGAGACTACCGCAAGCCGGATCAAAGCTCAAAAACAGCCGCAACGAGCAAGGATGCTGGGCGGCACTGGCAGCCTGCGAAGACCCCACCGCACGGCTACCGCTCTTCCGTTGCGTACGACGCACCCTCGAAAACCTGGATCACCGTCGGCCCGAATGGCACGGACATCTCGCGCGACGACGGATACACCTGGATGCCGCTGCGGCCCGGGCCCGGCGATGCAGGGAATGCGGACATGCAGTGGAATGCCCTGGCACTGCCCTTTGTCGTCGGTCCGCACGGCCGCATCGGACGGCTGCACGAGGGCGTGTTGACCGCAAAAGCGGCAACGGGCGGCGCCAAGTAGCATCCGCAGCCTCTGCACGATGTCAATCGAGCGCGCATCGAACAATCTCGCAGGCGTCGGGAGCACTCCGGACCACAGAACGCGTCCTATGGTGAAAGGGTCGATCCACATTCGACCGCCAAGGAGCCTCCTCGTGACATCTCGCCTGCTGTTCTTCGCGCCGCTCGTGCTGACCACGCACCTTTTTCTTGCACAGCAGAGCAATCCGTCGAGGCAGGGCGCACCACCCCAGCACCAGGACCACGTGCATGAGGCGCTGAATCAGAACCGCCCGGGCCAGGAACGACGTGCGGAGGAGCGGGAGCAGATTAACGATGAGCGAATGGACCTGGACGAACTCGGCCTGCCCACGGGAGAGTTCTGGCTAAATGCCGAGGTCGTTGCATACGCTGGCATCACGCCGGACCAGGTCCACCGGATCGCTGACACTTACCTGCAGGGCACGCTCAAGCTGATCCAGCTTGACGCCAATCTGCAGATGGAAGAAGCCAGGCTGGAGCCCATGCTGGCCGCAGTCCCAATGGACACCAATGCTGCACTTGCCCAGATTGAGCGGATCGCCGACGATAAAGCTGCCATCGACAAGGCGGATGCGCGCCTAGCCTTTGGCCTGCGTGCCGCTTTGACACCGGATCAGCTGACCAAGCTGCGCGCGAGCAATCTTCACGGAGTGATGCAGCGGCACGAGGACATGGACAAGGAAAATCTGGATAGCAACCGTTCCGCACCACCACAGATGTAGCGGCATCGAGCCCTGGCGAACCGTGCGATGCGTGTGGACGGTAAGACTTACTGCTGAGGCATGCGCGCGAAATTAAGAGATTGCGTGGGCAGACCTCGGATCATCTCACGGCATCTCACTACGTCCGAGGAACAATCATGGCCGACCTAAGCACTTCTGTCAGCAGTAAAGACCATATCCAGGGCGCGGACGACGCTTCCATCACACTTGTGGAGTATGGCGACTACCAGTGCCCAGACTGCGGTGTGGCGTATCCCATCGTAAAAAAGCTGCAGAAGCACTTTGGCAGCCGGATGCGCTTTGTCTTCCGCAATTACCCGCTGGAGATGCATGAGTATGCGGAGGTCGCGGCGGAGTCTGCTGAGTTCGCGGCCACGAAGGGTAAATTTTGGGAGATGCACGACGCGATCTATGAGCAGCAGCGCAGGTTGAGCGAAGACATGCTCACCCACGCGGCAGAACAGCTGGGTCTGGATGGCAAGGCGCTACAGGGCGCGTGGGGCAGCGATGCACTGGAGCAGCGCGTGCAGACAGACGTGGAAAGCGGCGATGACAGCGGGGTTCATGGCACCCCCACCTTCTTCATCAACGGTACGCTCTGGGATAGTTCGTATGACTACGAATCAATGGTCGAAGGCATTGAGCAGGCTGCTTCCGCAAAGTAAGCGGGCCATTCACGTAGAGGTGCGCCGCACATCTGCGATGCACCTTTTCCCTTTGGAGCGAATTGCATGGCCACCGCCGCAGATCTGAATCAAAAGTTTGCCATCAGGGATCACCTTTCGTTCCACGACGGCCTAAACGACAGCAATCATCCGACTGGCCTGGTGGAGATTCGCATCACCACACCGGCAGCGGAGGCGACGATCTATACGCAGGGCGCGCACCTGACGCGCTGGACTCCGACTGGCCAGCAACCCGTGCTCTATGTTTCGCCCCGTTCGAATTTTGCACCCGGCAAGCCGATCCGTGGCGGCGTTCCAGTCCTGTTTCCATGGTTTGCCGACGGCTGGGATCACCAGCACCAGCCCATGCATGGTTTTGCGCGCACCAGCGAGTGGACGGTAGAAAACACGCATCTGGACCCGGCGGGCGACGTCCATGTAACGCTGTCACTCGCACCTACCGATGCCTTTCGCACGGCTGGGTACGGCAGCTTCCACGCGGCCATCCAGTTCCGCATTGGCAGCACGCTCGACACGACGCTGGAAGTTACGAATCACGGCGACACGCCCATGATGTTTGAGGAGGGACTGCATACCTACTTTGCCGTCGGTGACATTCACCAGGTTGCGACCGAAGGTCTGGAAGGTACAACCTACATCGATAAGCGCGATAACTTTACGCGGAAGGTGCAGCGTGAGCACCTGTTGCGCTACACACGCGATGTCGACCAGGTGCATGTGCAGACAGCCGCCGCACTTACCATTCACGACGCCGCCTGGAAACGGGCCATCCACTTACAGAAGGGCGGCTCCAATACGACAGTGACGTGGAATCCATGGTCAACGACCTCCCCCGGTATCCCTGACCTCTTGCCGGATTCATGGCAGCATTTCGTTTGCGTCGAGACTGTCAATGCCGGGGACGACCGCTTGTCGCTGGCACCCGGCCATACGCATCGCATGGATGCGCGCATCAGCATCACCGCGGAAGGCACGCCCCCTGCATGATGCAGGAGTTGATCCTCGCCTCGGCGTCGCCACGCCGTAAGGAACTGGTGCGCCACTTGGGCCTCCCATTTGGTGTGGTCGTCGCAGATATTGATGAAACACCTTTGCCCGGTGAAGAACCCGTGCCGTACACCCTGCGGCTGGCGGAGGCAAAGGCACGTGCGGTGTTGGGACTGCATCCGCAGGCAACGGTTCTGGGCGCGGATACCACCGTTACGCTCGATGGCGAACTGCTGGGCAAGCCGGTGGATGCGGCCGAGGCAGCCCGCATGCTGCGCCTCCTGCGCAATCGCAGCCACACCGTCACGACCGGCGTTGCCCTGCTAACGATGCAGCAAACCCTGACCCATGCTGAGACGACTCGGGTCTTCGTTTCCGACATTACTGATGCGGAGATCGCCGCCTACATCGCGACCGGTGAACCTATGGATAAAGCCGGCGCGTATGGCCTGCAGGGGCAGGCTCAGCGCTGGGTGCCGCGTATCGAGGGCGACTACAGCAACGTCATTGGCCTGCCCGTTGCTCGGGTGTACGGGATGCTGCGGCAACTTGAGGCCGCATCGACCTGACTGCTACCGCACCCGCTCCATAACCAATGCCGTGCTGTCGTAATCGGCCTCGAGTTTCAGCGACACACCCGCGCCCATCAGCACCGACCCGGCAACTGTCGTCTCTCCCGCATACTTCTCCGGGTCCAGCGCACGGATGCGATACATCGCCGCTGGATCCAGTCCCTTGAGCTTGACGGTACTGTAACGCAGCAGGAGCCGCTGGCTGTGCAGGTACGCCAGCAGCACGGCCTGCGACCCGTCCTCGGCGACATACTCCACCTGCGACTCGTCGCTCTCCATCGGCGACTGCAGACGGTACAGTTTGCCCTGCTGCACGGTCGTCCGGATGGTTTTGTAGAATGCCGTCAGCTTTGACGTCAGCGCCATGTCTGCGTCGCTGAATTTCGTAAGGTTTGCACCAATGCCAAGCGCACCCTGCATCGCGACCACAAAGCGGTACTGCAGCGGCACCAGCCGGTGATCCATGCTGGGCACGTCCGTGACCCACGCAACCATGATTTGCGGGCTGTAGGCCTGGGTAAAGCCGTATTGGATGTTTTGCCGGTCCAGCGCGTCGGTGTTGTCGCTTGGCCATACCTCGTCCGTTCGCCGGAGAATGCCCAGGTCCACCCGCCCACCGCCACTGGAGCACGACTCAATCTCCAGCTTTGGGTGCCTGGCGCGTAGCCGGTCGATGACCTCGTACAGGTTACGCACCTGCGTCAGGTAGATCGCCTTTTCCGCATCGGTATTGGGGTGATCGGGACTGCTGCCGGGCGCCGTATTCCAACCCGCCTCGCTCCACACACGGTTGTAATCCCATTTCAAAAAAGCGATGTCGTTCTCGCTCACAAGCTTGTCCAGCCACTGGAACATCCACTCCTTCACGTCGGGCCGTGCCAGGTTCAGCATGAGCTGGTTGCGCATCTCCGTGTGCTGCCGATTGGGAAACTGCATCGCCCATTCCGGATGCTGCCGGTACAGGTCGCTGTCGGGGTTGACCATCTCCGGCTCGACCCAGATGCCAAAATCCATGCCGTAGCTGTGCACCTTGTCAATCACCGGCTTCAACCCGTTGGGGAACTTCTTTGGCGTGACATACCAATCACCCAGCCCCGCATGATCGTCGTCGCGCTTGCCGAACCAGCCGTCGTCAATGACAAAGCGCTCGGCGCCTGCCTTTGCCGCACGTTCTGCAAGTGCCAGCTGAGTGTCCGCGGTAAAGTTCATCTCCGTCGCTTCCCAGCTGTTGTAGATGATGGGCCGCGGCTTTGGCACGCCCGGCTCTCCACGCTTTGGGAGAATTTCATGCAGCTGAAACTGACTCAGGATGCGCGAGGCCTCGCCGTTACCGCCGTTGGTGTACCCCAGGTACATCCTGGGCGTTTCAAGCGACTCTCCCGCCTTCAGATTCCAATGAAAGTCGAAGCTGTTCAAGCCGGCCACGATGCGTGTCTCGTGCAGCGCGGTCGCCTCCGTGGTCATGCGCCAGCTGCCACTCCAACCCAATTCGCCGAACCATACTGGCCCCGCGTCCTCAGTTGTCTCAGCCGTTTTGCCCACGGCAAACCAGGGATTGACGGTGAGGCTTGTACTGCCGGCGCGGCTCTCCTGCACCGTCTTGCCTGGCTGCAGAGGTTCGGTGTGCATTTGAAACTCACCTGCCCACATACCTGTCATCCAGCTGTGGTTGTAGCCAGTTCCTGAGGGAAGGTTCAACTCCGCACTTGCAGCATCTTCAATGCCGAAGACTCCGGTACCGGTGTTTTCGATGCGCGTCCAGCGCGCGATTACCCCCTCCGGAAAAGCCTGGTAGTAGAGATGAACTTTGAGTGGCTGCGCCGTGTCCTTCAGCACAATCTCGAGCGTGTTGCTTTTGACGCTGGCGGAGTCGTACTTCAGAATCAGGGTGCGGTCGCCGTTGGGGCTGCTCACCTTGAGCGCCGTCTCGGTAAAGATCCCCGCGCCCCACGCCGGGTACTCTTGTGGTGTAGTCGCTGCGGATGGCCACTGCGACGCCCGCTCCGGCAACGCGTGCGCCACGGGCAGCACGGCATTCGGCGTCAGCTTCGGGCCGTAATACAGCGATTGCAGGGCGCCCTGCTCATTTACGCCCATGGCATAGGTCATGGTGCCAGCGTCGAGATACCACTGCTGCCGCTCCGGGTGCACACGCACTGCGGCCTGCGCCCGCAGGCCCGCCGGCAGCACCGCTATCAGCATGGCTGTCAGCACGACCGGGCACACGAACACGGTACATCCAAGGAATGGGCGTGACTGGAACACAGGGCGAACCTCGACGCATGCAATCGCGTACAGAGCAGCCTACCCGCCGCACCCACTTCCATCAAGAGGCCGCTTGCAGGAGCCCACGCCAGGCAACTGCGACAGCAGTTGTTGCCCTTGTCAGACTTGCGGCCCAGTGACGGCAATCATCCAGCCCACGCCAAATTTGTCCGTGCACATGCCGAAAAGCGACGACCAAAAGGAGGCGCCACGCCATCATCACGCTACCGCCATCGCTCAGCGCGCCAAACAACCGCCTCACCTCTGTTTCGTCTGGGCCGTCCAGCGAAATCTCAAAGCCGCCGAACGTTTGCCGCGTCCTGGGGTGCGTCCCCACCCATGGGGGTCATGCCGCCTACTTCCATGGCCGTGTGCATGATGAGGTCCTTCGATTCCTCCGAAACCTGCACGTCCGGGGGGCCTATCGCCGTACTTCATGGTTATCAGGCGTTTGTTGCCGAACACCGTCTCGTACAACGAAAACGCAGCGTCGCACTGGCCGCTAAATCCCCCAAATGCACATTGGTCTTCATTGCACTCCTCCTGAGCCGCTTCCCGCACACGAACGGTGACGGTACACGCCCAGGGCAAAGGTCGGCGATGAAAATCAGAAGGGTTACCGTCCTGCAGGCACCAGCTTGCGCCGCTCGGTTTCGACGAAGGTATACCGGATGCGATGGATGACCGTCACGGTGCAGAGCAGTGCCAAGACCCATAGTGCCGGTGCCATGACGTCCCACCGGTTCGCCAGCGCGCCCAGAATGACCAGCACAATCCGCTCAGGCCGCTCCATAAAGCCGACCTTGCAGGATCCGATCAGTGCCTCGGCGCGCGCACGGGTGTAGCTGACCATGAGCGATGCCGTCATGACAAACGCCACCAGCACCACGTACACAAACCGGTTTCCGCGCGCGTAGTACACCAGCAACCCGAAAAAGATCGCCACATCGCTGTAGCGGTCGATCACGGAGTCGAAAAATGCGCCGAACACAGAGACCTGGTTTGTCTGCCGCGCCACGCGGCCATCCACCATGTCAAACAGCCCGGCACCAATCAGGATGAGGCCGGCGTACAGAAACATGCGGTCAGCGTTAGCGCCGCGCGCGTATCCAAAGAAGAAGGCCGCGATAATGTTGATGATCAGGCCAATAAACGTGAGCGTATTGGGAGAGATTCGCGACAGCGCCAGGCCGTTCACGATCTTTTGCAGCATCCAACCGCTGCCGTTGCCAAATGCGCGTGTCCAGGTCATTGTGCTGCGTCAAGTGTATCGCGGGTGCAATCCCTGCCGACTGCACCCGCAATCCTTGATGAAGCGCCTGTTACTTAGGCTGCCTGCAGCGCCTGCTCATTGATCTTGCTTTCTGCCATGGCGGTGAACTTCTTGTCGCCGTTTTTGCTGTCTTCCAGGCTCTGCGAAAGACCGCTTACCGCATCCTGCTTGCCCAGCAGCTTGCCGAATGTTTCCAGCGAACCGTAGGACGAAACACGGTACGCCTGCTGCTGATTGGCTGCAACAATCAGCGCTGCATCGCGAACCGGACCGGCTTCGCTGCTGCTGATCATGCCTTCCACTTCCTTGATCATCGCCGCTGCCAGATGGTTGTCACTCTTCTCCACCTTGACGCCAAGCTTGTTAAAAGCTTCTTCCACGCGCTGCCCATATTCCTTGCTCTTGGTCGCAGTCTTGCTGAACATCTCCTTCAGTTCAGGGTCGCTGCTCGCATCCGCCATTTTTGGCGCAGCTTGTGCAAGTCGCTCTTCAAAATCAAGGACATACGTCATGCCGATCGTCATCAGGTCCTGCACGCTCTTCATCTGCATTGCTTTTCTCCAGAATCGCCATGCCTTTGCCGAGCCATGGTGTCAGTTGAGTCAGATGGCGCGGGACGGTCCCACTTCGGGCCAGACCTGACGCCAACTTGGAACAGGCCGCGATTCCGCCGCGCCATTCAACGCCTTCTGCTGATGCGCCGTCGCAACTACATCTGCGAAGATAGGCTCACCATGCAGCCACCTGACCCGGTTCGGCGGAACAAGGAAACGCGCAAGCTTAAAGGCCTGATCGGCATGCTGGCGCTCACGACCGCTGCACTTGGCCTGCTGCTATACCCTGTGCTCGGGTTTGCCACGCTTTTGGCGCCGTTCGTCCTGTTCGTCTTCAGCTGTGGCCTGGTCTTGCCGCTTGACGGCCACGACCTGCACCGGGGTAAAACCGTGGCGCAGGTGCAGGCGGAACGCCGAAAAAAAGCGGAGCTCCACGCCATGCCCCTGCCGACATCGGTCACGGAGCACGCACGTACGAACGGCTCCTCCGATACAGCGCGGAAAGCCGCAACCGAAGCCCTCCTCTGCCAGCAACAGGCCATGCGCGACGCCGAGACACAGGGCATTCATTTCGGGTCCGCTCACCTTGCCGACGATGAGTTCCTTCGTGCCTTCAGCGCCGGCGAACTCCGCGCGCAGGGCTTTCGCCATGGCGACCACCTGCGCTTCGCCTGGCTCACGCTGGAGCGGCTTCCGCTCGGCATGGCCGAGGAGTCCATCGCGCAAGCCCTGCGCGGCTTTCTGCGGCGCATCAGCGGGTCCACCGCCCCATTTCACGCAACCCATACCCATGGCTGGTTTGCGGTGCTTGCCTCCCTGCCACAGCGCACCTTTGCGGAAGCGCTGGCACAAAATACTGCCGCTCTGCAGAGCTCCGCGCTTACCCGTTACTGGTCGCAGCCCCTGCTCGACAGCCCGGAAGCACGCGCGGCCGCACCACCACCGGACGTTGCAGCCCTGCCGCTGCCAATCGCCCGTCGTACCCGTCGCTACCGCCAGGGCAACACGTCCCTCCCACCCGCGCCGTATGCGCCTGTCCTGCATCGGGCGAACGAGTGAGAAGCCCTATCGTTCTTTAACGGCGACGCAACCTGCCTGCGCGCCCGAAACGTGCAGCGGAGTCGGGCTAGTCGTATTACCGTGGTCGCGTCGCGAGTATGACCGTTTCTCACGTCGACAAGGGTGCTGCCATGGACACGCTGACCACCACCTCTACCCTTAACGGCAGGCTTTGGAGTAGCGCCGCCCGAACCTGGGCCGCCATCCAGGAACCCACCTGTCTTCCTGTCTACCTCGCGGTTTTTGACCGTGTCGGCCTTTGTGCCGGCGCGAGCATGCTCGACGCGGGATGCGGCGCCGGCATGGCCTGCCAGCTTGCGGCGGCTCGCGGCGCGTACGTTACTGGTCTTGACGCCGCGGATGCCCTGCTCGCCATTGCCCGTGAACGTGTGCCGCAGGGCTCGTTCCTGCACGGGGAACTCGAGCAGCTCCCGTTTGCCGATGGCACCTTCGACGTGGTCACCGGCTTCAACAGCTTTCAATATGCCGCCAGCCCCATCCGTGCCTTGGCCGAAGCAAAGCGTGTAAGCAAACCAGGCGCAGATGTCGTTGTAATGACGTGGGCGCCGCCGGCTGGCATGCAGGCGGCCACCCTGCTTGCCGCACTTGGGCCGCTGCTGCCGCCACCGCCGCCCGGCGCACCCGGCCCGTTTGCCCTGTCGGACGAACCGGCTCTGCGAGCCTTCGCCGCAGCTGCGGGTCTTGCCACGCAGGAAATCTTCGACGTCGACTGCCCGTGGCTCTACCCAGACCTTGGTACCGCACTGCGTGGCCTCGCCTCCTCCGGTGTAGCTCGCCGGGCCATCGACAACGCCGGCGCCAGCGCGGTGGATGCCGCCCACGCCGCGGCACTCGCGCCGTTTGTGCAGGCGGACGGCAGCTATCGCGTCGGCGCAACGTTCCGCTGCATGCTCACCCGCGCCTAGCCGCTCACCAACAAATAGGTGCTTACCAAACGCCCAAGCCTTGCGGAATGCGTCGAAAGCTGCAGTCTTTCCTGCTGAGCACCCGCCTTTTGAAGCAGTGCTCTTCTTCAACGGACAAGGGGCGGGAATATCCATGCTTTCTGGCGTGAGTTCCGTCTACCACGAAGGATGCGGCGTCAAGGTGGGGCATACGCGTCTACCCGTGCCGGCACCAGTCTGCGCGCGCGCATCGGGGTTGATGTGCCGGGACGCACCCTCTCCAGCGCTCCTGCATCCCAACCGCATGCCCGTTGTCCCAGCGCACCCCCTTTCGCCATCCCTGCCCGCAGCCGGTCTTCGCTTTTTGAGAGCGCTCAAACGCAACAATGACCGCGACTGGTTCAACGCGCGCAAATCAACCTATGAGGTCGAAGTGCAGGCTCCCTGGCTCGCCGTCATCGACGCCGTGAACGCCGCCTTTGCCGACTTTGCACCCGAGTATGTGAAGCCGCCACGCAAGGCCGCGCTTCGCATCTATCGGGACATCCGCTTTTCGCCGAATAAGAACCCGTACAAGACCAACGCTGCTGCCTGGTGGTCCACAACCACGCAGGAGCGCACCAGCGGCGGCGGTTTTTACGCACAGGCCGGCGCTGATGGCGTGACGATCGCCGCCGGCGTTTACCAGCCGCTCCCGCCGCAACTGCTTGCCATCCGGCGGCACCTGCAGACCCACCATGCGGAGCTGCGCGCGTTACTGGCCAGCAAAAAGCTGCGTACCCTTCTGCCCGATCTGGACAGCAACCCGCTGCAACGCATGCCCAAAGGCTTTCTGCCCGACGACCCTGCCGGCGACCTGTTGCTGCACCGGCAGTGGGCGCTGAGCGTCACGCTGCCGGCAGAAGCCGCGCTCGACACCGGCTTTGTCAAGGAGGTCGTCACGCGGTTTCGCGCAGCCGCGCCCATGGTCGCCCTGCTGAATGCGCCGCTGTTGGCGGCAAACCGGGCCCGGAAGTCCATGTTTTGAGAGCAGTCTTGCGCAAAAAGTACCTGAATCGGCACTCTTCCACAGAAATCTGGATAAAAACAGTAAAGAACCGCAAAAACCGGAACAAAACTGGTTGACATCCTGCCGCGAAACGCGGAAGGTGGTATCCGGAACGAGCGAAAAGCCGCATGAATACTGGGGTTCGTGACAGGGGACGATGCGCGTTGCCGGCACAGGACCGGCAGAAGCCGGACGCACCGGCAAGCGCCTTCATACTGGCACCCCGCAGTCCCTTCTGCCAGGGCATCCCCGTTCGAAGTATCGCCCCCACCGCGGGGAAAAGGAGCAACACATGGCTAAGGGACTCACCAAGACCGCACTCATCCGCACGCTCGCTGAGCAAACGGAACTGCCCACCAAGAAGGTCGGCGAATTCTTCGAGATCATGGCCAGCACGGCCATGAAGGAAACCAAGAAGAACGGTGAATTCACCATTCCGGGCATCGGCAAGCTGGTCAAGGCGGAGCGCAAGGCACGCGTCGGCCGCAACCCCCAGACAGGTGAAGCCATCAAGATCAAGGCCAAGACCGTCGTCAAGTTCCGCATCGCCAAAGCTGCAAAGGACGCGATCGCTCCCGTCAAGAAGTAGACCGTCTTCGATCCGCACATGCAAACAGCCGCGCTGAAAAGTGGCGGCTGTTTGCGTTTACACCTAATCTGGTACACCTAATCTGGATCTATTCCTGCATCAGCAACACTTCCGTACTCTTGATGACCGCGATGATCTCGCCGCCCACCGCAAGACCCATCTCCTCCACGCTCTTGCGCGTGATGACACTTTCAAGCAGGTTATCCCCGACGCGTACGCCGACCTTTGCCGTGATCACGCCGAGTTCGATGGTTTCAATGACGCCGCGCAGCTGGTTTCTTGCTGAAATCTTCATAGGGTTCAGTGTAGCCCGGTCCCTGCGGCGACCGGGTTGCTCATCCCGTGCGGGCAACGCAACGTCAGCGCGCGCTACCCTTGATGCATGTGGCAACTCAGTCCTGACGAAGCCCGCCTGCTGCAACGGCTTCAACAGCTCGTCGAAGTGGAATCGCCGAGCGAGTCGCGCGATGCGGTCAATGCGGCCATGACGCTCGTGGCCGGTTGGGCAGCAACACTCGACGCGCGGGTCGTCCGTCATGCCCAGGTGGAGTTCGGCGATGTCACGGAGATCTGGTTTGGCCCTGAACCCGCACCCGGGCAGAAGCATCTCCTGCTGCTCGGCCATCTTGACACCGTGTGGCCCCTTGGAACGCTGGCCGGCATGCCCTGGCGCGACGCAGCCGATACCGATGGCCGCACTCGCCTTTGGGGGCCTGGCGTGCTCGACATGAAGGCCGGCGTGGTGATGGCGCTTCAAGCCATCGCGGCAGCCGGCCCGCTCCAACGTCCCGTGGTCCTCCTGCTCAATCCGGATGAGGAGGTCGGCAGTCCTGTCTCCCGCGATCACACGGAGCGGCTTGCGCATCGGGCTGAGGCGGTGTTTGTTCTTGAACCGGCACAGGGTCTGCCCGGTTCCATCGACGATGCCGCCTACAAAACGGCCCGCAAGGGCGTTGGTCACTACCGCATCGACATCCACGGCGTCGCCGCCCACGCCGGTGTCGACTTTTTGCGTGGCCACTCCGCCATTCTCGAGTTGGGTCGGCTCCTGCCTAAAATCGCGGCCTTCACCGATCTGGAATTCGGATTGACGGTCAATCCCGGCGTCATCGGTGGGGGCACCCGTTCCAACGTCATTGCGGCGGATGCCTTTGTCGAAGTTGATGTCCGGATTCGCACGGCAGCAGACGCCGCCCGCATCGACGCCGCGTTGCATCACCTGGCTTGCGAGGACCCGGCCTGCACCCTGAGCGTTCGCGGCGGCATCAACCGGCCGCCCATGGAACGCAGTGACGGCACCGTGCGCCTGTTTGCCATGGCCCGTGCGCTCGCCGAGCCACTCGGCTTGTCGCTCAAGGAGGCCAGCACCGGTGGCGGGTCCGACGGAAACTTTACCGCCGCCCTGGGCGTGGCCACGCTGGACGGCATGGGCGCTGTCGGCGAAGGTGCCCACGCCGCACACGAAAGCCTTTTGAAAGACGACCTGCTGGTGCGCACCGCCCTGCTTGCGGCCATGATCCGCGGCATCGCAGGCCAGGATCGCAGGGCAGAGCCTTAGGAGAACGGTCCTTGGGAGAACTTCTTATAGGGTTGTGCACTTCGTGAGAGACGATGACTCGACCAACCGGACGACGCGGTTCTCAGAGTCTGCGCTATGTTCTTCCCCTGAAACGAACACACTTCGCTTCTGCGATCTAAGCTTCGCCTGCGATCTAATCCGCCAGTGTCTTAAGCGCCGAGACGTAGCTCTTCCACGTCCTTTTCTGCAGTGTCGCATGCAGAAATCGACCGTCCTTGCTGGTTGAGATCAGTCCCGCCGTCTCCAGTTCTTTCATGTGGTGCGAGAGCGTGGCCGCGCTAATAGACAGGCCGCTTCGCAAATCAGCGCACGCGGAAGTTTTTTGCGCGATGGCGCGCAGTAGCGACATGCGGCGCGGGTCAGCAATGGCCTTCGCAATCAGCAGCATCTGCCGATCGTCCAGGGTTTCGCGCTCCTGCTTGGCCGCCGCAGCCGGGGCGAACACGGCCTTCGATGAGGTCGCCGCACTCACCCGTTCTACTTTGCCGTCTTTCAGCTTTTTGGCCATCGTCTTCACCCCGGCAGCCCGTGTACTCCGGCGTCCTGCGTCCACCATACTAGGTGCGCTATCCGCTGGACGAAAGCCAGGCCTTGTCGTTCTCCAGGTGTCCGCATGACGGACCCTGCCTCGGTGTCCCTGCCATGCCAGGCCGAGGGGCACTCTGCTGGCGAGCGAAGTCGGCACCATCCTGATCACTGTGGCGCATTTACCACAGTCATGCGGTGTTCACGCGGGCGTACCCTAACGTGGTTTGATTGCCGTACGGGTATAACGCCCAGACTGGAACTTTCGCGCGCTTTGCCGAACCAGGCACATTCCGAATGGACGCTGAACGAACCCCTGGAATTTGAGGGTGTCGGTCTTCACTCTGGCGCGTCCGTGCATGTGCGTCTCATTCCTGCGGCTGCCGGCTCGGGCATTGTGTTCCGCCGTACGGACCTCGACAACTTCGAAATTCCCGCGAATGGTCGTAACGTCGCTCGCGTCAGCTACGCGACCTCCCTCATGCGACAAGGCGTGCTGATCTCCACCACGGAACATCTGCTCAGCGCGCTTATCGGCCACGGCGTCGACAATGTGATCGTCGAACTCGATAACCTTGAAGTTCCCATTCTTGACGGATCAGCGCTGCCCTACGTCGGAGCCTTTCTCCGCACCGGGCTCAAGCAGCAGCGCCGTCGCCGCGAATACATTCGCATTTTGAAGCCCGTTGAAGTGACGGAAAACAGCAAGGACGGCGTGAAATTCATTGGCGTCTATCCCGGCACTGGCTACCAGATTGACTATCGCATCGACTTTCCACGTCCCATTGGCTCGTCGCGCTTCCTTGGCGATCTGGACACGGGTGCGTATGCCGAGTTGATCGCGCCGGCACGCACGTTCGGCTTTCGCGAAGATGAGCCGATGCTGCGGAATATGGGCCTGATTCGCGGCGCAACGGATGCCTGCGCCATCCTCATTGGGAGCGGCACCGTGCAGAACGGGCCGCTGCGGTTTGACGATGAATTCGTACGCCACAAGGTGCTCGACCTTATTGGCGACCTTGCACTTGCCGGCCGGCGTATCCAGGGGCGTGTTGTCGCGGAGCGAGCAGGACACGCCATGCATACCGCCCTGGTCAGCCGCCTGATGAAGGACCGTTCCGCCTGGGAACTCGCACCCGTCTTTGAGGATGAGCCTGCAACTGCGCGTGCAAGCGGGTCGACAGAGCGCGCCGCTGTATTTGCTCGTGCCGCGCACGCGTAGACCACTGTGCGCAAGCCTTGCGACGCAGGCCCCTCCATCCACGTCGCAGCCATCGCCCTCGGTTCCAATCTTCCCGGCCGGCTTCTCTCCCGGCGGGCCAACCTGAACGCTGCCATTTGTGCGCTGCCTGCACTTGGCACGGTGGTCGCCGTTTCTCCCTGGCTGCAGACGGACCCCGTCGGCTACACCGCTCAGCCACAATTTCTGAATGGCGCCGCTCTCCTCCACACCGAGCTTCCGCCATTGTCGCTGCTCGACGGCCTGCTTGCCATTGAACAGCAGCTTGGCCGTGACCGGTCGCACAGCATCGCCAAGGGTCCACGTACGCTCGACCTTGACCTGCTGCTATACGACGACATGATTCTGCACACCGACCGCCTGACGCTGCCGCATCCCCTCCTGCACGAGCGCCGTTTCGTGCTGCAGCCGCTCGCCGACATCGCACCCGGCCTGTTCCACCCGCGCCTGAACCTCACGATCCAGCAATTGCTCACCGGGCTGTCCGGCCTTTAAAGGTCTGGCAGGCTTGCCTCGTCAAAAGCCAGCACGATTGATGAATCCGCCGGCGAGCCATTTCATCTCTTAAATGGTTATCGAATAGTCGAAACAGGGGTGATTTATGGGCAAGCTGGACGGAAAAATAGCAATCGTTACCGGTGCATCAAAGGGCATTGGCGCGTCAATCGCAACAGAGCTGGCGGCCGAGGGAGCAAGCGTCGTTGTGAACTACGCTTCCTCCAAGCAGGGCGCCGATGTTGTCGTGGACAGGATTACAAAGGCCGGCGGCAAGGCTGTGGCGGTGGGCGGCAATGTCTCGAAGCCTGAAGAGATCACGAACCTCGTCGCCGAGGCGGTCAAGGCTTTTGGCGGAACCATCGATATCCTGGTCAACAACGCCGGTGTCTACGGCATGGCGCCGCTCGAGGCAGTCACGGCAGAGGACTTTCATCGCCAGTTCGACATCAACGTGCTTGGCCTGCTGCTCACGACCCAGGCGGCAGTTCCGCATTTTCCCGCAACCGGCGGTTCCATCATCAACATCAGCTCGATTGTTGGCAAGAACGCCGCTCCCAATATGAGTGTGTATTCCGCCACCAAGGGCGCCGTCGACCAGATCACCATCGCGCTCAGCAAGGAACTTGGTCCCAAACAGATTCGTGTCAACAGCGTGAGCCCGGGCCCTGTTCAGACGGAAGGTACGGCAGACTTCGGCGCCTTTTTCGAGCAGATGAAAACCATGATCCCCGTTGGCCGTATCGGCGTTCCCAGCGATATCGGAAAAGCCTGCGTTTTCCTGGCGTCCGATGATTCCTCCTGGCTTACCGGCGAAGCCGTCGTGATCGCTGGCGGCTTCCGCGGCTAAGCCGCCGCATGCCGGAGCATGCCGGAGCGAGGCATCGCATCGTCCGCTCCGGCAAAGGCGTCTAATGGGATGTGCCGATTCCCGATTCCGTTTTAGAAGATGAAGTCTCGCTGCGTGAACCCACGGCGCCCTTGCGCGAGACCAGCACTGCCGCGCTGGAGTGGCAGCGCCTGCGCGACACGCTTGCAGGCCGCACCCAAAGTCCCATGGGCCGCGCCCGCGTCCTTGCGCTTGCACCCAGCCGCGACCTGCGCACCATTGAGCGCAGCCAGACACTCACCGAAGAGATGGGTCGCTACCTCGCGGGTGGGGGCGACTTCGGCTTTGGCAGCCTGTTCAACGCCAACAGCCTCTTGGACCGCGCCCGCATTCCAAATGCCACGCTCGAGCCGCTCGACATCCGGCGCATCGGTGAGCTTGCCGAACATATTGCGGACTGGCGCACGCTTGTCACCGAGCCGCCGGAGTGGCTGGCGGACCGCTGGCCCGCCATTACCGCGCTCAGCGTCCCCGTCGTTGCCACTAATTTTTACAAGCTGCTGCAGCTTGTCAGCGACAAAATTGAGCCGGACGGTTCCATTGCGGATGAAGCTTCTGCTGAACTCGCACGCATCCGCCGTGCTGCGGAGCGGCAGCACAAAGCGATTGAGGAGGGCCTGCGTCGTCAGTTGCGCAGCCTGAGCGAAACCGGCGGCGCGCAGGATGAGCTCATTACCGTCCGTGGCGAGCGTTTCGTCATCCCGGTCAAAGCTGAGTTTCGCAAGCGCGTTCCTGGTGTCGTGCACGGCTCTTCGGGGAGCGGCCAGACCGTCTTTGTGGAACCCATGGAGACGATTGAGCAAAACAATGAGCTTGTCCGCCTCCTCGATGAGGAGCAGGCGGAAATTCATCGCATCCTTGTTGCCATGACTGCGGCGATTGGCGAGCAGGCCGGCTCCATCTCCCGCTCGACGGACGTGCTGGCAGAGATTGAAGCGCACCTTGCCTGCGCGAAATTCGCACGTGACCTGCACTGCGTCCGCCCCGTGTTTACCGATGGCAAGCCGCACCGCAACGCCGACGGCTTGGAGGAGTTTGCCTTGAGTCTGGAGGGCGCGCGCCATCCATTGCTTGAGCTGCGCATGCGCGAAGAAAAGCGGGCCGCCGCCCGCACCGCGCGCGAGCGTGAGGCCGCAAACGAAAGCGGCATCGTCCCGCTTACGGTAGCCTTGCCCGGCGTCGCCAGGCAGCTCATCATCAGCGGTCCCAACACGGGTGGAAAAACTGTCGCGCTCAAGACCGTTGGGCTGCTCGCGTTGATGGCCCAGGCCGGCCTGCCTGTGCCGGCAGATACCGCGCGCCTGCCGGTCTTCAGCGCCGTCTACGCCGACATCGGCGACGCCCAGTCCATTGAGCGCAACCTGTCTACCTTCAGTGCGCACATCACCAATGTGAACCACATTGCACGGGATGCCGACAACCGGTCGCTTGTTCTGCTCGACGAGCTTGGCGCAGCCACGGACCCGGAGGAGGGTGCGGCGCTTGCCGTGGCCATCAGCGAACGTTTTCTCCACCTGGGCGCATGGAGCCTCATCACCACCCACCTCACATCACTCAAGATTTATGCTGCCAAGCACGATGGCGTTGTCAACGCGGCCGTTGGCTTCAACGAGAAGACCCTGGCGCCCACCTATGAGCTGCGCCTCGGCGTGCCCGGTGCCTCCAGCGGCATCAACATCGCCGAGCGCCTGGGCCTTGACCCGGCCATGATTCGCTCCGCACGCGGCTCCGTCACGACCCAGTCGGCCGATATTGCCCGCTTCCTCGACGAACTCCACACTCAGCTCACCGCGGTCAGCACCGAACGCGCGCAGATCCGCGTGCGCGAGCAGGAGGTGGAACGCGAGAAGCGCCGCCTGGAGACCGAGGGCAAAGTCGAGCAACGTCAGCGGGCGCGCGAGTTGGAGGTGAAACTCGCCTCGCTGATGAAGGATTTTGAGTACCAGATGCGCGAGTCCGTGAAGAGCATCGACGACAAGGGTGCGGCGCAGAAAATGAAGGCGGATGCCGACCGCCGCATCGCCCGCCTCAAGCGCGAGTTCTCCGAGAGCTTTAACTCTGTCGTGGTCGCACATGTCAGCGGTGCCGACAAGGCCGATCCCGCGGCCCAGCCCCATGTCGTTCGCGAGGTTGGCCCCGGCGATACGGTGCGTCTCAAGAGCCTGGGCCGCGAGGCGAAGGTGGAGCGCCAGATCGATCCGAGGACGTTTGAAGTCTCCATGGGCTCGCTCAAAATGCGCATTCCGAAAGACGATATTGCGCAGGTCATCAAGACTGCGCCCGGCGCTTCGCCCATCCAGGCGGCCCGCAACCGTGGCGTGAACGTGCAGGCGCGTGAGCCGGACAGCGTCCCCGGCGAGATCAACGTGATCGGCCGCACGGCAGACGAGGCGCGCGACGAGGTGGAGCGCTACCTGGACCAGGCATTCCTTGCGGGCCGCAGCCACATTCGCGTGGTGCATGGCACCGGCATGGGCGTCCTGCGCCGCACCCTGCGCGACTACCTCAAAAAGCACCCCAGCGTGGTTAACGTCACGGAACCCCCGTACAACGAGGGCGGCCAGGGTGCCACGATTGTGGAGTTGCGCTCGTAAGTTTGCGCCATCACTCGTACACCGGCCCGTCGTGAGAGTGCTCAGATTTACGTGCTCTCACCATGCATCCCACGACCACGGCTTACGAAACCAGGGATGCTGCCGGAATGTCCAGAGCACGAACCCGGAGGAATGGCCCGCATCACCGGCGTCATTCCCCCGGCAAAAGCGTCGCAGCGGGGCCGCCGCCCGGCAGCGAAATCTGCAGTCACCGCCGGTCGCGACGGTGACCGGCCACCCTGCGGGAGCAACGGCGCTAAAATCATGCTGTGAGTCCTGCTGCCCTCGATCTCGTGCAGATTGACCTTGCGCCAAAGAAGCGGGAGGCCAAGCCTGAGTGGCTGAAAGCCCGCGCACCCATGGGCGAGACATTTCATGCGTTGAAGAAGCTCACCCGCGACCTGGGCCTGCATACCGTATGCGAAAGTGCCCACTGCCCCAACATCGGCGAGTGCTGGAATCACAAGACCGCCACGTTCATGATGCTGGGCAACAGCTGCACCCGACGCTGCGGCTTTTGCGCTGTACCCAGTGGCAGGCCAGAGCCCATCGACCACGACGAACCACGCCGCATCGCCTTCGCTGTCGCGCAGCTCGGCCTCGCCCACGCGGTCATCACCAGCGTGAATCGAGACGACGACAATGTGGGCGCGGGTGCCGCCTTCGTTCAGGTCATTCGTGAAATTCGCAAGCAGGCTCCCGCATGCCAGGTCGAAGTGCTGACCCCCGACTTCCAGGGAACGGAAGAAGCCATCCGCATGGTGATTGCTGCCGCGCCGGAAATCCTAAATCACAATATCGAAACCGTGCCACGCCTCTACCGCGTTGCCAAGTCCGGCGGCCGTTATGAGCGTTCCATCGGCTACCTGCGCCTGGCGAAGCAAGTGAATCCGCAGCAGATTACCAAGACCGGCATTATCGTCGGCCTGGGTGAGGAAACCCACGAGCTGCTCGACGTCTTCCGCGACCTCGCTGCGGTCCAGGTCGACATCCTGACCATTGGCCAGTACCTGCGTCCCAGCAAGGATCACCTGCCCATGAAGCGCTATTACACCCCGCCAGAGTTTGCCTTTCTCAAGGAGGAAGCCCTGCGCATGGGCTTTCGCCACGTAGAAAGTGGCCCTCTGGTTCGCTCCAGCTACCACGCTCACGAGCAGGCGCAGTCCACCGGCCTTCGCTAGGCTTTTTGGCAGGCTACCCTAAACCTGGGTCGCCTCTGTACTATTCCTGCAACCATGAACTTCTTTGCGCGATGCATTGTCTTTCCATTGGCCCTTGGTGCCCTTTCCGCCGCTGCCCAGGGTAAGCCTGCGCCCGCTGCTTCAGCTGATCCGTTTGCCGACGAGCCGGCGGTGATCGAACACTACGACACCGTGATTCGCATGAAAGCGGACGGTACAGGTGAGACCGTACGGCACCTTGTGGTGCGTGTCCACTCTGAGGGTGCGGCGCAGCAGAGCAGCGTGCTTGCGCTGTTCTTCGATGCGGCAAACAGTGAAGGCACCATCGAGCAGGTTTCCGTGCGCAAGCCCGATGGCACCCTGATCCTGACGCCGACGGCAGACAGCGTTGAACTGCCCGCACCTGTGACGCGCGAGGCTCCGGTGTATAGCGACCTGAAGCAAAAGCAGCTGCCGGTGCGCAGCCTTGCTGCTGGCGACGTGCTCACCTACGACCTGAAGACAGTGTTCCGCGTGCCCGAGGTGCCCGGGCAATTCTGGGGCGCGGAGCACTTTGTTACCGCTGGCGTTGTCCTGTCGGAGACGTTGAAGCTGGAAATTCCAGCGGCGAAGTACGTACAGGTATGGAGCCCAAGGCACACGGCAGATGTCACCAACGAAGGTACCAACAAGGTCTACCGCTGGCACAGTGAGCAGCGCAAACTCACGTCGGCCAAGCTGCCAAATGGCAAACCCGATCCAGTGAAAGACAAGGACACGGACGACGAAGGCAGGATTCTGCCCTCAGTCGCATGGACCACGTTTCACAACTGGGCCGAGGTGGGCGATTGGTACCGTGCACTCGCCGACAGCCGTGCCCAGCCCACCGACGCGCTGCGCGCCCGCGCCGATGAGCTGACCCGCGGCATTACAACGCCAGAGCAGCAGGCACGTGCTCTGTACACCTTTGTTTCAGAACACACGCGCTACGTTGGCATTGACCTTGGTGTGGGTCGTTACCAGCCACACCCGGCTGCAGAAACGCTGGGTACCGGCTATGGCGACTGCAAGGACAAGGACACGCTGCTGGAGGCGCTGCTGCGCGCCAAAGGTTTCGCCACGGCACCTGCACTGGTCGGTGTCGGCATTACGACTGTGCCTGACCTGCCGTCCCCCGCACTCTTCAACCACGTAATCACGACCGTCCAGCTACCGCCAGAGAAAGGCGTCGCGCCTGGGCGCATCTGGCTCGATTCAACTCCAGGCATCGAGCCCTACCGTATGCTGGTGCCGCAGTTGCGTGGACAATTGGCGCTGGTCGTGCCGCCACAGCAGCCTGCCAGCCTGCTGCCGGTGCCGACCGAATTGCCGTACGCCTTCCACGAAAGCTTTACTGTGGATGCCAAGCTGGACGCCACGGGCCTGCTCACCGGCCGCGTCACGCTTTCCGAGCGTTCGGATGGCGAAGCGGCATTCCGCGCCCTGCAACGAACGGCGGCACCCGCGGAATGGGACCAGATCGCACAATACCTTTCCAACAGCATGAGCTTCAGTGGGACGGTGTCGCATGCGGACCTGCACCGCTCGCCCGCGGAAATGCCCGCCACCGTGGCGTGGGACTACCGCAGGCCTGACTACGCCGACTGGAGCAATCGGCGGATTCTACCGCTCTTTCCGTCGCTCGACGTTCCGACCATCGACAAGGAAAACGAGCCGGAGTACGACATCGACCAGGGCTCGCCGCGCACACTGGAGGCGGTCACGCACATTACCCTGCCGTCAGAGTACCGCGCAGAGCTGCCGGCGGCGGTGCACGTGACACGGCCCTACGCAACGTATGACCAGACCTATTCCCTCTCGGCCGGCGTCCTCACCGTCACCCGCAGGACTGTAATCCTGCAGCATAAAGTTCCAAAGGCGGAATGGAAGGATTATCTGGCGTACACGAGAAGCATCGGCATGGAAAAGGGGGAGAACTACATCCAACTAATCGCCCCGCAGAACAAGGCGTCCTCCACGGAGAAACCGAACGCCAAACAACCCGCGCAGGAATCCGCAGCCGGCGGCGATGCTCCGCCTGACAGCACCAGACAGTTGATAGCGCTTGCTGAGCAGCAATTTCACCAGAACGACATCGCCGGTGAAAAGTCCACGCTGCTGGAAGTGCAGAGCAGGGCGCCGGACACGCCATACCTCTTCAGCATGCTCGGGTCCCTCGCTATGCGCGAACATCACATGGACGTCGCGATCGACGATCTGCAAAAAGAGTTGGCAAAGCACCCGGAGGACAACACCAGCATCCCTCTGCTGCTCGCAACCTGCTATTTCCAGCAAAAGCGCTACCCCGAAGCGGTCTCCCTGCTGAAGGCGAACGAGGCACGCGGGGACGTTCAAATCAGCCTTACGCTGGCGGGTGCTCAGCGGCTGAGCGGAGACAATGCTGCTGCCCTCGCGACCCTCAAGCGCGCGATGACGACTTATGCCACCGACCGCACCGTCATGTATGCCTACGGCAACGCGTTGCATGCCGCTCATCGTGACGTAGAAGCAGCTGCCGTGGCCAAGGCCGCCATGGACGAAACCGACGACCCCGGCGTGCTAAACGACAATAGTTACCTGCTGGCTCAAACGGGAAACGACTTTGAACTGGCTGAGAAGAATGCTCGCCGATCCATCGACTTGCGAGAGGCTGAGACGGCTCGCATCGCAGTGGTGGAAGCCAACACCGCAGCCTTTTTTGCCAGCAGGAATCTCATCGCGGCATACGATACGCTCGCCTACATCCTGCTCAAGCAGGGCAAAGCCGCCCAGGCCGAAACCTACCAGCAGGCTGCATGGTTCGGCCAGCCAGGCATCACCGTGGGTGACCATCTCGCACTCATTCAGGAGGCCATGGGCCATCGCGACGAGGCGCTTGCCACCAATGAGCTTGCACTTGCCACGGACTCTGCCGCGAACAACAAGGAAGACTATGCCGAGACGCAGGGCAGCGTGGACAGGCTTCGAAAGGCGGGTGCGCACAGCAATGTCGCTTCGGCAAGCTCTGCCCTGCAGGAGCAGCGAACCTTCAAGGTGCATCGCCTACCCGACGCAAAAGGCTGGGGAACTTTTCGCGTGCAGGTGGGCGCAGGCGGTATCGTGGACAGCGACCTGGTAAGCGGCAGCCCTGCCATCAAGCCAATGACGGCGGAGGTCAACAAGGTGAAGATCGCAACGGGCGTTCCACCGGGTTCAAAGGCGAAACTGTTGCGCGACGGCGTTTTGAGCTGCTCCGCCGGTCAACCCACGTGCGATTTCGTCCTGATGCCAAACTCGGGCCTGGAGGTGGAAGGCGTTCGCGACGAGACGCAACCCTGACGCGCCCGCCACACCTCGCGTGATGACGGCACGCTGCACCCGGGTCCGTTCTGTCCGCACGGGCAAGCACCCGGCACTTCGTCCGCAGGTGCTTTCCGCTAGAATGACCCTGTTGCGCAAACGCGCGTGGGAGCAGAAACATGGCATCGCAAATGGCAAATATTCCAGCACTGAAAGAGCTGCAGGGCACCCTTGACGCGCGCATGAAGAAATCGGTCGGCGATTTTCGCGAGAGCTTGCTGGCAGCCCGCACCGGTCGCGCCAATGTTCACATGCTCGACAACATTCGCGTCGATTACTACGGCTCCGAGATGCCCATCAACCAGCTTGCCCAGGTGACCGCGCCGGAAGCACAGCTCATCATGGTGCAGCCTTTCGACCTCGGAACGGTGGGCCTGATCGAGAAAACGATCCGCACCAGCGGTCAGGGCTTCAACCCCATGCACGACGGCAAAGTCATCCGTGTGCCTATTCCGCCCATGACGGAGGAGCGCCGCAAGGATGCCGTGAAGCAACTGGCCGGTGTGTTGGAAGACCACAAGACCAGCATTCGAAACATTCGCCGCGAAGGCAATGACGCAATCAAAAAGGCTGCGAAAGACAAGCTCATCAGCGCCGACGATGAGAAGCGTGCCACGGAAGAAACCCAGGCCATGACCGACGCGGAGATCAAAACCCTTGAAGACATGTTCAAGCACAAGGAAAAGGAACTAATGACGGTCTGACCCTGCCCGCATGGAGGGAACACGAAAGCGCCACCTTGCCATGGGCGCAAAGTACTGTTCAACGACGCAGGTCCACTCCTGTCTGCTGCAAACATCCGAATGCCTACGGCCGGGGCCTACTGTTCTGCGAGGGATGGGCGTCGCCGGATCCGTTGGTCGCAGAGGTCGCACTGCTTTGCCCTGACTTGGTGCGCAGCAGGCCACTTTGCCGCGCCTTGCGCGACTTGGCAATCTGATTGCGCTGGGTCATGGCGTTCTGCTGGGTGGGTCCATACTGCGGGATCGCACCGGTTTGCGTTCGGCTGTTTTTCGGCAACGCGTGCATGGTCTGCCTGGTCGTGCGACCTGCAGAGTCAGTCGTGCCGACGCTCCCCTGGTCTGCACCGCCGTATCCGCTACGCTGGGTACTGTCGCCAGGCGCGGTTTGGGCAAAGCCGATGGGAGCAACAGTGCTGAGCATAAGAACGGCTGCGGTGCAGATGAGGCGCATGAAAGATCTCCTGCATGCGTAGGATGCGACGTCGGCTACCCGACCTGCGTCGTAGACGCGCCAGGAACGCGGGCCTGAAGCTTTCCAGCAGGAGCCGTTGAGCACAAGCAGTTCAAGCGCCACGCTATTGTGGCCGGCGCTGAAGCTGCACCATCTATGGTGCAAAGCGACAGGATTGCAGGTGCATGCAAGATTCCTGCTCTCGCGTTGCTTTCCACCGTCCTATAGAATCGTCTTCTCAGCACACGCCCTTTCTCGTGTTCGCCGGACAGATGTTGCACGCCGAGAGATGTGGGCAGTCTTGTGTGACCGAGCGCGGTTACGTTGAACGCGGCGTGGTTCGGCCACTTCGTAAGAAGTCTTGTTTCAGCTTCTTTCGAGGAGCAAAAGGCTCCGCAGGGAGCGTAGTTCGGCGGATGCCACAGGTGTCTGCCAGCAGTGAGGATGGGCGTATCTTTACCGAAAAGCCGAAGGGCACCGTGAAGCCGAAGGGCGCTGCCCGTTCACAGCAACAGAAGTCGAAAGTGTTGGACTCACGGCGTTTCTGGGCGAGTCCGTCCATGCGCACAGGGCTGCGCGGTCTTGCGGCGGCCCTGCTGTTTTCTTCCGTTGCCACTTCTCCCGTGCTGTTTGCACAGGTACCTGCCGCCGCACCCGCTGCACCGTCGCTGCCGTTGTGTGCGCCGCAGGTCATTGGCAACCGGCGTATTCCCAAGGAATCCGTGGTAGCCCGCCTGTTTTCCCACCAGGGGGACCCGTTCGATGCGGCCACGGTCGAGCGTGACTTCAACCAGCTTTGGAACACCGGCTACTTTGAAGATGTGCGCATTGAGCGGGTAGACACGCCCACCTGCACCCAGTTGGTGGTGTACGTCCGTGAAAAGCCGACCATCGGCGAAATCGTCTACAAGGGCCTCAACGCCGTCACGCAAAGCGACGTCCTGGAGCGATTCAAGAAGGCTAAGGTCGGCATCTCCGTCGAGTCGCAATACGACCCGGCCCGAATAGCCCGCGCAGAGGTCGTCCTGAAGGGCCTGCTCGCCGAGCACGGTCACCAGTTCGCCACCGTCAATTACGAAATCAAGACCATCCCGCCGGCGCGCGTCAATCTGACGTTCATCGTGAAGGAGGGTCCGACGGTCAAAGTCGGCCGTGTCGATTTTGAGGGCAACCGCTCCATCCCGTCGCGTGTTCTGCGCGCGTCGATGAAGAACACCCGGCCGGTCGGCATCCCGCATTCCGTCGTCTTGGAAAACCTGTTCGCCCGCACCTTCGACGCCACCAAGCTGGACGAAGACGTGGAACGCATGCGCCAGGCGTACCGCGAGCGCGGCTACTTTAAAATGCAGCCGGGTGAACCTGCAACCCAGGTGCGTAACTCCGGCGGCATCAATCCATTTACGCTGCGGCCCAGCACGGGCAAACGTATCGACATCCGCGTTCCTGTGGAGGAGGGCGACCGCTACCGGCTCGGCGGCCTGAACTTTACCGGTTACGACAAAAGCAAGTTCAATGCAGCGGCGTTGCGCGGCCAGTTTACCCAAAAAGATGGTGAGTTCTTCAACGCCACCCTCTTTAGCAAGGGCCTGGACAATCTGCGTAAGGGCTTTGGCTCGGCCGGCTACATCAACATGGTCGCGCAGCCGACGCCGCGGTTCGACGAAGTCAAAAAGCTGATCTTTCTGGACATCGACATCGACGCGGGCAAGCAGTTTTTCGTCAGCCGTATCGAGTTCAGCGGCAATACCATTACGCGCGATCGCGTGATCCGCCGCCAGCTGCTGTTGGAAGAAGGTCAGCAGTACAACAACCAGCTCTGGGAGCTCTCGATTCTGCGTCTCAACCAGCTCAATTACTTCGATACCCTGAAGGCCGAGCAGGACAGCGAAACCCGCACCAACGCCGACGAGGGTACCGTCGACCTGTTGCTGAAGCTGAAAGAAAAGGGTAAGAACTCCATCGGTCTGAACGGAGGTCTGTCGGGCCTGTCGGGTTCATTTATCGGCCTCAACTACGAGACCAACAACTTCCTGGGTCTGGGCGAAACACTGTCGGTCAACGCCAACGTGGGCGACCTGTCACGCAGCCTTACCCTGGGCTTCAACGAGCCCTATTTCCGCAACAAGCCGCTTTCGCTCGGCTTCCAGATTTTTGCGCAGAAGTACGACTACAACCCTGCCAAAAGTTATGGAACCACGGGCGCAAGTGCAAACCTGTCGAACGCACAGCAATCGTTGCTGACAAACTACAATCAGTCCTCCACTGGCCTTACCCTTACGCTGGGCTATCCCATTCGTCGGTCGTTCAAGCGGGTTGGTTTGTCCTATGCGCTGCAACGCTCGAACATCACCACGTTTAACGACAACACGCGGAATGTCTTCCAGACCCTGAATTTTCGCAGTGGCATCCAGTCCAACAATGCGCTCAACGGCATCCTGTCGTCGATCGTGACACCGAGCTTTACGTTCTCGTCCGTCGACCGTGCGCAGGGCGCGCACAGCGGTCGTGACTTCAACGTGGCGTTGCAGGTCGCCGGTGTGGGCGGCAACGTAAAGTACATTTCGCCCATCGCCAGCCTGCGCCAGTTCTACCCGATGAAGGGTTTGCGCATCAACCGGGAAGGTCATAATGTACTCGGCTTCCGCGCGCAGCTGGCACATGTGGAAGGCTTCGGTGGGCAGGTTGCGCCGCCGTTCAACCGCTTCTATTCCGGCGGTGAAGCCGAGTTGCGGGGCTTTGACATTCGTTCCGGTGCGCCCTACACCTTTATTCCAACCCGTATCCAGTTCAATCTCACAAACCCGGACGGCACCCTGGTCCTGCGCGACCCCACGAACAGCGCCAACGGAAACCTGACAATTCCGCTGCCCATCTACCGGCTGGTCCAGGTCGGTGGCGACACCTCGTTCACCACCAACCTGGAATACCGCATTCCGCTGGCGCCGCAGGTGGACTTCGCCTTCTTCACCGATTTCAACCTGACCTTCGATGCAGTCAAGAGCCAGTTGCGTGAGAGCGTGCTTGGCCAGACGCAGCTCAACAGCCCACTCTACGGCTGCCCGGCGATCACGAATGGTGCGTGCAGTGGCGGGCAGCAGATTACCTTCCCCAACCTTCTGCGCACAGCGCCGGGTGCAAACCTTGTACCCCGCATGTCGAATGGTGCGCAGATTTCGGTCATCCTGCCGATCGTCAATGCTCCCTTTCGCATCTTCTACGCCTACAACCCGCTGCGGCTGTACGAATCCCTTCCGCAACAGCTTGTCTTACCCGCAACCGGCACCGGAAACAACTTCCGCGCACTCTTCCCACAGGGCAGCGCCGGCGACTTTACCTACGCACAGGCCCTGCAGCTGTACGGTGCAAATTATGTGTTGCGCGAGCCGCGGAAAACCATACGCTTGTCGGTCAGCACCACGTTCTAGACAGCGCTCACGATGCAAAGAAGACGGAACCCAGCGATGGGTGCCATCTTTTTTGGTGGCAATCAATCGAGCAGCGCTGCTAGCGGGCGACAAAGACCAGAAAGTAATCCTGGCCGTCGGCCTTGGTAAAGTCGTAGTGCTCGACCTCATGGAAGCCGGCGCGGGTCATCTCCTGCTCGACGATGGCCTGCTGCAGACCATGGTCGCTGCCGGTGCCATTGCGGTCGATAATGCCGACGCGGGCACCCGGCCGCAATGCCGGAAGCAGGTTATGGAGAAAGGCACGGGTGTCCGCGATCTCGTGGTACACCTTTAGGAACAGCACGGCATCAACCGTCCCCGGCAGCAGCTTCGGGTCGTCCGGGGTGCCAAGGGTTGGCTTCACGTTGCTCAGCTGCTCTTTGCTCGCGCGTCGCTCGATGGCGCCAATGTACTGCGGATTGATGTCTTCCGCATAGACAATGCCGTTGCTGCCAACACGTCGTGCCGCTCGCACGGTGAACCATCCGCCGCCCGCGCCGATATCCGCAACGGCCTTGCCCGGCGTGATGTGGAGGATATTCATCACCCGATCAATCTGCAGGTTTTTCGCGCGGTCCGGGTTCTCAAAGATGCCGAGGTCGCCCGCATACGGCGTGCTTGTGGGATGGCTCTGCGGTACGGGTTGTTGTGCGCCAGCCGGCGACAGAAGCGTCAGGAGCGCGATCGGAACGGCGGCAAGCATCACAAGGCGTCGGCAAGAGGTCATGCTGGTTGGACGCACTTTCCGCAGACAACGCAGCGTCCTATGCCGCTCCCCTGCATCCTGCAAGATCCTGGAAGCGTATTGGCCAGCGTCATCACGCGCTTCGACCGGGTACCTGCCAATGCATGGCCCGTTTTTGGCATCCAGAGCGCTACGGCGATCCGCGTGGGTTAACGGCAAGGCGTAGGAATGGCTCATCCTTGCAAGACCTGCGAGCACTCATGTGCAATCTGCAGACCCTCCTGGGAGGGCATGGCCCATACTGCCAGACGGGAGTCTGCAGCGGAAATGCGAGCTTCACCAGAGACGGATTGCGCATTGGCGGCTTCGTCCAGCATGACGCCGGCAAAGCCCAGACCACCGCAGATGTCCGCCCGAATGGCAGGAGAGTCTTCTCCAATGCCGGCGCCCAGGATGATGGCTTCGGCGTTACCCAGGGCTGCAAGGTAGGCACCCACGGCCAGGCGCACGCGATAGCCGAACATGGCAAGGGCCAGCCGTGCGTCATCATCGTTTCGCTCCGCAAGCACGCGCGTGTCGAGGTTGCCGCCAATGCCCAGCAGGCCGCTCTCCTGATTCAGGATGTCCATGGCTGCATCAATCTCAAGCCCTTCCTTCCGCGTCAAGACCTCGACCACCGCGGGATCGACACTGCCGGACCGCGTGCCCATCATCAGGCCCTCCAGGGGTGTTAGTCCCATGGTGGTATCTACGCTGCATCCTCGCCGAATGGCGCATGCCGATGATCCGCTTTCCAGGTGGCACGTCACCAGCGACACGCTCTCCGGCGGTTTGCCTGCGAGTTCTGCATAGCGCTCCATCATGTAGCGATGCGAGACACCGTGAAAGCCAAATTTGCGAATGCCGTGGCGGTCTGCCAGCGCCTTAACGATGGGGTAGCGCCAGGCAGTTTCCGGCAGGGTGCGATGGAAGGCAGTATCGAAGGTAACGGCGACCGGGTAGTTTGGGCGGGCCTGCGCAACTGCATCAATGATCGCCAGAGAGTTCTTGTTGTGCAGCGGCGCAAGCTCTTCCTGTGCCTCAATCCTGTGCCTTACCTGGTCGTCATAGCGCACGGCCTGGTCGAAATAAACGCCGCCATGCACGACGCGCACACCGACCCCGTCGACCCCGTCCAGAGCCGGCCCATGATCGATGGTCTGCCGCTCCATCCATTGAAAGGCACAGGCCGTCGCCTGTGTCATGTCGTGGACATCCACTTCCTCCTGCGCGGTCCTGCCGTCCTGCAGCGTAGACAGCGTGGCCGGTTTGCCGAAGTTCTCGATCGCGGCAGTAACTTCGGCGACAGCACCGCTCGCGAAGCGCTGGCTGGGTGTGACCGTCACAATCTGAAATTTGAGCGAGTTGCTGCCCGGGTTGAATACAAGAACGCGCATGCAGACTTTCGATGCGGCCCCCGGCAGGTTGCGTTTCTACCATTTTTCTACAATGGAAGGATGTCGCTCCGTTTCGATCTGCATTGCACTCACGGCGACGCACGCCGGGCGACGTTGCACCTGCCGCATGGCTCTGTCCAGACTCCTGTCTTTATGCCGGTCGGCACGGCTGCCAGCGTAAAAGCCGTCCCACAGCAAACGTTGGAGACGCTGGGGCAGGATCACCGCGGCGCAGAGATCATCCTCGCCAACACCTACCATCTCTACCTACGGCCCGGCCACAAGCTCATTGCACGTCTCGGTGGTGTGCACAAATTCATGAGCTGGGATCGGCCGATCCTCACCGACAGCGGCGGTTTCCAGGTATTCTCCCTTGCGGCGTTGCGCAGAATCACTCCGGACGGGGTAGAGTTCCGCTCGCATTTGGACGGATCGAAGCACTTTTTCTCTCCGGAGCACTCCATGGACGTGCAAATTGCGCTCGGTGCCGACGTTTGCATGACGTTCGATGAGTGCACGGAGCACCCTGCAACCTGGGAGCGCACCCGCAGCAGCATGGACCTGACCCACGCGTGGGCTGCTCGTTCCCTGGCGCACTTCCACGCGAATGCCCACCGCGTACCCTGGTTCGCCGAGCGCGACTGTCAGCGCCAGAGCCTGTACGGCATCGTGCAGGGCGGTATGTACACCGACCTTCGCGCCGAAAGTGCAGAGCGACTGGTGGCGATGAACTTCGACGGGTACGCGATCGGTGGTCTTGCGGTCGGGGAACCGCGCGAAGTCACGCGAGAGATCATTGCCCACACCCTTGACCTTCTTCCGAAGGACAAGCCGCGGTACGTCATGGGCGTCGGCTATCCCGAAGAAATCATTGAGTATGCACGCATGGGTGTCGACCAGATGGACTGCGTCCTGCCAACCCGTGCTGCGCGCCATGCGCTCCTGTTTACCAGTGAGGGGCGATTGAACATTCGCGGCAAGCGCTTTGCCGAGGATTCAGGTCCAGCTGATCCGGCGTGTACCTGCAGCACCTGCAGCCGGTACAGCCGCGCCTACCTGCGTCACCTCTTCCACACGGGCGAACCCCTGGCTGCGACCCTCGCCAGCGTGCACAATCTTTCCTTCTATCTGGACATCATGAGCCGCGTGCGTCATGAGATTTCTGCAGCAGGCAAGGCCGCCGCGTCTAACGCTCCATGCAATGGCTCATTGTCCTGATTGCCTTGGCCGCCGGTGCCGCGAATCCGTTTCAGTCTGGTATGAATGCAGAGTTGCAGACGCATGCCAATGCAGCCTTCTGGACCACCATGTGGGTCTACGTGAGTGGCCTCGCAGGTGTGGTGCTGGTCCAGCTCCTTTGGCGCCAGCCTCTGCCCTCGTGGCAAATGCTGCAGGGTGCACCCTGGTGGGCATGGCTCGGTGGCATCGTCTCCATCGCGGCAACGATGGCAGGGCTAACGCTGGCGCAGAAGCTCGGAGCCGGTGTCTTTACGGGAGTCACGATCTCCGCCTCCATCCTTGTGAGCATCGTGTTGGACGCCAACGGCTGGCTCGGCTTTCGGCAACATGCCGCATCGCCGCTGCGCCTGGCAGGCGGCGCGCTCATGGTGTTTGGCGTCTGGCTGGTCTCGCGATTTTAGGGCAGGGCTCTGCCGTACACTCAAAGTCGCATGCCACGTCGACCCCGTATCGCGATCCCGGTGCCAACCTCGTTCGACCCTGCCTACAACGCGCAGTCCTGGCCGGAGTACGCCGCCGCCGTGGAGCGTAGTGGCGGCGAAGCTGTACGTCTGGAGTTCACCGCGGCACAGGCACTGCCAGGGTACCTCGACGGCGTGCTGCTCCCAGGCAGCGGCGCGGATGTCTCACCGGAGCGCTACGGGCACCTTTCCGCCCCGGAGACAACGCCCCCGGACCCCAGGCGGGAGGAACTCGACAGACTTCTTTTGGAGCTCGTAGAAAAAGACGGTGTGCCCCTGCTTGGCATCTGCTTCGGCCTGCAAAGCCTGAACGTTCACCGCGGCGGGACGCTCGTGCAGCACCTGCCGCCAATGCCGGTCAACCACCGCGCCGGTCGCCCCGTCCTCGAGGCACACGCGGCAGTCCTGACCGAAAACTCTCGCCTGGGTGTTCTGGCGATGGCGGCAGACTCCGATCAGGGGCTTCGCTGCATGGTGAACTCCAGCCATCACCAGGCGGTCGCCGCGCCCGGCAGCAGCCTGCGCGTCATCGCACAAAGTCCTGAAGATGGGGTGATCGAGGCCGTGGAAGATACCTCTCATCCCTGGCTGCTGGCGGTGCAGTGGCATCCGGAGCGCACTTTTGACCGCAGCGTCCTCTCGCGCGCTATCTTTGCAGACTTCGTTGCCGCGGCACTGGCACGGCAGAGGTGACGTACCTTAGTGCAGCGCGGGTGCAGGAGTTGCTGGCGATCTACTTGGACGAACTACTTGCGCCCGAGGCCTATGACAAAGTCGTCCGCTACCTGGCCATCTTTGACGTGTGGTCGAGCCGCATGAACCTCTCTACCATCAGAGACCCCGAACAGGTCGTCCAGCGGCATTTTGGCGAAGGTCTCGCACTTGCGCAGGAACTTCCCCCATTTACGACGCTCCTTGATCTCGGCTCTGGCGCGGGATTTCCAGGCTTGCCCATTGCACTCGCGCGTCCGCGATCATCCGTAACGCTGGCTGAATCACAAAAGAAGAAGGCGGCCTTTTTGAAAGAGGTCGCGTGGGAGATGGGCCTGACCGCGGTAAAGGTCTGGCCAGACCGCGCCGAGCATCTTCCGGCTGGAACCCTTTTCGATGTCGTTGCCTTGCGCGCCGTCGATCGAATGTCCGCTGCGCTGCAAACTGCGACAGGTCTGCTTGCCCGGGGCGGGACGCTGGCCTTCTTTTCGGGCGAGCAGGAATCGATCCAGCTGCCCGAGGCCGACTGGGTTAGTACACGGTCGGTCAATCTTGTGAATTCAGCCGGCACGATGGTGCTCGCCCGTTTGGCAGCATGACCGCTGCAGAGTTGTTCCACGTGGAACAGGTTACCTGGTCATGATGCACGCCTGCCCTGTTCCACGTGGAACAACGCAGGTTGCTCTCCCGCTTAGCGTCCGCTACTCTGCTTCAAGCCCCGCATGACCCAAACTCCTCCCGAAACAACTGCACACCCACCCGCCAGAATCATCGCCATCGTGAACCAGAAAGGTGGCGTTGGCAAGACCACTACCGCCATCAATCTCGCCGCGGCCCTGGCGCTCGAACTGCTGCCCACCCTGCTCGTCGACTGCGACGCCCAGGCCAATAGTAGTGGCGGCGTCGGTGTCGGTCGCGATGACGAGCGGTCCTCCACCTATGACGTGCTGCTCGGCGACGTGGAGGCACGTGCTGCCATCCTGCCCACCAACATTCCCGGACTCGAGATCCTGCCCGCCAGCAAAGCCCTCATCGGCGCCAACTTCGACCTTGCCCAACAGCCCAACCGCGAGTTCCGCCTTCGCGATGCGCTTGGGCCGATCCGCGATCAGTACCGGTTCATTCTGCTCGACTGCCCTCCCTCGCTCGACCTGCTCACGCTCAACGCGCTCTGCGCCGCAGATGGCCTGCTCGTTCCAACCCAGGCGGAGTACTTCGCACTGGAAGGCATCAGCGAGCTCATCAACACCCTGGACCGCGTTTCTGCTTCATTCAACCCGGAACTTGGCTTGGAGGGTGTGCTGCTGACCATGTTTGACCCGCGCACCTCTTTAAGCCAGCAGGTAGCGGAAAACCTGAAAGCCTTTTTCGGGGAGAAAGTCTTCCAGGTCACCATTCCCCGCAACATCCGCCTTGCGGAGGCGCCAAGCCACGGTCAGCCGGTGATCACCTACGACCCCCGATCCCGTGGCGCCGAAGCCTACCAGGAGCTTGCGCGTGAGCTCCTCCTGCGTCACGGGATCAAGAGCCCACGCCAGCTGCAGCTGAACTCCAACCGCGACCAACGAAAACCGGAGGTGCGCTTTTGGCCTTACAACAAGTAGAGGACTCCACCACGATGTCGACCCTGCCTGCCGATCCAAAACGCCGCGCGCTTGGCCGCGGGCTCGAATCGCTTCTGCCCGCTCGCCCATCCGCCCAGCCCCCTGCCAGCGGCACCGCTCTGGAGTTGTCGCTCGATGCCATTGAGCGCAACCCCTACCAGACACGCAGCAGCTTCAATGAAGCTGCGCTGGCGGAGCTCGCACAGTCTATCGCCGCGACCGGTGTCGTTCAGCCCATCGTGGTAAGACGACTCGGACCCGGGAGCTATCAGCTGATTGCCGGGGAGCGCCGATGGCTCGCGTCCCGCCGGGCCGGAAAGGCCACTGTTCCCGCCGTGGTGCTTGCCGCGTCCGATGCGCAGACCATGGAGATGACCATTGTCGAAAATCTGCAAAGGGCGGATCTGAATCCCATGGAGCAGGCGCGCGCCTATGAGCGTCTCGGCCGGGAGTTCCAGCTCACCCAGGAGGAGATGGCCAGGCGCACCGGCAAAGACCGAGCTTCCGTCGCCAATTTTCTTCGCCTGCTCCGGCTTCCCTCGCCCGTTCAGCAACGCGTGGAGGCAGGGGAACTTTCGTTTGGTCACGCGCGCACCCTGCTTGCCCTCGAGACGGAACAGCAAATCATCGCCGCAGCTCAAAAAATTGCCGCGCTGTCGATGTCTGTCCGCGCGACGGAAACCTACATCAAAGGCCTGCTTGATCCAGAACGGAAGTTGGGGAAGGTTGAAGCCGCAGCGCAGGAGATTGACCCCAACGTGAAGGCGGCACAACTGCAGATTCAGCGTGCGCTCGGCCTTCGTACCCACGTCGAAGACAAGAATGGCAAAGGCCGCGTCATCATCGAGTACGCCAACCTGCAGGATTTCGACACACTGCTGGAGATGCTGACCAAATGATGCCAGCCTACCTTCGTGCGAGCGCCCTCGAGTACAGGCACCGATACCTGTTGCATGGCATCATCTACACCCTCGGCCTCGCGGCTCCGTGGCAACGGCCCTTCTGGAGCTTTCTTCGGAATGGGAGTGCATGGTTCATCGCGAGCAACACGCTTGCCAAGCCCGGCTATCAGTTTTTCGCCGTTGATTGGAACGGCATCCTTGTCCTTATTCTGCTCTTCGCGGGTGCCGGTGCCGCTGTACGCATCTGGGGTGCTGCCTACCTCGGCGCAGACGTCGTGCAAAGTGGAACCATGCTTGGGGATCGCGTCATTGCTGCCGGGCCATATCGCTACACGCGCAATCCACTCTACCTTGGCACCCTCTGTCACAGTGTCGCGATAGCCATGCTGATGCGGCCTGCCGCAGCCGTTCTCACGCTCGCACTCATTGTCCTGTTGCAATTCAGGCTGATCGGACGCGAAGAGCAATACCTGCAGGAGCGCCTGGGACAGGCGTACCTGGACTATCTTCGAGTCGTGCCACGACTGCTCCCCGGCCTCCATCACCGCATCGCAAACTCGCCGCTCGCCCCTGACTGGAAGCAGGGAATCCTCAGTGAGGTGTACATGATCGGTTGCTTCTTCAGCTTCGCCCTGCTGGGTTGGACAACCGGCTTCGCGTGGGAAGCGACGATCCTCCATGTGGTTCAAGGCATTGTAGTTGCGTTCGGTTTGTCCGTGGTAGCGCGCGCATTCATCCCAAAGCCAAAGCCCCAAGTCCAAGTAAAATAAGGCTTTACGGCGCGCCGAGTAAATCGAGCAAACTCCCTCGCGCTAAAGCAACGCCTTTGCCTGCAGCACTCGCGCACGTGCTTCGTCCGCAGTGGCGCCTACGGCGCTCAGGTGTCCCATCTTTCTACCTCGGCGCGGCTTGAGCTTTTCGTACAGCGTCAGGCGGACGCCGGTCACCGCAAGCGCCTCGTCAAAGCGCGGCTCGCGTTCGCTACCGTCGTCGGCAAGCCAAAGGTCACCTAACAGGTTGGCGATTGCCGCAGGCTGTACCAGATCCACCGCGCCCAGGGGCAAATCGCAGACCGCGCGAATCGCCTGCTCAAACTGCCCGGTGGTACATGCCCGGTCAGAACCGTGGTAGCTGTTGTGCGGCCGCGGTGCAAGCTCATTCACTAGTAGCTCACCGGCGCGCGTCACAAACATCTCCACGGCAAGCAGGCCTTCCAGGGCGAAAGTTTCTGCAATGTCTTGTGCAATCCCGACCGCGCGGGCCGTCAGCTCATCGGGAATCGATGCCGGAATCACGCTCCAACTCAGAATCTGTGCCTCATGAAAGTTCTCGGCTGGCGGATACACCTGGATGTCACCGCTGGGCGACCGCGCAACCATGACACTAATCTCGCAGGCCAACTCCAGTGCGGCTTCTGCAACACAGGCATCCCGACCCACATCGTCCCAAGCGTCACGCAGCTCTTCGTCAGAAGTCTTGCCGGTAAAGCCGAGCTTCGCCTGACCACGGCCGTCGTAACCGCCGGTTGCAGACTTCACGAACACGGGTCCATCCAGCGCAGCCAGGGCTTCTAAAAGCTGCTCCGGTGACCGGACTGCACGATATCGCCCCACCGGAAAACCATGCTTGAACAACCAGTCCTTCTGCTCAATCCGATTCTGGATGATCCCCATCATTGCCGAACCAGGCCGCATCGGCGCCCAACGGGAAGCCTCGTCCAGGCTCACAACGGAGACTTGCTCAATCTCCAGCGTGACCGCCGCACACTCACGTGCCAGGTTCGCCGACGCCCAGCGATCATTCCATCCGGCTTCAATGACAAGATCTGCAATGTACCCTGCAGGACACGCCGGGTCGGGATCAAGCACATGCACCTTGTATCCCATGGATCGCGCGGCAATGCCCATCATGCGTCCCAATTGGCCGCCGCCAAAGATTCCCAGGGTTGCGCCTGGCAGCACCGGCACGCGCTTGCTTGGGGCCGGGCTCACGCGCTCTCTCCTGGCAGTGTGCCTTCCTCGCCCAGCGTTTCGGCCAGCACCGCCGCCTCACGCGCACCACGCCAGGCGATCAGCTTTTCTGCCAACTCGGTATCCGTGGAGGCAAGCATGGCGATCGCGAGCATCGCAGCATTCACGGCGCCCGGCTCTCCAATGGCAAGTGTTCCTACGGGGATACCTTTGGGCATTTGCACAATACTCAGCAGGGCGTCGAGGCCCAGCAATGCCGTCGCCTGCACGGGGACACCCAGCACCGGCAAAATCGTCTTTGCCGCCAGCATACCGGGCAGGTGCGCCGCTCCACCCGCACCTGCAATCAGCACGCGCAAACCGCGTTCCCGCGCCGCCGCCGCATATGCGAACAGCAAGTCTGGCGTGCGATGCGCACTCACAACCCGCGCCTCATGCGCCACGCCGAACTCGCGCAGCATGCGTACTGCCGCACCCATCACGGCGTAATCGCTCTTCGATCCCATAACAACGCCCACCAGCGGCGTCGCCGTCGTTCCCTCAGCCATCCCCGCAGTATACGGTGAGCCGATTTGTGGGAAGGAAGGCCCTAGGTGTGGGTCCAAACGTGCGCCCGGAACTTAGAGCAGCACACCTTAACTCCTCCTGTCGCGACCGAAGGAGGTTCGCATCGACGACAACCAGCCAGCGTCATCGATAAACCCGCCACGCCATGCTGATTGAGCGTTTCAGGCAGCGCGGAACATCAAGGCGGAAGCGGCCTGCACAGGATGGCGCCAGCACGCACCGCGGGAACCCACGCCACCCTCTCCGGAGCGTGGGCTCAGACGGCGACCGCGCCTTACTTTGCCCAGATGCTCGCGTTCAGGCAGGCAACAACGCCGTCAATCACCAGACCCAGTCCAGCAGAAAACCTGTCGCCATCCGCAATGGTCTTCTGGGCAATGGCGTCGGTCATCTTGATGGCAGAGCTGACAATCTCCAGTGCCGCATTTTTCTTCTCCGCACCCGTTTTTGCGCCGTAAATCGATTCGATGCCTTGAATCAGACTTGGCAGCAACGCTAACCCTCGCAGAAATAATTTCAAGAAATCCATCCCTTCTCCTTTACAAACTAAACTTTAGAACGCTTCATAGTTCATTTCTTCAAGAAGTCAAGACCCACGTGGAACACCGTGAGGGCCACGCTCATAAAGCCGCCTACCCCCTTCATGCGCTGCACGGTACGCTCGTGCCGTTCCACGCGCTCTTCCAGGTGCGTCAATCGCCCTGGCTGGCCCACCCCAATCAATGCGTGCACCTGCGTCTTCAATGCACTCAGGTCGCTCAAAACCTGCGCTTCAAAATCTGTCATCGTTCCTCCTCGCCGCCGACTGCCGATGAAACGGGCGGGGAGGCCTACCTCTCGCACGCAAGACGTAGGCCTTACCCAACCCGAAGCCTCTAGCTGGTCGGCAAGTGCGTTACCACCACGCTCGATCGCGCCGAATACAGCGGCGTCATCGAGCCGTCATACATCCGTAGATAAAAGCGCTCGCGATAGCCGAGCCTTGGCACGCTGAAGCTGCGCACGGGACTACGCAGCACCAGGTCTGCACCTCCTGTGCCCCAGCCCCCATCGCGTCGCCGCACCTCAAAGCCGCCGCCGTTTGGCGCCGTCATTCCCGCGTCCACCTGCAGCGCGCTTGCCGTGGCGCTCACTACCTGCGCGCTCTGCAGGCTGGCCAGCGTGCCAGTCGTCGTCACCGGTACTGGCTGGGCAACATCCCCCGCCAGCGCAGCCGTCGTCGTAAACGCCAGGCCATTGGCCTTCTTCTGTGCAAACTCGACCTTGTAGCGCACCACCTCCGGCATGGCATGCTCGTCCGTCAGCACCACGCGCTCGACCGGCACCTGCACCGGCGCCGCTGTGCCTGGCAAGGGCAAAGCCATTTGGTCGCCCGGCTGCACGTCTGCTGTTTGCTGCGCGTTCTGCAGCGTGCAGCTCCCCGCAACACCGGTCGAAGGGCTGGCGAAGAATGCCAGCAGGGCCTGCGCTGCCGCTTCGCAATCTGCCGTGCTTCGCGCCGCCGGCGTATGCACGGCACCGGTCCACACCGGCTGGCCGGGCAGGCCCAGCGTTTGCGTCTGCGCCAACGCATTTGCATTCTGCATCCGTGCAAAGGCACGCTCGCCGCGCCGGTACAGCACGGTAAACGTTTCGTTGGCAACCGGCACGCGTCCCGGCCAAAAGTGCAGGTCCGTGCCGCTCAGGGCAAAGTCCGCACCTTCATCCACGGTACCTTGCCGGCGCACCAGTTGGGCACCGCTGGGCAGCGTGCTGACCACCCACGTCGATCCAGTCTCTTTCAGCGTGCAACCGGCCGCGGTCACCAGCAGGTCCACACTGTTCACTAGACCAAACACGCACCGCGCGGGCGAACTCACAATCGCACCGACATACAGCACTGTGGCGACGGTATTGGAGGCCAGCCCAAGGTCCTGAATTTCCAGAACAATTTGCAGTGGCGCATTCACCAGGCCGCCGCCAAAGCTCTGGAGCACCCCGTTCACCACTGCTTCGTAGCTGCCCAGCACGCGCTGCATTTCCGTGCAGTGCAGGCGCAGCCGCAGGGTATAGGTGTGCGTCGGGTCAAAGGTAAAAGCCGTCCCGCTTTCCACGCCATTGACCAGCGCAACAATCGTCTTCGCACCGGCCGTACCCTTTACACGAAAGCCCGCCACGCAATTCGGAATGGTCACAATGTTCGAGTACATGCCCAGCAGCACACCATCGCTGCCCGCCTGCAGAACCACACCGCTTAACTCCGCAACAACGGTGCCGCCCATCTCCACGATTGGCAGCGACCATGGTGGTTTGCCCGTCAAAGCCGTTGCCGCCGCTCAGCAGCAGGCCGCCGCTTCCAAAGCCGATGTGCTGGCCCGGATCGACCAGCGTCCAGACCTGCGCCCGGAACTGCGACGCGTCAAAGCTGTCCGTCAGCAGCACCTCGCTTCCACTCGCGCGATAGGGCGTGTCCATCAGTGCAAACGCCTCGGTCGTGCCATCGCCGGCAAACAGCTCGGTCGCATAGGTCGTGGCTTCCACGGCTCCGCTCAGCGTCACGTCCGCCGCCAGCAGGCTCAACGCGTCGGCAGCCATTGGTGACAGCGTCAAAGCGTCTGTTTCCAGCGACACCGCATGCGTTCTTGAAGCCGCTGGCTGCAGCGACGCCACCGGCGCCGTGCCCACCAGCCAGGCGTCCTCTGCGGCCTGCATCAGCACCAGTTGCGCCTCGCCACCGGCAGCCTGCACGCCGGCATGGGGTTGAGGCGTACGCGTGATGTACCCGGCAAACAGCGTTGCGCCCGCGTCACTCAGCACCAGCACGCGGCCGCCACTCACCGGCACGCTCAAGCCGGATCCCGCCGTGTCCAGCGTCGCCGTGCAGGTCGTCCACCGGCCCATCTGCCGCGTCACCGTCAATGGACCTGTGGACACCACCGCAGGCCCATAATTGACCGCGCCGTTGCCGTCCAGGTTATCGATCGTCAACTGCATCGTCGCCTCCTCTCCGGGCGTTCATGTATCTCATAGCGCCCGCATCGGTGCCGGCAAATAGGTGCGGAAGCAAAGCACGGGCGCGCCATCGTTTCCATCCACCACGGGCATGGCGTAAAAGTTCGCCCGCAGCCGCCACGTCTCCAGTCCGGCTGCCAGTGTGCTCGTCACCTCCGCATTGCCGGGCGCCGTTTGCAGACGCGGATAGTGCAGCAGCAGGCGGTCGCCCTGCACCCCGTCCAGGACAAACAGCGCACTCCACTCCGCCACGTAGGTCCCGCCCAGCCGGTCGGTAAAGCCCTCCAGCACTGCCAGGCTCATGCCCGCAGCCGGTACGCCCGCCAGCAACGGCGTCGCCAGGTTCACGCTCATCACCGACGCTCCACCCACCGTCGCCACGCTCGCCACACGACCTACGTTCAAACTCACGCGGCGCACATAGTCCACGTCCGCGCCAATGCTCCCCGCATTCGCCACAAAGGTGCCGGCAACACCGCTGCCGATCAGGCCAGTCTGTCCGGTGTAGTCCACATCCACCACGACCGCGTCACCTGCCCGTACATTCGATCCCGCTGCCACCTGCAGCACCGTCGCGGTCGACCCGGACAGCACCGGCATCGCCGTCTCCGTCGCGCCGCCACTGTCGTCATTCGCACCTGCCGTGCTCCGGCGCAGCAGGTTCATGCTCTGCGACCCGCCGCTCAGCAGCAGCGCCAGTTTGCTCCAGTTCGTCAGCGTGCAGCCTACCTGCGCCGTCAGCTTTGCGCGCCCGCGGGTCTTCACCATCGCCGGTTTGCCGCTCAGCACGTCGGCAAACACGGTCTCCGCTTCCCGCCGCAGGTCCAGCACGTTCCCGCAATCCATCCATCCCGGTGGCGGTGTCGTCACCGGGAATCCGCCCAGCAGTGCCGGGTCGAATACCGCTGCCGAACCATTGCCTCCGGCGCCACCGCCTGCGTTGCTCGTGGCATTCACAAACAGTCGAACCGTGCGCACCACCAGGGGCGTTGCCGCTTGCATCGTCATACCGCCTCCTTCCACGCAAACACGTCGACCGTCACTGTCCGCAGCAGGCGATCCGCCACCGTCTTCACCGGTGTAAATGCCGCGTCACTCCAAAACACATTGGTGACCATCGTTACCGCCGACCCGGTCGAAAACATCAGCTTCGGCACCTGCGCCGGCTGCAGCATCGCCAGCAACTCCGCATCCATCGCGTCCAGAACGCGGCCCCGGTCCATGCCCGCCACCTCGCCAGACCCGCTTACCGCGTACCGCACCTCACACCGCTCGCGGTGCAGCTCCATGGCCTCCACCGTGTTTGCCGTGCGCTCCGTCCAGCGCAGCAAAAAGCACTCGTCCGCATCCACATCTGTGCCTGCTGCAAGCTCGTTTTCCTCCACCAGCACTGCCACCCGCGTCGCTCCGCGCACCACGGTCAACCGCTCCGGATTCAGCGCAGCCAATCTGTCCCGCAGTGTGGTGTAGAACGTGTCTTTCGCATTCTGAAATGCGTCCATCCTGAACCTCCCCTGGGCCCTACCTCGCCAGCGCTACCCCAGCTCCGGCGCAACCAGCAACAGCCGGTACAGGTACGCCCGCCCAAAAATCTCGCGCCGCTCCACCTGCAGCACCTGCAGCGTGCGATCGCTCACGACGGCAAAACTCGAGCCGCGCACAGCATCCTCCACGGCATCCGCACCGCTCACGCCAAGCGCCGTCTCCAGTGCGTCCGCACCCACGGTCACCAGTGTTTTGGCGCCGTTCTGCTGCACCAGCGCCGGAGCAATCGTCAGGTCGTTAAACTGTGGCGATCCCAGGCCAAGCTCTTCGGCAACGCTGTCGGCAACCGGCGGTGCCGGCATGCGCAATAGGACTGCGTCACACGCCAGCGTTTGCAGCAACGACGTCGCCGCGCTGCGTGCACCCGCGCCAAAGCCGAGCGCCCCGCTTCCCACACTTCCATCGCCGGCGCTCATCCCAGCCTCGCAGACAGGTAGGGCCGCAGCATTCGCTGTACTTCGTCATCCAGCAGCGATGCCGCAAAGTACTCCATCGTCATGCTGTCGATCGTCTGCCGTTTCACGTTCAGTGCCGGCGTGGCATTGGCATTCTTGACAATCTGCGCGCACGCAACCTTCACCGCAGCCGGAATCGCCGCGTATCCCGCCGTATACGTGATCTCCGCTTCGTCGAACGGCACACCCAGAAAGTTCAGCGGCAGCTCCGCTTCACCATTGGCGTACACCACAACCGTGGTCGGATCCACCGTCGTCCACGTGCCGCTCAGGCCAAAGACAGCGGCTGCCTCTCGCAGCGGACTCAGGTCGTATGCGTTCGCCTGCACGCCTGGCGTGGCATACGCGTTGCCAAGCCGTCGCATGCGCACACGGCATGCCGTCACCGCCGGCGCCACACCGTCCGCACTCACCACTGGCAGGTTGGTCAACCGTACTGTCTGGCCGTCGCGGCTTACCCGCACACGCTCCACATACACGGTCACCAGCAGCGAAGGCCGCCGGCAATGCGCGTCGATCATCGCCGACGCACTTGCCACCAGCGCATCTGCCGTTTCCGCACTCAATCCATACAGCCCATACTCGGCCGGTAGGAGGTAACTCATGCGCACCTGCCCTCTCCGCAACACTTGCGGGTTGGTCGAAACATGCGCGGCACACTTCGACCGTCATCAAAAACAAGCGGCGCACGCTTCGACGGAAGTCGAAACGTGCGCCAGACCTTCAAAGCATCATCGAAATACCAGACGCCGCTCCCGTCCTAGCGGTCGACCAGCACCTGGTAGTGGGCGTAGTTGGAGCCCTTCACCACCAGGCCGCCGAACTTGACCACCACATACTGCGAAGCCAGCGAGCCGGGTGTACCCAGTTGGAACACGCGCGGGTTCGGATCGGTCAGCCAGTGGTACTCGATCAGGTCTTCCGTCACGATGTACGCCGGCAGCACGGCAGAACCCGAGCCGGGTGTGCCGGTATAGCCCAGCGTCCACTCCGGAATCAGTGGAACATCGCCGGCCTGGGTCGACAACATCTTCACCGTGATGCCGCCCTCGATCTCCCTGGTGTTCAGCACCACGTTAAACGCGGACTTCATCTCGCGATCAATCAGGTCCAGCAGCACCGGATTGGCGTAGATGGCGGTCGGTCGAACCGCATAGTTGCTGTTCGCCACCATCAGCGCGATGGTCGATTTGAAGCCGTCCACAATGCTCTGGCCGGTGCCGATCGTCACGGTATTGCCGCCGCTGGCGATCTGCGATCCCGCGCCATAATACTGCACGCTGGTCGGCGTGCTCAGGCTGGTATCGGCGCCGTTCCACAGCGCAACGTCGTGGGTGCGCATCACGCCTTCCACGGTGTCGGCCAGGTCCTTTGCCTGCAGGTACGCAAACTGCTTCTGCTGCGCGCCCAGTTCCATGTCGAACAGGTTGTAGTTCAACTGTGCCACCAGCGCCTTCAACGGAACCGACCGTTCCACGCGCGTGGGCGCAACGACCGGCGGTACGATATTGCGCGGGTCCACAAACCCTGCTGCCAGCGAAGGCGATGGGATTCCCGTCTCCTCAAAGAACCGCGACGGATGACCCGTTGCTGGCACCTGCTTGATGCGCTGGCCGAATACCCCACGCCGGCGAACGATATCGGTAATCTCCGAGTTGTACTGCGGCACTTCGATCGCGCCCGGTCCGATATAGTCAGCGGCAGCGTGAATGTCCTTGAACTGTGCAATCATTCGTCTCTTCTCCCCATTCCTTGCGGAACACCTGCAAAAGGCGCAGCCACATGGCCGCGCCTGTTCGTGAAACCCTGTTCTTGCCTCAACACTCTGCCCACCTTGCAAAGCGGAGGAACCGCGTTCAACTGCGGCAAACACCGTGTGCCACGTCTGGTCATGCCATGGCCTGGTGCCCCATCCTCACCGGCGGTGTTCTCGCCGGTCGAAGAGGGTTCCGCATGTCGCATCGTCTGTTACAGCAAACCTGCGCGCATCATGCCGCTCTTCACCGCAATCCGCTGCTCCACGCTCAGGCTGCCCAGCGTCGCATCCAGCGCTTCCACGCGGCTTGCACCGGCAATCTCCCCCTTTGCCGAGGCAGCCATCGCTGCAGAAACGGCGGTCCTGCGGCCGGTCACCGGCGCAGCCTGCGCGCTCACCGTCCGCATGTCGCCGATTGCTGCTTCCAGTTCGCGAATGCGGCGATCCATGTCCTCAAACCGCGCATCCTGCGACGCCGTCTCTTCCACCTCGGCGGCAATGACTGCAGCCACGTCCATCTGCTCTTCCATCATCAACACTCCTCGTGTTCTGTTTGTCCCCAACCTGCTATGCCGTGCGTCCTGTGGCCTGCTTGCCGCAGCGTGCCGGCATGCGCCGCGTCACGGGTGCGCGGTCCAGCGTCGGCAGCACCGCGGTGCGCGCCGGCAATCTTGGACCATGCGCTCGCACGGCCTTCGCCGCCGACGCGGTTGCTCCCTCTCGCAAAATCCGAAAGCTCGTCGACCGGTACGCCGCCTTTTCCCGCAGCAGGATCGCCGCACCTGTAAACGTCACCTTGCTCAGCCGCCACTCGCTCGCATGCATGTCTTCCACATGCGCGTCGGCAAGCTCGTAGCTCATGCCCAGCACCTCGTCACCGTGGGCTTCCATCTCGCGCATCATCTCCGCGTAATCGCGCGCAAACAGGTAGCCCTCCACGTGCAACTGCCTGCCCTCAATTGACGCCGCCGTCACGATGCCGCATTTCTGCTTCGCATCATGCCCGTCCCAGCCGGCCTTGAAGTCCACTGCCATGCCCAGCAGGCTGGGCAGCGCCGCCTCCGCTGCATTCCGCGTCAACACCACCCTGTGCCCACGCGCGCCGCTCGGCGCCTTATCGCTTGGCACATCCACCAGCGTCAGCACGCCCTCAAACGGCACCCGGTTCGGATGCCCTGCTACCGTCGGAAACTCCACCGCCATTGCCTCAAGCCGCAAATTCTCCTCCTTCTTCTTCAACCACCACAACCACGGGTCCCATGTCACGCGTGAACATGGCTGCCAGGCCTGCCCTCCGGCGCGGGCGCTCTCTAACCTGCCGGCTCGCGGACCTGTTTCTCCTCGGCCATTGGTCCCATTCCCTGCTTCAACCGAACCTCGTCCACCGTCAGCACGCCGGCCGCCAGCATCTGCAGTTGCAGCTGCGTTTCCGCCACTTCATCCTTGGCCTTGTTGTCAAAGGCAAACTCGACGTCCTCCAGGCCCAGCGCCTTTTCAAACACGTCCTTGGTAATGTGTTCGGCAACCAGCTTGGCCACCGGCAGCACCGCCGTCTGAAACGCCTGCTCGCTCAACTCCGCCGCCGTTGACCGGTTCACATCACCCGCCACTCCCAGAAACATTGGCGGCAGGTCAAACGCCGTCGCAATCACCCGCAACAGGAACTCCTGCCACTGCAATCGCAGGTCCGCATCGGTTCCACCCGCAAAGCGCAGCACCTCCGGCTTGGTTTCGCTCGACAGGATGGGAACCTGCCCGGTCCCCTCAACCTCGTCCTGCCACCAACGGATCAGCCGCTCATGCTCGGTCGGCGTCGCTTCGTCCAGCCACAGCGCGTACTGCACCACCGCATTGCTCGCCAGCTTGCCCGCATACCGGTTCGCCTGCAGAAACTGGTTGATCGTGTCGAACGCCACCTCCACCCGGCCCAGGCCAAACGGCGTGTGTGTTCGTGCATTCAGCCGTACGTACATCAGCTGGCTGTCCAGCAGCGGTAGTACCGCGTCCGCGCCCACCCGGCCGGTCTGCTGCAGGTAACGTGGCTGGTCCATCTCGCCATTCCACCCGGTCTGCATCTGGATCGTCGCGCCATCGACCGGCCACAACCGCACCGGGCGCGCCGGGTCACCGGTGGGCTCAATCTCGACCGCGCCAAACCCGCCCACCAGCACGTCCTCCAGCACCTGCTCCAGCACCGTCCGCAGGCTGTCGCTCGGGTTCGGCGACTCCAGGCTCCGTCGCAGAATCTTGAGCTGCTCCGCACTCACCGTTCCCGGCTGGGCATCCTGCTTGGCCCGCACTGACCATTCCATGCTCGCCACGCGATCCCTCACAATGTTCATCGCGCGCCGCACATACGGCAGTTCCGCAAACCTCCGCAGATTCGCCGCCGTTGGCTTGGGCAGCACATTGACCGTGTTGCCCGGCCGCCACGGCGTCAACACACTCGGCAATCCCGTCTGCGGCATTGCCTGCGTCCTCCGCATCACCGGCGGCTCTTCCACCGCCGCCGCCACATCGCCACGAAACCACTCCCGCAGCCGATCTCCAACTCCCATGCGCCCATCCTTTCCCGCCCGCAACCCAGGGCACTAACGACCAAAAAGAAAGGGCGCAGCCATCGGCCACGCCCACTCCATCCCAAACCTTATGTCCCGCCTATACTGGACCGGCTCGGTCCTTCACCAGTTCCACAAGACGCCAAAGACTCAGCTTCCACTCCGCTCTCGACAACTCCACGCCATACGCCTTTTGACAATTTCGCTGCCAGTCTTCCGGCATGCCTAGGGAGCAGTCGAAGAGAGTTGCCTCGTCAGAAATAAAGTACGAGTCGATATGCTCGTGTTCTTCCACCGCGAGCACGTTACGTAGGAAGGCGTCGATCTCCGGTCGCATTGCTTCGACGCGCCCGGCATCGGCCAACTCCAGCGGGTGTGCCGTCCCTTGCCACCACTTCCAGAGCCTCACACCCGCAGTTCCCGCTTCGCCGTCTCCGCCACCCGCGCCAGGTCCGCCACCGTCAGCACCCGGATCTGCGCCTCTTCCATCGTCTCCACGCCAAACCGGTAACGGTCCGCCGCTTCCAGATCCCCATCGAGCGACACCGCCTGGAACATGCGAATCACCCCATTCGGGCGGTACCCGCAATCGATCTTCAGCGGATCGCCCGGCCGCGTATAGGCCGAAGCCGCGATCCGTTTCCGCATCAGCTCCCACACCCCCGCCCGCTCAAACTCTCCACGCATCGACGCCGCAATCGAGGCACGCCCACTCTTTCGGCGTGAGATCTTCTCGCGCAGCGGCTCCACATACAGCCGCATCAACTGCTCCATCTCGGCAGGCACGCTTTCCGCCAGCGCACCGCGTACCTCGCTCATTTGCACGCTGGTCGACAGGGACTCCTCCAGGATCGTCATCACCGGCTGCCGGCCTGTCCCTCCATCCCGCACCCGCTCCGCAAGCTCGCCCTCCATCGCTTCCAGCAGGCCCGTATCCGCATCCGGGTCCATGCACCGCACCCGGCTCCAGTCGCGCGTCAGCTTCACCCGCGTCGTCTCCGCGCGTCCTGCCTCACGCAGCATCACGCCAATATTGACGAACTCGTTCTTCACCGCGTCCGGCACATACCGCAACAGGTAGAACTCGCATGCAATCCGATCCGGCAATGTCTTCGCTCGCTCCTTCTTTCTTCCGCAGCTAGGCCTTCGAACAACAGGCAGTCTCTCAGATTGCCCACCCTACATCACGTAGGTTCCCCCTCCATCATCGGACGCCAGCGCCGGTTCCCGGAAGCTCGCCGGCACCGCCACTGACCGCGTCTGCCCCCAGTTCGGGAAAGGCTCCCGGTCCGAAGCACGAAATGCCTCAATCAACTCCCGTATCCGCGACCGCCGCTGCAGCAACGCCTCGATCAGGAGCTCCAGCGCCACCGGATCGCCGTACCACTCCACCGGCACCTGCTCCGCCACCGCAAACAGCGCATCTGCCTCCATGGCTTCCACCCGCGACAGCCACGGCTCAAAGCTCCCCCATCCCGTCACGCCTTCATACACCCGGTTGCGTGGGTACACCCCGCGCAGCGGTGTATCCGGAAACGTCCAGCTGTTTGCATGGAAGCAGAACCCCTGGTCGATAAAGGTTGCACGGTACTTCTTTTCCCGTGGCTTGCGCGCAAACACCGCCTGCCGGCCGTTCGTATTTCCGGTCCACTTGTCCAGGACCAGCATCCCGGCAAACTCCGCAACGTTTCGAACCTCCGGCAGCATCTCCTCCGGCAGGTAATCCACCACCTGGCCCGGCATCAGCCCGCCCACAAACGCCGATCCAAACTGCAGACCTTCGCTGCACCGGTTGCGCTCGCCACGCCCCACATCCACCCACATCTCCGGTGAGTTGGCGATCAGCCATCCACTCACCTCCATCACGTCTGTCTGCGGCACCGTCAGCCCTGCGAGTTCCGCCAGCCGCGTTGCGATAAACTCATTCGCCAGCACACGCTCACCCTGCGGATTGTTCCGAAACTTCACCACCCAGAGCCGCCCATCGGCACCCAGCATCATCTGGCTCTGCGCCCCGCCGCGCATCCTTCGAATCGCCTGCACCGCCAGCACCGCCATATCCCGCAGCATACCAAGCGCAGAAGGCAGGGAACAGGAAGGAAGGGAACAGGCAACAGGGAACAGGAAGAAAAGGGAACAGACAACAGGCAGAAAAAGGAACAGGCAACAGGGAACAGAAAGGCAGCACGCTCCTGGTCCCCAGTGCCTGATCCCTATTGCCTGCTGTTCCCTGCTCCCGAAGCACTGTTCCCTAAACCCTGCTCCCGAAGCACTGTCCCCTAAACCCTGCTCCCCGTTCTCACCGCTTGCGCAATCGCCATCGCCAGCACCAGGTCGTCATGGCTCCCGCTGGCCGCCTCCGTTCGTCCGCCGTCTTTCACCACAAACGTCCGGCACTCCTCCAGCAGCCGCGCACTTGCAAACAGCTCCGCTCTTGTGGACAGCAGCACGCCCAGCCCCGCCAGCATGTCCGCCCGGCTCTGCGCCGTGGTCAGGAAACCACCCTTTCCATCGCCGCCCGCGTACATGCGCAACCCGCGCTCGTTCGCCAGAAACGCCAGGACCGCCGCACCGTGGTTGTTGCGTTCCACCACCAGCAGCGCGCCGCGGAACTCCCGCGCCAGCTCCGCCAGCCGCCCGGCAAACATCTGCGGTCCCAGCCGCGCCTGCAGCTCCGCACACTGCGCGCCGGTCGCTGCATCCACCACCTGCGCCGTGCTCCAGTCGCCGTCGGCGCCGCCACCCGCGGGGTCGGCCGCCAGCACGTAGGACCGGCCGGCAACCGGCGGCAGCCAGATCTCGAGCGTCCCGTTCCACCGCCGTTCCAGCGGCATCGGCACCTCCAGCAACCGCGCCGCAATTGCCCCCGCTTCAAACGCGCACGCACCGCTTTCCCGAAAGCAGCTCACCGCATCCTCGGCAAACTCCTGCGTTGCCAGGTTCCCAAACCGCTCCCGCAGCTCACGCCGAAATCCAATCTGCACGGCGCTCAACCGGTGCGTCGCCACCAGCAGCAACTCCTCCTCGGTCAGGTCTACCGCCGTTGCGCCCGCATACCCCGGCTCCATCCACCACGGAAAAAAGTGCCGCACCGCACCCCTTCGCTCCGCCGTGCGCCACTCCTGGAAGAAGCACCCATACGCCCCGTTCGGCGTGCTCTCCAGCACCAGCGCACCCTCCGGCGCCAGCGAAGCCCGCAGCCCCGCCAGCGTCTCGGCCGCGTCCCCCTGCCATCGCGCGACCTCGCTCAGGTGCAGGTTGGTCACCGTCAAACCGCGGCCCGCATTCGCCTCCGCCGCACTCGCAATGCGAAACTCCGAATCGATCTCCGGAAACGTCATCTCCGTCTTGCTCTTTCGACCCAGCCGCCACGCGTTCTCCCGCAACTCGGGATCCAGGTGCAGCCACATCCGCTGCACGGTCCGGAACAACCCCATCGCCGCCTCCCGCGTGTGGGCCACCTGCAGCGTCACCGTTCCCGGCACCAGCAGCGTCCGCAGCAAAAACTGCCCGGCCACCCAAGTGCTCATGCCCATCTGCCGCGCCTTCAGCACAATGTCTTCGCGGCCCCGCCGTTCCTCAAAGCGCTGCTGCACTTCGTTGGCGACCAGCGGCACCAGCCGCCCGTTCTTGCCGCGCACCTTCAACAACCGCTCTGCCAGCTCCACACGTCCGGAGCCGGATTCCAGTAACTCCCCCCACTCTTCCAACTTTCGCTTCGCTTCGGCCTCGGCCTTCTTCGACCACTTCCGCTTTGCTCCGCTCCGTTTGGCCGACGTGGCCGCCGCTTTTCCTGCCGTCGCCTTTTCTCCTGTCGGCCTTCCTGCACCCGCCCTGCGTGCGTTCGCCGTCTTTCCCGCAGATCGCTTCTTCGCGCAACCAGCCGTGCGCTTCGTCTCCGTTGCCGGCTTTCTCTCGTCCACCCGCAGTTCCAGCGGTCGCCGCCGCGGGCGTTTCACTGGCGGGCTACTTGCTTCCACTCCCTCGCGTTCCGTCATGTCTCATCCCAAGCCTCACCACCCCGTGCAGGCAACACACTCATGCTCAACCAGCCTCTCCCTTCGGCCCGGGCGGGACCAGTGTCACCATCGGCGCAGTCACTGCTCACGCAGTCACCATCCGAGAATCACTGTCCCGCACAGCGGGCGACCCCGCTCCCCCATCCCGGCAGCAGACCGCAGGTTTGCCCGTGCTCCACGCCCAAACGTGGAACTCCGGCCCGCAGGCACAAGCCCGCTAGTAGCTCACACCCGCACTCATCGCTTCCCAGGTCGCCGTATCGCTAAAGTACTGCGCATGCCAGCGCGTGCACGTGTTCGCCGCCGTACTCATCCCGGTAAAGCCCTTCATGTTCGCCGCCGGCGTAAACGCATACCCACCCGTCGCGTTTTCGCACACCCGCAGGCTCACCGCCGGCGTTCCCACCGGTGCCGCCCACGTCGGCGCATACGCGGCGGAAAGGTTCACCGTCACCACCTGCGCATTCGCCGGCAGCGCCGCCGTTGCACTGGTCAGCGTTACCGCCGCACCGCTCACCGTCGTCAACGATGCCAGCGTCTGCGGCGCGAAAATTCCCGAAGGGTACAGCACCGCGCCCGACGTTGCCGGGCATCCGTTTGCTGCCGTTGCTCCCCCAAAGGTCGTCACCCCCGCCGTGGTGTTGGCGCCAAAGCACACCCGCCCGTCCGCCGTCGCCTGCAACGGAAACTTGTTCAGCACAATGTCGTACCAGCCAAACGTCCCGCCAAAGCCCGCAAACCCCGACCCAAACGCCGCCAGGTTGTACTTGTTCGACCCCGCTGCCTGGATGCCCGCAAACCCCGCAAAGCCCGAGGTCGAGCTGTTCGTCATAGCGTTCACATTGGCGGCATTCGCGGCCGCAATCGCCGAGTTCACCGCACCGGTAATGTTGGTGATGTTCGCGTTCACAATGTTTGCATTCGTCAGCGTGCCCGTTGTCACCGTCGCCGTTCCCACGGTTGCATTCGCCGCCATCAGCGTTCCGCTCTGCAGGTTCCAGCTAAACCGCCCGTCGCAGCGGACATACCCCTTGCCCGCAAGAAACGTCACGCACCCCAGGGCCTGCTGCCCCGGCAGCCCCGTCGTGGGCACACCCGCAGCCGCGTTCGCCACGCCCGGCTCCATCTGCAGAAACTCCCGCGTGTCCTGCCACATCCAGCCCAGCGTGCCGTCGTTGGCGACCGGCACAACTGTCCTGCTGCGCGTGCCACCGTTTGGATGTGCCACTGCCACCGTGGTTCCCACCGTCACCGGCGGTTCCAGCGCATTGGCCAGCACCGTTCCCATCGTCTGCGCGCCCAGGTTATTCCAGTGCAGGTTATCCGCCGCCAGAAACGCAGGCGACGCGTTGTACAGGTTGCCCACCGGCCCGGTCGGCCGATACTGCCCGAGCGCCGCCGCCACCGCCGGGTACACCCAGGTGCAACCCGGCGCCGCCGCCGCTGCGCAGCTGGCCTGTGTGTTGGTCAGGTTTGTCGCCATCGTCGCCCACTGCGCATCGGTCAGGCTGGTTGCCGGCTCCGCACCCACGTCGATCACCTTGATCCCCGCCGCGACCAGCTGGTTGATCATGGACGCGTAGTTCGTTTGCGTCGTCGCCGTGGCCACCCCCTGCAGGGCTTCGTTCACGGTCGTGTTGATGACGACCACCGCTGGCTTCGCCGCCAGCACGCTCGGCAGCACATTGGCCAGCATCATGGCACTGGTCGCGCCCGGCACGCTGTAGTTCGCCGTCCGGTACCCAAGAAACCGTTGCACGTACGCACACGGCTGGTTCGACGGGTCGATCAGGCTGGTCAGCGTCGATGTCGCGGTCGAGTACGTGAAGTCCGGATTGATCGGGAACACGTACGTTCCCGTCGACCCGCTTGCCTGCGTGTAGTCGCTTGAAAACGGCGTTCCCGCGCCCTTGGAATCCGTCATGCACGCAACCACCGGACCGGTCGCCTCGTAGACCTCGATGGGGTTCTCATTGCTCGTCGCACCCGCAATCGTCGACGTCGTCGTGCCCACAAAATCCATCGTCGGCGTCAGCGCCACGTTCCGCAGGGTCCATGCCGGGTACACATTCACCGTGTAGGCGCCGCTGCCCGAAAACACATTCACCGCCGCCGAGAAATTACCCGCAACGTACATGCCGGAGTAATCGCCAGCCTTGACCGCAATCGGCGTCGTCAGCGTGTAGGTGTTTGCCGCACCCGCCGTCGTCGCCGCCAGCAGGTTCTGCGACTGGCCCACCATCGTAAACGTCCCGCTCGTGTTCACCCGCCACACCACGTAGTACAGCGCCGTCGCATTCGCGGTGCTGTTCACAAACGTCCTGATCTGCGTCACCTGCCCGTCGGCAATCATGCGTGCACCGTTCGCCAGGTTCAGGTACGCAAACGATGTGTCGCCCGCGCTCGGCCCAAGCGTCGCTCCGCCGGCCGACGTCTGCGCGCTCACGCCAAACGGCGCAACCTTGATCGGCCCTGTGTTCGCCGTGTAGGCCGGTGCAACCGCCGGTCCCTGCACCCCCGCCGCGTTGTAGGTCACAGGGGTGCCCGGCGCGCCCACGGGCAGTTTCGCCCCGGTCAGCGCGGGCACCTGTGCCAGTGGCAGCGTGCCGGTGGTGATGTTTGCCGCATTCGTCGCGTCTGTGGTCGCACTTGGCGCCAGCGTCACCCCGTTGCTCCGGTTGCACACCACCGCGCCCGTCACGCTTGTGGTGCAGTCACCGCTCATGGGTGCCACCAGCCCGCTCGTCTGTGCCTGCGCTACCCAGGCGCCCAACAGGAAAGGCAGCCCGATGGCTGCCAACATCGTCCCGATCGCCGATCGATTCTGTCGCTTCCTCACTGATTCACCGCCCCCGGAGTCAACAGCGTTACGCCGTCCGTATCCACCATCAGTTCCTGCACAAAGTACTTGCCTGTCTGTGCATACACTGCAGATCCTGTCGACGCGCTCGTCGCAAATCCGCCATGCACCGGGCTCGGCCAGGCCACCGTATAGCCGCCCGCGCCGCCCACCTGGAACACCAGGAACAGACGCTGCCCTGCAATCAATCCACTAAACGTCATGCCCGTCACGTTGCCGGTCCAGGCAAAGTGAATCGTCGCGTTAGCGCATCCCACGGCAAACGTCGGCGCCGCATTAAAGGCAACCGTCGACGAGCAGGAACCCGCATTCGTTGGCACCCGCGCTGCGCTCAACACGCCGCTGCTGATGTTTGCCGCGTTCGTCGTGTCGGTCGTCGCGCTCGGCGCCAGCCCGCTCACATCCGCGGTCGAAAGCACCACCGCACCGCTCCGCCCGGCCACCGTCTGCACCGGCGCCGCGCCTGCCGCACCCGCCGCCGTCACGTACCCGGCACCGTTCGTCAGCTGCGTATCGTTCGTCACCGCCACCGGCACGCCCGACAGATCGCTGTACTTGCCGCTCGCCGCCACCGCAGCCAGCCCGCTCACATCGGCGGCAGATAAAACCACCGCGCCGCTCCGCCCGGCCACCGTCTGCACCGGCGCCGCGCCTGCCGCACCCGCCGCCGTCACGTACCCGGCACCGTTCGTCAGCTGCGTGTTGTTGGTCGGTACCGTCGGTGTATTCGTTAGGTCCCCATAGCTTCCGCTTGTCGCAACGTTTGCCAGCACCGCGCTCGTCGCCGACGGCCCAAGCTGCACCACGCCCTGCGCTGTGCTGCTCGCCACCGTGGTCGATCCGCCGCTCACCGTCCCATTGATGTGCGCCGCATTCAGGTTGGTTACGTTCAACGTGCCCACCGTCATCGCCTGGCTGTTCATGCGGTACGGCGTGCCGCCCAGCACAAACGTCATCGTGCTGCTGTTTGGCGCGTACTGAATGGTGTCATACGTCACCCCGCCCGTATCCAGCGCAAACAGGTTGTACGCGCTGTTCCACCGGCCGCAGCCCTTGCTGTTGCAGTGCACACGAAACGCCTGGGTCTCGCCCGCCTGCACATCCATCGCCGTGTTCCAGATGCCCTGCGCCTGGAAGGCAGTGTCCGGCGGCGTGTGTGTTCCGCCATTGCTCAGGTAGTTGCTCGCCGGCGTCGTGTTGTTGATCACCCATCCGCGCAGGCCCGGGCCGTTGTTGCCCTGGTAATAGATACCCGCCTGCTGCTGCGTCGTCGGACGCGGCGTGTACTGCGTCACATATTCCACGTCGGCAGACACGCGCTGTTGAAAGTAGTGCGGCTCCTCCAGCAGGTCTCCCGTTGCAAAGGGCACTGTGTTCGGCGCCAGCTTCAGCTTGCCGCTCACCGTGTTGGTCGCGTCGTCAAACACGTCCAGCACCTCGGCAATCGGCGAAATCGCATACCCGCCCGTCAGCACCCCCAGCGTCGCTCCGGACGTCGAGGCATTTGGCCCCGTCTGCGCATACGTAAACTGCTGCGGACCGATGCTTGTCACCGCAAACGACCCGTTAAAGCTCGCATCCGCCGCACCCGTCACCGTCGCCGTCAACCCGTTCAGGTCGAGCGGCGTGTAGTTCGACGTGGTCACCGTTACCACGTTGTTGGTGCGCACCAGGCTGCTCAGCGCATAGCTCGCGTTCAGGTATCCGCTCGTCGTTCCTGACTGCCCAAGCAGGCTCGTCTGGCCAGAAGCCACGTACAGCGTCGTCGCATTGGCCGATCCAATCACCGGAAACACCTGCCGGTACCCCTGCTGGCTGTCGACCGTCTGTTCCAGGCCATACCCGCACAACCCGCCAATCGCCACAATCGCGCCATTGGCGTGCGGCTTCAGCATCGTCAGTTGCAGGTGCGTGCCGTCCGTCACCGTGTACGGCGCCATCTCGTAGTTCTCCGGCGTCACCGTATTGCCGGAAATTGCGTCCGCCACACACGCAATGCCCGTTGCCGCCGGTGCAAGCGCCGTATTCGTCGCAAACCCTGCCACCACACCGCTCGTCTGGATCGGCAGGTTTACCGTTCCCGGTGCCATGTTGGTTGCCTGTGGCAGCGCTGCCGCCGCCGTGGCAAACAGCGTGCTCACCGGGAACGCCGTTCCGGTAAACAGTGCGGTCGCCGCCGGCGATCCCGATGCGGCACCGCCCACCAGCGTCGCGCCCGCCAGCGCCTTACCCGCCTGCCGATCCACCAGGAACCGCCCATCGCCCTGCGTTCCGGCGCCGGAGTAGATGGTCATCGTGACCTGCTGCGATCCGGTCGTGCATCCCACCGCGCAGCTCCCCGTAAACAGTGAGCCATCCTCCGCAATCTGCAGATCGAATGGGTGCGCCCCCTCGTCCGCGTTGTCCCGGAACCCACCTGACGACACCATGTACTGGCTGCCCAGCAGGCAGTCACCCACGCCAAAGCACCGCGTCGTATGCGTGTCCATCACGTGCTGGCCTTGCGCATAGTTCACGGCGTTCGTATCCGTCGCCCGGTACGTGCTCTTGAAGTACGGCGCGGCCGAGGTAATGTTCTCCGGATAGATATTGTTGCCGCCGCGAAACCCGTACTGGTTCACCCGAAATCCCGTCGACCCCAGATTGCCGTCGCCATACTTCGTCGCCAGGTCCGCCGCCGCTTCCGTCGCCGTGATCAGGATGCTGTGGGCCAGATCGTCGCCCGGAATCCGCGGGTTTACCGGGCTCGCAAACGTCTCGCGAATCTGCCCGCCACGTTCGTCCACCGTAAACACACCCTGCTTGGCCGGTGTCAGCACGTCCGTGCCGGGGTAATCCGGCTCCAGCCGCACCGCGCAGTTCGTGGTGCACTCCGGCGCCGCCAGCGCATTGGCGATGCCGTCGTTGCCGGCCTGCGAGATAAACTCCGTCCCGTACAGCACCCCGTTTAACCGGTTGGTGCGCAACTCCGTGCTTGGCGGCTGCGTCACAATCTGCGTCGCCACCGGCACCTTCGACACCTTTTGGTCCAACCCCGCCTGCACCGCGGTCGCGTTCTCGTCGACGTAGTTCTTGTCCGCCGCCTGCAGTCCGGTCGTCGGATCGCCCGGCAGTTGCAGCGGCCCGGTCATCGTATCGCCCGTCTTCAGCACATACGGCGACGCGTCCGTTGGAACCACCCCCGTCAGCGCTGCCCGCGCAATCGCCTGGTCCACATACTGCTTCGACACCGTCTGTTGCGCCACCGCCGACGGCAGCACCGTCGTCCGCACCTGCGCCAGCGTTACCGGCGTCCCGCTTACCGGTACCGCCCAGTACTCCCGTGTCACCGACCCGTCGTTCAGGTGGTACACCACCGTGTAGAACGTGCCGATCGGCGTCGCCCCGCCGTTGGCGGCCAGCGACACGCTCAGCGCACCGTTCGTTCCCAGCGTCACCGATGTCGTGCCCTTCTGCACGCTCACCCCGCTCGCCGTCACAAAACCCGGCCAGCTCAGCAGCACCGTGCCCTGTGCCGGCTGGCCATTCGCATACTGCACCGTGTCCGCAATGGCCGTGGTCGCCACCGTCGTCCCTCCGCTCTGCCCCACGGCTCCCACCGTCACCAGCAACGTCGAGCCCAGCAACGTCGAGCCCAGCAGCACGCTCCCCATTCCAAAGGGCACTGCCGAGCCCCACACCACCACCAGCGCCCGGCTCGCACTCGCCGCCACCTGCGTCGTCTCACCCGCCGCCCGCACCGCGGCACCCGCTGTCCGCACCGCAGCATTGACCGTGCGCATCCATCCCTGTCGCAACCTGTCTCTCGCCCTCAAGCGCATCTCCTCTCAACTCCAAAACCCATTCGCAAGCTGTGGCCCCGGCGGTGTCGTTCTCGGCCGTTCCAGCGCACACAAAAAAAGCCGAGTCCCGAAGGACCCGGCCAACCCGTCACCCGCACCAGAACTCCGTCCCGGCAGCCACCACACCGCCGTTTCAGTCACGCACCCTGCACCGGCCCCAACGCAACAGCGGGAGACCCCATGAAGGTCTCCCGCTGCCCGTTACCGATCCTCTCGAGACATCCTCCGGAGCGCCCATCTGCGCTCTCTCATCTCGCCTATTCAGAATAACAAAGCCGGCATAAATACCATGCCAACTATTTTTCGCGCGTAAGCGCGATTAAATGAGTCACTTGCAGGAAGCAAGCAGCGCTCCCCCTCTTGACAGCAAAATCGCCGCGCTCTGCTTTTGACCACGATCTCGATCTCGACCACAACCACGACCACGACCTCTGCGCTCCTCTGCACCGCAACGCGCTCACGCTTCGGTCCTGTCCGAAGCAGGCTGTCTCCGCTCCCGCCTTCGCTTCCACAAACAGCGCGGGAGGCCCCAAAGGACCTCCCGCTCCAGCAATGCTCCCGTGCTACCGCGCAGACTCGCTCGCCGGCGGCACCCCCTCATACTCCACGGCGACCTCGCCGTCTTCCGGATCCAGGCAGCGCACCGGCATCTTTAGCCCGGGCGTCTTGTCCATCAGACCCCGCTTCTGAAAGATCGCCGTCAGCTCATCGATTGCCTCGTGATACCGGCGTTGCGTCGTGCGCAGGCTCCACTTCAGCATCGCCGCGGCTTCGCCAAGCGTGTACTCCTGCACCGCAATGCGGTACACCAGCTTTTGCTGCTCGGCCTGCAGCAGACGCATGCACTGTTCCACGTCGTGGACAAAAATCACCACGTCATCGAACCCGTGCACCCGGTAGCTCGTCACCTTGCCCCGGAACAGCTCGCGTCCCAGCAGCGACGGCACCCGGCCTTTCTGCAGCTTCATCACGCTGTAGCGCTGCAGCATGGCCTCCGTGTATTTGCGACTAGAACGCCGTCTCCGGCGTAATCACGACGCGCAGCCCCGGCCGTACCGCCCCCACCGGAGTCGCCGCCGGCGTGCCTTCCGCGTTCATCGTGGCAACCGCAACTGCAAGGTTACCGTCCGTCGCCCACACCTGCGGCAAGACCGACTGTGACGACACCGCACCACCCCTGCTCTGCATCTGAATCAGTTTCAACGCGCACCTCCAACCATGGCTGTTGCAACAAATGGTTCCGCCGACTCCGCGTGAACAACTGGCATTGGCATGGTCGTGGCAGCGACTGCATCCGCGTCCACCACCTCACGCGCACCCTCTGGAGAGGTAGCCCGGACCAGCGCCATGCCCGCGCGCCGTTCCACCGCCATTCGCTCCATCCGCTGCTCGTCCGCCTCTGCCCCTCGTACGCACCGGCCGCGTGGCTTGCGCAGCTGCTCTCCCGTTGCAGCTGCCATCACCACCTGCAGGCGTGTTTCGCCTGCACCGTGTACCTTGCAAGGGCGTCCCGGGCTCCTCCGCCGTCGTCCTGGCAGATCGGCCACCAGCGCACTGCACGTTCTGCAGTACACGCCGGCTTCCGCTCCCGTGCGGACCCACAAACCCCCGCACCCCTCGCATACCTTCAGCTCCCGTCGCAAATACTTCACGTGTTGCTCCAATGCTTCTCCCGGCCTGCCGCTCTGCATCGTCGGTGTATTGCGGCTTCCGGTTGCTGTGGACCGCTTCCGTGGCGAAGGCTCTCCAGGCCTCTCCTGTGTGCCCGTTGGCGTATCCCGTGACTGTTTGGCCGGCTCCGGTCGATAAGGAACTTGCGCGTTCCAGGCGATTCGCATATCCTTCGCCCGGTCTTCGCCTTTCGCCCCCATCCACCCCTCTCGCCGACCCCTCTGGTGAAGAAGTTGCCCGACTCTATCGGCACCAAAACCCGAAGTCAAGCCCAAATCTTCGTCAACGCACTTTGCTATCCCCTGTAAATGCAACACCTTGCAAACGTGCACGATCCGTGGTGCAGATGAAACCGACGCATCAGGTATTCGCCTTATATTCGCCCATCATCAGGCCTTTGTCACCAAAAAGTTTTCCTCAGAGGCGCACATCCATCGAAGATCCCCTCCGCCTCTTTTATGAAGCACACAATTAATTGCACTGGACTGAATCCGCACCCCCGGCCAGCTACCCGGAATCGCCACGTTTTCCTGCCCGGAATCGCCGATTTTCGTCCGCCCGAAGCGTGCCCACTTTCGCCCCACTGCCTCCATCCATCCCCGCACTCGTCTAACCTGTTCAGGGAGGCAGGATCACTGCGCTTGCAACAACCATCGCTGTGGCTCGCCGCCATCCTCGCGCTGCTTCTGTCTGCGGTCAGCGCAGGTGCCCGTCCCCTCGTGAAACCCGTCGCTCGCCCACACCGCCCCGCTGCCTCGGGGGCGCGCTCCAGCCGTGCCAGCGCCCGCGTCGCACAAGGCCCTGCATCCTCCAGCCGTCGAGTGTCTTCCACCCGGCGGGCCGCCTCTCCGCCTCGCCGGACTGGACCTGGCCCACGCGCACTCCGCACGACCCGCTCCGCCCGCAGGCTCGGCCCGGCTTCCGGCTCTCCCGGTAGCGGAAGAAGTCACACCACCGCCAGCGCCGATACCTACGCGCCACCGCTCCTCCCGCACACGCCGCTCCCGTCGGCGCGCGTTCCGTTGGCGGCAGGCACCTCTGCCGCGCAGCAGGATCCCGCCGCCTCCACCAGCACACCGCCGGATCAGCCCCAGTCGCCTTCTGCCGCGACCTCTCTGCCGCTTGACCCGGCCGCTGAACCTATTCCGATCGACGAGAACGCCGTCCACACCGTCGGCCAGCAGCTGGCCCAGGGCGGCACCGCGCTGCAGTTCCCATCGGCGTTGCGACACTTCTTCCACACGCTGCGGCAGCGCGAACTCACCCCTGCGAACGGCACGGTGCGCGTCCTGCAGTTCGGCGATTCCCACACGGCCGCGGACATGTTTACCGGTGAGGCACGTGCCCGCATGCAGAACCGCTTTGGCGATGGAGGTGTGGGCTTCAGCTACGCCGGCCATCCATTCGCGGGGTACCGCATTCTCGGCTCCGGCCGCGGTCAAAGTGGCTCGTGGCAGACGCTGGGCACCCACTTCACCCAGCTTGGCGATGCGGAGCTCGGCCTGGGTGGCGTTGCCGTTCAAACCTCCAGGTCCGGCGACACCGTAACGCTGGATGCACCCTGCCTTACGCTGCAGGTGCAATACCTGCGCCAGCCCGGAGGCGGCAGCTTCCAGCTCAATGACAACGGCGCGCCCGTGCAGAGCGTCAGCACCGCCAGCGCCGCCACCGATCCTGCCGTCACCGGCACCGGCGACAGCACCGACGCCTACCCGTCCCCCTCCGCCGGTGCCAGCCTTCCCCCCAGCGCACCGACCAATACCAGTCCCTATGCCGCAGACGGCACACTGTACGGCACGCGACCCGCCCCCGCCGGCAACCCCTACACCGACAGTGCAAGGCCGAACGCAGAGTTCCCTTCCACCAATCCGGCAACCGATCCGGCCGCGCCGGCAGCCGGTACGCTGCGCCACGACTGCTCAGCCGGCTCTCATCACTTCACCCTGACCAGCGCCGGCGATGGTCCCGTTCGCCTGCTTGGCACCGTCGCGCTCCAGCCCGGCATCACGTGGGAATCCATCGGCATCAACGGTGCGGAAGCCCCGCTACTCCTTCGCTGGAACCAGGCTGTCTTCCACAGCTATCTCGCCGCCGCCACTCCCGATCTGATCGTGCTCGCCTATGGCACCAACGAGGCCGCCGCTCGCTGGTCCGGGGAGGAGTACCGCGCCACCTTTGCCCGTCTGATCGACACCCTGCACCGCACCGCGCCCGCCGCGTCCATCCTCGTTGTCGGCCCGGCAGACCGGTCGCTTGGCTCCACCACCTATACGGTCATCGGTCGTGGACGTCGCGCCCGCCGCATCGCGCATCGGTACTACCTGCCCTTCCGCGGCACGGCACGCATCATCAACGCGCAGCGAGAGGTATGCAGCACCCATGACTGCGCCTTTTGGGACTGGCAGGCGCGTCAGGGTGGCCTTGGCGCCATGAATCGCTGGGTCGCCGCCGGCTACGCGCAACCCGACCACACCCACTTCACCGGAACCGGCTATCATGCCCTTGCCGACGCCCTCATCGCCGATCTGCTCAGTGCGTACAGTGGGAGTGGTACGTAGGCCGTCTCACACGTTTCCCGCATCTCACCGTCCACCACGCACGAAAGGGACGACCATGGACAAAAAGCCCGGCATTCTGAAAGTGCTGCAGGCCACTGCCGGCAGGCCCGTCACCCCCGACGATGACGAATCCCTCTTCGGCTCCGGCCTGCTCGACAGCTTTGCCCTACCCGACTTCGTCAGCGGTCTCGAAGCGGAGTTCGGCGTCTCCATCCCCGACAGCGATCTGTCCGCGCGGAAGTTCGACACCATCGACAAGGTCGACACCTACCTCGAGTCGAAGGGAAAGTAGCCGCGGCATGGCCTTCCTGCGCGCAACCGGGTCCTACGTCCCAGACCGCATCGTCACCAACGCCGAACTTGCTCCCCAGGTCGGCGAAACCGCCGAGTGGATCGAGCAGGTCAGCGGCATCCGCGAGCGGCATTACGCCGCGCCGGAGCAGACGGTCGTCGACCTCGGTGTTGCATCTGCCAAACGCTGCCTTGCCGCCGCCGGCATTGCCGCTGCAGATCTCGGCATCCTCCTGGTCAGCAGCGGATCGCCCGATCGCTTCTGTCCTGGCCCGGCCTCGGCTCTCGCCGCGCGTCTCGGCCTCACCTCCACGCTTGCGCTCGACATTCCGGTCGGCAGCGCCGGCTCGCTCATCGCGCTTGCCCTCGCCATGCGCCTTGCGCCCACCAGCGGCAACATCCTCGTCGTTGCCTCCGAGATCATGAGTCGGCGCATCCAGCCCACGCCCGAGGGCCGCAACACCGCCATCCTCTTTGGCGACGCCTCCGCCGCCGCGCTCGTCTCACCCACAGAAGGCTTCCTCCGCCTGCACGACGCCGTGCTGTTTACCGATGGCGCCGGTGCGGAGATCCTCGCCATGGAAGATGACCGGCTTCACATGGACGGCGGCTCGGTCATCCTGCGCGCCTCGCGCAAGCTGCCCGCCTGCATGCTTGAGGTGCTCCAGCGCAATGGCCTTTCGCCCGCCGCCGTCGCGCACTTCCTCATCCACCAGGCAAACCTCAACCTGCTTGCCAGGGTTGCAAGCACGCTCAAGGTGGCGTCCAATCGCGTCTTCACCAACATCCAGCAGTACGGCAACACCTCGTCCGCCTCGCTCCTGTTAGCGCTCGATGAGTGGCGTGCGCAAACTCCGCGGCCCATTGCCGGTCCTGTGGTCTTCAGCGCCTTCGGCACCGGCCTCAACTGGGGCGCGCTGCTCGCCCACCCGGCCTGACCCCGCCGCACCGCAGGACAACCCTTCCCCCGCCAATGCGTCCATAGGAGCGGTAGCCGCGCAACATGCGCGTGCAGAGGAGCAGGCATGACCCCCCAGGAACAGCAGATGCTCGACGGCCTGATAAGCCGGGTGCAATCCACCCAGCTCGCCGGCAAGGACAACGAGGCGCAGGCCCGCATTCAGAACGCGCTCGCCGGCAATCCCGACGCCCTCTACATCCTGTGCCAGACCGTTCTGGTGCAGGGCTATGCCCTGGAGCAGGCAACGGCCCAGTTGCAGGCCGCCCAGCAACAGCTCGCCCAGGCACAGCAAAATGCCGGCAACCACCCCGGCTTCCTTGAAAAGATCTTCGGTTCGTCCCAGCCCGCGCCGGCTATACCCCGCGCAACCCCCGCCTATGGTGCCCCCGTTTATGCTGCGCCCGCCTACCCACCCCAGGGCATGCCGCCTCAGGGCTACCCCGCACCCGGGTACGGTGCTCAGCCCGGCGGCGGCTTTGGTGGCGGCTTCGGCGGAGGTGGTTTCCTGCAGGGCGCCCTGCAAACCGCGGCAGGCGTTGCCATGGGCGAAATTGCCGTTCAAAGCATTGAAGGTCTGGTGCACGGATTCGGCCGCGAGGCGGGCTACAGCTCCGACCGTGCCCTCGGCGGCTTCGACAACGACAGTGGCCGCAGTTTTGGAGACACCGGCAACAGCGACAGCTTCGGCGACCGTCTGCAGGCCGCCGACAATGCCGGGCCGGGGCTCAGCAACGATATCGAAGACCGGCGGGGCGACAGCCAGGGATTCTTTGGCAGTGACAGCAACTCGGGCAGTGGCCTGGCCGACACGGACACCGGTGGCTACGACGCAGACTCCAACTCAGCCGACGACAGCGGCTCCAGCGGCAGTGACTTCAGCGGCTCCGACGACAGCGGCTCCAGCGACAGCGGGTCTGACGACTTTAGCGGCGGCGGCAACGATTCCTACTAAATCGGCGGGATCGCCCGTGTGTGGCCCTACACACCGGCGCTCCCGTCGACCCGAACTCAACCGCAATGCCGGCACGCGTATCGTACCTGGTAGCAGGCGTTGCTGGCACCCAGGTACGTGCTAGCTCTTGCGCCCGATGACCCGCCGTACCAGGAACGTTCCCAGAAATCCCGCCGCCAGCAGCAGCATAAAAATCCCGACCGGCAGCCCGATCAGCCGGTAGGCGATCGAGAAGTCCAGCATGCGGTGAAGAGCGGACGACGCAATTACCAGGCCCACGATGCCCAGAAATGTCGCCAGAAAGAACGAAGCCGCGCCGATCGCCAACGATGCCAGCACCGTCTGAAACAGGGAAAAGTCTCCCACCGGTGCACCAAACAGCCGCGGCCCTGTGTAGTTCGGTTGGATCGTATAGGTCTTTGGCATGGCTCTCGTGCACCGCATCGGCACTGCATTTAGAATACGCTTTGCGTGCCAGATCTTCTGCAGACCGAGCTGTTAACCGCCGACGACGCGGCACGCCAGGCTGAGCGGCGCACCTCGGCCAATGGCATCCACTACGCCACCCTGGGCGCCATGCAGGCGCCGCACACCACGTCGACGGCCATTTCGCGACTTGTCGGGACGGTTCCGGCTTCCATGGCCAGGCTGCTGGACGGCAGCACCTATGTCTTTGTGCCCCTTGCCATCTCCGGCGCGCGGCTTGCCGGCAACAGCGCCGTCGATGCCATGTACCAGACCGGCGACACCACGCTGGTGGCTCCCGTCGCAACCGCCGCCCTGGCAGACAAGGCTATCTGTCACCGCAACGCGACCGTTGGCGGTGCGGAGTATGTGTTCCTCTCCACCGAGCTGCACAGCGACCGCTTTGCCCTCGCGTTTGAGTTCTTCATCAACATCGCGCACGATCTGGTGGACGTCGCCGGCATACCATCCTCCTTCGGCGAGTTGCTGACCGCCCAGGCAAATGCCGGGCTCCGCGGCGAAACTTCGATTGACGCCTGGGAGACCCGGATCGATGCGTTCGGCGCGCCTCCCGACACGCCTGTACGTCCTCACGCATCGGCTGCGGGCAGCGCACCTCCGCCGCCCATTGACCCGGCCCGGGCGCGCAAGGAGTTTTTCGACGCGGCCTTTGCGGACGCCGTGGCGATCTACCTGCTGTCGCTGTTTCTCGACTTCGATTATGCCGACCTGCGCGAACGGGAGTATCCCCTGCTCACCCCCACCGCGCTCGCCACGCGCCTTCGCGCCGTGCATGCACTCTATCCGCCAAACCCCGGCTACCCGTTCTCCATCCTGTACCGCCGTCGCGGTTAGTCACCTCGCGCCCCTCTACAATCGGCAAAGATGATCGCCCACCTGCGCGGAAGCCTCCTGGCCAAATCTCCCAACACCGCGGTCGTTGACTGCAACGGCGTCGGCTACGACGTCGCCATCAGCGTGCAGTGCTTTACCCGCCTTCCGGAAGAGGGGAACACGGTCGCCCTCCACGTCAACACCCAGGTCCGCGAAGACGCCATCGCCCTGTTCGGCTTCCTCGACCTGGACGAGAAGCGCCTGTTTGAAAAGCTCATCACCATCTCCGGCGTCGGCCCCAAACTCGCCCTTACCCTGTTGTCCGGCATTGAGGCTGCGGCGCTCGCCACGGCCATCCGTTCGTCAGACCACGCGTTGCTCGTTCGCATCCCCGGCATCGGCAAAAAGACAGCCGAGCGCATCGTGCTCGAGCTCAAGGACAAGCTCGACGGCCTCGCCAGCACACCCGTTCCACCAGCCCCGGGCCAGCCGGCCGGGCTCGCCGTGGAAGACGTGGTATCGGCAATGGTCAACCTGGGGTATTCGCGCGTTTCCGCACAAAAAGCAGTTGAGTCCGCCATTCAAACGAATGGCTCCGTTGACCTCACCCTCCGCAACGATTTTGAAACACTCTTTCGCCTCAGCATGCGCCATCTGCGCTGACCGCTGCAGTGCCTCGCTGGCTTCTCAACACGATCGCTGATCCTGCGCAGAAACGGGACGGCCTGCGCGTGCAACCGTCTTCCAGCGCGCGAATTCTGTTGACAGCACCTTTGTTTCCTCCTTATAGTTCGGCCCGCAAATCAAGAAATGATTGTTTGGTTCCAAACCTTCTGGAGGCACTTCATGGCTTCACCCTGTTCCCGCCGGCACCCTGCGGTAGCTCTCGCTGTTTTCGCCAGCGCTGGAGGTCTGCTGCTGGCCGGCAGTCTCGGGGCGCAGACACTCTATGGCAATCTCACCGGCAACGTCACTGACACGTCCAATGCGGCCGTCCCCGGTGCCACCATCACCGCCACCAGCCCGGCCACCGGCCTCACTCGTACCGTCATCACCGACACCTCCGGCAACTACCAGATCACCGACCTCCCCCAGGGCCTGTACACCGTCACCATCACGGGCACCGGCTTCGGTACCGCCGAGACCAAGGCCGTTCCCATCGCGGTAAACCAGACCAAGCGTGTGGACGCGGCGCTGACCATCGGCGGCGTCGCAACTTCGGTCGATGTCAACACCGCGCCGCCCGCGCTGCAGACCGACCGCGCCGATGTCAATTACGAAATCAGTTCCACCCAGGTCACGCAGCTGCCCACCGCCGGCAGCTCCGGCCGCAACTTCCAGAACCTGTTTCGCCTCATCCCCGGCATTCCCCCTCCGCAGGAAATGAACTCGCAGGCCGGCAACCCGGGCCGCACCGAAGCCGTCAACGCCAACGGCGTTGCAAACACCGTCAACTCCACCAAGATCGACGGCGCGTCCGTGGGCTACCCGTGGCTGCAGTCCGAGCCCTCGTACATCCCCCCGCAGGACGCCATCGAATCGGCCAACATCGTCACCAACAGCTTCAACGCGGAGCAGGGCGAAGCCGGCGGCATCTCCGCCAACATCATCGTAAAAACGGGCACCAACACCTTCCACGGCAGCGCCTGGGAATACAACTCCATCTCCCAGTTCAACGCCCGCAACTACTTCACCCGCTACAGCAACACACCCCGCACGCCGAAAAACATCTACAACGAGTACGGTGGCAACATCGGCGGCCCCATCATCCGGAACAAGCTCTTCTTCTTCTTCGATTACAACAAGGTGTCGCAGCGCCAGTTCCGCAACGCCAACCAGTTTTCGCTGCCGCCCGTCGCCTTCCGCAACGGGGATTTCTCGTCCGTGGCCAGCACCGTCACCATCTACGACCCGCTCACCGGCAATCCGGACGGCACCGGCCGCACGCCCTTCCTGAACAACATCATCCCCACCAACCGCCTCAGCCCAGCCGCCGTCAAGCTGCTGTCCCTGGTTCCCAACCCAAACGCCGGCACCGCCACCACCATCGCCAGCAATTTCGTTGGCGGCGCCGTGCTTGCGCTCGACCGTGGCACCTACGACACCAAGGTCTCCTACAACCCATCGGACAAGAGCACCTTTTTCGGCCGTTACTCGCTGCAGCGCTCGCTCATCAACGACCCGGTCGCCCTTGGCGCGGCCGTCGGCAACACCTATGACGGTGGCCAGCCCGGCACGGCTCCTGGCCAGATCCAGAACATCGGCCTCGGCGCAACACACACCTTCACCCCCAACTTCCTCATCGACGGCAACGCCGGCTTTGTTCGCATCAACCTCGCGGCACAGGGTCCGGACTACGGCACCAACGAGGGCCTCGGCCTGCTCGGCATCCCGGGAACCAACGGCACCACCGCCTTCCAGTCCGGCCTTCCCGGCTTCATCTTCGGCACCACGCTCTCGTCGCTCGGCAACTACATCCAGTCCAACCCGTTTCACTTCCGCGACATGCAGTACACCGGCAACCTGAACGGCACCTACATTCGCGGCAACCACACTTTCCGCTTTGGCGGGGAGTACACGCACTCGGCCATCAATCACCTGCAGACCAACAACTCCGGTGCGCGTGGCCAGTTCAACTTCTCGTGCTCCGTCACGGGCAGCAATGGCGTCACCGGCGGCGGCGCTAACGCAACCCGCTGCATCTCCGACCTGCTTCTTGGCCTGCCCAACCAGGTCGGCAAAACCGTTCAGCTCTTCCAGCCCAACGGTCCGCGCTTCTCCGCCTTCGGTTTCTTTGCGCAGGACACCTGGAAGGCAAGCGCCAATCTCACCCTCAATTACGGCGTGCGGTATGAGTACTACCCGTTCGCCAACCGCGATCACACCGGCGTCTTTCAGTACCAGCTCGGGACCGGCAATGTGCTCATCGGCGGTCGCGGCAATACCCCGACAAACGATGGCGAAGACGTCGGCAAGGGCCTGCTCGTCCCCCGCCTTGGCGTCAACTACCGCATCGACGAAAAAACCGTCATCCGCTCCGGCTTCGGCATCACGGTCGATCCGGAAAACTACCGCTTCTTTCGCGATTCCTATCCCGCGCTCACCACGCTCAGCCAGACCGGCGCCAACAACTACACGCCCGCCGCGGCACTGTCGGCGGTCAACAACGTGCTCCCGTCCGGAACCCTTGGTGTTGGCATCCCGACCGTCGTCACCCCCGACATCTCCTCCGGCGTCGTCGCCCTGCCCTACAACTACACCACCCAGTTCGCACCGCAAAAGTGGCGTCGTGGCTACATCGAAACCTGGAACCTCTTCGTCGACCGCGACATCCGCAAGGGCATCGTCGGCACCGTCGGCTACGTCGGCACCCACCACGTCCGCCAGGTCGTTGGTCTCGACGCGAACTCCGGCTATGTCAATCCGCTGGGCACGGCAACCCGGCCCGTCTTCGCCAACGCAGCTGCGGCAGGTGGCGCTCGCCGAAACGTTAACCAGCTGCTCGACGTCCAGCCGCTCGGCACCGTCAACTACTCCGGCCTCCAGGTGCAGCTCATCGATCGGCAGCTCAAGAGCTTCCAGTTCGGCTATGCCTACACCTACTCGCACGCGCTCAACTTTTACGACACCAACAGCACCCTCGGCAACGTCACCTTCAGCGGCCCCGGGGAGTTCGGGCGCAACTACGGCAACTCTACCTTTGACCGTACCCACATCAACGCGCTTTGGACCGTCTACCAGCTGCCCATCGGTGCTGGCCGGCAGTACCTCAACGCAGGCCTGGCTGGACGCGTGTTCGGCGGCTTTGACTTCACGACCATCACCCTCTACGACAGCGGTCAGCCCTTCCAGCTGACCGACAGCTCGCAAAGCGGCAACGGCACCACCGCGGTGCCTTTCCAGATCTCGCCGCTGGCCATCACCGGCGTCAAGTACCAGGCCGGCGCGACCGTTCCGACCTACTTCGTCAACAACGGCAACATCCAGACCATCGGCGCACACTACGGCACAAGCTTCACCACCAACGCCGCCACGGGCCTTCCCTCCACGCTCAACGCCAACGGCAACGTCGGTCGCGATACCGTGCGCGGTCCCGGCCTCTTCAACCTCGACGTGAGCCTCACCCGCAACATCGCGCTCTTCCGCGAGTACACCCTTGTACTCAAGGCGGAATCGTTCGACGTCACCAACACGCCGCAGTTCTCCAACCCGGCGTCCAACGCAAACGGCGGCGCAAACTTCGGCCAGGTCACCACCTCCAACGCGTCCCGCAGCCTGCGCTTCAGCGGCCGCTTCTCGTTCTAACGCTCCACACCGCAAGGGGGTTCTGTCGTTTGCCAGGCCTCCCTTGCGGTGACGCACCATCCTGCCCAGAGAAGCTTCACCGGCTCGCTGCGACCGCCGGCTCGCTGCGACCGCCGGCTCGCTGGACGTACCCAGCAGCACCCACACCTCGCGTCCTCCATGCGTGATGGCCGCCCCGCGATCAGCATGCGCCATGCATCACGCGCGGACTGTGCATCCCGCATCCCGGACAGCCCAGGACAGCGTTGAAGACAGCTCTTAGAACAAATTGGAGGACCACGCCCGGAACAGAGTCAACGACCGTATCTACAGCGGCGCCTGAAACAGCGCCGCGGACAGCGTTGAGGACGGCACCGACGACAGCACCTACGACAGCGCCGGAATCCTGACCTGCAGCACCCGTGCCAGTGCGTTCACCACCAGCGTGTGGTCCTCGCGCTGCGGCAGGCCGCTGCACACCGCCGCGCCAATGCACCCGGCGCCAGTCATGGTCAGCGGCACACCACCACCGTGCATCGCGTACTCGGCCAGGGTCAGCCCGTGCCGCGCCTCCATCGTCAGTCCGGTCGCCGCCAGTTCCAAGCCCATGGCGTACGACGACCGCCCAAACCGCAGCACGGTATTTCGCTTGCGTCGAATCCAGTCTGCCTGTCCCGCCGCCGCCTCGCCCGTAACCGCCTGGAACAGCGGCCTACCCGCCAGCTGCACCTCAAACGTCATCGACAAGCCGCGCGCCGCAGCGCCAGCCCGCATCTCCGTGCCAAGCTGCCACGCCATCTCCGTGGTAAACGTTGCAAACCGCAACAGCCGTTCCTGCTCCGCAATCAACAACAGATCGTCTTCCGTGTTCATGCCTCGACTCCCTCGCACACTAGCCTATGCGCCCGGCATGCCTCCCGCCCGCACGTCAGCCGGACTCCCGTCCTCAACCCCATCCAAGACCCAATTCCCGTCCCGACCAACTCCCGTCCAGACTCAACTCCCGTCCAGACCCAATTCCCGTCGCGGCTCCAGATTCTCGTCTGCGAACCGAACTCCCGTCGTGCCGTCATGCCGGCTTAGCCCGGAGTCGGCTTGGCCTTCACCGGCTTGGCTATACCATGCCCGCCTGCGCCTCCGCCCAGGAAACGGCTTCCCCGGCACCGTGCCGCGCATGCTAAGGTCGCCTCGTGAGCTTCTCCCGCGCCGTCCCACGCCGCCGCCGTCTCGTCGCCCTGTCTGCCTCCGCCGTCCTTTCGTTCGCGTTGTTTGCCCAGTCCGGCAGCCCGGTCCCGCCGCCCTCGACTGCCGCGCTCCCCGCAGCCGCGCCCCCTGCGGTCGTGCCGCCCGCGCCTATCGTGCCACCCGCAGCCATCGCGCTGCTGCCCGACATCGACCCGGCAATCGCGCGCCTGCTCCTCTCGACTGCCGCCTATGACAACCATGCGCACACGGTTCTGCCGCCGCCTGCGGACACCACGGATCGCGGCTTCGACGCCCTTCCCGTCGACAGCATGGTCCCGCAAACCGATCCCGTTGCCCTGCGCGACGACAGCTACGCCCTGCCCGCCGCGTGGCAGGCGCTCTGGAACGTCACCCTGCCGTCGCCCCTCACTCCCGCGTCCACGGTTCAGCTCAATACCGCCCGCGCCGCAACGCGCCGGCAGCACGCCGCCGACTACAGCACCTGGGTCATCGCGCAGGCTGGCATTGCAACCCAGGTCTCCAACCGCGTCAGCATGGGGCCCGGCCTCGCCGCGCCGCACTTTCGCTGGGTCCCCTACGCCGATGCGCTGCTTTTCCCGCTCAGCAACACGGGTCTCGCCGCCCGCAACCCCGACCGCGGCGCGTTCTTTCCCCTGGAAGACAGGCTGCGCGCCACCTACCTCCAGCAGCTCAACCTCCCGGCGGTCCCCACCACGCTCGATGCCTACCTGCAACAGGTCGTCCTGCCCCTGCTCCGGCAGCAACGCGCCAACGGCGCCATCGCCGAAAAGTTTGAGATCGCGTACCTGCGGCCGTTTGGCTTCGCCGACGTCTCCCACGACGAAGCGGCAGCGATCTACGCCGCCCAGATCGGCAGGCCCGCACCCGACGAAGCCGCCTACGCCCGCCTGCAGGACTTCCTCTTCCGCACCATCGCCCTCGAGAGCGGCCGTCTCGGCATGGCCGTTCACCTCCACACCAGCGCCGGCTCCGGCAGCTACTTCGACATCGCCGGTGTCGACCCCCTGCGGCTCGAGCCGCTCTTCAACGACCCCCGCCTGCGCGGGACGACCTTTGTTCTCCTTCACGGCGGCTTTCCCCAAACAGGGGCGGCCACTGCGCTCCTGCAAAAACCCAACGTCTACCTCGATCTGTCGCAGGAAGCGCTGATTTACTCGCCGCGCACGTTCGCCGCCACCCTGCGCGAACGCCTGGAGCTCTACCCGGACAAGGTGCTCTTCGGCACCGACGGCTACCCCTACACCGCCTCGCTTGGCTGGGAAGAGTCGACCTGGATTGCCGCCCGCAACACCCGCACAGCCCTCGGCATCGCGCTCAGCGGCATGCTGCGCGACGGCGACATCGACCGCCCCCGCGCGGAAAAACTCGCGCACATGGTGCTCTACGACAACGCCGCCGCACTCTACAACAAGTAGCGCAGCCAAATCGCGCACCGCGCACAGCCGAGACCGCCCCGCACGCAGCCCTGCCTCCGTCCACATGGCCAGCCCGGTCCTGTGCGACGGTAGAACCATGACCCTCGTTCCGCAAACCTTGCAGGACCAGTTCGGCTCCATCGACATCTACGTCTTCGATCAGCTCCTGCGCGGCAACATCGCCCCCGGCATGCGCGTGCTCGATGCCGGCTGCGGCTACGGCCGCAACCTCGTCTACCTGCTCCAGCAGGGCTTCGACGTGAGCGCCGTCGACGCCGACCCGGAAGCCGTCGACCACGTGCGCCAGCTTGCACGTTCGCTCCAGCCGGGCCTTGCGCCCTCCGGCTTTCGGCAGGCCATGCTTGACGCCCTGCCGTTCCCCGCCGACGCCTTCGACGTCGTGCTGTGCAACTCCGTGCTCCATTTTGCTGGGGATGACGCGCACTTCCGCCGCATGCTCGCCGATCTGTGGCGCGTCCTCAGGCCCGGCGGCCTCTTCTTCTGCCGCCTCGGCTCGCGCATCGGCATGGCGTTCCCCCCGCTGGGCAACGACCTCTACCGCATCGGCGACGGCTCCGAGTGGTTCCTTGTCGACGAAGCCACCCTGCTCGACCACACCGCCACCCTCGACGCCGTGCTCGTCGACCCCCTCAAGACCACCGTCGTCCAGGACTTCCGCTGCATGACCACCTGGGTCCTGCGCAAACGCTACGCCCGCACGTAACAGCCCCGCCTTCGAACCCGACCCACTCCCTCACGCAATCTCGTACGGATGCCGCTGGTGCCGGCGCAAAAGGCTGCCCGCAATGTCGTCGCCCTGAATCGTCTCCGTCTTCGGATCCCAGTGCAGATGGTGGTCGGTCTTCATCGCCATCCAGTGCAGCAGGCACGTGCTGCACGCACGATGGCCAATCTCCGCCGTCGCCGTGGGTGCCTTCCGGCTGCGCACGCAGTCCAGCCAGTTACCGTGCTGGTCGTCTGCCGTGTACACATGAAATTCGTTTGGCCCCGTCTCCGACGCCAGAATGCGCGGGTCGCTTGCCCGCAGCGGCACCACCGGCACCGGCTTGTCCGTCGCGCTTGCCGTTGGTGTGCTCATGCCGTCGCGGCACACAAAGATCCAGCCCTTGTCGCCGTACCACTTGATCCCGTTTTCAAACTCCCCGCTAATCGTCATCACCACGCCGTTCGCATAGCGGCCATAGGTCTTGAACGGCCCGTGCACGTTCCACAGGCCACTCTTCGGAAACTCCGCCTGCCCCCACACCTCCACCGGCCCGGTCAGCTCCGTATCCATGCCCCAGTGCGCCGTGTCCACGTGGTGCGCGCCCCAGCCGGTAATCATGCCCGCGCCAAACTGCTCCATGCGCAGCCATCCTGGCCGGTCGAAGCCGCTTGCCGGCATCACCCGGTCCACCGTGTACGGCACCACCGGCGTGCTCCCCAGCCACGCGTCATAGTTCAGATCGCCCGGCACCTCCATCGCCTGCGCGTTGCCGCCGCTCGGGTCGCCCGGCAGCCCAATCTCCACCCGCTGCACCGTGCCGATGCGTCCGTTCCGCACCAGCTCCACCGCCCGCGCAAACTGCTTCCAGCTCCGCTGTTGCGACCCGATCTGCACAATGCGCCCACTCAGCTTCACGTGGTCCACCATCGTGCGTCCTTCCTCAATGGTCAGCGACGCCGGCTTCTGCAGGTACACATCCTTGCCCGCCTTTACCGCCGCCACCGCCAGCCGCGCATGCTGGTGGTCCGGCGTTGAAATCAGCACGGCGTCAATGTCCTTCGCACGCAGCAGCTCGCGGTAGTCCGCATAGCCGCGCGTTCCGGTGTACGGCTTGCCCAGCTTCTTCGTGTACTGTTCGTCCACGAACTTCTGTCCCTCGGCCACCCGGTGCGCGCTCAGGTCGCACACCGCCACAATGCGGTTGTCCCGCCCGGGTACCCCCGTGTACTGCAACACCCCTGGCATGTCATGCCCGCGCGAGATGCGGCCCACGCCGATCGCACCAATCTGGATGCGGTTCGACGGCGCGCCCTCCCCAAACACGCTCGATGGCACAATCGTCGGAAACCCCACGGCGGCCACGGCTGCGGCCCCGGTCTGCAAAAATGTGCGGCGTGTCGTCATGCTCAGTCACCCTGTTACAACGTTGCAGCCAAACTGCATGGTGCTGCTGCGCTCAAACCTCAACGGCTTAGCGGCCCACCGGGCCGGTCTTCTGCGCCAGTGGTCCACTGTTCTCCCAGTCCAGCTTCACGTGCATTGCCTGCATCTGCGCCTTGATCGACAACTCCGCCGCCAGCAGGCATTGCTCCTGGTCCTGTGCCACGTGCGTCCGGTTCACAACGTCTGCAACAAACTGCGGTCCAAAGGGCAGCGTCAGGTTGTTGCAATCGATGTAGCGCGCCTCTTTCTGATCCACCACAAACAGGTTGTTCCCCTGCTTGCTCACCGCCACGTTGGTGTACTTGCGCACCTCAATGTAGCCCTCGGTCCCCAGGATGAACAGCCGCCCATCGCCCCAGGTTCCCAGCCCGAACGGCGTAAACCAGTCCAGCTTCACATAGCCAAAGCCGTTGTTGCCGCGCAGCATCATGTCGCCAAAATCCTGGAACTGCGGATGGTCGTGGTGCCGCACATTGGCCACCTGCGCCGCCACCACCTCAGCCTTGTTGGAACCGGTGTAACACAGGAACTGGTCGATCTGGTGCGAGCCGATGTCGCACAGGATCCCGCCAAACTGCACGTCCTTCCAGAACCAGTCGGGCCGCCCGCCGTTGCCGCCCGTGCTGCCCGCGTCGCTGTTCGGCTTTTGCTGAATCTGGTGTGGCGCCAGGTTCACCGTCTGGATCACATGTCCGATCGCTCCCGCCTTGACCAGTTCGCCGGCCTTCACGGCAGCCTTCACCTCCAGCCGCTCGCTGTACAGAATGCCGTAAATCCTTCCGGTCGCGGCAATGGTCTGGCGCACCTCCGCAAGCTGCGCCAGCGTCGTAATGCCAGGCTTGTCACTCAAAAAATCCTTGCCCGCCTTCATCGCCCGGATACCGATGTCCGCCCGCTCGTTCGCCACCTGCGAGCTGCACACCAGCTGCAGCGTCGGGTCCTGCAACACCTCGTCCTGGGTCGCGGCCATCGTGACGTCAGGAAAGCGCTGCCGAAACGCGGCGACCAGGTCCGGCTCCATACCCCACGCCTTGGTCAGCACGCCACCGCCGCGCTTGATTGCCTCAATCATGCCGTAGATGTGGCCGTGGCTTATGCCGCAGACGCCAAACTTGATGCTGTACTTCGGCGGCGTTACGGCCTCTGCCTGCAACACCTCGTGACGAACCGGTCCCCCCGCGCCAATCCCGGCGCTATTCCCGCTGTCGTGCATCGATGCAAAAGCCATCGGCCCTCCCATCGCACCGGCGGCGCTCAGGGTCTGCAAAAAGTTCCGACGGCTCAGGGGCGTGTGGGACATGGACTCGATCTCCTCAAAGCAGCAACAGCGCTCGATCTTCGGCCTTCGTTTGGCTGCCAAACTTTCTGCGCCGTACCTCGCCCTGCAAAGGCAGGCACACGCACTCTATTCGTTGTGCCACCCCTTTGGCAAGAGAAGTTGTCGGCCCACGGCCTCAGCAATTCCGCCTGCTTCTGCTGCCGCGGCCCGGCCCCCTCACCCAAATCTGCCTCGCTTCAGGCGCGCTCGGTTGGCCAAGGCTTAAGTTATGGTGTACGAATTATCTGCTACGCCACAGGCCTTTGGTCCGGGAAGGAGCTGCCGCCATCGCAAACCCCATCTTGTCCTGTCCGGTACGGCTGTGCGTCCGCCCATGCCCGCCGCGGGTACGCTCGTGAGAGATCTTCGCACGGGCCAGCGCCGGTTCGACCTGCATACGGAAGATCCGGCTTCGAGTGAACTTGCGCGCGACATCAATCGCGATATCGTGCTCGAGCTGCTACGCCGCCGGCAGCCCATCGCCCGCGTCGATCTGGCGCGGCTCAGCGGTCTCCAGCGGTCCACCGTCTCGCTCATCGTGGAGCAGCTGCTTGCGGAGCGATGGATCGTCGAAGGCGCCACCGTGCGCACCGCACGTGGCCGCCGCCCCACCATGCTCTCGCTCAACGCCGACCTCGTCATCCTCACCGTCGACGTGCGGCCCCGGCACGCGGTGTGCGCCGTGGTCGACCTCAACGGCCACTTCCTTGCGCGCGAAAGCGTTCCCATCGCCTCCGATCCGGAGCTGGGCGTCGCCCGTATCAGCGAGGTCATGGAGCAGTTTCGCCAGCATTTCGAGCGCAAAACCGTCGAAGGCATCGGCGTAAGCCTGCCCGGCCGGGTTGAGCCGGAAACGCAGCAGCTCCTTTGGGCGCCCAACCTGCGCTGGCAGGGTTACGACATCAAGGCTGCCCTTGAAGACCGCCTCGGCCTGCAGGTGGAAATGGACAACGCCGCCAATGCCTGCCTGCTCAGCGAGCTTTGGTTTGGCCGCATGCGGCGCGTGCAGAACGCCGTGCTCGTCACCATCAGCGAGGGCGTGGGTGCCGCCGTGCTTGCCTGCGGTCAGCTTCTGCTTGGCAAAAGTGGCCTCGCCGGGGAGTTCGGCCATATCCCCGTCGACCCCAACGGTCCCCTGTGTAACTGCGGCGAGCACGGCTGTTGGGAGATGTACGCCAGCACCCGCGCTGCCCTGCGCACCTATGCGGAGCTTGTGCCATCTGACCGGTCCATCAATACCTTTAGCGAGCTCATGGCGCTGGCAGACCAGGAGGATGCCCATGCCCTCCGTGCCATGGACCTGCAGGCCGCGTGGATCGGTCGTGGCCTGCGCATGATCACCGCTGCGCTCAGCCCCGAGCTGATCCTGTTTGCCGGTGACATCACCGCCTGCTGGTCCCGCAGCGGACCCATCGTGCAGCGGGAGATCCACAACCGCATGCTCACCGGTACCGCGCCGGAGCTGATCGCCATCGGCGATGGGGAACAGGCACGTCTGCGCGGCGCGGCAGCCCTCGTGCTGCAGCGCCACTCCAGCTACCACCGTTCGACCAGTACGGCCCGCCCACGCCGACCGGCGGAAGAACACCGCGCGCAGGCCTGACAGGATGCGCGCCTGCCCCATGCACCTGCCTCGCCTCGCCGCGTTCGCCGTCCTCGCCCTCTCCGGTGCCGCGGCCCTGCTCGCGGAAGACGGCGCAAACGCCTGGCTCCGCTATGCGCCACCGCCCGATCCGCCGCGCTACCACGACATGCCGCACGCCGTCGTGCGGCTGGGTTCTGCCCCGGAGGAGCTGTCCGCGGCCGACGAGCTTGACCGCGGCCTCGGTCGCATGATCTCCGGCACGGACGTGCTCACCGAGCACTTCCGTCCCGGGTTCGACAGCATCGTTCTTGGCACCACCGACGCCATTCACCGCGCGCGTCTCTCCCGGCAGATTCGCGGCTTTCGCGAGAAGCCCCTCCCCGTCGAAGGTTTCCGCATCGTCCACATGCGCAACGGCATTCGCCAGTGGTGGGTGCTGCAGGGTGGCTCACCGCGCGCGGAGCTCTACGCCGCGTTCCGGTTCATGGCTCTCGTTGCCCAGGACCAGCAGCTTCCCGACGAGTGGATCGATGCCCCCGCCGCGCCGGTCCGCTGGGTCGACAACTGGGACAACCTCGATGGCTCGGTCGAGCGCGGGTATGCCGGCCCGTCCATCTTCTTCGACAATGGGCACGTCCGGTCTGACCTGCACCGCGCCGCCGACTACGCCCGTCTGCTCGCGTCGGTCGGCATCAACGGCGTTGCGGTCAACAACGTCAACAGCGACCTCCGCACACTCACGCCGCAGATGATCGGGCAGTTCGCGCGCATCGCCGACGTCATGCGTCCCTGGGGCGTCCGCATCAGCCTGTCCATCGACCTTTCCTCGCCGCAGGTCGTCGGCGGCCTGCCCACCTTCGACCCGCTGGACCCGGCTGTCATCGTCTGGTGGCAGGCGAAGGTCGACGAAATCTACCGCGCCATCCCCGACTTCGCCGGCTTCACCGTCAAGGCCGACTCCGAGGGCCGCGCCGGCCCCCACCAGTACGGCCGATCGCCGCTCGACGCCGCCAACGCCGTCGCCGCACCACTGCAGCGGCACGGCGGCCTGGTGCTGTACCGCGGCTTCGTCTACAACAACCATCTGGACTTCAACGACCCCAAGGCCGACCGCGCGCGCGCCGGCTACGACAACTTCCGCGCCTACGATGGCAAATTCTTGCCCAACGTCATCATCCAGATCAAGCACGGCCCCATCGACTTCCAGGTCCGCGAACCGGTCTCGCCGCTCATCGCCGCGCTGCGCCGCACGCCGCAGGCCATGGAGCTGCAGATCAGCCAGGAATACACCGGCCAGCAGCGCCACATGGTCGATCTGCTGCCCATGTGGAAGACCGTGTTCGACACCGACCTGCGTGTCGACAACCAGCAAAGCCTCGCGCGCGACATCGTCACTGGCAAAATATTTCACCAGCCGTTGGGCGGCTTCGTTGGCGTGGCTGGCGTGGGCATGGACACCAACTGGATGCATCACCCCATGGCGCTCGTAAACCTGTACGGCTTCGGCCGGCTCGCGTGGAACCCCGCCATGAGCACGGACACCATCCTGGACGAGTGGACCCGCATGACGTGGTCCAACGATGCCCGCGTGGATGGACCGATTGAATCCATGCAGGCGCAGAGCTGGAAGGCATACGAGCAATACACCGGCCCGCTCGGCCTGGGCACCCTGACCGACATCCTCGGCACCCACTTCGGCCCCGGCCCGCAATCGGCAGAGAACAATGGCTGGGGTCAATGGCTTCGCGCGACCTCGACCGGCATCGGCATGGACCGCACCGTTGCGACCGGAACCGGCTACATCGGCCAGTATCCGCCGCAGCTTGCCGCCACCTATGAATCGCTCGCGACCTGTCCCGACAACCTCCTGCTCTTTATGCACCACGTACCCTACACCCACGTCCTGCGCGGCGATGACCCTTCCGACAAGGGCAAAACCGTGATCCAGCACGTGTACGACGCACACTACGCCGGTGCCGCTACCGCCGCCACCTTTATCGACCAGTGGGAGCAGGTCAAGGGTCTGGTGGACGACGATCGCTACGCCCTTGTGCACAAACTGCTTGTCTTTCAAGCCGGGCACGCGGAGGTCTGGCGCGACGCAATCAACGACTGGTTTCAGCGCACCAGCGGCATGGGGGACGCGCTCGGCTACGTGGGCAACCACCCCGGCCGCGTGGAGGCGGAAGCGCTGCACGGCATCGGTTTCCGCACCGTGGACGTGGACCCGTGGGAGACCGCGTCCGGTGGAAAGGCAGTCGTATGCGATGCCGCCAAGTGCTCGCTGCAGACGACGTTTCACGGCGAAGCGAATGCCTACCGCGTAGAGGTCGGTTACTTCGACCTGCACCCCGGCGAGGCCAGGTACCGGTTGCTGGTGAACGGAGCTGAAGTCGCGCACTTTACCGCCAACGACACCCTTCCCCCCGATCGCCCGGACAGCCGCCTGAACGGTCACACCGCGACCAGGTTTACGGTCAACGGCATCAGGCTCAAACCCGGCGATACGGTCACGCTTGAGGCCGTGCCCGATGGGAAAGACCCTGCCGGCGTCGACTTCCTGGAAATCACCCGTGACCCGCGCTGGAACTGACGGGCCGACCAGCCCATCAAAGCTCTCCGGCTAAACGCCAGGGTTCCGCCGCAAAGCCCATGCACCTCCAAGTCAGAGGGAGAACGCTGTTGAACATCACTGCCGCCCGTCTCATCGTCTGTTCGCCCGACCGCAACTTCGTCACGCTTCGCATCGACACGGACGAGGGCATCTACGGCCTTGGCGATGCCACCCTCAACGGCCGCGAACTTGCCGTCGTCGCGTACCTGGAAGAGCACGTCGTTCCTTGCCTGATTGGCCGCGATCCATTCCAGATCGAGGACATCTGGCAGTACCTGTACCGTGGAGCCTACTGGCGGCGTGGCCCGGTGACCATGTCGGCCATTGCCGCCGTCGACGTGGCACTGTGGGACATCAAGGGCAAAGCCCTCAACACGCCGGTCTACAACCTGCTCGGTGGCAAATCGCGCGAGGGCGTACTGGTGTACACCCATGCCAACGGCGCAACGGTGGAGCAGGCAGTTGAATCCGTGCAGCACCACATGGGCGAGGGCTACCTCGCCGTTCGCGCCCAGAGCGGCGTCCCCGGCGTGGCCTCGAGCTATGGCGTGCCAAAAGCCGGCAAGCCGTATGAGCCGGCAGAGCGCGGGCTGCCCGGCGAAAGCCTGTGGTCGACCGAGCGCTACCTTAACTTTGCGCCCAGGCTGTTCGACAGGCTGCGCGCCACGGTGGGCGAAGACGTGCACCTGCTGCACGACGTGCACCACCGCCTTACCCCGATCGAAGCCGCGCGTCTGGGCAAATCGCTTGAGCCCTATCACCTGTTCTGGATGGAAGACCCGACACCCGCTGAAAACCAGGAAGCCTTCCAGCTCATTCGCCAGCACACCACCACACCCATCGCAACGGGCGAAGTCTTCAACAGCTTCTGGGACGCCCATGACCTCATTCGCCACCAGTGGATCGACTACATCCGCATGACGATCGTGCACGGCGGCGGCATTACCCCGCTCAAAAAGACCGCCGACTTCGCCGCCGTGTACCAGGTGCGCACCGGCTTCCACGGCGCCACCGACCTGTCGCCGGTCACCATGGCCGCAGCGCTGCATTTCGACCTGGCCATTCACAACTTCGGCATTCAGGAGCACATGCACCACAGCAAGCTGACCGACGAGGTCTTCCCGCACAGTTACACGTTCCATGCGGGCTACATGCATCCTGGCGATGCACCGGGCCTGGGCGTCGACCTCGATGAAACGCTCGCGGCCAGGTACCCCTACCAGCGCGCCTACCTTCCCGTCGCACGCAGGCTCGACGGCACACTCACAGACTGGTAGCGCACGCTGCGAGCCGTCCGTACGCAGCAAGGACGCAGGGACTGATACGGACGCTGCTTCCCCGAGCCTGAACCCTACGGCAGCTTCTGGATGTTTGTGCTTGGTGGAAGCTTCAATTGGAACTGGTCGTCTTCCAGCTTGGTGTTCACCGTCAGTTTGGTGATGGTCAGCTTCAGCCGCAACTGGTCCAGCGGTCGCTGGATGGTGATGATGGACGGAAAAAGCTGGTCGCCGAACTTCTGGTAGGCGTCATAGCTTGCGACCGTCGCCAGCCGTCCCTTTTCGTCGTAGCTGTCCTGTTGGTAGGGCAGCAGAGTTTCGCGGCCAATATGCACCACGCGCTGCGTCTTCAACTCCGGGCTGCCGGGCACCTGGCGAAAGATGCCGAAGTCGTACTCCGGCTCATCGACCACGTACTTCTTCGTCACATCCGGCTGGTAGATTCTGTCATCGCTGGTCAGCGAAATAAATTCTTCCGCCGCGGCGCTGCGAATCAGCAGCGAGTCAAAGAACACTGCCGGCCGCAGATTTTCCAGCGGATTCGCCGATGGCTGTGCCATCGCGTTTAGACCGGTGATGGCGCGCTTCCTCAGGGGGATGTGCAGGGTAAATGTGGTGCCGTCTGTCACCATGTCCACCGCCTGGATATGCCCGACCGGCGTAAACAGCAGCACGCGCAAATCGCCGGGCTTGCGCAGCAGCAGGTACCCGGGAAAGGCGCTGTAGTCCACCACTTTGCCTTGCTTGCCGCCCCCGGTCGAAACGGCAATGGTCACAGAAGCCGTCAGGGACTGGATCTCGTTGAAGCGTGTCGCCGTTGCCGCAACCAGGTCGGCCAGGGAGGCGTTCATAATTTTGCTGGGCGGGTGCGTCTGCATCACCGACCGCGTTTTGCTGACACAGCCCTGCAACGGCATCAGCGCGGCTGCAAGGCCAAGTGCGACATTCAGCCGGTTTCGAATCAAAATGCGCAAAGCCGAAGTATACGCTCCCAAGCAGGATTCGCAGAGGTTAGGCACACGGTCTCCCGCGCGCTGCGGTTGCGGCACGCCGAGCCTTTCTTCCGTCGAATGCCTGTTTGGATGTACGGGACCACCCTGCAGATGCCGTGATTTTTACGCGGGAGTTCGTCCTAGGGTGCCGGCGCTCCGGCACGGTAACTCTGTACCTGGGCTGCGTGTTCTTTCAGGTCAGCAGAAAACTGCGTGTGGCCGGTGCGGTCCGCGACAAAATACAGCTTGTCCGTGCTGGCCGGGTGCATCGCCGCCCGCAGTGCCGCCGCACCCGGGGAGCAGATCGGCCCGGGCGGCAGGCCGGTGTGCCGGTACGTGTTGTACGGGGA
>CAXUHM010000013.1:0-39635 GCA_964250935.1 uncultured Terriglobus sp.
GGGTGGCGGGGGCCATGGTCCGGGCTTTCCTGGAGGTCCGCCCGATGGCGGCAGGTCGGGTGCAGGCGGCGCAAGGGGTGGAATCCGCCGGCTGCAGCGTGGTCCGACGGGTCGCTGGTGGGACGACTCCAGGTATGCCCATTCTGTCGGCCTGACGAGCGACCAGCAGCGCCGCATGGATAGCGTCTTTGCAGAAAACCGCAGCGCCCTTGTGACGGACCTGGACGACCTGCGCAAGGCCGAGAGCCGACTGAGTGCGGTGTCCGCGACAGATCATCCCAGCGAGTCCGCTTTGAACACGGAAATTGAGAGCGTGGCGCAGGCAAGGGCGAATCTGGAAAAAGCCAACACCCACCTGCTGCTGCAGTTGCGGAACGAACTGACGCAGGAACAGCTCAACAGACTGGAGACGCTGAAGTAACGCATGGCCGGGGGAGCAACGGCAGTGGTAAGACGCGAGCTGCTTGCGCGTTATCGTGCGCCGAACTTTTGCTCCGCTACTCCTCAACGACGCGCCGACTATACTGCTCAAAGCCATGAGCGAAGACTTTGCACGCACGATCGACATTCAGCAGGTGATGCGTTTGCTGCCGCACCGTTATCCATTTCTGCTGATTGACCGCGTCCTTGAGGTTGAGCCGAAGCAGCGGATCGTGGTGCTCAAGAACGTCACCGTGAATGAGCCGCATTTCCAGGGCCATTTTCCGGATTATCCGCTGATGCCAGGCGTACTGATTGTGGAAGCCATTGCGCAGGCGGGCGGCGTGCTGCTGCTGGATGAGATCCCTGACCGTGACAACAAGCTGATGGTGTTTACCGGCATCGACGGCGTGAAGTTTCGCCGGCCGGTGACGCCGGGGGACCAGCTGCGCATTGAGGTGAAGGTGCTGCAATGGCGCAGCCGCGCGGTAAAGATGCAGGGAACGGCAACGGTGGACGGCAAGATTGCCTGCGAGGCAACGGTAATGTGCCAGTTGGTGCCGAGGCCGGGCGCGACTACTGTCGCCGCAACACTACCGGCGCAGACGGAATGTATTCCCGAGGCCATGGGTGTAGAGGCCATTGCAACGCAGAGGCCGGACGTCCCGGAGCCGGCAGTCGCGCCAGATGGTGACCAGGACGCGACCGCGCTGCCTGAGGCTGCGGTCTAAGCGTGCCGATTCACGCAAGCAGCATCGTTGCGCCGGACGCGATCATTCCTCCGAGTTGCAGCGTGGGCCCATTTTGTACGATTGGGCCGAATGTTGTACTGGGTGAGGACTGCGAACTGGTGAGCCACGTCGTGCTGGACGGGCATCTGGTCATGGGTGCCAAGAACCGTGTGTTTCCGTTTACCTCGCTTGGCATCGAGCCGCAAGATTTGAAATACCGTGATGAGCCAACCAGGCTGACGATCGGCAGCGGCAATGTGATCCGGGAGTCGGTGACGATCTCTCGTGGGACGCTGGGCGGCGGCGGTGTTACGACGGTCGGCGATGACTGCCTGATTATGGCGTACGTGCACATCGGGCACGACTCGCACATCGGAAACGGATGCATTCTGCCCAATGGTGCCACCCTGGCCGGCCATGTGACGGTGGAGGACTATGCCACGCTGAGTGCCAACGCCCCCGTGCACCAGTACTGCACGATCGGCACGTACGCGTATATCGGCGGCGGAACGACCATTACCCAGGATGTATTGCCGTACTCCCTGACCAGCGTGCGGCGTGAGAATCGGGCGTTCGGCCTGAACCGGGTCGGGCTGGAACGGCGTGGGTTTACCCCGGACGAGCTCAAGCAGCTTCGATCCGCATACCGGCTGCTGCAGGCAAGCAAGCTGAACACGACACAGGCGCTGGAGGCGATGGAGGCGCGTGTGCAGGCTGGCGAGTTCGGCCCGCGCGTGGCATACCTCGCACGGTTTATCGCGAAGAGCGAACGCGGCGTGATCAAGTAAAAGTCTGGCGATTGATGACAAAATTGTTCGCGCAGTGGCTGGCCTCGCAAACGGAATGGTGTGAAGCACGTGCCGGCCATGGCGAGACGATCTGGGCAAAAGACTAGAAATTACCGCGAAAGCCGATGGTTCGGAGTTGGGCGCGGGTGACCGTGGCCTGGATGCCGTCGAGCGGAAATGTCGTCCACGTGCCGACGCCGGCACCTTCAAGTCCGCGCAACGCCTCGCCTTCTGTGCGCACACGGAGGCGGTGCACATGCGTCATGGCGAACTGCTGCTGGCCGCCGGGTACGGGTTCTGCATCGAGCCAAAGACCGGAGCCGAGACGACGAAAGGTGAGATGAACGAGGTTTGTTTCCATTTCCATGATCAATCCCGGGTGAACGAGGCCACGGCGCGGCTGGCCCTGCCGGTATCGCGTTTGCTGGCGGGGGATTGAAACTGCCGCCACCAGAGCGAGTTAGCGGCGTTGCCGGTGAACTCTGCCGGGGTACCGGGTTCTGGCACAAAGAGCGGAAGACCCGCCGCGTCGGCAAGCGCGGTCATCCTTTCCGGGGGCTGATCCCAGGCATGAAAGGCGAGATTGAAGAGGCCCCAATGAATTGGCATGACCACTTTTGCACGCAGGTCCAGCGCAGCGCGCAGAGCATTGTCGGGACCGAGGTGGATTTCATCCCACAATTCGTCGAAGGCGCCAATCTCCAGCAGAGCCAGGTCGAACGGGCCGAAGCGCTCGCCGATTTCGCGGAAGCCTTGGTAGTAGCCGCTGTCGGCACCGTGGTACAGGCGGTGACGATCCGTTTGCAGAACAAAAGACGACCACAGGGTCTCGTAGCGCCTGAGCGATCGTCCGCTGAAATGGCGCGCCGGCAGGGCCTGCAGTGTCAGCGGCGTCGGACTGGTGGATGGCACGAGAAAGGTGTCCATCCAGTTCATGGGATGGATGCCACCGGCACCCACGCCCCAGCGTTGCAGGTGGACTTCAACCCCGGCGGAACAAATGAACAGGGGTTTGCGTTCTTCCAGCCGTTGCAGCGCCGCGGAGTCCAGATGGTCGTAGTGGTCGTGCGTGAGCAGAACGGCGTCAAACGGCGGCATCTCTGCCAGGGGGAGTGGCGGCGCGAAGAAACGCTTTGGACCGAGCCACTGCACCATGGATGCACGTTCGGCGAAGACGGGATCGATCAGCAGTGTGGTGCCGTCAAGCTCCACCAGCAGCGAACTATGGCCCAGCAGCGTGATGCGCAGGCCGCTTGCCGGCGGTGTGCGGTAGACCGTGGCATCGGTATGGAACGGACCGAGTTGCCGCCTGGGCACGCCTTCGGCACGGTTGGTGATGAGCTTCTTGAGGATGGCCCCCAGGTGACTTGTTGCACCCACCTGTGTTGGTACCGGGTTCAGCCATTTTCCATCGCGACATACCGCAGGTTTCAGAAAGGTCATGCGCTTACAAGACTAACGGAAGCGTCGGCGCGACACGGGCGAACGGGAGTACGCTTGAGAACAGGACAGACGAGACATGGGCTGGAACGAAGGTCTGAAACTCGCCATGCAATCGCTATGGGCGAACAAACTGCGCACCGTTTTGACGCTGCTTGGCGTGGTCATTGGCGTTGCCGCCGTGATTGCCGTGGTGACGCTGGTGAACGGTGCCAATGCGTATGTCGCCACAAAGGTCAACAACTATGGCGCGGATGTGATGACCATCAGCAAGCGTCCACAGTTCATTGCGGATTACAGCGAGTACCTGCGTTACCAGAAGCGCAAGAATGTTGACCTGGATCAGTACCGCTACCTGGAAGAGAATTGCAAGCGCTGCGACGGCATCGGTGCGCAGCAGACCACTGTCGGCAAGATCGTCTATGGCAAGCAGAGCAGTACGGATACAACGGTTCGCGGTAACACGTGGCAGATGCCGCAACTCCAGAATCAGACCATCGTGGAGGGCCGCGGGTTTACGCCGGCCGATGACGAACATGCCTCGCACGTCGCCATTATCGGTGCCGACATCCAGGACAACCTGCTGAACGGTGCAGACGCCATGGGTAAGGAGCTCCGCGTGGACGGTGTTCCCTACACGGTGATTGGCCTGGGCGAGAAGCAGGGCAAGACCCTGGGAACCAGCCAGGACAACTTTGTCATTCTGCCCCTCAATGCATTCCAGAAGACTTATGGAACGGCCAAGTCGGTGACGATTTATGCCAAGGCGGGCAGCGGGCGTACGGCGCTGGAAGACCTGCAGGATGAGGTACGGGTGCTGATGCGTGCCGCGCGTCACGACCGGCCGGGTCAGCCGGACACGTTCACGATCGAAACCAGCGACACCTTTATTGGTTTGTGGAAGAGCATCAGCGGCGGCTTTGAAGCCGTTGCGGTCGCCATTGCTGCCATTTCGCTGGTGGTCGGCGGCATTGTCATTATGAACATCATGCTGGTGAGCGTGACCGAGCGAACGCGGGAGATTGGTGTGCGGAAAGCGCTGGGCGCACGCCGACGCGACATCCTGATGCAGTTTCTGCTGGAGTCGGCAACCATGGCACTGATTGGCGGTTTGATCGGTGTGGCATGTGGCATTGCTGTTGCGCAGATCGTCACTCTTCTGCTTGGCTTTCCGTCGTCTGTGGCGCTTTGGAGCGCGCTGGCGGGGATGCTTGTGGCTACCAGCGTTGGCATATTTTTCGGTGTGTATCCCGCGCGGAAAGCTGCCATGCTCGATCCGATCGAAGCGTTGCGCGCCGACGGTTAGCGCCTTTTCAGGCTGGTCTGGCACCACAGATGTACGTCCACGCTGCAGACAGAGACGAAACGAGGAACCGGCATGAAGCTGCAAAATATCATCACTCAGGTGCGCGAGCCGGTGCACATGGCCATGGATCAGCTACGCGGCAACAAGCTTCGCTCTGGCCTGACGATTCTTGGCATTGTGATTGGCGTAAGCACTGTGATCGCCATCTCTTCGGTCATCAATGGCCTGAACCACAAGATCAGCGACCTGGTCAGCTCCCTGGGAACGAATGTGCTTTGGGTTTTTCGTTTTCCCGTGATCGGCACACGGCCGACCACAGAGATGCTGACGCGCAAGCAGCTGACATTTGACGACGCGATGGCCATGCGTGACCTGCCGCATGTGGCGGCAGTTGTGCCATCGCTGCGCTTCCAGAGCTTTGATTTCAACAGTGGCTCCGTCACCGCGAAGTACGCCAAGAACAAGAGTGAGAATGTGTCGTTGGAAGGCACGACGGCATCGAACCCGGATGTGTACGACCTCGTCCTGACGCAGGGTCGGTACTACTCGCAGCGCGAGATGGACCAGGCAAGCAACGTGGCCGTGATTGGGCATGACACCGCGGAAGACCTGTTCGGGACAGACAATGCCATTGGCAAAGAGATTGATGTGTCGGGCATGTTCTTTACCGTGGTCGGCGTGCAGGACAAGGTGAAATCGGCGTTTGGTGGCGGCAAGAATGCCGAAGACAACATGGTCCATATGCCCATTACCACCTTCAAAAAACTGCATCCGGAGATCCTGGACTACTGGATCTCCGTCAAGTTTGACGACCAGAAGAACAAGGGCATTGTGGAGGATGAGATACGTGAGCTGCTGCGCCGTCGGCGCAAGGTTCCGAACAGCGCGGAGGACAATTTTTCCATCTTCGGTTCAGATTCCATCACGCGCCTGTGGAGCCAGATTACCGGCAGCCTGTTTCTGCTCATGTTCGGGCTGAGCGCGGTCGGCCTGCTGGTGGGCGGCGTTGGCGTGATGAACATCATGCTGGTGAGCGTGACGGAACGCACGCGTGAAATCGGTATCCGCAAAGCGATCGGGGCCAACAAGCGAACCATTCTGCTGCAGTTCACGCTGGAGGCTGTGACCCTATGCGCGGTGGGCGGGCTGATTGGCGTGCTGGTCGGTTCGGGCTTTGGGCTGCTGCTGCGCTTGGTGCTGTCGTCCAGCGTGTCGCTATTCTGGGTGGCCTCGGCGTTTATTGTGTCCTGCAGCATCGGGCTAATTTTCGGCATCTATCCTGCGTGGAAGGCAGCCAGCCTGAATCCGATCGAAGCGCTGCGGTACGAGTAAGCCAAACGTTCTAACTAACTGCAGCCGTGTAAGATCAGGCCATTTTCCTGCGCAGGTACCGTCGGACCATCTCTGTCGTTACGCCATAGAGGATGTGGGTGAAAAACTCACTGGCATGTTCACGTGCGGGCTGCTTCCATGGTGGAACATCGAGGCCGGCCAGGGGGACAAAGCCCTCGTGCGTGAAGAACTGCAGGACAAAGCCGAATGCACTGCCGTAGCCTACGGTGACGATGGGCGCAACTTCTGCAATGGCTCCGTAAATTGCGCCGGTCGAACCACCAAAGATAAAGTGTATGACTTGCGTCCCCACAAACTCCTGGGTAGGCGTACGCGGGTGGCTGGCAAATTTTCGCTGCAACAGAACAGGCGGCGATGTCTGGCCCTGGTTGCGTGGGTCGTACACAAGTTCGCCGGCAATTTTTGCGACAGAGCCGGCCAGGCCGCCCAGTAATCCGCACAACAAACCTTTGGCAATGTTTCGGCGAAAGGTGGGCGCAACAGTCTTCATTCAAATCCCTCGGCGATGGTGGCGTGTGTCCGTATGCTACCGTGCCGTGCACCGCCGGGATGCAAAACCGGCCGGAAACGCGGCAGCGTGTGCATCCCGTGCGCAAACAGATAGCCTGCATCCTGCAGGATCGCCTAACGCCCCAGTCTCGTCGTCGACCTGCGCATATTGCCCACACGTTCGCTATGCTCAGGTGTGGTGCTCAACGTCGTTCCAATCCTTGTCGAGGTTGTCTCGCTCCTGTTGACATTGGCGGGGCTGTTTTACCTGATGCTGGCGCTGCTGGCGATTCGGTCGTTCCAGCGACAGACGCGGCCTGGTCCCGCGCCTTCGCTGCCGACCATGTCCCTTCTGAAGCCCGTAAAGGGGTTCGACCCCGGCTTGCTGGAGGCATGCCGGAGCTGCTGCCGACAGGGGTATGCCGGCCGATTTGAACTGCTGCTGGGGGCGGCCAGCGGCGACGAGGCGCGAGCGCTGGAGTCGATGGTGGTGCAGCTGCGGGAAGAGTTTCCTGCTATCCCGGTGCGACTGGTGCCCTGCCCAGAGCGGCTTGGCGCGAATGGCAAGGTGAGCACGCTGCTGCAGCTGGTACCGCATGCGCTGGGGGAGGTACTGGTGGTGAACGATGCTGACATTCGCGTCGGGCCGGGGTACCTCGCGAACCTGGCGGCGTGGCTTGCACAACCGAACGTAGGCCTGGTTACCATGCCCTACTTCGCACAGGTGGCACAGCGCGGCGGCGTCTGGTCGAGGCTGGAAGCGCTTGGCATTGCGACAGATTTCTTTCCGTCGGTGCTCGTCGCGCGCATGATGGAGCGTGGCGTCCACTTTGGCCTGGGCAGTACGCTTGCGCTGCGGCGGGAGACGCTGCAGCGCATGGGCGGGTTCGCGCCGCTGCTGGAGCACCTGGCCGACGATTACGAACTGGGCAAGCGCGTCGCCGGACTCGGGATGCGTGTGGTGCTGTCCAACGAGGTGGTTGCGACGGGCGCTCCACCCTACACGCTGCATGGCTTTGCGCAGCACCAGACCCGCTGGTATCGCACGGTACGGGATGCGCGCAAGCTGGGCTACCTGGGGCTGGTAACGACCTACGCGCTACCCTGGGCCATGGCCACGTTGATTGCCAGTGGCTTTGCGCTGTGGAGCTTATCGCTGCTTTCCCTGGCACTGCTGCTGCGGGTCGCGGTCGCACTTACCGCCGGCGTCGGCCTGCTTGGCGACGGACAGGTACTGCGAGATCTCCTGCTGCTGCCGGTGCGCGATACCGGCTCCCTGCTGTTCTGGGCATGGAGTTTTGCCGGCGACGATGTGACATGGCGCGGCGAGCGTTTTCACGTGCGAAATGGCCGGCTGATGCGCTGATGGCAGGCCCTTACAGCACGCCGTTCCACAAGCGCAGCTCGGCTTCCTGTGGTCGAACCGCAACGGTGCTCACGCGGTCCAACAACATCGTTTTGCGGTCTTCTGGCGTCCACTGCGGCCACGACGGCAGGCCATTTGCAGCCGGTGTGTCGCCGTGGATAAAGGCAACCCAGGCAGCGTGCATCTGCGCCGCGAGTGCGACCTCGGCGCTGCGATCTTCGATGGGACCGGCGGCACGGTTCCACACCAGTTCCACGTCTTCCGAGTGGAAGGCGTACCCGGCAAACCGGCCCACGGTGGTTGCATAATCGAGCCGGTAAACCCACGCTGGCCCACCATTTTTTGCGTGGGCGGCGGCGACGCGCATACTCGGAACCCAGTACTCCTCCGCCGTGACGGCACGGATACGCCGCTGCTCGACGGACAGCTCCGGGTACAGTGCCGCGTACTTCGCATCCATCGGGGCAAACGTGGCGAGCGACAGGTTCCCCAGATCCGCGGCGGACGGATTGTGCGCCGGGTGCGGCCCGAGAAAGAGTGCGCTTTCGTCACGATTGGTACCCAGCAACAGGCGCTTGCCCCGCGAACTGCCGGCACGGATGGTGTCGATCGGCAGACGCTGCAGCAACGTGCCGTCGAGTTCGCAACGCAGTGGGAAGTGCTGCGGCCACTCGCGGATTAAGCGCTCCTGCGCATCGATGATTGTGGAAGGCTGAGCAGTTTTCAATGCCGCGATGGTTTGGCCGCTGGAGGCCTGCCACGTATTGCCAAAGCCTTCCGCGACGGCGCGGCTGCTTGCCTGCGACCACACGCGCTCCGCACCGCCGCTTTCCGAGATCACGGCGTGAAACAGCGATTGCGCCGCAGGCACACCCATCAGGATGTCGCAAAGCTTGGCGCCGGCAGACTCGCCGCCAATGGTGACGCGCGCCGGGTCGCCGCCGAAAGCTGCGATGTTGGCCTGCACCCAGTGAAGCGCCAACATCAGGTCGCGCAAGGCATTGTTGGCGCTGCCGTCGTACGTCGGACCAAGCAGCGAGCCCATGTCGAGGAAGCCGAAGACGCCCAGCCGGTACGCGACGGTGACGCAGACGACGCCATCTCGCGCAAATACTGCACCGTCGCAGGTTGGGTCGAAGGCACGGCCGCCGGTAAAGCCGCCGCCATGGATCCACACAAAAACGGGCAGGGACCCGGGCTTCGCATCATTAGGCGTCCACACGTTCAGCTGCAGGCAATCTTCACTCTTCTGCACGTTTGGCGTGCCGGTCTGCCAGGGTTCCGCACCGAACTGCATGGCATTGAGCTCACCAACGACGACGCGGCCTGTGACTGGTGCGCGAAATCGCAGATCGCCCTGTGGGGGCTCGGCAAACGGAATGCCACGAAAGACGCGCACATCGCTGTCTTGCTGCTCGCCAAGCACGGAGCCGGATGGCGTACGCACGATGGCTGTCGGCTTTGCCCCTCGGCCTGGTTGCGTGCCGTTTGTCAGGGCTGCGGCAAAGGCTAGTGGCGTGCGTGCCGCACCCGCCAGCAGCAAGCCTCCCTGAACGATGAAACGTCGTGAGTATTGCACTGGAACTCCTTCGTCGGTGGTGGCGGACTACAACACGACGCCGCCGGTCCAGTGTAGCGAGACGGTGCGACGCCCAGTCCACCTCCTGCATCGTACTCGTGGCAAGGGAGGATTCCCTGCAGGAGACGCATTGACCTCGAGGAGGCAGTTCTTGGAACAGACCGCAACGGTTGCCGCGGCACTTTCAGCAAACGCCTTCGGGCAAACGGCGGAGAACACGGCAAAAGCTGAACTCGACCATTCGGCAAGCAATCCTGGTCAATCGAACCGCGACCTTGTGGCACTCAACCCCGACAGCAATATGCCGCCGCCCACCGATCATGGCTCCGTGCCCCCGGTCTGGTATTCGTTCGACCTGGCGCACCGGCGCGTACAGGGCGGCGGATGGACGCACCAGGTGACCGAGCGTGAATTGCCGTCGTCAAAGGAACTGGCCGGTGTAAATATGCGCCTGACCCAGGGCAGTTTCCGCGAACTGCACTGGCACCTTGCCGATGAGTGGGCCATCATGCTGAAGGGCAAGGCACGCGTCACGCTGTTGAGCCCAGACGGGTCCATGTTCATCGATGATGTGAGTGAGGGCGATCTTTGGCTATTTCCCGCCGGTTCACCGCATTCCATCCAGGGCATTGGCGATGATGGTTGCGAGTTCCTGCTGGTGTTCAACCAGGGTACCTTCAGCGAAGAGAGTACTTTTTTGCTTTCTGACTGGCTGATGCATACGCCGCCGGGTATCATTGCGAAGAACTCCGGCCTTTCATTGCAGAGTATTGCGAAGCTGCCGAAGGGCGACCCTCTCTACATCTTTCCCAGCACCTTGCCGACGCAAACGCTGGCGCAAGATATTGCCGAGTCTGCCAGCCGTGCGCCCAAGCCGAAGGAGCTATACACCTTCAAGGCAAGTACGATGACACCGACGTACAGCGTGCCGCACGGGAATGTAAAGATCGTGGACCTGAAGGTGTTTCCGGCATCGCCCAAGATTTCTGGCGGCATCGTCACGCTGAAGGCCGGCGGCATGCGTGAACTGCACTGGCATCCAAATGCGAGTGAATGGCAGTTCTGGATTGCAGGCCAGGGTCGCATGACCGTGTTCAACGCGCAGGAGGACGCGCGCACCATGGATTTCCGCGCCAACGATGTCGGATTTGTTCCCAAGATGGCTGGGCACTACATCGAAAATACGGGGACTGATGATCTTGTCTTCTTAGAATTGTTTGCTACGGGGACCTTTCAGGAAATCTCTTTCAACCAGTGGCTGCGAGCACTGCCGCTGCAGGTCGCCATGGCGCACACGCGATTATCCCAGGCAGAGATCGAATCAATTCCTGCCAGGGCACAGCCGATCCTGTAAGACCTGCTGTTGCAGGTGCGGGCGACAGCGCCCGGCAACGCAGCTGAAGCAGGGTCGGTTAGCTACTTGACGCTCAGGGCTTAAGTGGCAATGTGACCTCGGCGACGCATCCGCGGGTGTCTGTTCGGTTGCGTAAATGCAATGCGCCGCGGTGGGCTGCCGCAATCTGTCGTGAAAGCGTCAGGCCAATGCCGGCACCATTCGGCTTGGTGGTGTAAAACGGCACGAACAGGTTGGCTGCATTGGCAAGGCCGGGACCATTGTCGGTGATCGTAAGAACGACATGCTTGCCGGCTTCTATCCATTGCAAGGCAACCGAAGGCTCGACGTTGTGAAGTTCCGGGTCAAGCGCGGCGTCGGCAGCATTCTTGACCAGATTGATGAGGAGTTGCTGCAGCTGGTCCGCATCGGCGCAGATGTCCAGCTCCGGCGAGGCATCCACCTCCACCCGCAGCCGGCGCTCCAGCGGAAGCGTGCGACCCACGAGCGTGCGCAGCGACACGGAACGCATGCTGGGCTGTGGCAGGCGTGAGAGCTCCTGGTATGCCTGCAGAAAACGATTCAGGGAATCGGCGCGATCTTCAATGACCATGAGACCCCGGCGCATGTCGTCCAGGTCCTGCGAGGTGTGCATGTCCTTTGCCAGGTACAGCGGACGCGAGCGCAGCATGGACGCAATGGACTTGATGGGCGTGAGCGAGTTGTTGATCTCGTGACCGAGTACGCGGATCAGACGTTGCCATGCGACACGCTCCTCCTCCTGAAGTGCGGCAGCCACATCACTCAGCACGAACAGCGTGTGCGGCACGCCGTAAAGTCGAAATGCCGCGCGACGCACAGACCAGCGCAGAGCAGGGCTGACCACGCCTGATCCATCCATCCGGCGAGGGGACTCGAAGAGGCTTTCATCCTTAAGCCCAAGCAGGGGACCGAGGCCGAGCGCGGCCGCGTCATGGCCGAGGGTCTGGGCACGCTTGAGGCCGAACGCTCGCTCTGCCGCGGCGTTCAACAACCGAAGGTGATGCTCGTGATCGAAGGCGATGACCGGCGACTGCATTGAGGTCATCACCCGGTCTGCCAGGGTCAACGCGTCCAGCGCAGAGCCGCGCTGCTGCTGCAGGGTGCTTGCCAGGGTGTTGATTTCCAGCGCAAGGTCCCCAAGGGCATCGCCGCGGCGTGCTCCCCGCGCACGAAACGCGTAATCCTGTTCTCGCAACGCAGCCACAATATTCGACAGTGTTTGCAAGGGTCGAACGATGCTCTCGAGGAAATACGAAGCCAGCAAAGCCCACAGCAGCGCACAGCCTAATTCCACCACGGCGACCATGCCGAAGGACATGCCCTGCGCGCGGCATGCCACCGCCAGGGTCAGCAGAAACGGCAGCGACGCAGCGGCAATCCAGTATTGAAGGCGAAGCTCAAAGCGAAGCCGGCGGCGAGTTCGACCAAGCGCGATTCGTTGCCGCGCCGCCGGTTCCGGCCGGGCATCCTCAACACCCATGCAGGGCCATGGGTACATCCCTGGTGCCGGGACTCGCCGCTCCCACGCGGTTACAGGCCATGCTTTTCCATGCGCCGGTACAGCGCGCCACGGCTCAGGCCAAGCGCCTCTGCGGCGTGGCTTACATTGCCGCCGGTGCGCGCTAGCGCCTTGCGCACCAGCAGGGCTTCCACGGCCTCCAGACTCATGTCATCCAGGCTCTGTGCCAGGCTGCTGGTACCGCGCGCGGCATGCAGGCCCAGATCGCCCGAGGCAATTTTCGTGCCACGCGCCATCAGCACCGCGCGTTCCATGGTGTGATCGAGTTCGCGTACGTTGCCGGGCCAGGCATACGTCAGCATGGTCTGCAGTGCAGCTGTTTCAAAGCCCTCGATAGAACGCCGGTAACGAGCGCTGTAACGCGCCACGAAATGCGCGGCAAGTGCCGGCAGGTCATCGCGACGTTCGCGCAGCGCGGGCAGGTGGATTTCCACCGTGTTGAGGCGGAAAAACAGGTCCTCACGAAATCTTCCGGCGGCCGACTCTTCCCGCAGATCGGCATTGGTCGCGCTGATCATACGCACATCGACCTTGCGCGTTGCCGACGAGCCGACGCGCTCCATTTCCCCCGTTTCCAGAACGCGCAAGAGTTTGCTTTGCTGGCGCAGAGGAATGTTCGCGATTTCGTCGAGAAATAGCGTGCCGCCACTGGCCAGCTCAAAACGGCCAATACGGTCGGCGCGCGCATCCGTGAACGCGCCTTTGACGTGGCCGAAGAGCTCGCTCTCAAAGGTTCCCTCCGGCAACGCACCGGTATTGACGGCAACCAGGGTGCGGTGTGCGCGGCTTGAGAGGCGGTGCAGGTTTTGTGCGACAACCTCCTTGCCGGTGCCGTGCTCTCCCGTTACCAGCACGTTGGCGTCGGAAGGACCGATGCGGCGCATGAGGTCGAGCACAGGGCGCATGGCCGGTGCGGACGCGATAAAGTCCACACCGGTTGCAGCCATGCCATCCGCACGCAACATGCGGTTTTCGGCCTCAAGCATCCGCGTACGCCGATGTGCATGGTATAGATCAATCTGCGCACGCAAAACGCTCAGAAATCGTGCATTTTCCCATGGCTTCTTGACGAAGTCGTTTGCGCCGTGACGCATGGCTTCAACAGCAAGATCGACACTGGCCCACGCTGTCATGACGATGACAGGCAATTGGCTTTGCCGTTCACGCACGGCATCCACCAGTTGCAGGCCCTCGGTACCGCTGGTGGTGTCGCGCGTGTAATTCAGGTCAATGACAAGGGCGTCGTACTCGGTATGGTGCAACGCCTCAAGCACCGCCACCGGGGAACGCGCGGTGTCGACATCGTAGCCCTCCGGCCGCAAGAGCAGGCTCAGCGTCTCCAGAATCGAAGGCTGGTCATCGGCAATCAGGAGGCGGCATCGCTTCGTGGGCCTGCCATCCGTTGCAACTTCGTCCTGTGGAACTGCGGTCGTCATTGCCGTTGCCGTGTCTCCGTTGCCTGCTGAACCTTTACGGTTGCGCTGCGGCTCCCGGCAACGCCGCATGTTGCACACCGGTACGGGCTGATTCTACCGAAACGCCGTTTTCAACAAGCGTCGTTCCCGTGGCGCGTTCCACTTCGACGCGCGCCTTTTGATAGGCGGTGCGTGCCGAGACCAGCGCACTCTCTGCGGTGGCCAGGTCCTGACGCGCGCTCAGAGTTCCCTGCGCGCTGCCGGCGCCCAGTTGCTGCTCCTTGGCGGTGATGTCGAAGGTTCTTGCGGCCAGGTCGCGCGCCGTGCTGGCGGCAACAATGCGCGCGCGGCTTTGCTGCAATGCGTACTGCGCGTTGCGCACCTCAATGCGGATTTCCTTGCGCTTCTGCTGCAGCAGGATTTCGGCCTGCCGCGTCTCCAGTTCCGACCGGTACTGGTCGCTTTTTGCCTGCCGGTTGCGGATCGGAATGGCCACGTTCAGCCCTACGAAGTAGGTTGGTGCGGAGTTATTGAAGGCATTCTCAAAGGATCCGCCATAGCCCGCCGGCACTGTCGACACAACCGTCGACCCGGGGCTCGTCAAACCCGCCAGACCCGTTCCGCCGTAGGTGCCCACCAGATTAACGCTCGGCAGCAGCACGTTATTCACCGCCACCCGGCTGATGTCGCGGTTTTTCAGGTCAGTCATGGCAATCTTCAACTCCAGCCTGCGACCCAGGGCATCGGCAATGATGTTTTCCGTTGGCACGTCGGCTTCCAGCGCACTGTTTCCCGCAACCGTGCTCAGGTCCAGCGGACGCACCGGCATCGCCTCCAGTGTGGGGTCGTCCAGGTTTTTGGTCAGCGCATTCTTGATCAGCAACTCCGCGAACTGCAGGGCAGACCTGGCAATCGTGACATCCTGCTCCGCACGGGCCACCTCTCCCTCGTCCTTCATCACGTCCAGCGCGGGAATCGCCTGCAAGGCCAACTGTTTACGCCCAGACTCCAACGTGCTGTTTGCGAAGGCCAGCGACTGCGCTTTGACCTGCTCATCCTCGTAGGCGGCGACCAGGTCCCAGTAGAGATTGGCAATCTGCGTTACGGTCGTTGCCACCTGGAACTCAAACGCCTCGTCGGAGATCTTCTTTGAATTCTGCGCAATCCGCAGATATCGCAGGTTTGGACCGAAGCCAAAACCTGCCAGCAGTGGCTGCTGCACCTGAAACTGGAAGGAAGAGTTCAGCGTCGGATTTAGAAAGCTGAAGGGGCTGTTCGTTGTCTGCCGATTGCCGTTGTACGTCAGGACAACGCTTGTGCCTGTGCCAAATGCCTGCTGGTAGGTAATGTCTCCGCTGATACCGTTATCGCGCAGCGTCGGCACGCCATAGATGGACAGGTTCGAGAGCGGCGACGTGCTGTGCCGCACCCCGAAATCGCCAGTGATGATGGGGTCGTAGGAACTGACCGCGGTGCCGCCCCCAAGCGTGGATTGCACCAGCCCGGACGCGCCCGCACCCGCACCACCGGCGCCACCGCTGGTGCCGCCCGCACCCGCGCCCGCAGCGCTGCTGCCAAAACCGCCCACGCCGCCACCTGGCGTGTTCTGCACCACACCGGTGTTGACACCGCGATTGAAACCCCCGGCCTTGGTGCGCAGAATGTCCGCATCCGCGATGGGAATGTTGTACCGCGAGATTGCCAGGTCCAGATTATTTTCCAGTGCCAGTTCGATCGCATCCTTCAGCGACAACTCCAGCACACCGTTGTGAACGTGTGTGTCCAGCGCAGGGGAGTTGCTCAGATTTACCGGCGCAACCGCGGTTGGGCGATACGCATTGATCGGGTTGTTGGAATGCGGGATATCCAGGCGCACCGTGGAAGGAGCGGCCTGCGGCAGGGAGGCGGGTGGTGTCAGCGAGACTGCCGGCTGCGGCGCATCGGTAACTGCTGTTTGAGCCGGCAGATACGGCACAATCAAAACCGCGGAAAACACCAGTGCTGGCAAGCAACGGCGGGGCAGGGTGGAACATCCGCTCATCGTGCTGCCGCGCTTTCTGCTGGTTGCCGCTGTGCTGAATCGTGCGTGAGCCAGCCGTCGCGCAGCTCGAGCAGGCGTGTGCCGTAGGCAGCGTTGGCCTCGGAGTGAGTGACCTGGACCACGGTCGTCCCCTGCTCGTTCAGGGTGCGAAACATCTGCATGATTTCCGATGCCTGCGTGGAGTGGAGATTGCCGGTTGGCTCATCCGCCAGGAGCACTGAAGGCTTGTGGATGACCGCGCGGGCAATGCCGACGAGTTGCTGTTGGCCGCCTGAGAGCTGCGAGGGGTAAAGGTCCTTCTTGCCGACCATGTGAAAACGGTCGAGTGTGTCCGCGACCATGGCCTGCCGCTCCTGCCGGGAATAATTCTTGTAGGTAAGGGGCAAGTCGATATTTTCCGCGACCGTGAGATCGTCCAGCAGGTGGTAGCTCTGAAAGACCATGCCGATGCGTCTTTTTGCCAGGTCTCCTCGCTGCTTGCGGTTCAGGGTATGTACGGCCGTGCCATCGAGGAAGAACTCGCCGCGCCAACCATCGTCCAGCATGGCCAACGTATTGAGCAGCGATGATTTACCCGCGCCGCTTGGACCCATGATCGTCACAAACTCGCCCTGCGCGATGGAGAGCGACACCCGGCGCAACACATAGGTTTCAGAAGGGCCCGCTTTGTAACTTCGTTCGATACCGTGTAACTCAATCATGTCGGGCTCCACTTACTCGCTGCGCAGCGCGCGCATGGGTTCAATACCGGCGGCGCGGCGCGCGGGCACAAGGCTGGCCACAAGGGCGCTCAGGGCAAGCAGGCCACACGCAACCACCATCGTCGTGCCGTCGAAGCCCCTGATGCCGTACAACTGAGACCGCAGCAGATGGCCCGCCAACAGCGCCAGGGGCACACCCAGCGAAAGGCCGATGAGCGTTTGCGCCATGGCGCCACGCAGGACCAGTCGAAGAATGCCGCCGCGGTCGGACCCGAGTGCCATACGAAGACCGATCTCCGGGACGCGTCGCGCCACGTTGTAGGCTGTTACGCCGTACAGGCCGATGGACGCTAATACCAGAGCGAGCACTCCGAAGATGGCGGTCAGCCGGACGACGAGCTTATCCTGCGTGAAGTACCTGCTTACCTGCTCGTCGTAGGTTGTCAGTCTGCTGACGACGATGTTGGGATCGATGCTGTGCAGCGTCGAGCGTACCGTGTTTGCAGCCACGGTCGGATCACCCTGGTATTGCACGATGAGGTTTGCGGCAAAGTGTTCATATTGTTCATTCTTCGTGCTTTGCTGCTTCTGGCTTTCGGGCGCGTTTAAATGCTCGTAGGTGGTGAACTGCGTCAGTGGTGTGAAGAACATGGGACGTTGCACGTCTTTCGGATTGCCGTACTTGCTGTCGTCGACTACGCCCACAATTTGGAACTCGCCGGTCATGGCCCGGTCCGGACCGAAATGCTCGCCGAGCGGTGGTTTTGCCTTGAGGTACATGTCGACGAAGGACTTGTTCACAACCGCGACGTGGGTGCTGGTGGCCGTGTCCTCGGTGACAATCGAGCGGCCGAGAAGGATGCGCGTGCCGACAGTCTGGAAAAAGCGCGGGCTGACGGCCAGATAGCCCGCCGACTGACGTGCCATCGGATCGCCCCCGGGGAACGAGACGCCGGTACCCCAATTGTTGTTGGCCATGGGACCGTACGTGGAGTAGGCAATGGCGGGAATGCCCGGCAGCCCCGCGAAGTCCTGGTCAAAGCGCCGGTACAGGCCAGGCAGCTGGTCAAAGCGATAGCCGGCGGCCTGCAGGTCGAGAAATGCGATCAGACGACCTTTTGCCTCAAAGTGGAGATCCTGCTGCTGCAGGTGCCGCAAGCTCTGGATAAGCAGGCCCGCCATGCTGAGCAGGACAACCGACAACCCAGCCTGCAGAATGACAAGGATCCGCTGCGGCAGCCCACTGGCGTCGCCGGTGCTGCGGTTTGCACCGCGCAGTGCTTCTGCGGGGTTGGCGCGGGAGGCAATCCACGCCGGCGCCGTACCAAATACAACGCCGGTCACCAGCGACACGCATAGCGCAAACAGCAGGACGGGCAGTGACGGTGTCGCGCTGAGAGGATCGACTTCGACACCTTTCATGGCAAGCGCAAGCATCGCGCGCACCCCGGCGAAGGCCACCCCAAGCGCCGCCACGCCGCCAAGCAGCGCAATCGCGATGGCTTCGACCAGCATCTGCCGGATGAGTTGCCAGCGTGGCGCACCCAGGGCCGTGCGCACGCTGATCTCCTGCCGGCGCGCAACGGCACGCACCAGCAGCAGATTGGCCAGGTTGGCACAACAGATCAGCAATACCGCAGCCGCAATGGACATCAGGAGCTTGAGGCTTTTTTCATACTGACTCTGCAGATCGTTGATGCCGGCGTTTGCGGGCGCAAGTTCGATCACCTGCCGGTGCAGCTCCGCCTCGGTGGCGTTGTCGTCGGGACTGCGATTGTCGCGCAGCCACTGAAGTAACTCCACCTTGAGCGATGCCTGCACGGAGGAGACTGCCTGCGGGCTGGGGAGACGGACAAGGACGTCGAGCCAATGAGCAGCCGGGAAGTTCAGCAGATTGCGGTCTGGCTGCAGCACGGGTTCCTGCGACAGGGGCAGCCACAGACCGGCAGGATCGCCGGTGTTTCTTTCCCCTAGAAAGCCGATCGCGGTAATGCCGACAATGGTGACCGGGCGACCGGTCAACAGGAGCGTGCTGCCAACCAGGTGAGGGTTGCTGTTGAACTTGCTCGTCCAAAGCGTGTGACTGATTACTGCAACAGGAGCAGCGCCGGGACGATCATCCTCAGGAGTGAGTAGACGGCCGGCGAAGACGTTCACACCCAAAAAGTTGAAGTAGTTGCCTTCGACAAACCGCACGGCGAGTGGCTGCACATTAGTCTCGCCTTCGCTGTGCGCACTTACCGTAACTGCCGCGGAGTCGACGGCGGTCATCCCGCCTGTGTTTTGGGTGTGATCGCGCAGGTAGCGGTACAGGTCATAGGAAAACAGCGTCCAGTCATCCTGCAGGCCACCTGTCACACAACAGTCTGCACCTTTACCCAGCTTGTACAGCTGCCCGGACTGCCGGACCGGCAGTGACCGCAGAAGAACCTGGTAGGTGAGGGAGAAAATTGCGGTGGTCGCACCGATGCCCAGGGCCAGGGTAAGCACTGCCGTTACCGCAAAGCCCGGCGAGCGCCGAAGCTGGCGAAACGCGAAGCGCACATCGGAAATAGCCGAATCCGGCCAAAATGCCATAACAGTCTTCTTTCAACAGGACATGCGAGGTTCGATTACGAGAGCAGGTGCGGCGACGAGCAGGCTAGCGGCCTGCGCCAAAGCCGGTCCGGTACGCTTCTTCAGCCGCGGCGAGGAGGTGTTGCAGTTCACCTTCCGCGACAATCTTGCCATCGAAGAGGTGGACCTGACGGTCAGCATGGGCGGCAAAGCGCGGGTCGTGCGTCACCATGCAGATGGTCGAACCCTCGCCGTGCAGTTCGCTCAGCAGTCGCATGACGGCTTCACCGTTCTTTGAATCGAGATTGCCGGTCGGTTCATCGGCAAGCAGAATACTGGGCGAGCCAGCAAGCGCACGTGCCACCGCCACGCGCTGCTGCTGACCACCGCTGAGCTGAGCAGGATAGTGGCGCAGACGGTGCGCCATGTTGACGCGCTCCAGTGCCTTCACAACCCGGTCCTTGCGCTCCGATGCGGCCATGCCGCTGCGGTACGTCAGCGGCAACTCGACGTTCTCGAACACGGACAAGTCGCCGATCAGATTGAAGCTCTGAAAGATGAAGCCGATTTCCTGATTGCGAATGCGGGAGCGATCCGCGAAATTGAGATTCGCCACGGGTTTGTGGTTGAGGGTGTACGTGCCTCCCGTGGGCGTGTCCAACAGACCCAGGATCGACAGCAGTGTGGATTTGCCGCAACCCGAAGGGCCGCTCATGGCCACATACTCGCCGCGTGCAATGGAGAGGTGAACACCAGAGAGGGCATGCGTTTCAATCTCGTCGGTGTAGAAGACCTTGGTCAGGCCATCGATCTGGATCAGGTTTTCGGCTGCGGGCATTTCGTCTCCGTGTTCGCTTCGATTGGTGCTGCCGATGCTGTGTTGCCGGACGGTTGATACGAGTTCCATGCTGTGGAGGTTCCGCACCTGTTGTGTTTTCCCCGCGGGCTCACGCTGGAGCCACGGATCCCTGCGCCTGTTCTCCGTTACTGTTCAACCCGCAGCCGGTCCGCATTGTCCCACTTCGACATGTCGGAAAGGATGACGGTGTCGCCAGCCTGCAAGCCATCCAGAACCTGAATGCTGTTGACCGACGCGCGTCCTACGCGGACCGGCACACGTACGGCGCTCTTGCCATCCGGCGCCAGCTTGAACAGCGAGAGTGTGCTGTTTTCATTGCCCGTTGCCGGGCGCCCGACATACAGCACGTCTGTCAGGCGATCCAGGTCGATGGTGCCGTCGACGCTGAGGTCGGGGCGGGCACCCTGCGGCAAGGCTCCATCGAGCGCCACATCGACGGTCACGGTGCCGTTTTGTACGGCCGGGTCGATGCGCTGCACATGGCCCGCAATGATGCCATTATGGGTGTCAATGCTGGCCGGCTGACCGATCTGAATGTCGCGCGCCTGTGTTTCCGCAATCTTCAACGCCGCCTTGAGTTGATCCGGTTGAACGACCTTGGCCAAGGTCGCACCGATGGCCACGTGCTGGCCCACCTGCAGCGGCATATCCACGAGCACACCATCAATGCCAGCCCTGACGCTCAAGGCATCCTGCTGCTTCTGCTTGAGGGCGAGCAGCACCTGCGCCTGCTGCACCTTTGCCTGCTGCACCGCGATCTGCGTCGCGATGGCCTGCTGGTTCAGGGTAAGCCGCTGCGTTTCAATGTCGTTCCGGATGCCAAGCTCGTCTGCCTTGCCGCGAGATTCGTTGTATTTCAACCCGCTGATGACGCCCAGGTCCAGCAGACTCTTGTCCGTTTGCGCCTGCAAGAGGGCTTGCTTCTGGTCTGCACCCACGGTGGCAGCGCCCGCCCGCTGCGTCATCAGGTCGCTCTGCAGCTTGGCGCGGGTGTTCTGCAGGTCAGCCTGCGCGCTCTGCAGTTGCAGTTGCGCGTCGAGCATCTGCTGTTGCGTGGCGGGATCGACCATGTCCATCAGAATCGTATCGGCATGCACCTGCGCGCCGGGCAGCACGCGAATGTGTACGACGGTTGCTTCAGTCTGTGCCGGGATCAGGCGGATACGATCTTCCCGCGGGGTCAGCGTTCCAGGTCCGCGTACCTGGCGCAGCAGCGGACCGCGCTTCACCAGATCGGTAAACAACGGCCCATCCACCGTGGGCACCGCCGGCTTGAGCCGCAGCAGAAAGACAACGGCCAGCACGGCGAGCAGCGCAATTCCCGTGCCCCACGCCAGCGCGCGTTGCCGCTTTTTCTTTTTCAAATCCGGACGGGAAATATCCATGCGCAACTCTCCAATGCACGATGCATGCCAAACAGAACGGCAGAGCGACCGCCGGGGTTCCGTAGCTTCAGCGCCAATGCGCACGTCCTCTCTGCTTTGCAGTGGTCGCATTTCCAGGCGGGGTGTCCACATTCCAAGACTGGGTGTCCGGGAATGAACATCGCCTGCAGGGATTGGGGAGCTCAACCGGAGGCCCTCACCAGCAACATACCGAGCGAATCGCGGCGTCCCGCAGTTTGGCGCGCGTCGTGCAGCAGCCGTGCCTGGCACCCATTGTTCCAGCCGAGGCTGACACATGAAGACCCTGTGGCAAGACCTGACTTATGCCCTGCGCCAGCTGCGCAGCGTTCCCGGCTTTACGCTGACCGCCGTGCTTTCACTTGCCTGCGGCATTGCGGCGACGACCGCTGTTTTCAGCGTCGTATGGGCCGTGTTGATCAATCCCTACCCATATGCGAATGCGGACCGGATGGTGCATCTGGCGCTCGGCGCGCTGGACGCGACCGGACAGTATGACGGCTTCGGCACGACCCCCAACCAGTGGGAGCAGATGCGAACGGCACCAGCTATTGAGGATTCCATCCTGACGCGTGGCGACCACATCACGATCAGCGGCAACGACCTGCCGGAGGACGTGCACGCCTGCTTTATGACCTCGAACGCCTTCAACTTTTTTGGTGTGCCGATGACGATGGGTCGCGGCATTTTACCGTCGGACGCCGTCGGCCATGGCGACCCTCAGCCGGTCACGGTTCTGGCGTATAAGTTCTGGCAGCGGCGCTTCCACGGCGATCCGTCCATTGTCGGTGCGACCATTCACCTGGAGCGCAAGCCGTACACAGTAGTGGGCGTGGCGGCGCCGCGGTTTACCTGGAATGATGCCGATGTGTACCTGCCGATGAAGCTTGGTGGGAACGTCAGAGGTGTTGACGTCGGCAGTGCCGAGTTGCGCTTGAAGCCGGGCGTCAGCCATCGTGAGGCGGAGCAACAACTACAACCCCTGCTTCCGCAGTTTGCGAAGGAAACACCCGAGTATTTTCCGCCAAGCTTTACGACAAAGCCGATGCCGCTGCACATCATTGGCCTGAATGAGCAATTCATCAAAGCTCTTGGACCAACGCTCGGCCTGCTGTTCGGCGCGGTACTGCTGCTGCTCGTCATTGGTTGCTCCAACGTGTCGATCCTGTTGCTGGCGCGTGGCACGGCACGTCGCCATGAATTCGCCATTCGCGCGGCGATCGGCGCATCGCGGGCACGTATTCTTCGCCAGCTGCTCACGGAGTCGTTGCTCCTGTCGGTGACAGGCGCGGCCCTTGGCGTGCTGCTGAGCTACAAGCTGGTCGCGGTGATTGTTGGCCTTTTGCCGGAGAACGCGTTTCCCCATGAGGCAGCCATTCACATCAACCTGCCGGTGCTGCTCTTTTGCGTGTGCGTCGCGTTACTTACCGGCGTTCTGTTTGGCCTGTACCCGGCGCTGCAGCTTTCGCAGCCGGATGTGCGGGATGCCATGCAAGCGGGAACAACGCGCGTGGTGGGTAACAGCAGCCGCACGATGCACAACCTGCTGATCGGTGGGCAGATCGCGCTTACGATTCTTTTGCTGACCACGGCGGGTGCAGCGATCCAGAGCTTTCTGCGACTTGCGCACCTGCCACTGGGATATGACCCACACAACGTGATGGCGCTGGGCTTGCCGCTGCGTGCCGCAACGTACCCGAACATCACGGCACGCGCGGCGCTGATGGAAGCCCTGCAGGCGAAAGTTGCAGAGACACCGGGCGTTGCTGAAGTTGCAGTATCCAGCAACGCGACGCCGCCGGACAGCGGCTTCACCATCCCCGTGCAGCTTTTGGGCCAGCCCAGCAACACGAGCCCCACCGTCAGCTGGAGCCTGATCAGTGCGGAGTACTTCTCCGTTCTGAGGATTCCCCTGTTGCAGGGACGGATCTGGACACCGTCGGAGGTGCACAATGCAGCAAAGCTCGCGATCGTGAACGAGAAATTCCTGCACAAGTACTTTCCAAACGGGGATGTCCTTGGTCGCTCCGTGAAGACGGATGCGCTGAAGCCTGCACCGCCTGTAGTGACCGCGGTCGACGGGTCGGATGGGTGGATGCAGATCATCGGCGTGGTGGCGGACAAGCGGAACGCTGGCCTGACCAAACCGCTGGAGGCGGAGGTCTACGTTCCCTTCACAATTGTGATGGGACCATATGCTCAGTTGCTTGTGCGCTCACAAGTGCCGCCGTTGACGCTGTTGCGGCCAGTTGGCCAGCAGATTGCGAAGGTGGACGGCGACCAGCAGATTGGCGCGAACACCCGCGACCTGGAGCAGTGGATCAGCACGCAGCCGGAATATGCGCAGGGACAACTGATCTCCTGGCTATTTGGTGGCTTTGCTGTGCTGGCGCTGCTCCTGGCGGCAGTCGGCCTGTACAGCGTGGTGGCGTACACGGTTGCGCAGCGGACAAGCGAGTTCGGTATTCGCATGGCCCTGGGCGCACTTCGCGGCAACGTGCTGCAGCTGGTTTACCGGTCCACTGCCGCCAGCGTGCTGGGAGGCATTGTCGCCGGCGTGATGTTATCGCTCGCCCTGCGGCAGGTGCTTCGTCACTGGCTGAATGGCTCGCTGTCCGGCGGCATCATGCCCCTGCTGCTCGCTCTTGCCGTGCTCGCGCTCGCGGCAGTCGTTGCATCGAGCATCCCGGCCATCCGTGCCACGCGCATTGAACCCATGGAGGCGCTGCGGTACGAGTAGCTACGGTCGATTCGGCTGGTTGCTCACAATCTCCTTGCCACCTTCTTCCGCCACGGGGTACACGGGTGCCAGCAGCTGCGGCATGGTTTCGCGCGTCGTCCACAGGAAGATGCGCTGCGGGGAAAGCCAGCGCGTGCGCAGGCTCTCGTCCGTCTCAAAGATTGCGGGTGCGTCCCGAAAGAACGACCCATACCAAAGGTTCGCGGAATGCCCATGCAGCAGATGCAGGTCGCTGCGCCGGAGGTAAAATCCCAGCGACGACCCTGCCTCGTACTCGCCATTGATCACGATCAGGTCGCCCGGCTGCTGCTGCACGCGGACCGCGTCGGCCAGCGCATGGCTGGTCAACACCGGTGAAAAGGTGGTCAGCCCAACGTGTGCTGCGAGCAGAAACAGCATCGCCGTCGCCAGGAGTACCAGGTTGGCCGCATGGGGCCGGTGCTCCCGTCGAAGCCACCAGGCCAACGCCGTGCCGGCGAACAGCGAAGATCCAGCAATCTGCAGTGGCAGGCGAAACAACCCCATCGCCTGCGCGTTCAGGTCCAAAAAGTGGCCAAACGACAGGGCATACTCCCCGGGATTCTGCTTCAGCAAAGAAGCCAGATCGACACCCGCGTCTGGCGTGGATGTGTGCAGCAGGAAGAAACCGCACAGCAGCGCTGCAATGCCACCGAACGCCAACAACACACCCGCCACACGCATGCTCACCGTGTGTAGTCGCGCGGGCACCTGCAGCATCTCGGCCTCGTGCGCTTCCCTGTCCATCCAGCCAGCAATCAGCAGACCGAGGAACGGAAGTGCCGGCAGTACGTAGTATTCCTGCCGCGTGGAACACGAAAAAAACAGGACTGGCAGCAGAGCCGCAACGCCAAACAGCAATACTGTTCGATCGCGTACACTCAGCGACTCGGGTGCGGGTGCCGCGTCGCCAGACTGTTCTGTTCCATGGTGCCGCACCGATGCAAGACGAACGGCACGCGTCCACGGTACCGATGCGACTGCCGAAGGCAGAAACGCACTCCAGGGCATGAGCCAAACAAACAGCAGCCCCCAGAACAGCAGGAGGGGCACCGTGTCATAGTCCCGAGGAACACGAAGATCGAGGTAGCGCAGAAGGTGTTCGTTGACGAAGTAAAACCACGCCCAGCCATGCACGTTGCCCAACGTCGGGTTTGGCACACTCCAGCCTTGCCAGGGAAAGGGGAGCCAGCGGCCCGCATGCGTCAGTCCGAGCGGGTTCCCCTCATCCGGATTGGCCCACGCCGCTGCCACGTGCCAAGGTGCGGCTACCAGCAGAAAGGTCAGCAGCGCAGCAGCCATCCGCAGTCGCCCCAGCCGCCGCACTGCCCCGAGCCAACCTCGCGTCAGCAGGAGAAACACCATTATCGTTCCCACGGGAAATACCAGGCCGATTAGCCCCTTCGTAAGCACGCTGAGTGCGCACGCCGCGCCAAACCCCACACCTGTCCACAGCGGCGAACGTTCGTCCGCTGCCACGACCTCTGCACGCCAGAAGCACCATATCGCGAGCACGAGCCACAGGCACAGGACGGCGTCGGGAATGAGAATGCGCGTAAAGATAAAGATGCCGAAGCTCGAGAGGACCACCATGCCGGCGTACAGGCCGGCGCGTGCCGTGCGGAACGCCTCGCGTCCAAACCGCTCCACCAAGAGGATCAAGGCAAGCGCGAACAAAGCCAGCGGCAGCCTTGCGGTTCGGGTATGCACGCCCAGCAGGCGCATGCTGCCGGCCATGCTCCAATACAGCAACGGCGCTTTTTCCAGGTAGCGGATGCCGTTTGCATACAGCGTTACCGGATCGTGGCGCTGCAGCATTTCGCGCGCTACCTCGGCATGCACGCTGTCTGCATCGTCCAGCAGTGGCGGCGATACCAGCGCAAAGGTGCAGTAGAAGGCAAACCACAGCCAGCCTAAAATCTCGAGGGTGGAGCGCGGTCGTGCGGGGTAGGCGGTGAACACTGACCCATCATGGCATTGCAAGCAGGATGGGACCTACCGGACGACTCGGCTCGTCTTCGATTTGTTCGGCGTTCATCGCACACTAGCGCTAGAGATACCGTGGTGCCGGAGCGCTCCTGCGTGGTTCCGATATCCTGAGAGCAGCCCATGCGTTTGCGCAACGACCAGCCCGAAAGTACCAGCCAGCCCGCGGCGGAACTTCTGTTTGGCGACTGGTACCCGGCATTGCGCGCTTGTGACTTGGCAGCGGGCAAGATGCACAGCACGCTGCTGCTGGGAGTGCCACTGGTGCTTGGTCGCAAAAATGATGGCCAGCTCTTTGCCATGCGCGACCTGTGCCCGCACCGCGGCATTCCGCTGTCGGCCGGCTGGTTTGACGGCGAGACGGTGCAGTGCCGTTACCATGGCTGGCGCTTCGAGCCCTGCGGCGGCCAGTGCACCGAGATTCCATCGCTCACGCAGTTGGACACGCTGCAGCCCACAAAGATTTATGCCGGTGCTTACCCCTGCCAGGAACGCGACGGCTATGCCTGGGTTTACCTGCCCACCCCCGGCATGGGCCGCATCACGAGCGCCACACCGCTGCCACCGGTTCCGGAGGTGCCAAAGTTCAGTTTGAAATTTCGCAGGGCGCATCTTGCGGCAGACCTGCCGTGCAACGTCGATCACGGCATTATCGGCCTGATGGACCCCGCGCACGGTCCCTTCGTACACCGCAGCTGGTGGTGGCGGTCCGCGGCCAGCATCCACGAAAAAACCAAACGCTTTGAGCCTTTGCCCGATGGCTTTCGCATGACAGCACACGCGCCCAGCGCCAACTCCGCACCGTACAAGCTGCTCGGTGTCTACGGCGAAAAGATCGAAACGACGATCGACTTCACCCTGCCTAATCGTCGTCTTGAGACCATCCGTGCCGGCGAAAAATGGTTCAGTTCCCTGACGACCGTTACGCCTGTCACGCCCAGCACCTGCCGCATCGACGTCGTCGCCGCATGGAATATTTTTTTGAACGTGCCCCTGGTGCCGCAGATCGCCAAATACTTTGGCGCGCGCTTTGTTCAGCAGGACCAGGAAACGATGGTGCAGCAGGCAGAGGGCCTGCGCTACCGGCCGGCCATGATGCTGATTGATGACGCCGACAAGCCCGCAAAATGGTACTTTGCGCTCAAGCAGCGCAGGCTCACCGGTCATGGCGAGCATCCGCTGCAGGGTCCGGTTGATCTACGCTGGCGCAGCTAGTTACCGATCTGCATTGCACAGTTCGTTACAACAGATTTGCGCGCTCCAGGGCATCCCGCATGGCAGCAGTACCGTTCATTTTGACGCGGCCATGACCGGTAACCACCGTCGTGGGCGTAACGTCGAGCAGTTTGCGGGAGGAAGCATTCGCAAGCTCGCGGTCCCAGCTGAAGATGCGCGGCAGGGGAAACCACCATGGTGGCGCCATGGTCGTGGTGAGCTTTCCAACCATCGAGATCATGGCGTCGCCAGCGAAGAGGGTGCCTTCGCGCTCATCGAAGTAGCTCATGTGGCCCGGCGTGTGACCCGGCGTTGCGATGCAGCGCAAGGAACCGAAAAGCTCGCCCTCGGTCAACGTATGCGTTGGGTGTGTCTTTGCTCCGGCAAAGAGAAACCCTCTCAGCGGCGTCTGTGGCTCGTTGGCGTGCAGGCGCAGATCCTTGCGCAGCAAGGGAGCTTCACGCTCGCCGATGGCCACCATAACGTCATCGCCAAGCGATTCGTGCAGCTTGTCGAGCGATCCTATGTGGTCGTTGTGCGCGTGGGTCAGCAGGATGCGCCGGATAGGCATGCCATAGGTTTTCGCCGCCGCCAGAATGGTTTGCGCGCTGCCGGGCAACGAGGTATCGATCAGGGTAAACCCATCGCGCTCCCGCACCAGAAATACATTGGAAAAGCGATGCAGCGTAACCATACTGGTGTTGCTGTCGACCCGCGTCAAATCCATGCGCCTTGCCTCCATGTACCCGCAAAGGTGAGATGCGCGGCGCGGCGCACGCGCCCCAAGGCCGACGCGATAGCATCGAGTGCGATGGATCAGAACAAGAACCCCAGCCGCAATTTCATGCTGGACCATGTGGCCGTGGTGCTCGTGCGACCGCGCAATATGCTCAACATCGGCGCGGTAGCACGGGCCATGGTCGACTTCGGCTTTGCCGATCTTCGCCTGGTAACGGAGTACCCCCTGCCTTTTCACGAAGCCCGTAGTGCCGTGGATGCGGCAAGCGTTTTGGCCGCGGCACGACTGTATGGCAGCGTTGACGAAGCCGTTGCGGACCGGCATCTGGTGTACGGCACCACAGCCTTGGGCGAGCGCAGTTTACTGCACCCTGTCGATCTGCTGCGCGATGCGGCAGCGGTGCTTCAGTCTCGCATGCTGTCCAGCCCGGCCGAGACGCCCTGGGCAGCGGCGCTGCTGTTCGGGTCTGAAAAAACAGGCCTGTCCAATGAGGAGCTCAGCCACTGCGACCGGCTGCTGACCATTCCCATGCACACCCGTGGCGTAAGCATGAACCTGGGTCAGGCTGTTGCGGTCACGCTGTACGAACTGGTACGCGAAGCACAGGCGCCGCGACCTTTACCCGAGCCGGTACAGCCAGCGACCGCCGGCGATCTGGCCCGCTTTGAAGTGTTGCTGCGGCAGGCGCTGAGCGCCGCAGGGTACGATCAACGTCACCCCGGCCGGCTTACGGACGAAAACCTGCGGCGCCTGGTGCGACGCCTGCAACTGCCTTCGGACGATGTCTCTGCGTGGTTTGGGATGTTGCGGCAACTGCTGTGGAAGCTGAGCAACTCGGCGGATTGAACGCACCTCGCGGTACCATCAGCTATTCCAACTGCGCTTACCACGCCGCACCGCCCAGGAGCCCTCGTTTCATGCTCTCGCCCGTTTTTTGCCGGATCCTTCTTTCCATGACACTTGGCCTGGCTACAGGTGCAGGCGCACAACCCGGCCGCACCTACACCGACGCCGATTACAGCCGTGCTGCAGCCCTGCTGCCTGACAGCGCAAACACGCTGGTGGACCATGCAGTGGCCGCGGCCTATCTGATGGCCGGCGATCGTTTCTGGTACCTCGACACTGATCACGGGATCGCGACACCGATGATTGTGGACGCACGCAAGGCAACCAAAGCCGCGGCCTATGACGTGCCCGCAATGGACCTTGCCCTGCATACCGCTGGCCTGCCAGAAGCCGATCCGAAGAAAATCAGTGTGGAGAATCTGGAACTGCAGGAGCATGACCGGGTAGTCCTCATTACGGCGATCAACGGGGTGTACCGTTGCTCGCTTTCGACGCCCTACACGTGCGACCGAACAAAACTTCCCTTCCTGAGCGTGACCCGCCCGGGGGCGAAGCGTGCCACGCTGGCCGTGGTGTCTCCCGATGGGAAACGCGCTGCCTTCATCCGGAACTGGAATTTGTGGGTGCGCGACCTGAACACGCGCGCGGAACGGCAATTGACCAAAGACGGCGTGGAGAATTTCGGCTACGCTACCGACAACGCCGGCTGGCACCACACGGGGCGGGCTATTGCCGCGTGGGCGCCAGATTCGCAGCACCTTGCCACCTTTCAGCAGGACCAGCGCGGCACCGGTGAATTCAGCACCATGACAACAGAGAACGGCCATCCGCAAGTCGTTACATGGAAGTATCCGCTCGCCGGCGACGCCGTAGTTACCACAATTCAACGCGTGATTGTGGATGCCGATCACGCGACGACCGTGCGCCTGCAGATGCCACCCGATCAGCACCGCAGCACCCTGTGCGATGACGTAAGTTGTAATGGCGGATGGGACGACGTGCAGTGGGCACCGGACTCTCAGACTTTGGCCTTTGTCAGCACCAGCCGCGATCACAAACGCGAACAAGTGCGCATCGCCACGACTGCGAGCGGAGCTGTGCGCGATGTGTTTGAAGAGACGGCATCCACCTTTCTGGAAAGCGGATACGAAACGGTGAACTGGCGGTACCTGGCAAACCGCAAGCAGATTCTTTGGTGGAGCCAGCGCAGCAACTGGGGCCAGCTTTCGCTGTTCAGCAGCGTCACCGGCCAGCAGTTGAATCCGGTCACAACGGGTGCATGGAATGTCGACGAGATCCTGTACCTGAACGAAGAAAGCGGCGAGTTGATCCTGACCGGGATGGGCCGCGAAGGCGGTGCCGACCCGTACTTCCGCAAGGTCTATCGCACCAATCTGGACGGAAAAGAGATCAGGCTGTTGACACCGGAGGATGCCGACCACGTTGCCGCTCTTTCAGCCGATGGTCAGTACATGATCGACAGCTACAGTACGCCGCAAACACCCCCAGTCGCCACGCTTCGCGACCGAAATGGAAAGGTTTTGCTGCCGCTGGCCGAAGGATTTCTTGGGCGGTTAAGAGACGCAGGCTGGCAGGCACCGGAGACGTTTCACGTGAAGGGCCATGACGGCAGGACCGATGTCTACGGCCTGCTGTTCAAGCCCGCCCGTCTCGATACCTCGAAGCAGTATCCGATCATCGACTACATCTATCCAGGGCCGCAGGGCGGGTCGTTTGGCCCGCACGGGTTCGTGGCTGCGCAACACGACAGCAACGCGCTTACGCAGCTTGGTTTTGCTGTTGTGCAACTGGAAGGCATGGGCAATCCCAAACGCAGCAAGTCTTTTCACGACACATACTTGAACGATATTGGGATCAACGCCATCCCGGACCAGGTAAGCGGCCTGAAGGAGCTTGCCGGTCGACTTCCGTGGATCGATATGACCCGCACGGGGATGTGGGGGCACTCCGGCGGCGGCAACGCCACCGTGGCGACCATGTTTCGCTACCCCGGCTTTATCAAAGTCGCCGTCGCGGAGAGCGGCAACCATCAAAACCTGGACTACGAGGACGATTGGGACGAGAAATGGGTCGGCCTGCTGCAGCGCAACGCCGACGGCACCACCAACTACGACTCCCAGGCAAACGCACGATACGCGAAAAATCTCACCGGGAAGCTGATGCTGGCGCACGGCATGCTCGACGACAACGTTCCTGTCGAAAACACTATGCTGGTCGTGGACGCACTGGAAAAAGCGAACAAGAGCTTCGACCTTGTCCTGTTTCCAAAGGCGCATCACGGTTACGCGGACCTGGCACCTTACATGATGCGGCGGCGATGGGATTACTTTGTCACGAATCTAATGGCAGCGACGCCGCCCGCTAATTTCAACATGCCGAGCGGCAACCAGGCCGAGAGGGCCATTCCTGAACCGTAGCAGCATGACACAGTCCCAGGGGCCACTCCGACCAAAGGAATGGCCCCCGTCTTTCCACGCGCATTACTCGACGATGCCACTTGCGGGCGCCTGCACCGTCCAACCTCCCGGTCCAAGCGTCATCGTGGCGGTTGCATTGCTCGCCGCGCCCAGTTTCGTTCTGACACCCGGAAACGCATTCTGCACGATGTCTGCGCGTGCCCAATCTGCTACGTTTCCGATCGTGTAGGTGTAGTTGACCGTGGTGGTCGTGCCCTGCGGCGGATCTCCGGCCGGCGGCGCGCTGGTTAACTGCTCCACCTTGCGTTTGCCGTAGCAGAAGTTTCCGTAACCCGGTTGGGTCGTGTCTGCCGTCCACAGGCCGCGACCCTTGTCGCTCAGATCGTAGTTGTTCACACTCTTGGAGAGAATGATCAACTTGGTTTTTTCCGCCACGGTGCGCGTGAGCATGCCCTGTTGCACCAGCGCATCATACCCTGCCGTGTCCGATGCGTTGTTTGTGTCGGCCTGCGCAGGAAACTTCTTTTCGCTGGCGTACAAGCACACCGGGTGCGCGTCGTAGTAGCTGTTCAAGCCGCTCTTCAGGTTCAGCGCGTTGTCGGTTGCCTTTTTACAGCCGCCTGTTGCCAGCAGCCCGGCCAAGGCGACTCCTACCAGACTCAGTCGATGTCTTTGCATATCGTCCACTCTCGTTCTGCCCCGCTCCAAGGCGGCGCTCGACGGTGTGATGCATGCTGCGGTACTCACGCTGGTACAGGATCAACAACGGGCAGGACTGCAGCACCAGAACACGACTTTGCGACCAAGCGTGTGTCTAGAAACCTGCATCAAGAGTTTCCAGGCAGAAGAAGGGTGTCCAGTCCTGCCACTTTGGCTCATATGCGTACACTTCACTCCTGTATGGGCGTCTCTTGTTTCAGCGATCTGCAGAGGTTGTTCCTGGTTTGATGATTTCGACTCTCCCCATTCCGTGGCATCCGCCTACCGCCTGCGCTGCAGGCCAGGATGAAACAGGTCCTATCCAGCTTTCCGTCGTGCTGCCCACCTACAACGAGCGGAACAATGTGCCGGAATTGATTCGCCGCCTGGAGCTTGCGCTGGAGGGCATGCGCTGGGAAGCGATTTTCGTGGATGACGATTCGCCCGATGGCACCGCGGACGTCGTGCGCACCTTCGCCCGTCACGACGCGCGCATCCGTGTGCTCCATCGCGTGGGCCGGCGTGGACTGTCGTCAGCATGTGTTGAAGGCATCCTTGCCGGGTCAGCAGACTGGGTTGCGGTCATGGATGCCGACCTGCAACATGACGAACGCGTTCTGCCAAAGATGCTGCAGCGCGCCCGGCAGGAGTTTCTCGACCTTGTCGTGGGCACACGCAATGCCGATGGTGGAAGCATGGGCGACTTCGCCAAGGGTCGCATTTTGCTCAGCCGGCTGGGAGAGCGCATCAGCCACACGGTGTGCAAATGCCATGTCTCAGACCCCATGAGCGGCTTCTTCGTCGCGCGGCGCAGCTTCGTTGTAGCCTGTGCGCCGCGCTTGCAGACTGGCGGCTTCAAGATCTTGCTTGACCTGTTTGCCAGTGCGCAGACACCGGTGCGCTTTGCGGAGGTCGGTTACACCTTTCGCAATCGCCAGCACGGCGAAAGCAAGCTCGACGGCAATACGGCCGTAGAGTACTTCTGCCTGGTGTGCAACAAGCTCACGCGCGATCTGTTGCCGGCGCATTTTGTTCTGTTTGCACTGGTAGGCACCGTTGGAATTGCCATTCACCTGGCCTGCCTTGACCTGCTGGTCACCTGGCAACACGAACCATTCTTTCAGGCACAGATCCTTGCCACCTATCTCGCCATGACCGCAAATTTCTTCTTCAACAATGCCATTACTTATCGCGACCGCAGCCTGCATGGCATGCGCCTGCTGCGTGGTCTTTTCAGTTTCTGGGTTGTGTGTTCTTTCGGTGCGTGGGCATCGGTCGTCGTCGCACGCGGGCTGTTCAGCGCGGGCGCTGCGTGGTGGATTGCGGGAGTCGCCGGGCTGGCGCTCTCGTCTGGATGGAATTACTCGATGAGCAGCCTGTTCACCTGGAACGCGCCGAAGCGCCGGCCGTCGGATGAGCTGCTGTCAGCGGAAGCTGATCGCGTGACGCTGCCCAGCTAAGATTTGCGGATGGTTTCTCGTGCACGCACGCCTGTTCTGCTGTTCTGCATCGTAGTGACCCTGTTGGCCGCGATAACACCGATGGGCCGCGTGCTTCGCCAAACGGAGCTGAGTTACAACGAGGGCTGGAACGTCGCCACTGCCATGCGGTTATCCGCCGGAGCCGCCACAAACACGCGCCTACCCCTCACGACCGGTGTCTCGCCACTTGCCGGGGAATGCTGTCAGACGCAGCTTTACCCTGCTGCCTGGGCATGGACGACCGTGAACTATCCGGTGCTGTCATTTGTGCTGCTGGCCGCGCTGCACCGTATTACGGGTGAGTACCTGGTGACGGGCCGTATCGTTTCTCTTGCATCGCTGCTGGCGTGTGCGGTGCTGCTTGCGCTGATCAGTCGAGCCCTTGGTGCGACGCGCCGTGCGATGCTGCTGACGGGATTGTTCTGTGCGGCCACGCTTTGCGTGTGCGCCATCGACTACGCAGGCGTCGACGATCCGCAACTGCTGGGAGATGCGCTGTTTCTTGCAGCGCTGCTGGTTTACGTGCACGGCAGTGCCGCCAGGGTCGGGCAACAGTCCTACACGACGCTGGCGGTAACCGCCGGGATGTTCGTGGTCGCCGGCTGCGTCAAGCAGAGTCCTATCGATTTCCCGATTGCCGTCTTTCTTGACCTGATGGTCCGATCGCGCCGCCGCGCCGGGTGGTTCGTCCTATGCGGTATCGTCTTTGGCTTGGCCGCGGGCCTACTCAACCGGTGGATAGGTGGTCCATGGTTCGTGCCGGACCTTCTGCTGGGGCGTCTGTACTCTGCGGTGAAGGCGCGCGAGGTGGTGATCTCGGTGCTCGGTCCCATGCTGGTTCCGTTGCTGCTGGCGTGCTGGGCCGCCTGGCGATTTCGAAACGACCCGCATCGCCGCATTGCTGGCCTGCTGCTGGTCGTGTCGATCCTGGTTGGTGGTTATTTCGGTGGCGGCAGCGGTGTTGCTGGAAACGCCCTGTTCACAACATTGTTCGCAATTGCGCTGCTCTTTGGCCTGCTGCTGTCGGATGCTCCCTCGACCCCGTGGTCTATGGCTCTCCCGGTCATCGCATTTGGGTGGCTGATCGTACCGGCCCTGGTGCAGGGCATTCTCAATCCAGTGGCAAACCTCCGCAACGCCGCCAGTGCGGAACGCCGGTTCGCCGCCGAGACCGCTCTGTTGCGCCAGCAGCCCGGCCCGGCACTGTGCGAAAGCATGCTGCGATGCATCAGCGCCGGGAAGCCGTACGTCATCGATCCGTTCAATGCCACGCGGCTCATGCTGCAAGGCAAGCTGTCCGAATCGGCCCTGATTGCGGAAATCGACGCTCACCGTTATGGCGCGATCCAATTGCATACGACAATTCCCGGGGGCAACCCGCCTGACGACCTGATGCGCGAGCGCTTTCCAACGCCGGTGCTGCGGACCATCGACCGAAACTACACGGTTGCGATGCAGGACGACGACGTGGCCATCTACCTGCCGCGCCCGCTCTCGTCACGGGCCGCCACAGCGGCGCGATAAAGTAGGAGGCATGTCAGCCCTCGTTTCCTGCCAGTGGCTTGCGGACCGCCTCGGCGCCGCAGACCTTGTGATTCTGGATGCCACCCTGCCACCCGTTGGCGTCGTTCCGAAGGTCGATACGCATGCCAGTTACCTGGAGCAGCACCTGCCAGGCGCGGTCTTTTTCGACATCGACCAACTTTCTGATTCGACGAGTGGCCTGCCGCATACATTGTCCAGCGCTGAAAGCTTTGCCCAAAGCATGAGTGCGCTTGGGGTATCCTCCAGCGCGACACTGGTCGTATACGAACAGAACAATGTCTTTAGCGCACCCCGCGCACGCTGGATGCTGCAGGCCATGGGTGCGACAGAGGTCTATGTCCTCGACGGCGGCTTGCAGGAGTGGATCGGCAATGGCCTGCCCACCGAAAGCGGCGAGGTTCATCGCGAACCCGCGCAATTTGATGCGGTGCTGGACTCCTCGTTCATCACGAGCTTCGACGAGTTGCAACAGGTACTGGCAATGCATGGGCAGGTGTTGGACGCGCGCTCCGCGGGTCGCTTTGCCGGTACCGCGCCCGAGCCGCGGCCTGGCCTGAGTTCGGGCCACATGCCTGGCGCCACCAGCATGCCCTACACTGATCTGACCGATGGCCAACGAATGAAGTCGGTTGCGGCACTGCAGGAGTTGTTCGGTGAACATGGCGTCGACCTCTACAGCCCGATCACAACCACCTGCGGCTCTGGCGTAACAGCCGCCGTGGTATCGCTGGCTGCAGAGCTCGCCGGTGCAGATGCTGTGTCCCTGTACGACGGATCGTGGGCCGAGTACGCCCGGCGTCCGGAGACCGTCATCGTCAAGGACTAGTGCACCGGCAGAGAACCATATTGGGGTTAGGACCCGGGTCCGCCTTTTACATGTATTCCGACCCATACTGGACCGGAATTTGTGTAAACGCGATGCGCGTTGGCGCGCTGTCTCTGGCGGCCAGCATGCCAGCGAAATGCAGCGTGGTATGACCGTACCTCAGGTTTAGCTTGTCCAGGGTGCGTGACAACTCGTTCCGGTTGTCCTGGTCGCCAAACAGCGTTGGTTGGACGTCGCTCTCCGGCAGCAAGCGGCTGAGTGTTACGCCCACAAAGAACGGTCTGCCGAAGCCTTCGCCGGTCGGCTGCTGTGCCCACAACTTGGTCAGTGCTTCCAAAAGGGAAAGGGTGTCCTGGCACTCTGGAAAACGCGCCTCCATGGCCCAACCGTCGTGCTTGATGCCGCTGGTGTGCTGCTTGACCTTGCTGCCGCGCCGCTGCAGTTCCTCACGGTTCAGCTGGTAGCGCACTGTCAGGGTGAGCGACCCGGCGCAGAACTTTTCCATGCGCAGCCGCATGCCGGCCTTATGCAATAGTTTGTGGGCCACGGCCCAGGCGCCTTCAGGCGTGCGGTGCTGCGGCCCCAGCACGTGGGAGTGGCCCAGCGATTTCTGCAGTTCGCTCGGCACCGGCGCACCGTCATCGCCGGTGTTGTGGCCGCGCAGCCAGTGGTACAGGCGGTCACCCCACACGCTGTTCCACAGGGCGTGCATGCCATTACGGTCCAGCGCCAGCAACTGCTGCATGGTCACAATGCCCTTGCGATTCAGCATGGCTTCGGTTTTCGCGCCAACGCCAGGCAAATCGCGCAGTTCCAGGTGTGCAATGGCGCGTGGAAGCTGCGACGGCAGGAGCCCGATGAGTCCATCCGGCTTCTGCATGTCACTCGCGATTTTCGCAAGATACCGGTTGGACGCCATGCCTATAGAGCAGCGCAACGTCTCCCCCACATGATCGGAGATGGCCTGCTTGATCTCCAGCGCAATGGCCCGTGCGCGCGGCGGGTGCTGCTCGCGACCAATTAATTGGCACACCATTTCGTCGATGCTCGGCGTATGTGCCACCGGGCAGCAGCGCTCGACGGCGGCGGCGATTTTGTGACTGTATTCCGCGTAGGTGGAGTGATTGCCCTGCACCAGCACAATGTCCGGACAAATCTGCTTCATGTCGCCGACGCGTGTGCCCGTCTTGATGCCGAGTGCCTTGGCCTCGTAGCTGGCCGCGATGGCAACCGTGGTGTCGGCAAAGGTGGGCACCACGGCGAGTGGTTTGCCGCGGTGCTCAGGATGAATCTGCTGCTCCACCGAGGCGAAAAAGCTGTTCAGATCCACATGCAGAAAGCCAAAGTAATCGCGCTGTCCAGAGTCCAGCATGCTGCCCTCAAGCGGGCGAGAAGAGCAGCACCGCACCCTGATGTTATTCGCTCGCTGTTCGCTTTTCCACTGTGCACTGCACCCGATGCAACGGCTCTGCGCTACTCTGTCCTTCGTGCCGCCTCAGCCATCCACGCCCGTCCAGTCCGAGCCCATGCCGCATGCACCGGACGCCAGCGTCACGTGCGTTGTGGTGAACTGGAACCGTGCGGCGCTTACCGTGGCATGCCTCGACGCGCTTGCACAGCAGACATACCGCAACCTTGTTGTGGTCGTCGTCGACAACGGCTCCAGCGATGATTCGGTCGAGCGGCTCACTGCATGGCTTGCAGGTCATGCATCCGGTACCAGCGCCGTGCCGGTCCACCTGCTGCAAACCGGCAAAAACCTTGGCTTTGCTGGCGGCAACAACGCCGGCATCCAGTCTTCAGCTGCCGGTGCTCCGGACTTTGTGTGGCTGCTCAACAACGATACCGTCGCCCCGCCTGACACGCTGGCCAAACTGGTCCTGGAAGCGAGCGTGGAACCAAACGCCGGCATGGTTGGAACCGTCATGCACGACGCACATGACCCCCCTCGGGTGCAGGCATGGGGCGGCGGACATATCAACCCGAACACCGCCTATGCGTGGCACTTTACAGCGCCACAAGCATTTGGCCGGAACGACTATCTCACCTTTGCGAGCGTGCTCTTGCGTGCGTCCATGCTCCGCCAGATCGGCCTGCTGGACGAACGCTTCTTCATGTATTTCGAAGATGTGGAGCTTTGCCTGCGCGCCCGGCGGGCAGGCTGGATCATGACCGTCGCCGCCGACACCGATGTCCTTCATTATGAAGGCGGCAGCGATGAGGGTGGCAGCTCCTGGAATCGTCCCTCACTTGCAAAGGAACAGATCACCACGGCTTCTGCCTTACTCCTCATCCGGCTTTATGGCACGTCTCCCCATCTTGGGACTGCTGTGTTTCTTCTGCGCCGACTTGCGAAACGCATTCTCCAAAGGCGGGTGCGGGCCGCACTCACGATTGTTCGTACAGCCTGGTCCGCACGGTTTTACTAGACACAGGTTCAGCCTTCCATGGGCGACAACTCATCACCCCGTGTTGGGCTGGCAGGCTGGGGCACGCGAACGGCCTTGCCCGTGGCGGCAGACTTGTAGATGGCATCGATGACGCGCTGGTCTTGCAGGCCTTCCTCGCCCGGCGTTCTTGGCGTCTTTCCCGTGCGCACGCATTCCGCGAAGTGATCCATCTCCAGCGCAAACTGATCTTTATCCGGAATGGACGGCTCTGTGGTTTCATCTTTTTTCTGTTCATCCAGCCGCCCGAATTTCAGCTTTGACCCGTGATACCCAAACGCTGGGCTCATCTCGCCCCATGCATCGGTACCTTCCAGGCGCAGAAAGGTCGAGCGATGCACGTCATATGCCGTGGTGCACGTTGCAACGAAGCCGCTCGGAAACTTCAGCACGAAACTGCAGTGCGATTCCACTTCCTTGAATCGAGGATCATCTTTTGGCTGAATGGTGGTAGCGAACACCTCTTCGGGGTCCTCCCGCGATAAGAAGCGTGCGGCATTCAGGCAATAGATGCCGACATCGGGCATGCATCCACCGCCCGCCAGCGCATGGTTCAGTCGCCACTGTGTCGGGTCCCCTTCGGCCTGGCTGTTAGTAGACACCATCGACCGCAGCTTGCCGAGCTTCCCGTTCTTGATGGCGTCACCGAGGGTGCGGTTCATGGGCTCATATTGCTGCCGGTACGCAATCATGAGTTTGACGTTTGCACGCTTGCAGGCGGCAATCATCGTCTCGCAATCGGCTGCGCTGGTTGCCATCGGCTTTTCACACAGGATCTGCTTTCCAATAGCCGCGCCGCGCACCACGAACTCCTTGTGCATGCTGTTTGGCAGCACGATGTAGATCGCCTCGACGTCTGTCATATTCTTCAGCTTTTCGTACCCTGCGTAGTCCAGCACGTGATCGTCGGCAATGCCGTATTGCGCAGCAATTTTGCGCGCCTTCTCCGGGTCGCCACTTACAAGTGCCGTGGCTCTGCAGTACTTCGAGACAGCCATTGCCGGCAGGATCTGGTCAAGCGATAGGTGACCGAGACCGACGATGGCATAACCCATGCGCTTGTCGAGTGCCTGAAACGGGCCTGGTGTTTTTAGCGGAGCTTCGGTCGGAGCATCAATCTGTCCAAGCGTGACCTTGTTCTGTGAACCAGGCTGCTGCGCTACCGCAGTGACGCCCAGCGAGGTCACCGCCGCAACGCTCCCTGCCGCGGTCCGCAGAAAAGTGCGGCGAGAGGTGCCCCCCTGCGACCCAAGCGAGTTTCCGTGATTTGGTGCATCCTCTGTTCTTGCAGCATCCGTCCTTGCAGCATCCGTC